>NZ_QEPQ01000001.1 GCF_003252795.1 Haemophilus parainfluenzae
CCGGAGTGGACGCACCACTGGTGTTCCGGTTGTGTCGCCAGACGCATTGCCGGGTAGCTAAGTGCGGAAGAGATAAGTGCTGAAAGCATCTAAGCACGAAACTTGCCAAGAGATGAGTTCTCCCTGTTTTTAAGACAGTAAGGGTTGTTTAAGACTAAGACGTAGATAGGTCTGGTGTGTAAGCGGTGCGAGCCGTTGAGCTAACAGATACTAATTGCCCGAGAGGCTTAACTATACAACGCTCAAGGGTTTTGGGTGTTGGGTAAGACGAGAAGAAACTCAGAGACGAAAGAGAAAGTTTTGAAGTTGAATCAGCTTGTTTGGTTGTTAGCACTAGAGATAGTGAGAGCAGAAAGAGATAGAAGAAGTTATTAAAGGAATAATCCTGGCGGCGATAGAGCGGTGGTCCCACCTGACCCCATACCGAACTCAGAAGTGAAACGCCGATGCGCCGATGGTAGTGTGGGGCTTCCCCATGTGAGAGTAGGACACCGCCAGGTACTGAATGTAGAACCCCGAGCTGAAGAGCTTGGGGTTTTGTTTTATATAAAATATTAGAATTCATACATAAATGAGCCTAATAATGATAAAATCTTCGCCTATTTCTAGATAGCAATAATTATGAAAAAACAGATAAGTAAGATCTTTTCCAGTGATGGCGAATTGAGTAAGAATATCAAAGGATTTAAGCCACGAGCAGAGCAGCTCGAAATGGCTCAATCAGTAGGATATGCTATTCAACATAAGCGACCGCTTGTTGTAGAAGCTGGAACAGGTACTGGAAAGACTTTTGCTTATTTGGCGCCGGCACTCATTGCTGGAAAGAAAACGATTATTTCAACCGGCTCTAAAAATCTACAAGATCAACTCTTTTCAAGAGATCTACCTGCCATAAAAAAAGCCTTAAATTATTCTGGAAAAATTGCGTTATTGAAAGGACGAGCCAATTATTTGTGTTTGGAGCGCCTGGATCAAGTTATTGCTCAAGGTGTGCTTGGGGATAAATCTGTTTTAGCCGATTTAAGTAAAGTAAGAAAATGGAATAATGCGACGAAAACAGGTGATTTGACAGAATGTATTGAATTGGCTGAAGATAGCCCAATTTTGCCTCAATTGACGAGTACGGCAGAAAGTTGTTTGGGAACAGATTGCCCTAACTACGCTGAATGCTATGTAGCACAAGCTCGTAAAAAAGCGTTAAATGCAGATCTCGTTGTTGTAAATCACCATCTTTTCTTTGCTGATATGGCGGTAAAAGAAAGTGGCTTTGGTGAGCTTATCCCTAATGCAGAAGTTATTATTTTTGATGAAGCTCATCAACTTCCCGATATTGCAAGCCAGTATTTTGGTCAATCATTAACCTCTCGCCAGTTATTTGATTTATGTAAAGATATCAATATTGTTTATCGAACAGAATTGAAAGATATGCCACAGCTTGGCACTACTGCAGATACATTGCTTAAAGTTATTCAAGATTTCCGTCTTCTTCTTGGGGAAGGAAATCAGCGAGGAAATTGGCGTGAGCTATTTAAGCAAAGTGCGGTCAAAAAATCAGTTGAATTATTACAAGAAAAAATAGAGTTTCTTTCTGAAGTTATCAAGATTGCATTAGGTCGCTCTCAGACTTTGGATAGTATTTTTGAGCGCACTGAAAGTATCAAGAATCAATTAATTCGTCTTTGTGATACGGCCATTGTTGGCTATTGTTATTGGTACGAAAGTATGGGGCGACAATTTGGTTTGCATATTACGCCACTTACTGTCGCAGATAAATTTGGTGAACAGTTAAATAATAAAGAAGCTGCTTGGATTTTCACCTCAGCGACGCTTGAAGTCGGCGGCACTTTTAATCATTTTTGTCAGCGACTTGGTATTGAGCAAGCAGAACAAAAAATTCTTCATAGTCCTTTTGATTATCCTAATCAATCGCTACTTTGCGTGCCACGTTATTTACCCGCAACGAATCAAAATAATACGTTACAATCTCTTGGTGAAATGTTGTTGCCTATCATTGAAGCGAATAAAGGGCGATGCTTTGTGCTTTGTACTTCCTATTTAATGATGAGAGGCTTGGCAGAGTATTTTAGAGAAAATAGTGAGCTTTCTATCTTATTACAAGGTGAAATGCCTAAAGCTAAATTACTCGAACAATTTATTCATGAAACCCATAGTGTATTGGTTGCCACCTCTAGCTTTTGGGAAGGCGTGGATGTCCGTGGTGATGCACTTTCCTTAGTCATTATTGATAAATTGCCTTTTACCGCACCAGATGAACCTTTACTAAAAGCACGTATTGAAGATTGCCGATTACAAGGTGGCGATCCGTTTAATGATATACAAATCCCTGAAGCGGTTATTACACTGAAACAAGGTGTAGGACGTCTAATTCGAGATGTGACTGATCGTGGTGCAGTAATTATTTGTGATAATCGTCTTGTTATGCGAAATTACGGCGAAACCTTTCTAAAAAGTTTACCTAATTCAACCCGTACCCGAGATCTCAACAAAGTGGTACAATTCTTACAAAATGAGAAAATGGATTAATAATGAAAAATATCACTTTATTAGCGCTTGATACTTCAACAGAGGCTTGTTCTGTTGCACTTTGGCATAAAGGCGAAAAAACATATTTAGATGAATTAGCACAACGTACACACACAAAACGTATTCTTCCAATGATTGATGAGTTGCTTGCCTATTCAGGTATTAATTTGAAGCAAGTAGATGCGTTAGCATTTGGACGCGGACCTGGTAGTTTTACAGGTATTCGTGTCGGTGCAGGGATTGCTCAAGGGCTTGCATTTGGTGCTGATTTACCTGTTATTGCGGTATCAAATTTAACAGCAATGGCTCAGGCCGCATTTGAATTACATCAAGCTGAAAATGTGGCAGCTGCCATTGATGCGAGAATGAATGAAGTTTATTTTTCTCAAGTAAAACGAGAAAAAGTGCGGTCAGAATTGGGTGAGTTTTTCCAATGGAACCCTGTCATTGAAGAACAAGTTTGCCAACCAGAAAAAGTACTTGAGCAATTTTCAGATTTAACTGCCTATCGAGTCGGCACTGGTTGGGCTGCGTATCCTCAATTTAAAGACAGTGGTTTAGAAGGGAGTGATATTATTTTACCTTCTGCACAATATATGCTTGAGCTTGCTTTAACAGATTATGCTCAGAATAAAGTCATATCCGCCTTAGAAATTGAACCGGTTTATTTGCGTAATGAAGTAACTTGGAAAAAATTACCTGGGCGTGAATAATTTTTAAAAAGGAGTTGAAGATGAATAAAAAAACAATCTTAGTTTTGACCGCACTTTCGGCCACATTAGTGCGATGTGTCAATGCACCGAAAGGATTGGAAAAAGAGCAGTTTACTTTAAAATCATTATCTTCAATTCAACCGAGTGATTATAGCTGTCAGTGCAAATCAATTCGTTTGGGCGGAAAAGTATTAACCGCACAAGCCTTGCCAAATAAAACTAAGATTGAAGTATTAAGCTATCCAGTTTATTCAAGCTCAGCAAAACCTATGATTGATGAACAACCTAATGGACGTTTTATTACTTATCTTGATGGTTTTGTGGAGCCAGAAAGCTTAAAAGATCAATTTATTACAATTGGTGGTACCTTGCTGAAAACAGAACAAGGCAAGGTTGATCAAGCCAATTATATTTATCCGGTTATTAAAACCAATCATTATCGTGTCTGGAAGCTTTCACAAAGTTATTATTATCCAGATGATATGTGGGATGATTGGGGCTTTTTCGGTAGACGACCGTATTATTGGTATGGCGAGCCTGAAATTCGCTATTATCTCTATTAACTAAATGATAAAATTAAGAAAATTTTCCAAAGAATAAGGATAAAAAATGGAAAAAGTTTGGTTTCAAAATTATCCAGAAGGTTCACCTACCACGCTGGATACATCCAAGTATGATTCGATTCTCGATATTTTAGATAAAGCAATTCGTGAGCACCCAGACCGTCCCGCCTATATCAACATGGGGCAGGTTTTAACATTTCGTAAATTAGAAGAGCGTAGCCGTGCATTTGCCGCTTATTTACAAAATGAATTAAAGTTAGAACGTGGTGAGCGTGTTGCGTTGATGATGCCGAATTTATTGCAATATCCTATTGCACTTTTTGGTATCTTACGTGCGGGTTTGGTTGTGGTAAACGTGAATCCACTTTATACCCCGCGTGAATTAGAGCATCAGTTACAAGATAGTGGCGCAACAGCCATTGTTGTGGTTTCAAACTTTGCTTCAACCTTAGAAAAAATTGTATTTAATACTAAAGTGAAGCACGTTATTTTAACAAGAATGGGCGATCAGCTTTCTTTTGGTAAGCGTAATTTGGTCAATTTTGTGGTGAAATATGTTAAAAAGTTAGTGCCAAAATATAAATTACCGAATGCCGTCACTTTCCGTGAAGTATTGAGTATTGGTAAATTTCGCCAATATGTTCGTCCTCAAGTAGATCGTGAAGATCTGGCTTTCTTACAATATACAGGCGGAACGACAGGTGTTGCCAAGGGCGCTATGCTGACACATGGCAATATTATTACCAATATTTTCCAAGCTAAGTGGATTGCAGAGCCATTTATTGGCGATCATGCTAAGCAACGCGTTGCCGTACTGGCTTTACCGCTTTATCATGTTTTTGCCTTAACGGTAAACTGTTTACTTTTCTTAGAGCTTGGCGTGACTGCGCTTTTAATTACGAATCCACGTGATATTGATGGCTTTGTTAAAGAGCTCAAAAAATACCGCTTTGAAGCGATTACAGGGGTAAATACCTTGTTTAATGCGCTGCTTAATAATGAAAATTTCAAAGAAGTGGATTTTTCACGATTAAAACTTTCTGTTGGCGGCGGTATGGCGATCCAGCAATCAGTCGCAACACGTTGGCATGATTTAACCGGCTGTAACATCATTGAAGGTTACGGCATGACAGAATGCTCACCGCTAATTGCCGCTTGTCCGATTAATGTGGTGAAACACAATGGTACAATCGGTGTACCAGTGCCAAATACTGATATTAAAATTATCAAAGATGATGGCTCAGAAGCACAACTTGGTGAAGCCGGAGAGCTTTGGGTTAAAGGTGAACAAGTCATGCGTGGGTATTGGCAACGTCCTGAAGCGACAGCTGAAGTGCTTAAAGATGGTTGGATGGCAACGGGTGATATCGTCATTATGGACGAGAGCTATAGTCTCCGTATTGTTGACCGCAAAAAAGACATGATCTTAGTATCGGGCTTTAACGTTTATCCGAATGAAATTGAAGATGTGGTGATGCTAAATTATAAAGTTGCTGAAGTGGTCGCTATCGGTGTGCCACATGAGGTGTCGGGAGAAACCATAAAGATCTTCGTTGTGAAGAAAGATGATAGCCTCACGCGTGATGAATTACGCCAGCATTGCAGACAACATCTCACAGGTTATAAAGTCCCGAAAGATATTGAGTTTCGTGATGAATTACCGAAAAGTAATGTCGGCAAAATTTTAAGACGCATACTGCGTGATGAAGAAATAGCTAAACGCGCGCAACATTAATTAAATCGGGGATATGTGTTCATATCCCTGTTTAGTCTGTATCTCTATTTGAAAATAAATCCTATTACAATGATAAAAGAATGCCAAAATCAACCGCACTTTACGTTAATTCAAAATAATGAAGAACTGGCTCAGGTTTGCCAGTTAGCGCGTCAGCAAAGTGCGGTCGCTTTAGATACTGAATTTATGCGGGTATCGACCTATTATCCTAAATTAGGGTTAATTCAACTTTATGATGGTGAACGTGTTTCATTAATCGATCCTTTATCCATTACTGATTTTTCATCTTTTGTGGAATTGTTACGCGATGAGCAGGTAACAAAAATTTTGCATGCTTGTAATGAAGATTTATTGGTTTTCTTACAAGAGTTTGATGCACTTCCACAACCTATGATGGATACACAAATTATTGCGCGTTTTTTAGGTTTTGCTAATTCAGCGGGCCTGGCCAAATTGGTGTTACATTATTTAGGCATTGAAATGGATAAAGGGGCAACGCGTACAAACTGGCTAAAACGTCCACTTTCACCCGTACAGCTACAATATGCCGCAGGGGATGTATGGTATCTCTTGCCGGTCTATCAAAAGATGCAAATAGAATTAGCGCAATCACCTTGGCTTCAAGCGGTAATTGATGATTGCCAGCTTGCAATTTCGAAAACCAGTAAATTAGACGATCGCGATCCAAATAAGGCTTATTTGGATATTCCGAATGTTTGGAAATTGAATCCGCTCGAATTAGCGCGTTTACAGCTATTGGCCAAATGGCGACAAGAAACGGCAATGGCTCGAAACTTAGCCCTTTCTTATGTGGTGAAATCGGATAACCTTTGGAAAGTCGCAAAAAATAATCCTCGTAATACCTCAGAAATGCTAGCGCTTGGATTATCTGAAAATGAAGTCCGTGTGCGTGGTAAAAAAATGCTTCAATTGTTAGCACAAAGCCGCCGAATTTCCCCTTATGATTATCCTAAACGTTTAGTGCGTATTGTGGATGATCCTCGTTATAAAAAGGCAATTCGATTGTTACAAGAAAAAGCCTATGAACTGACCCCAAAAGGATTAACCCTTGATATTCTGGCGAGTAAACGAAATTTAGAAGATCTCATCAAATGGGTTTGGCTAAAAAATGAAGATATGACCAAGCAGCCCGATCTGCTTTTAGGGTGGAGAAGAAAGATTGGCTTAAAGCTGGTTGAATACTTAAAATCTGTAGAATAGACATTAAAAACAAGTCTAAAAATAACCGCACTTTGAATTATCAAAAGTGCGGTTATTTTCTTTAGTGTTTTACAACGATGGTTTTAATTAAACTTGAGCTGCTTGGATTGCAGTTAATGCGATGGTGTAGATGATATCATCCACTAATGCACCACGAGATAAGTCATTAACTGGTTTACGCATACCTTGAAGCATTGGGCCTACAGCGACTAAATCAGCAGAACGTTGAACTGCTTTATAGCCGATATTACCTGCGTTGATATCAGGAAATACAAATACGTTTGCTTGGCCTGCTACTTTAGAATTTGGTGCTTTAGACGCTGCTACATCTTTCATAACCGCAGCATCGTATTGTAATGGACCGTCGATTAATAAATCAGGACGTTTTTCTTGTGCAATACGGGTAGCTTCTTTCACTTTCTCTACAGATTGACCAGAACCAGAAGTACCGGTTGAGTAAGAAAGCATTGCCACTTTCGGATTTAAACCAAATGCTTTTGCAGATTCAGCTGATTGAATTGCGATTTCAGCCAGTTGCTCTGCAGTTGGCTCTGGGTTTACTGCACAGTCGCCATACACTAATACTTGGTCTGGTAATAACATGAAGAATACAGATGAGATAATTGAGCTACCTGGTGCTGTTTTGATGATTTGCATCGGTGGACGAATGGTATTTGCAGTGGTGTGAACGGCACCAGAGACTAAACCATCTACTTCGCCAGCTTCTAACATCATCGTACCTAATACAACGGTGTCTTCTAATTGTGCGCGAGCTTGTTCTTCAGTTAAGCCTTTAGATTTACGTAATTCAACTAAACGAGCAACGTAGTTTTCACGTACGTCAGCTGGATTGATGATGGTTACGTCAGGACCTAAAGTCACGCCTTGTTCAGCCGCAACTTTTTTCACTGATTCAGGATCCGCTAATAATACAGATTTTGCGATACCACGTTCAGCACAGATTGCTGCCGCTTTAACAGTACGAGGTTCATCACCTTCTGGTAATACGATGGTTTTACTTGCTTTGCGTGCTAAATCGGTTAATTTGAAACGGAATGCTGCTGGAGAAATACGTGCTTCACGAGCAAGTGGTGCAGAGATTGCATTCGCTAATGCTTGCGCATCTAAAGCTTTAATTTTGCCTGCTTGTGCACCAAATACACCTAAGATGTCAGCGTTGTTCACACCGCCAAATTCTGAAGCAACGGCTTCTACTAATGTGCTTTCTTCATTGTTTGCTACTAAGATGATTTGTGCATCTAAGGTTTGTGCAATTGCGAAGTTTAAGCTATTTGCAAAAGGTGCTTGAGCTGAAGGTTGAACACCTTTAACAACCACTAAATTTGCATTTAATGCTTGGAAATCAGCAACGATTTTTTCTAATAACACGTCTTTTTGATTATTTGCGATTAATGCTTGAGCGGCTTTTACATCTTCTACTGCATTAAATACGACAGCGCCTGTTGTTTTAGCTGCGTCTAATGCTGCCGCTAAATTTGCTTCTGCGCTAGTTGGAATAAGAATAACAGCTTTAGTCATTTTAACATACCTTTTAATGAATGAAAAAACCTGCTGATTTCTCAGCAGGTTTAAAGAAAGTTGATTAGCCCGCTAAACGTGCTGTATCTTGTGCAATTACTAATTCTTCGTTAGTTGGAAGAACGATCGCTTTGAATGTAGAGTCATCAGTAGTGATTACGCCTGATTTGCCAAAGCGAGCAGCAAGGTTACGTTCTTGGTCTAATTTGATACCAAATAATTTTAAGTGGCCTAATGCTAATTCACGAACGTGAGCTGAGTTTTCACCGATACCACCCGTAAATGCAATCGCATCTAAGTGATCATCACCTAAAACAGCCATATATGCACCGATGTATTTTGCTAAACGGTAGCTGTAAACATCTAATGCACGTTTTGCTTCTGGTTTAGATGTATCGTCGTAATTGTCTTCTGCATAACGACAGTCGCTTGTTACTTCAGTTAAACCTAAAAGACCTGATTTTTTCACTAAAGTTTCTTCGATTTGATCCATTGACATACCTAAGTTTTTGTATAGGTAGAAAACGATCGCAGGGTCGATGTCACCACAACGTGTACCCATGACTAAACCTTCTAACGGGGTTAAACCCATAGAGGTGTCGATACATTTACCGTTACGAACCACAGAAACAGAACCACCATTACCTAAGTGACAGATAATTGCGTTTACTTGGTCTGCTGGTTTGCCTACGTATTCAGCGACTTCACGAGAAACGAAGTAGTGGCTGGTACCGTGTGCACCGTAGCGACGTACGCCATGTTCTTTGTAAAGTGAGTACGGAAGTGCATATAAGTATGCTTCTTCAGGCATGGTTTGGTGGAATGCTGTATCAAATACAGCAACGTTCTTATCTTTTAAGTGTGGGAATGTTTTAAATGCTTCACGGATACCGATTAAGTGAGCAGGGTTGTGAAGTGGTGCAAATTGCGCTGCATCTTCAATACCTTTAACCACTTCATCTGTGACGATAACAGATTGAGTGTATTTCTCACCACCGTGAACGATACGGTGACCAATCGAGGTGATAGAGTTTTTAAGCTCATCAGTCATAATGTTTGACGCGATGAAGTTAAGCGCTTCTGTGTGCGCTGCACCAGCACCTAAATCTGCGCTACCTTTTTCACCGTTAAGTTTCCATTTGATACGAGCTTCAGGAAGATAAAATGCTTCTGCTAAGCCTGATAGTTTTTCTTCACCTGTTGCAGGATCAAGGATTGCAAATTTTAATGAAGAACTACCACAGTTAAGGATGAGAACAAGTTTTGACATAGGAACCCTATTTTTGATTGAGGTTAATAAAAATCTATTCAAAAGAACAGACTACAAATCTTGCATAGAATACACCTTTTGGCGTATAAAATAAATTCACTAGAAGGGAAAAATACGATCTTTTATTAGAAAAGTTGAAAATTTCAACAGTTTCTAGTTAAGGATGACAATTAAACCTAAACTAGAGTATTATAAGTGCGGTTATTTTCTAGGATGTTTTTATGTCATTATTTTTTTCAACCTTAAAACATGGGCAAATATATTTGCAAACGTGGCCATTAGAAGCGAAACTCGGCATTATTTTTCCCGAAAATCGCATTATTAAAGCCACAAAATTTGCACAGAAGTTTATGCCTTTTATGGCGGTATTTTCGGTGGTTTGGCAACAGCTTTATGCCAAGACGGATCTTACTGCATTAGCGATTGCTATTTTGACCGCACTTTGTGCGTTAGTGATGCCATTACAAGGTTTATACTGGTTGGGAAAACGTGCAAAATCACCGTTAGAACCGCAAAGTTCTCAGTGGTTTTATGAGATTAGTGAACGTTTAAGAAAACAACATGAAAGTTTGCCAACCGTGCAAGATAAACCGACATATCAGCACTTGGCAGAAGTACTACAAAAGGCACAGCAAAAATTAGATAAAGCATTTTGGCAGGAAATCTAGCCAATGGCTCCAAATTTAATTGACGCAAACGTTTTCCTTTTGTTGTTTTTTATGTAAAATACTGCGGTCGCAATGGCGGCCCTTTTTAATTGAGAGACTATTTAATGATTGATTACATTATCATTGGCATCATCGCATTTTCGATTATCGTGAGTTTATTACGTGGGTTTGTGCGAGAGGTTATGTCCCTTGCAAGTTGGGTCGTTGCATTTATTGTCGCTAGCCAATTTTATCCTTATCTTGCCACTTATCTTACTCAAATCGAATCTGACTACGTGCGTAACGGCACAGCAATCGGCATTTTATTTGTTTTAACCTTAATTGTAGGCGGCATTGTTAATTATGTGATTAGCCAATTAGTGGATAAAACAGGACTTACCGGAACAGATCGTGTTCTTGGTGCGGCATTTGGCTTAATTCGTGGGGCGTTAATCGTTGCTGCGATCTTATTCTTCTTGGATACCTTCACTAACTTTGAGCAAACCGATTGGTGGAAAGAATCAAAATTAATTCCTCATTTCGGCTTCATTATTGAATGGTTCTTCCAACAACTACAAGCAAGTTCTAGTTTTTTAAACTCAACTTTTAAACAATAAGGTAGTCAATCAGTATGTGTGGAATTGTCGGTATCGTTAGCCAAAATCCGGTTAATGAATCCATTTATGCAGCATTAACGTTATTACAGCATCGAGGTCAAGATGCGGCGGGGATTGTCACAATCGATGATGAAAACCGCTTTCGTTTGCGTAAGGCTAATGGTCTTGTAAGCGATGTATTCAGACAAGAACATATGTTACGTTTACAAGGTCATGCAGGCCTCGGACATGTACGTTATCCAACCGCCGGCAGTTCAAGTGTATCTGAAGCGCAGCCTTTCTATGTTAACTCACCTTATGGTTTAAGCCTTGTTCACAATGGCAACTTAACCAATTCAGACGAATTAAAAGATAAATTATTTAAAGAAGCACGTCGTCACATAAATACTAATTCGGATTCAGAACTTCTTCTCAATATTCTTGCAAATCATTTAGATAGAGTGAATAAATACCATCTCGATCCGCAAGATATTTTTAATGCAATTCGTGCGACACACAAAGATATCCGTGGTGCTTATACATGCTTAGCGATGATTATTGGACATGGCATGGTGGCATTTCGTGATCCGTTTGGTATTCGTCCACTCGTGTTAGGTAAACGAGAAGAAAATGGTTCTGTGGAATATATGTTTGCCTCTGAAAGTGTGGCATTAGACGTCGCAGGTTTTGAATTAGTGCGTGATGTTGCGCCAGGCGAAGCGATTTATGTGACCTTTGATGGCCAGCTTTATGCTGAGCAGTGTGCGGAAAGTGCGGTCTTAAATCCGTGTATTTTTGAATATGTGTACTTTGCTCGTCCTGATTCAACAATAGACGGTGTGTCTGTCTATGCCGCACGAGTTCACATGGGTGAACATTTAGGTAAAAAAATTGCAAAAGAATGGGTTGAGGAAGCTGATAACATTGATGTTGTTATTCCAGTACCTGAAACTTCAACAGACATTGCTTTACAGATTGCGAAAATCTTAGGCAAACCTTATCGTCAAGGTTTTGTGAAAAACCGCTATGTTGGCCGTACATTTATCATGCCTGGTCAAGCACAACGTATCAGTTCAGTTCGTCGTAAGCTCAATACGATTAAAGCAGAATTTAAAGATAAAAATGTGCTATTAGTCGATGATTCTATTGTTCGTGGTACAACATCCGAACAAATCGTGAGTATGGCTAGAGCAGCGGGAGCGAAGAAAATTTACTTTGCATCAGCTGCACCAGAAATTCGTTACCCGAATGTGTACGGCATCGATATGCCAACAAAACAAGAACTCATTGCCTATGGCCGTAATGTTGATGAAATTGCTAAATTGATTGGCGTAGATAAATTGGTTTTCCAAGATCTTGAAGCGCTGACAGAATCAGTACGCCAAGAAAATCCATCTATTCAAGGCTTTGATTGTTCAGTCTTTACTGGCGAATATATCACTGGCGATATCACGCCAGAATACCTTGATAGCATTGCTTCTCAACGGAGTGATTCGGCAAAGAAAAAACGAGAAAAAGATGCAAGCAACCTTGAAATCCATAATGAAGGTTAAGTGCATTTAAGAGCGTAAAAAAGCACTAATTCAATGAGGATTTAGTACTTTTTATTTTTGATTAAATAGAAAGAAAAATGACCGTATTTGATATATTCAAAGTGCGGTCATTTTTATATGCGTTTTAATCTTTATAAAGATCGTTATAAAGTGCACTCTCAAATTGCACAAGTGGAGCACGCTTTGTTTTACTTTCTAAATCACCGGTTGAGTAGCCATTGATAAATTGAACGAAAGCCACTTTTTCACCTCGTGCATTGGTCATAAAACCGGCAAGGTTATATACACCTTTTAATGAGCCAGTTTTAGCGATGACGTTTTTTACCAGTGGTGGATTAATTAAGCTACCACGCCCACTGATTGTGCCATCCACACCTGCAATTGGGAAAGTTTCCATTAAGTGTAATTTATCTTCGTTTTTGGCGATGTATTCCAAGACGGAAAGCATGGTTTTCGGTGCAACCAAATTATGACGAGAAAGCCCCGAACCATCTGCTAAGATGCTGTTACCAAATTTAATGCCTTGTTTTTGCAATACGGATTTCACCGCTAATGTGCCTAATTGGAATGAAGCAGGGCGTTTATAGTAGTTGTAGGCTACGGCTCTGAATAAGGCATCGGCAATTTGGTTATCCGATTTTTTCATCATTTTTTTCAATAGCTCAGGCAACGGTTTAGATAAATGCTGAGCGAGTTTTTGTCCTTGCTGTGGTTTTTGAGGTTGTTTTACCTGACCGGTAAATTCAATACCAAGACGTTTTAATTGACGTTGAATAATGGCAGCAGCGTAGGCATCTGGATCTTGCACGGCGAAGCTAAGCCCAAATGGTTTAGTTTGGCGTGCAATACAGCCTTTTACTTGATAGCGGTTATTGTCATGGACAACGACGTCTAATTGGCAATAACCGGCTTCTTGCTGATCCACAATATAAACTTGCCCAAAAACTTGAATAGGGAATTGAGCGGGAACGTTAATTTTGACGGTTTCACCTACAGGTTGATTTGCATCTAGCTCGGCATAGAAGCAGTTATTATCGATATTTGCTGCAGCAGGAGGGGAGTTAAAGCACATTGTAAGATCGTTCCAAATCCAACCTAACCCACGATCATGGCTAGCAAATACAGAGGTATCTAAAATAAGATCACCATTGATTTTCTGAATGCCTTGGTTTTTTAAATTAGCTAATAGGCTATAAAGTTGTCCGCTGGTCAGATCGGGATCGCCAGTGAATTGCACCACAAGATCGCCTTCTAAAACATTATTCTGAATTTTTCCGTTACTTAAAAGTGAGGTTTCAAACTGGAAGGCATCACCTAATACTAATTTAGCAGCAACGGCTGTGAACACTTTTTGCGTACTGGCAGGCAACATAAATGTTGAACCATTGTAGTCTGCAATAATTTGATCTTTATTGAGGTTTTTGGCAATGATACTGGCAGAAGCACCTTCAGGTAGGTATTGGGTAATAGAAGCCACATTAACTTCAGCCATAGCGGAAAAAGAAAAGCCGAGTGTAATAAATGCCGCTTTAAGTGCGGTCGAAATAGAAGATTTTTTAGTCATTTTTAGTTCTGTTATGGTTGCTATTTTTCTCAAGACGAATAATAATAAGCTCCGAACTCAATAGAGTAAATCATTTTTTATTTTTCATTGACTGCGGCAAGGTTGCAAGACGTTGTCGTGGTTTTGTTTTTACCAAATTTTAAGGAAAAAGAATGAAACAAATTCCAATGACCGTGCGCGGTGCGGAGCTATTACGCCAAGAATTAGATTTCTTAAAAAATGAGCGTCGCCCTGAAATTATCAAGGCGATTGCTGAAGCACGTGAGCATGGTGACTTAAAAGAAAATGCAGAATATCACGCTGCGCGTGAACAACAAGGTTTTTGCGAAGGGCGTATTCAAGAAATTGAAAGCAAACTTGCAAATTGTCAGGTTATCGATGTCACTAAATTACCAAATAACGGAAAAGTTATTTTTGGTGCGACAGTTGTATTAGTGAATACCGATACTGATGAAGAAGTCACTTACCAAATTGTGGGCGATGATGAGGCAGATATTAAATCAGGTTTGATTTCTGTGAATTCACCGATTGCTCGTGGCTTGGTAGGGAAAGAGTTGGACGATACCGTAAATATTACCACACCAGGTGGAACGGTTGAGTTCGAGATTATTGAAGTAAATTACATCTAAAAAAACATCCCCTCAAATTGAGGGGATAACAATTATTTACGAGGCAGCTGGATTTTACCTTCCTCGCTTGGTCGATAAAGCACCAAAATATGTCCGATGGTTTGAACGTTAGATGATTTGGTTTCACGAACAATCGCATCAATGATTAATTGTTTGGTTTCGCGATCTGCGCCAGCAATTTTTACTTTGATTAATTCGTGATGATTTAACGCATTATCGATTTCGGCTAATACACCTTCGGTTAAGCCGTTACCGCCAAGCATGACGACAGGGCTAAGGTGATGAGCGAGTCCTTTTAAAAATTGTTTTTGTTTTGTTGATAATATTGTCATAAGGAATCCTTTAAATAGATGAATATGAATCATAAAAAGACCGAAAAGAGCGGTCAGAAAAAACGTGGTTTTTCAGCACTTTTTGGTAAGTCTAGCCTTGAATTTGGCAGATTGTACCCAAATATAGACGAAACTACTACAAAAAATAGTACAAAAGAAAGAGATTATGGGAAAGAAAAAACGTTCGGCGAGTTCTTCTCGTTGGCTAAACGAACATTTTAAAGATCCGTTTGTTCAGAAAGCACATAAACAAAAATTACGCTCACGTGCTTACTTTAAGTTAGATGAAATTCAACAAACGGATAAATTGTTTAAACCGGGAATGACCGTAGTGGATCTCGGTGCCGCACCAGGTGGTTGGTCACAGTATGTTGTGAGCCAAATTGGTGGCAAAGGTCGAGTGATTGCTTGTGATATTTTGGATATGAACCCAATTGTCGGCGTGGATTTCTTGCAAGGCGATTTTCGTGACGAAAATGTGCTGAATGCATTATTAGAACGAGTTGGTGAAGCAAAAGTTGATGTAGTGATGTCTGATATGGCGCCAAATTTTAGCGGCATGCCATCTGTTGATATTCCTCGTGCAATGTATTTAGTTGAACTGGCTTTAGATATGTGTAAGCAAGTTTTGGCGAAAAAAGGCAGTTTTGTGGTCAAAGTATTCCAAGGAGAAGGTTTTGACGAGTATCTGCGCGAAATTCGTTCACTCTTTAGTGTCGTAAAAGTGCGTAAGCCTGAAGCCTCTCGTGGGCGTTCTCGCGAAGTTTATATTGTAGCAAGCGGTTATAAAGGCGAATAGATAATTGCTTTGATAGCTTTTCATTGTGTCGGGGATGAGATAGTATCTCGTTTAATTTTAATTAACTTAAGAAAGGCAGGTTAAACCTTGAACGATATGGTTAAAAATCTAGTTCTATGGGTTGTGGTAGCAATTGTCATGATGACAGCTTACCAAAGTTTTAATTCCAATGGCGTGAGTGACTCAACAGATTACACAACCTTTGTGTATGATGTGAGTAACAGTCAAGTGAAAGAAGCGCGTTTTGATGCGAATGAAATCACCGTGACTAAAAATGATGGTTCTAAATATATGACCGTCATGCCACCGTTGGAAGATAAAAAGCTCTTAGATGACTTATTAAATAAAAAAGTTAAAATCGAAGGTACGCCTTTTGAAAAACGCAGTTTATTATCACAAATTTTAATTTCGTGGTTCCCAATGCTATTCCTTGTAGGGGTATGGATTTTCTTCATGCGTCAAATGCAAGGTGGAGGCGGGAAAGCCATGAGCTTCGGTAAAAGCCGCGCTAAAATGCTGACCCAAGATCAAATTAAAGTGACTTTTGCAGATGTTGCAGGTTGTGATGAAGCAAAAGAAGAAGTGGCTGAAATAGTTGATTTCTTGCGTGAACCGAAAAAATTCCAAAACCTTGGCGGTAAAATTCCAAAAGGGATTTTAATGGTAGGTCCTCCAGGTACAGGTAAAACCTTATTAGCAAAAGCTATTGCAGGTGAAGCAAAAGTGCCTTTCTTTACCATTTCAGGTTCTGACTTTGTAGAGATGTTTGTGGGTGTTGGTGCTTCTCGTGTACGTGATATGTTTGAGCAAGCGAAGAAAAATGCACCATGCTTAATCTTTATTGATGAAATTGATGCGGTAGGTCGTCAACGTGGTGCTGGCTTAGGTGGTGGACACGATGAGCGTGAACAAACTCTTAACCAAATGTTAGTAGAAATGGATGGTTTCGGTGGTAACGAAGGCGTAATCGTTATTGCAGCAACTAACCGTCCAGATGTACTAGACCCAGCATTAACGCGTCCAGGCCGTTTTGACCGCCAAGTTGTTGTCGGTTTACCGGATGTCAAAGGCCGTGAGCAAATTCTAAAAGTTCACATGCGAAAAGTCCCTGTGGCTGATGATGTAGATGCCATGACACTTGCTCGTGGTACACCAGGTTATTCAGGTGCAGATTTAGCGAACTTGGTTAATGAAGCGGCATTATTTGCTGCGCGTAGCAATAAACGTACTGTATCGATGCTTGAGTTTGAAAAAGCTAAAGATAAGATCAATATGGGGCCTGAACGTCGCACCATGATCATGACGGATAAACAAAAAGAGTCCACAGCGTACCATGAAGCGGGTCACGCGATTGTGGGTTACTTAGTGCCTGAACATGATCCGGTACATAAAGTGACGATTATTCCTCGTGGCCGCGCATTAGGTGTGACTTTCTTCTTGCCTGAAGGTGATCAAATTAGTATCAGCCAAAAACAATTAGAAAGTAAACTTTCAACTCTTTATGCAGGACGTTTAGCAGAAGATTTGATTTACGGTGAAGAAAATATTTCGACTGGTGCATCTAACGATATTAAAGTGGCAACCAATATTGCACGTAATATGGTGACCCAATGGGGCTTCTCAGATAAACTCGGTCCGATTCTTTATACCGAAGATGAAGGCGAAGTATTCTTAGGTCGCTCAATGGCGAAAGCAAAACATATGTCAGATGAAACGGCGCATGCGATTGATGAAGAAGTGCGTGCGATTGTAAATCGTAACTATGCGAGAGCAAGACAGATTTTGATCGACAATATGGATATTCTTCACGCCATGAAAGATGCGTTAGTGAAATATGAAACCATTGAAGAAGAACAAATCAAACAGCTAATGAATCGTGAACCTGTTACACCACCATCTGGTTGGGAAGATAACAAAGACACGAGCCCGAAAGCTAAGCCGCAAGAAGAAACAACTGAAAGTGCGGTTAATCATTCAGAAGATTCTGAAGAGTAAGAATAAAGCCTTCCTAATTAGGAAGGCTTTTTTATTTATAATGTCATTCTTTTCATCACTATATTCCGTTATAATCTAGCCTTTAAAATTTGATTTAAAAATTGACCGCACTTTATGAAACTTTATGCTAATAACAAATGTCTAGATTTATCATTCCCTCAAATTATGGGAATTTTGAATTTCACGCCCGATTCATTTTCAGATAGCGGACAGTTTTTTAGTCTAGACAAAGCATTATTTCAAGTTGAAAAAATGCTCAAAGAAGGTGCAACAATTATTGATATTGGCGGGGAATCAACTCGACCAATGGCAGAAGAAGTGCCTGAAACTGAAGAGTTGCGACGAGTGATACCTCTTGTTGAAGCCGTACAAAAACGTTTTGATTGTTGGATTTCAGTGGATACCTCTAAAGCAATTGTGATGCAAGAAGCTGCTAAGGTCGGCATGGATTTAATCAATGATATTCGTGCTTTACGTGAACCTGGCGCACTCGAAATAGCAGGACAGTTGAATTTACCGACTTGTATCATGCATATGCAAGGACAGCCGCGCACAATGCAGACTAATCCGCATTATGATGATGTAGTCAAAGATGTTTATCAATTTTTAGAGGCTCGGACTCAAGCTTGTCTAGAGGCAGGAATTGCCAAAGAAAATATCATTTGGGATATGGGGTTTGGTTTTGGTAAGACCGTGCAGCATAACTATAAACTTTTACAGCAATTAGCACACTTTTTTGAAAGTGGTTATCCCATTTTAGCAGGTCTTTCACGTAAATCGATGATTGGTGCCGTATTAGATAAACCCGTAACTGAACGTGTTGTGGGAAGTGTAGCTGGCGCATTAATTGCTGCACAAAATGGTGCAACAATTTTACGCGTACATGATGTCGCTGCAACGGCAGATGCTTTGAAAGTATGGCAAGCAACGCAACAGGCGTAAGAAAGTAACAGATTTTATATGTTGTAGAGTAAATGATTTCTGCAACATCAATTATTCAATTTATTAAGGAATAAATATGGCAAATCGTAAATATTTTGGTACAGATGGCGTACGCGGTAAAGTGGGTACTTATCCAATCACGCCTGATTTCGCATTGAAATTAGGTTGGGCTGCGGGTAAGGTTTTAGCTTCACAAGGTTCTCGCACAGTATTAATCGGAAAAGATACTCGTATTTCAGGTTATATGTTGGAATCTGCTCTTGAAGCAGGTTTGGCTGCCGCTGGCTTAACTGCTGCATTTACCGGCCCAATGCCAACACCTGCCGTGGCGTATTTAACCCGCACGTTCCGTTTAGAAGCGGGTATTGTCATTTCTGCATCACATAACCCTTATTATGATAATGGAATTAAATTCTTCTCTTCACAAGGCACAAAATTACCAGATGATATTGAAGAAGCGATTGAAGCCATGCTTGATCAGCCAATGGATTGTGTGGAGTCTGCTGATTTAGGTAAAGCAAGCCGTATCAGTGATGCCGCAGGACGTTATATTGAATTTTGTAAAAGCACTTTCCCTGCTCATTTAGGTTTAGATGGTTATAAAATTGTGGTGGATTGCGCAAATGGTGCGACCTATCATATTGCGCCAAATGTATTACGTGAATTAGGCGCGGAAGTGATTGAAATTGGTACTGATCCAAACGGAATCAATATCAATGAAAAATGTGGTGCAACCGATGTAAAAGCGTTACAGGAAAAAGTGCTTGAAACTAAAGCGGATGTTGGTCTCGCTTATGATGGTGATGGTGACCGTATTATGATGGTGGATCACTTAGGTAATAAAGTAGATGGTGACCAAATCCTTTTCATTATTGCTCGTGAAGCTTTACGTTCAGGTCAATTAAAAGGTGGCGTAGTCGGCACATTAATGAGTAATATGAGCCTAGAAATTGCGTTAAAAATGTTAGGTGTACCTTTTGTGCGTGCTAACGTTGGCGACCGTTATGTGCTAGAAAAAATGGTAGAACATAACTGGACGTTAGGTGGAGAAAACTCTGGCCATATCATTATCGCGGATAAAAACACGACAGGTGATGGTATTATTGCCTCATTAGCCGTATTAAGTGCAATGGTTCAACATCGTTTATCCTTAAACGAGCTTGCAAGTGCGGTGAAATTATTCCCTCAAGTCCTGATTAATGTTCGTTTTGCAGGTGGTACAAATCCGTTAGAAAGTGAAGCAGTAAAAGCCGTAGCCGCTGATGTGGAAAAACGCTTAGAAGGCAAAGGCCGAATTTTACTGCGTAAGTCTGGTACAGAGCCACTGATTCGTGTTATGGTCGAATGTGAAGACGGTGCACTTGCAAAACAATGTGCAGAAGAAATTGCAGAAGCAGTGAAAGCAAATTAATTGAGTGGGGGCTTGCCCCCATTTTTGATCCATAGAATTATCTTTATTATTTTTAGGAAAGCCAATACATGAAAATTTTTATTATGCGTCATGGAGAAGCCGAAGTTATCGCTTCATCCGATGAGGCTCGGCATTTAAATGACTACGGTCGAAAACAGTCGATATTACAGGGACAATGGCTTAAAACTCATCTAAATTCAACCGCACTTTCAGTTCAAAAAGTAATTGTCAGCCCTTATGTAAGAGCACAAGAAACGTTTGAGCTTGTAAATTCAGCCTTAGGTAACACGCTTAATGATATTGAAATTTGGAGTGGGATTACACCTTATGGTAATGCTACATTGGTAGCTGATTATCTATCTGTTTTGCAAGAAGAAGGTACTGAAAGTGTTTTACTCGTTTCTCATTTACCTTTAGTAGGCAGTATTGTTTCAGAGCTTTACGGTAAGCGAAATCCAATTAGTTTTTACCCTTCAACGATTGTTCAAATTGAGTGGAATGGTGAAAAAGGCACCATTGAAGCTTTCCATTATCCAAAATAGAATGGCTAAAATACGAAAAACAAAGTTTATATGATTTACTTTTTAAAAGCAGTCAAAAATAAGCAACACCTAAAAATGTATATTTTTAGGTGTTTTTTTAAAATTTTTTTGATAGACTGAAAATGAGCTATAAATGAATAGCTTAAATTAAGCCATCATAATGACACAAGGGGAGTAGCTATGAACAATAAAATCGGAGATAAAGCAACTGAAGTAAAAGATACGACAGTGAATGCTGCAACACAAGTTAAAGATGCATTATTTGCAGCGGCTAACTATATTAAAGATGCTGTGACACATAAAGCGTCTGAGGCAAAAGAAGTGGTTGAAGACAAAGCTACTGAAGTGAAAGATGTAACTGAAGATAAAGTATCTGAAGTAAGAAAAGCAGTTTCTGAAGCAAAGGAAGCAATCGATGATAAAGCTACTGAAATGAAAAAAGCAATCGATGACAAATTTTCTGAAGTAAAAAGAGCCGTCGAAGATAAAGCATCAGAAGTGAAAAAAACAGTTTCAGAAGCTACAGATGAAGCGGCAGATAAAGCAGCAGAGCTAAAAGATGCAGCTGAAGACAAAGTTGCTGAAGTGAAAGATGCGGCTGAAGATAAAGCAAAAGAAGTAAAAAAAGCAGTTTCAGAAGCAAAAGATGAAGCTGCAGATAAAGCATCTGAGCTAAAAGATGCAGCTGAAGATAAAACTGTAGAAGCAAAAGAAGCGGCTTCAGAAGCAAAAGATACAGTTGTAGACAAAGTAGTTAAATTCAAAGATGCAGTTGTAGATAAAGTTGCTGAAGTAAAAAATGCAGTTTTTGAAGCAAAAGATGAAGCTGCTGATAAAGCGGCTGAGTTAAAAGATGAAGCTGAAGATAAAGCTGCTGAAGTGAAAGATGCGGCTGAAGATAAAGCAAAAGAAGTAAAAAAAGCAGTTTCAGAAGCAAAAGATGAAGCTGCAGATAAAGCATCTGAGCTAAAAGATGCAGCTGAAGATAAAACTGTAGAAGCAAAAGAAGCGGCTTCAGAAGCAAAAGATACAGTTGTAGACAAAGTAGTTAAATTCAAAGATGCAGTTGTAGATAAAGTTGCTGAAGTAAAAAATGCAGTTTTTGAAGCAAAAGATGAAGCTGCTGATAAAGCGGCTGAGTTAAAAGATGAAGCTGAAGATAAAGCGGCTGAGTTAAAAGATGAAGCTGAAGATAAAGCTGCTGAAGTGAAAGATGCGGCTGAAGATAAAGCTGTAGAAGCAGAAGAAGCGACTTCAGAAGTAAAAGATGCGGTGGAAGATAAAGCATCAGAAGTGAAAAAAGTAGTTTCAGAAGCAAAAGATGAAGCTGCAGATAAAGCATCTGAGCTAAAAGATGCAGCTGAAGATAAAGCTGTAAAAGCAAAAGAAGCTGTCGAAGATAAAGTTGCTGAAGTAAAAGATTCGCTTTCAGAGGCAAAAGATGTAATGTCTTCTAAAGTTGAAGCTGCAAAAGATGCCACAGTAAGCGCGGCAGTACAAGTTAAAGATGCTGTGGTTGCAGCAGCTAACTATGTTAAACATGTTGCGGAAAATAAAATGACTGAAGCAAAAGATGCTGTGTGCTCTAAAGCAGAGGAAGTAAAAAATGTAGATTCTGAAACAAAAGATCAATCTGCAGCCGTAAAAAAGTAACTGAAAAGTAAAAGCAATAGTTAAGGATTATTCAAATTAACTGAGTGGGATTGTTCAAAAAAAACACAAAAAAGTGATTTTTTATCTTTACAAAAAATAAAATTTTTATAATGAACTTTTTTACAAATCTTTTAATTTCATTGGGTTATAGTTGTTTTAGAGAGATTTTATAAAAAACTATATCTTTAGAAATGTAAATTTTTTTGAAAGATGTTTTATTTTAAGTTTTTTTTACGTAAACTAGATCACACAAAGCAGATAGCTTTGGATTAATTCTTAATTATAAAATGGAGAATGACAATGAAAAAATCAGTATTAGCCGTATTAGTATTAGGTGCATCTTTAGCCGTAACTGGTTGTTTCGATAAACAAGAAACAGCTCAAAAAGTTGAAGCAGCAAAAGATGCAACAGCAAATGCAGCAACACAAATTAAAGATGCAGCAAAAGAAGTTGCAACTGATGTTAAAAATGCAGCAATTGACGCAAAAGATTCAGCTGCAAATAAAATGGCTGAAACAAAAGAAGCAGTAGCTGATAAAGCTTCTGAAATGAAAGATGCTGCTGCAAATAAAATGGCTAAGGCAAAAGATGCAGTGTCTTCTAAAATGGAAGAAGTAAAAAATGCAGCTTCTGAAGCAAAAGATGCAGCAGCAGATAAAGCAGTTGAAATGAAAGATGCTGCAGCAAATAAAATGGCTGAAGCAAAAGATGCGATGTCTTCTAAAATGGAAGCAGTAAAAAACTCAGCTTCAGAAACAAAAGATGCGGCAGCTGATAAAGCGGCTGAAGCAAAAGATGCGGCAGCAAATAAAGCAGCTGAAGTAAAAGAAGCTGTGACTAAATAATTAAACTTTCGTAAAATAAAACCTATCAGAGATTATCTGGTAGGTTTTTTCTTTTTGGAGCAATATGAAATGTTATGTGCAATTTATAAAAGTAAACGTAAACCAGGCTGCTATCTTTATATTTCCAAACGAGATGATTTTTCAGCTGTACCGGATATATTAATGCAGAGTTTTGGTAAGCCTCAATTTCTTATGCCTTTCAATTTGAGGGGGAGTAAACCGCTTGTTCATGCAGATAAAGATGAGGTTATGGGGAAAATTACTCAGCAAGGATTTTATCTTCAAATGCCAAAACAAGATGATGGCTTGTTTAATAGTTTGAGTGAGATCAAATAAGCCTTTTATTTTTTCCTAAAAATCTCCAAATCTTGCTTTATCTCAATATTTTCTTCAAAAAACTCCTTTAGAATTGACCGCACTTTTAAAAGGAGAATGAAAATGAGTAGTTTCTTTGTGGCAGGTACAGATACCGATGTGGGCAAGACCACCGCCTGCCGTGCCATTATTCAGGCATTACAAGCAAAGGGCGTGCGAATTGTGGGTTATAAGCCGATTGCTTGTAGCTGTGAAGAGGGGATTTATCCTGTCGAAAATCAGTCTAATGAATCCCAAACAGATTATGATGCTGAAAATAATTCAGACGTGTTAGCTTTAATGGATGCAACGAATGAGTCCGTATCTTATCAAGAAGTGAATAGCTATACTTTTACTCATTCATTGCCAATGCTGACTCGAGATAAATCACGCATTAAATTAAGCAAAATTAATCAAACATTAACCGCATTGGTTCAAAAATATCAATCTGTTGTCGTGGAAGGTTCATTTGGGTTACTCACACCAATGGCAGAGGGTAAGAGTTTTGCTGATTGGGTCGTTGAGCATAAAATGCCCGTGGTATTGGTTGTAGGCATTAAAGAAGGCTGTATTAACCACGCATTGTTGACTGCTCAAGTGATTAAACAGCTTGGCGTTCCTTTATTAGGCTGGATTGCAAATCGAATTAATCCTTGCTTAGGGCATTATAAAGAGGTGGTGGATATTTTAGAGGCTCAGATTGATGCGCCTCTGCTAGGTAAAATCCCTTATATTCATAAACCAGAATCCCAAGAGCTAGGACATTATTTAACGAATATTGATCGTTTGATGTATATGCAAACAGAGTTAGTTAAATAGTCAGTTTGAAATAAAAAGTGCGGTTAAAACTCATTAGATTTTAACCGCACTTTTTTTATTCTTCGTTTTCTGGAAGCTCTTTTTTCAGGATATCTTCTTCCGCGAGGCTAGATAGGCGAGCAATCGCATTACGGTAAGAGATTTCAAGGGTTTCCCGACTGGTTGCAATAACACCTTGATCTACTAAGAATCCATCATTTACATCATATACCCAGCCATGTAGGGAGAGTTTTTGTCCACGTTCCCAAGCACTTTTTACGATAGATGTGCGTCCTAGGTTATAAACTTGTTCCGCAACATTTAATTTAGTGAGCATATCGGAGCGTTTTTCGGCTGAAAGATTGCCTAATAGGTGGCCATGTTTAAACCAAATATCACGAATGTGGAGCAACCAGTTATTGATCAATCCAAGATCGTGATCTTGCATAGCAGCGTTGATACCACCACAATTTGTATGGCCACAAATAATAATATGTTCAATTTTGAGCACATCAACGGCATATTGTACAACTGAAAGGCAGTTAAAATCCGTATGAATAACTTGGTTAGCAACATTACGATGAACAAATAATTCGCCTGGCTCAAGATTTGTGAGTTTTTCAGCGGGAACACGGCTATCTGAGCAGCCAATCCAGAGATAATGAGGTGTTTGGTGATCGGCAAGTTCTTTAAAATAAGTGGAATTTTCTTCTTTCATTCTTTGCGCCCAACTGTAGTTGTTAGCAAAGAGTTGCTTAATTTTGTCCATTTCTACTTTCCTTAATGTGATGTATTTGAAAGATTGATTCAAACACAATAAATGAAATAGGGGATAAATTTATCGCCTAAAATGATGACCGCACTTTAAAAAAGTGCGGTCAATTTAAACAATATTTTTAGAAATTTGCATTTCTTGGTGCGCGAGGGAATGGAATCACATCGCGAATATTTTGTACGCCAGTTACATAAACGATTAAGCGTTCAAAACCAAGACCGAAACCTGAATGTGGTACGGTACCATATTTACGAAGATCACGATACCACCAGTAATCTTCAGGATTTAAGCCCATTTCTTCCATACGTTTATCTAACACGTCTAAACGTTCTTCACGTTGGGAACCACCGATGATTTCACCAATTCCAGGTGCGAGAACATCCATTGCAGCCACAGTTTTACCATCATCATTTAAACGCATATAGAAGGCTTTGATATCTTTTGGATAGTTTTTCACAACAACAGGTGATTTGAAATATTCTTCAGCTAAGAAACGTTCATGTTCAGAAGATAAGTCGATACCCCAAGAAACAGGGAACTCGAATTTCTTACCTGATTTTAATAACACGTCGATCGCATCAGTATAGTCGATTTGAGCAAAATCAGAGTTTACAAAGTTTTCTAAACGAGTAATCACATCTTTATCTACGTGTTTTTCAAAGAATTTTAAGTCATCTTTTCGCTCAGCAAGCACGGCACGGAATACGTATTTCAACATGTCTTCTGCTAATTTAGCATTGTCAGCAAGCGTTGCAAACGCAACTTCAGGCTCAACCATCCAGAATTCAGCAAGGTGACGAGTTGTATTTGAATTTTCAGCACGGAATGTAGGACCGAAAGTATAGATTTTGCTTAATGCGCACGCATAAGTCTCACCATTTAATTGACCCGAAACCGTTAAAAATGATTCTTTACCGAAGAAATCTTGGCTGAAATCAACTTTACCATCTTCACCACGAGGAAGATTTTCTAAATCAAGTGTTGAAACACGGAACATTTCACCCGCACCTTCAGTATCTGAAGCGGTAATTAATGGGGTAGCGACCCAGTAGAAGCCTTGTTCATGGAAGAAACGATGAATAGCTTGTGCTAAGCAGTGACGAACACGTGCCACGGCACCGATAATATTGGTACGAGGACGTAAGTGAGCTACTTCACGTAAGTATTCAATTGAGTGACGTTTTGCTGCCATTGGATAAGTATCAGGATCTTCTACGAACCCTGTCACTTCTACTTTTTTAGCTTGAAGTTCAACAGCTTGACCTTCAGCAGGTGACTCAACAATAGTACCGGTTACGATAACAGAGCAACCCGTTGTTAAGCGTAATACTTCACTTTCATAATTTTCAATATCGTTATTGACGATGACTTGAATAGGATCAAAGCAAGAGCCGTCATAAACAGCGAGGAAAGAAAGACCAGCTTTAGAATCACGACGGGTACGAACCCAACCTCGTACGGTAACTTTTTCGCCAATAGCGATTTTACCTTGTAACACATCAACAATGGATGCAACTTTAGACATATAAACCTCTGTAATTCATTATAAATTAGGCAATAAAACTGCGTTAGTTTACCTTAAATCGCAAAATTTTCCATAAAAAGTTAGTGTAAATCAGGCTTGCACAGTAAAATAATGCCTTCACTTTATTTTAGGAGAAAATTATGTGGTCTGATATTTTGACCGGCTATGGCATTTTTATTTTGGAGATTTTAACGATTTTACTTGTGATTGCCGCTATTGTCGCAATGATTATTTCAGCAAAACAGCGTAATGCAACACATCATGGTGAGTTGGTCGTGACAGATCTTTCAGAAGAATTTAAAGAAACAGTAAAGCATTTACGCGATTTCCAGCTTTCAGAAGAAGAACTTAAACAAGCAGAAAAAGTGGAGAAAAAAGCGAAAAAGCAAGAAGCAAAGGCATTAAAAGCGAAATTAAAAAATGGTGAGAAAGAAACGCCTAAACCTTGTGTTTATGTGCTCGATTTTAAAGGTGATATTTCGGCATCCGAAACGACCGCACTTCGAGAAGAAATTTCGGCGATTATTAATGTAGCAAAAGCCGATGATGAGGTCTTACTACGTTTAGAAAGTCCTGGAGGTGTTGTTCATGGTTATGGTTTGGCCGCCTCGCAGTTAGCTCGCTTAAAACAAAAAGGGATTAAATTAACGGTTGCAGTTGATAAGGTTGCTGCAAGTGGTGGGTATATGATGGCTTGTGTGGCAGATAAAATTGTTTCTGCGCCCTTTGCGATCATTGGTTCTATTGGTGTGGTTGCGCAAATTCCCAATATTCATCGTTTATTAAAAAAACATGATGTTGATGTTGATGTGATGACAGCAGGAGAATTTAAACGCACCGTTACAGTATTAGGTGAAAATACTGAAAAAGGAAAACAGAAATTCCAAGCCGAACTTGAAGAAACTCATCAATTATTTAAACAATTTGTCACTCAAAATCGACCGCACTTAGATGTGGATAAAGTCGCAACTGGTGAGCATTGGTTCGGTCAGCAAGCTCTAGCGCTTCAGCTAGTCGATGAGTTAGCAACTAGCGATGATATTATTCTTGAAAAAATGAAAGATAAGTCTGTGATCGCGGTGAAATATAAAGTGAAAAAGCCACTTTTACAAAAAATAGGTAAGCAAGCTGAAGAGAGTATTGAGGGAATTATCCATCGAAATTTAACAAAAAATGGACAGGATTTTATTCAATAAGAAAAAAATTTACTTATTTGACAACTCTTTACACAACTTTACAAAAAAGTTCCATAAAAAATCATTTTTTAATGTTTTTTTATTTACAAGTTAAAGAATTATGACTACCATACGCCATGAAACTTTTTATAGTTTTATTTGTAAAATTTATAAAGTTTAGTTGTGTAGGTTCTTCTTGCAAGGATTGCACCTTAACAGTAAAAAGGTAAAGAAATGAAATTATCTCGTATTTTATTATCTGCAGTAGCAGTAGCGACAGTTGCTGCTTGTGGTAACTTAAGCAAAGTTACAGAAGCTGGTACTCCAGAATATAAAGAAGTTGATGGTCAACAAGTACCACAACTCGTATGGCCTAAGATTGATAAAGCTGGTTTCAACCATGACGGTAGCCAATTTGGTTCATGGCCAAACTGGGATAACGTTCGTATGATCGAACGTGGTATGAACAAAGACCAATTATATAACCTAATCGGTCGTCCACACTTCTCTGAAGGTTTATACGGTGTTGAAGAGTGGGATTATGCGTTCAACTATCGTGAGAACGGTGTTCACAAAATTTGTCAATACAAAATATTATTTGACAAAAACCACAATGCTCAAAGCTTCTTCTGGTATCCAAACGGTTGTAACGGAAACTCAGCATTTACTTTAAGTGGTGACTTCTTGTTCGACTTCGATAAAGATACTTTAACTCCACGTGGTAAAGAAGTTGTTGATAACGTTGCAGCACAATTAAAAGAAACTGGTGCTAAAGAAGTTAAAGTTGCAGGTTATACTGATCGTTTAGGTTCTGATGCTTACAACTTAGATCTTTCTCAACGTCGTGCAAACCGTGTTAAAGCTCGTTTAATTGAAGATGGCGTAACATCTGAAATTACAGCTGTTGGTTACGGTAAAGTGCCACAAGTTAAAGCTTGTAATGGTTACAAACACGCAAGTAAAGCTGAGAAAGACTGTTTACGTCCAAACCGTCGTGTAGAAATCACTGCTTCTGGTTCTGTATTAAAATTACAAGAAGGTGGTCAAGTTAACGGTGGAACTCAAGGTCCAGCACCTCTTTATCAAAAATAATAGATAGAGAAGATAGAAAGAGCGTAATGAAAATTACGCTCTTTTTTTATCTGATATTTAAGGAATTATTCAAGTAAAAGCTCTTCAATCAATTTAGTGGTTAAGTTGATATAGCTTCCATTAAAACGATGGCTGAAATTTAGCAGGTAATAGAGCTGATAAAGGTGTTTTCTTTCTTCAAAACCTTCTTTATCAAGTGGGAAAGTGCGGTCATAAATTTCATAGAATTCAGCTGAGAAAGGTTGGAAAAGCTCACTGAATGCTAAATCACACTCTCTATCCCCCCAGTAACAAGCAGGATCGTAAGTAAAGGTTTGATTTCCTACAATAGCGGTATTCTCAACCCATAAGTTACCATGTAACAAAGAAGGTTTAGGATTATGTTTTGAAAGTTTGTGTTTTACCTTTTCAATAATTAAATCAATATCGCCAAAGTCCAAACCTTTATCTTTGCAGAGTTGCAATTGCCATCCAATACGCTGTTCTGCAAAAAACTTCGCCCAACTTCCATTCCATTTATTCGGTTGATACTCAGGGCCAAGCCAAGTATCAAAATCTAATCCATAGTTTTTAGTGCCAGATACTTGATGGAGTTTTGCTAATTCTTCTGCAAAATGTGGCGTTGCATTGGTTTGTTGAGTAATAGGAAGCGCTTCTAATAACAAGAAACTATGGTTTTGAGAACAGCCTACGCCATACACTTGAGGAAGTCGAATTGTATTGGTTTTGCCTAGTAGGTTTAATTGGTCAGCTTCTGCACGGAACATTGAACGATAGGACCGTTCATTCACTTTAACAAAGACAGGTTGGATTCCATCCGCAATCAGCCAAGTGTCATTTACTTCGCCTCCAGGCACTTTGTTTTTTTCTTTGATGTTATAGTAAGCACCAAATTGATCAGCTAAGACTTGAGAAATTGATTTCCACATAATACGCCTCCTAGACATGGTCGATTCTTCTTCATTCTAACGAAAGCGTTAAAAATTACTGTGATATATCTCAAAAAATAGCAAAAATTTTTGTCATTTTTCACCTGAAACATCAATTCACTAATAAACGCGTGATTTTTTAATGAGTTAGTATTATCATTAGGCGTATTTTAGTTAGAAAAGATAATCAGGGGAAACTATGCAACATCTGAAAGATCTTGTTGAGAAAGCAAAATCGGCGATTGAACAAATCGAAAATAAAAGTTTAACCACATTAGATGAAATTCGTGTGGAATATTTTGGTAAAAAAGGGCATTTTACCCAACTTATGCAGGAATTGCGTAATGTTGCAGCGGAAGAGCGTCCCGCAATGGGCGCTAAAATCAATGAAGCGAAACAAGCTGCGTTAGATTTTTTAAATGCTAAAAAAGCAGAATGGGAGCAAGCTGAACTCAATGCGAAATTAGAAAAAGAACGTATTGATGTGAGCCTTCCAGGTCGTAAAACAGAAACGGGTGGTTTACACCCAGTGACCATTACCATCAATCGTGTAACAAAATTCTTTTCAGAGTTAGGTTTTTCTGTGGAAACCGGTCCCGAAATTGAAAGTGATTATTACAATTTCGATGCATTAAATATCCCTAAACATCACCCAGCACGTGCTGATCACGATACATTCTGGTTTAATCCTGAATTATTACTTCGTACACAAACCTCAGGTGTACAAATTCGTACCATGGAAAAAATGCAGCCACCTATTCGTATTATGGCGCCAGGTCGTGTATATCGTAACGACTACGATCAAACGCACACACCAATGTTCCATCAAATTGAATTGCTGTATGTCGATAAAAAAGCAAACTTTACCGAGTTAAAAGGCTTATTACACGATTTCTTACGTGCATTTTTTGAAGAGGATTTACAAGTTCGTTTCCGTCCTTCTTATTTCCCATTTACTGAACCTTCTGCAGAAGTTGATGTAATGGGTAAAAATGGTAAATGGTTAGAAGTACTAGGTTGTGGTATGGTGCATCCTAATGTGTTACGTAACGTAGGTATTGATCCCAATGAATATTCTGGCTTCGCAGTAGGCATGGGGGTTGAGCGTTTAACCATGTTACGCTACAACGTCACAGATTTGCGTTCATTCTTTGAAAACGACTTACGTTTTTTAAAACAATTTAAGTAATTAACCGTTGGGTTAAATTGACGATAATGATTAATTTAGAACGTAACACGTTCATCAATAAAGGATACAGAGATAATGAAATTTAGCGAAAATTGGGTGAGAGAATGGGTTAATCCATCAATTTCAACAGAGCAGTTATGTGATCAAATCACGATGCTTGGCTTAGAAGTTGATGGCGTTGAAAAGGTAGCTGGTGACTTTACCGGTGTGGTTGTAGGTGAAGTTGTTGAATGTGCACAACACCCAGATGCAGACAAATTACGAGTCACTAAAGTAAATGTTGGTGGCGACCGTTTATTAGATATCGTTTGTGGTGCACCAAATTGCCGCCAAGGTTTAAAAGTGGCATGTGCAACTGAAGGTGCGGTATTACCTGGTGATTTTAAAATTAAGAAGACTAAATTACGTGGACAACCTTCAGAAGGGATGCTTTGCTCATTCTCTGAATTAGGCATTGATGTAGATGCAGATGGTATTATTGAGCTACCGTTAGATGCACCAGTGGGTACAAATCTACGTGAATATTTAGATTTAGATGATAAAGCCATTGAAATCAGCTTAACGCCAAACCGTGCAGATTGTTTAAGTATTGCAGGTGTTGCACGTGAAGTTGGTGTGGTGAATAAACAAGTTGTTAATCAACCGCACTTTGATGTCGTACCTGCAACGATTTCAGATAAAGTTCAAATTGAATTAAAAGCGCCAGAAGCGTGCTCTCGTTATTTATTGCGCGTGGTGAAAAATGTGAATGTTAAAGCGCAATCACCAATTTGGTTACAAGAAAAATTACGTCGTTGTGGTATTCGTTCTATCGATCCTATTGTAGATATTACCAACTATGTTTTACTTGAATTAGGTCAACCAATGCATGCTTTTGATGCATCAAAAGTGTCTCAACCTGTTCAAGTACGTTTAGCCAATAACGGCGAAGAACTTATTTTATTAGATGGTACAACCGCAAAATTACAGCCGAATACTTTGGTGATTGCAGACCAAACTGGTCCTCTAGCAATGGCAGGTATCTTTGGTGGTCAAGCTAGCGGTGTTGATGCTGAAACAACAAAAGATGTAATTTTAGAAGCGGCATTCTTTGCACCATTAGCGATTGCGGGACGTGCAAGACAATACGGTTTACACACAGATTCTTCACATCGTTTTGAACGCGGTGTTGATTTTACGCTACAACGTCACGCAATGGAACGTGCAACAGCATTGTTACTTGAAATTTGTGGTGGTGAAGCAGGCGAAATTTGTGAAGTGGTGAGCGAGCAATATTTACCAAAAGTCAATGAAGTCACTTTACGTCGTGAAAAATTAGATAGCTTATTAGGTCATCATATCGAAACTGAAACCGTGACAGAGATTTTTGAACGTTTAGGTTTTGCGGTGAAATATGCTAATGATGTTTGGACCGTGACTTCAGCAAGCTGGCGTTTTGATATTGAAATCGAAGAAGATCTCATTGAAGAAGTAGCACGAATTTACGGCTATAACAGCATTCCAAATAACGCACCATTAGCGCATCTTCGTATGCGTGAGCATAAAGAGTCTGATTTAGATTTAAGCCGAATTAAAACCGCACTTGTTGATGCAGATTATCAAGAGGCGATTACTTATAGCTTCGTTGATCCAAAAGTACAAACTTTACTTCATCCAGAAATTGAAGCACTTGTATTACCAAATCCAATTTCAGTTGAAATGTCAGCAATGCGCGTTTCATTATTAAGTGGATTACTCGGTGCAGTACTATACAACCAAAATCGTCAACAAAACCGCGTGCGTTTATTTGAAACGGGTTTACGTTTTGTTCCTGATGCCAATGCAGAATTTGGTGTTCGACAAGAATTTGTTCTTGCAGGTGTGATTACCGGTACAGCAAAATCAGAATGTTGGACAGGTAAAGCAGAAACGGTTGATTTCTTTGATCTTAAAGGTGATTTAGAAAGTATTCTTTCTCTCACCGAAGTGGGTAATCGAGTTAAATTCGTGGCAAAAGCATACAGTGCATTACACCCAGGTCAATCTGCTGCAATTGAATTAGATGGAAAAGAAATTGGTTTTATTGGAACTATTCATCCACTTATTGCTCAAAAACTAGGATTAAATGGCAAAGCGGTTGTTTTTGAAATTTTATGGGATGCCATTGCAAATCGTCGTGTGGTTCAAGCCAAAGAGATTTCAAAATTCCCTGCGAACCGTCGTGACTTAGCTTTAGTTGTTGCAGATAATGTCCCTGCAGGAGACATTATTGATGCATGTAAACAAGCCGGCGGAGAAAAATTAACACAAGTCAATTTATTCGACGTATATCAAGGTATTGGCGTTGCTAGCGGACATAAGAGCTTAGCAATCAGTTTAACCATTCAAGATAATGAAAAAACGCTTGAAGATGATGAGATTAATGCGGTAATCTCTGCTGTATTAAACGAAGTTAAACAACGCTTTAATGCGGAGCTTAGAGACTAAACAGGAGACTAACATGGCAACGATTACAAAAATTGATATTACTGAATACTTATTAGATAAGTATCAATTACAAAAAGCGGAAGCTAAAGCATTAGTGGAAGACTTTTTTGAGGAAATTCGTTTATCGTTAGAATCTGGTGGTGAAGTGAAATTATCCGGTTTTGGTAATTTTGAACTTCGTAATAAAGCTTCACGTCCAGGGCGTAATCCAAAAACAGGTGAAAGTATTCCTGTTTCTGCACGCCGTGTAGTGGCGTTCAAGCCAGGGCAAAAATTACGTGCTCGCGTGGAAAATACCAAGCCAAAACAATAGTAATAAAAGTGCGGTCGTTTTTGACCGCACTTTTGTCAGGATTGAACATGAATAAGATTAAATGTGCTTTTTTAGTCGCAGGAAGTTTTTTGCTTTTTGCTTGTTCAAGCGGTGTTCGTGAAGAATATGCCATGAACTATAAAGGTCAGATTGGAGATCCGATTATAGCCATTGCCATGTTAAGTGAACAACAATATGAATGGGCGGGTACACCTTATGTGTTAGGTGGGCAGTCTCGTGGTGGTATTGATTGTTCTGGTTTTGTGCAAAAAACCTTTATTGATCGTTTTAATATCAATCTTCCTAGAACTACGAAAGATCAAGCGGGTTACGGAAAACTTGTTCGTAAAGAAGATATCCAAACAGGCGATTTAATTTTCTTTAAAACCGGACGAGGACCAAATGGCTATCATGTTGGGATTTATGTGAAAGAAGATAAATTTTTACACGCGTCAACCAAAGGCGGTGTGATTTATTCTTCGATGAACAGTCCTTATTGGAAAAAAGCTTTTTGGCAAGTTAGACGAGTATAGTGGAAATAAAAAAGTGCGGTTAATTTTAACCGCACTTTTCTTTTATGGATTTGCTGTAGGGCGAATGCCTAATGTGTGACAAATCGCATATGTGAGTTCGCTACGATTTAATGTGTAGAAGTGGAAGTCATTCACACCTTCACGAGAAAGGATTTTTACCATATCCATTGCCACACTCGCCGCGACGAGATTGCGAGTAGTAGGATCATCATCTAATCCTTCATATGCTTTAGCCAACCATGCTGGAATTTTTACATTCGTAAATGATGCCATTTTTTGCAGTTGTTTGAAATTAGTAACAGGCAGAATACCTGGAACAATTTCCGCCTCAATACCGATGGATGCACAGCGATCACGGAAGCGAAGATAACTGTCAATATCAAAGAAGAATTGAGTAATGACATGATTCGCACCTGCATCAATTTTACGTTTCAAATTGATTAAATCTGCTTGTGCTGATTTTGCTTCAGGATGAACTTCAGGGTATGCTGCAACCGAGATATCAAAGTCAGCTACGGAGCGGAGTAGTTCAACTAAATCAGCCGCATAGAAAGGTTTTTTTGCATAGCCTTTTGGCTCATCACCGCGTAATGCCACAATGCGACGAATACCGCTATCCCAATAATCTTTTGCAATTTCTTTTAATTCTTCAGGTGTGGCATCAATACCCGTTAAATGTGGTGCAGCTTCTATGCCAGTTTCTGCTTTAATGGCTTTCACGATGCTATGTGTACGATCACGTTCTCCAGAGTTTGCGCCATAGGTGACGGAAACAAATTTAGGATTTAATACTTTTAAGCGATGGATGGAATCCCAAAGCATGCTTTCCATTTTTTCATTTTTAGGCGGAAAGAATTCAAAGGAGACATTAATTTTTTTGTTAGTATCAGCAAGATGTTGATTTAATGTGTTAATTTCGTTTGCGTAGCTCATAGCATGCCTTCTTACGTTTTTTATTAGAATGCACTTATCATAAGATAAGAAGTAATATGCGTCAATTTCAATGATTTCATCAAAATGATGAATGAAATTAATGATTGTTTATTGTGCGTTGTATTTTAAAAGAAAATCAATTTATTTGCACAAAAAGTTAGCATTTTTTCTAAAAATAGGTATAATACGCCGACCCTGTAAATGCACGGATTCCCACCGTGCATTATTTTATCGAGATCACACTCGAAGGGGTGGAGATTAAGATTAATGGTTGTGTTTCAATCAATATGGAACACTGGGTATCAAACTTATATTTTGGTAATTAATTAATGAAAACTTTTGTAGCAAAACCGGAAACAGTAAAACGTGACTGGTATGTGGTAGATGCGACAGGTAAAACTTTAGGTCGTTTAGCTACTGAATTAGCACGCCGTCTTCGTGGTAAACACAAGGCTGAGTACACTCCACACGTAGATACTGGTGATTACATCATCGTTATCAACGCAGACAAAGTGGCAGTAACTGGTCGTAAAGAAACAGATAAACTTTACTACTGGCACACTGGCTATGTAGGTGGTATCAAACAAGCGACTTTCAAAGAAATGATCGCTCGCCGTCCTGAAGCGGTGATTGAAATTGCGGTTAAAGGTATGTTGCCAAAAGGTCCATTAGGCCGTGCAATGTTCCGTAAATTAAAAGTGTATGCGGGTGCAGAACACCAACACGCAGCACAACAACCACAAGTATTAGACATTTAATCACGAGGTTTAGGAAATGGCAGAGAATCAAAACTACGGCACTGGTCGCCGCAAAAGCTCTTCAGCTCGTGTATTTATCAAACCGGGCAGTGGTAAAATCACTATCAACCAACGTGAATTAGACGTATATTTCGGTCGCGAAACAGCTCGTATGATCGTACGTCAACCGTTAGAATTAGTGGAATTAACTGATAAATTAGACCTATACATCACTGTTAAAGGTGGTGGTATTTCTGGTCAAGCGGGTGCAATCCGTCACGGTATCACTCGTGCATTAATGGAATATGATGAGACTTTACGTCCTGCTCTTCGTGCAGCTGGCTTCGTTACTCGTGACGCACGTCGCGTTGAACGTAAAAAAGTTGGTTTACACAAAGCACGTCGTCGTCCACAATACTCCAAACGTTAATTTTTTATTATCGTTTCAAGAAAGCAGAGAGCAATCTCTGCTTTTTTGTGTCTGTAAAAAATAAATTAATTAAAAATTACCATTCTTTGATTTCTTGTTATGCATTTGTAATTGATTGATTTTAAAACAAAAACAAGAAAATATTGGCAATTTGGATCTCGGTTATGTTAAAATAATCGCCCACTTTTAGTAGAAGTATATAGATTATTTTGGATCTTCGGAGGAATAAATGTCCAATGCATCAAGTAAACGTTCAGTAATGACTCTTTTTTCAAATAAAAATGACATTTACTGCCATCAGGTAAAAATTGTCTTAGCTGAAAAAGGTGTTGCTTACGAAAACGAAGAAGTTGATTTGCAAGCATTATCAGAAGATTTAATGGAATTAAATCCTTACGGCACATTACCAACATTGGTGGATCGTGATTTAGTATTATTCAGCTCACGCATTATTATGGAATATCTTGACGAGCGTTTTCCACATCCTCCACTTATGCCAGTTTATCCCGTTTCTCGTGCGAAAAGTCGTCTTTTAATGTTACGTATCGAACAAGATTGGTATCCGACATTAGAAATTGCTGAAAAAGGCACGGAAGTTGAACGTGAAGAGGCGTTAAAACAGTTAAAAGAAGAATTGCTAGCGGTATCTGTTATCTTCCAACAAACCCCTTATTTTATGAGCGAAGAGTTTGGCTTGGTTGATTGCTATGTTGCACCGTTATTATGGAAACTACGTAATATGGGCGTTGAATTCAGCGGTACAGGAAGCAAAGCAATCAAAGGCTATATGGATCGTGTATTTAGCCGTGATTCATTCTTACAATCTGTAGGTGAAGCTGCACCTAAAAATTTAATGGATGATAAATAATGGCTCATACACCTTCTCCAAAACGCCCTTATTTACTAAGAGCCTATTATGATTGGCTAGTGGATAATGATTTCACCCCATATTTAGTGGTAGATGCTAATTATTATGGTACCAATGTGCCTGTGGAATATGTGAAAGATGGACAAATAGTTTTAAATCTTTCTGCTGGGGCGACTGGGAATTTGCAATTAACAAATGACTTTATTCAGTTTAATGCACGTTTCCAAGGTGTTGCTCGTGAGTTATATATTCCGATGGGTGCCGCTTTAGCTATTTATGCACGTGAAAATGGTGATGGCGTGATGTTTGAGCCAGAAGAAATTTACGATGAATTAAATCGTGAGCCAACATCAGAACAGCCATTAAGTTTTGCAGAAGCGGTAGATAAGCCTAAAGCTGAAAAGAAACCACAGAAATCAGTATCTCATTTACGAATTGTGGATTAATGAAAGAAAAACAAAAGTGCGGTTAATTTTAACCGCACTTTTTTATTTATTATTATTATTTGGTTGCTGCTTTCATATTGCGAACAAATTCGGCGAGTTCAGATAAGCATTGAGCCTGATTATCTAAGTTTCGCTCAATGATTTTTACTGTCGCGGATCCTGAAATTGCGCCTGCTGCACCCAGTTGAAGCGCTTCTTTCACTTGAGCAGGTTGAGCAATACCAAAACCTTGTAGAATTGGTGGAGCCTTATGGGCTTTAAGTTGTTCTACGAGTGTATCTAAGTTCGCAGCGTGAGCTTGGTTTTCCGCACTTGTTACACCTGCACGAGAAACTAAATAGGTATAACCTTCGCTATTTTCAGCAACGCCTTGTACCGTTTTAGCATCAGCATTTGGTGGGCAAATAAAGACAGGTTGAATGCCATGCTTTTTAGCTGCTTGAATATACTCTTCTTTTGCCAATAGTGGAATATCTGCCACTAAAACTGCATCCACGCCGACTTCTGCACAGCGTTGATAGAAATTATCTAAGCCTTTCGCAAAAATTAAATTCGCACAAAGAAGTAAACTAATCGGAATTTCTGGATATGCTGACCGCACTTTAGCGAGTAATTTAAAGCTATCCTCAGTGCTATGGCCCGCATTGAGCGCACGGTTATTAGCTGCTTGAATAACAGGGCCGTCTAATAATGGATCAGAAAATGGAAAGCCTAATTCCAACGCATCTGCACCATTTTCGACTAACGTGCAAATAATCTCAAAAGAGCGATCAAATGTTGGATCGCATAATGTCACGAAAGGTACAAAAGCCCCTTCTTTTTTCGCTGCAAGTTCTGCAAATTTAGTTTCAAAACGGCTCATTATTGCATTCCTTTTTCTTTTAAAACTTTATCAACGGTGAAAATATCTTTATCACCACGACCAGAGAGATTCACCACTAAGATTTGTTCTTTATTCGGTTCTTGATGAATCATTTTTAGCGCATGTGCTAATGCATGAGAACTTTCCAATGCAGGAATAATCCCTTCATGTTTTGCTAATGCTTGGAAAGCGTTTAACGCTTCATCATCTGTAATACTTGGGTATTCAGCACGACCAATACTTTGCAAGTAAGCATGTTGAGGCCCTACAGAAGGGAAGTCTAATCCAGCAGAAATAGAGTAGGATTCCTCTACTTGGCCATCTTCAGTTTGCATTAAAGGTGATTTCATACCGAAATAAATGCCCACTTTTGCATGGCCCAATGGTGCACCATGTTCCCCACTTTCAATGCCATGACCAGCGGGTTCCACACCAATTAATCGCACACCTTTTTCATCGATAAAATCAGTAAACATACCAATTGCATTCGAACCACCGCCAACTGCAGCAATGACTGCATCCGGTAAGCGCCCTTCTTTTTCTAAGATTTGACGTTTAGTTTCTTCACCAATCATTTTTTGGAATTCACGCACAATGGTTGGGAATGGGTGAGGACCTGCCGCCGTACCCAATAAATAATGGGTGTTTTCATAATTGGCTGACCAATCACGCATCGCTTCACAGCATGCGTCTTTTAATGAGCAAGAACCTTTTTGTACAGGAATCACTTCCGCACCCATTAAACGCATACGGAATACGTTTGGTGATTGACGTTCTACGTCTTTTGCCCCCATATAAACACGGCAAGGCATATCTAACATTGCACAAGCAAGGGCTGTCGCAACACCATGTTGGCCCGCACCAGTTTCCGCGATAATGCGTGTTTTACCCATGCGTTTTGCCAATAAAATTTGACCTAACACTTGGTTGGTTTTATGGGCACCACCGTGAAGTAAATCTTCACGTTTTAAATAAATTTTTGCTTTTGTGCCTTTGGTTAAATTACGGCAAAGGGTAAGTGCGGTTGGTCTGCCCGCATAATTTTTAAGTAAATTTTGAAATTCACGTTGGAATTCAGGATCGTCTTTTGCTTCAACAAAGGCTTTTTCTAGCTGTTGTAGTACCGGTACGAGAATTTCTGGTACATACATTCCGCCAAATTCACCGAAATAAGGATTTAAAAGGGTTTCTGACATAATATTTCCTTGTTATTTTTGAATTCTTGCGACATTAAGTGGTGCAAAGGTTTGTGCAGTAGGCATCACTTCAATGCGATTAATATTGACATGTTCTGGTTGTTGATTGAGCCATAACACAATATTAGCAATATCTTGTGGGCTGACATATTCTACATTTTCATAGAGTTTTTTTGCTCGGGCATCATCACCTTTAAAGCGGATATTAGAAAATTCAGTTCCACCACAAAGACCGGGTTCAACATTGGACACGCGAATTTGTGTACCAGCAAGATCGGCTCGAAGATTTAAACTAAATTGTTTTATAAAAGCTTTAGTGCCACCGTATACATTACCACCTGGATAAGGATAAGTACCTGCAATTGAGCCTAAATTAATAATATGACCTGAATTGCGTTCAACCATTTGTGGTAACACAAGACGAGTGATGGTGACGAGTCCTTTAATATTGGTATCAATCATTTGCATCCAATCGTCTAAACTCGCTTTATCGGCACTTTCTAAGCCTAATCCTAAACCTGCATTATTCACCAATAAATCAATGGATTGCCAATTAGTGGGAAGGGAATGGAAAGCATCTTCTGTTGCTTGGCGATCTGAAATATCAAAGGCAAGAAAGTGGAAGTTTTCACCTAATTCTTGCTGTAATTGTTCTAAATGAGCCACACGGCGACCCGTGCCAATTACACGATAGCCATTTTCAATGAGGGTACGACAAATTGCCGCACCAAATCCGGCAGTTGCGCCGGTTACTAACGCTGTTCTTTGCATAATGCTTCCCCTTAGCAATCGGATTAATTTGATAAAATCTTATTAAAAACTGACCGCACTTTTTCGCTGTCTTTTACGCCTGCGGTAGTTTCTACACCAGAATTGAGATCAACCCCTAAGCAACCTTGCTTAATGGCTTGTTCAATATTGTCAGGCGAAATGCCACCAGCCAAAATAATTTTGTGTTTCAAGTTTTCAGGAATGAGTGACCAATTAAAGGTTTTTCCTGTGCCACCTTGCTGATTAGCGGATTGGCTATCGAAAATATAGCGAGCGATATTTAAATCATCAATAAAATCAACCGCACTTTGTGCCTCAGTACTCACCGAAATAGCTTTCCAAATTTGTATTTCTTCAGGTAGTTGATGGCGAAGTGCAGTAATAAATTCAGTGGTTTCTGAACCGTGTAGCTGAATGGCATAAAGCTGCAATTGTTTAGCGATTTTTACAATAAAATCAGTTTCTTGATTCTGGAATACTCCAACAAAACGAAGTGGTGATGCTGTCACTAATTCTTGGGCTTGACGCAGGCTTACACAGCGTTTTGAATGTTCGGCGAAAATTAAGCCGCCGTATAATGCTCCGTTTGCGTAAACCTCTTTGACATCTTGCGTGCGAGTTAAACCGCATACTTTATTTTCTCCAAAAATCACTTCACGCACAGCATTATTTAAATCAGCACTGCCCATTAGGCTGCTGCCGATTAAAAAGCCATGTGCCACTTTTTGCAAATCACGAATTTGACTGTGATTATAAATCCCTGATTCGCTGATAATACGTGCATCAGCAGGAATGCGATCGGCATATTTTTGTGTAAGTTCTACCACGCGGTTTAAATCAACAGTGAGATCGTGAAGATTACGATTGTTGACACCGATAATTTTTGCACCTAATGCAAGGGCTCGCTCAAACTCTTCTTCGTTGCTGGTTTCCGTCAATACGCCCATGCCAAGAGAATGCGCCAGATCAGCTAGTACGCGATAGGTTTCATCATTCACCACTGAAAGCATCAATAAAATAGCATCAGCTTGATAGTGGCGCGCAAGATAAACCTGATATTCGCTGATCATAAAATCTTTGCACAATATAGGTTGTGAGACAACGTCACGTACTTGCGGCAAATAGTCAAATTTACCTTGGAAGTATTTTTCATCCGTTAGTACAGAAACAGCTGATGCATAATGTTTATACACATTGGCGATTTCATCTAAATTAAATTCATTACGAATTAATCCTTTAGAAGGGGAAGCTTTTTTACATTCCAAAATATAAGCGGGCTTTTGATGTGTGCCTTTAGCCAACGCATCATAAAAAGAGCGGTCAGATTTTTGAATGTTTTCTTTAAATTGTGAAAGCGGAAATTCAGCTTCCTTTGCTTTAACCCATTGTGCTTTGTCTAAGACGATTTTTTGCAGTACCGTCGCAGAGTCAATTGGTTTGGTGAAATCTTGCATGATCATAATATTTCTTTTTATTGTGGCTTATCAAATCAGCCTTTATCTTAATATCTTGTTAAATGTTGTAATGTATCAAACGCTTTGCCTGATGCAAGATGAGCCAATACATTTTGAACATTTTGTTTTAAGTCATCATGACCAAATAATTTCAACAATAATGCCACATTCGCCGCTACCGCATTAGCGTGTTCAGCTTTACCTTTACCTTGCAAAAGTGCGGTCAGATACTGGGCATTTTCTTGCGGTTCGCCACCACGTAAACTTTCTAAAGATTGTGTTTTTAAACCAAAATCTTCAGGTGTTAAGGTGAAGTAGTCAATTTTGCCATTTTTAATTTCTGCCACTTGGGTTTCGCCGTGTACAGCGACTTCATCAAGACCTGCACCATGCACAACAAAAGTATGTTGATGACCTAATGCAACAGCAGTTTCGGCATAGGTTTTCACTAATTCAGGGGCATACACGCCAAGTAAATGATAAGTTGGGCGAGCTGGATTGATTAATGGACCTAAAATATTAAAAAGAGTACGTGTTTTTAATGCCGCACGAACAGGGGCAACATGTTTAAATCCACTGTGATATTGTTGAGCAAATAAGAAACATACTCCAATATCATCAAGTGCTTGACGAGCTTGTTCTGGCGTAACGTTGACATTCACACCGAGTGCGGTTAATACATCACTGGCACCTGATTTGCTTGATACACTGCGGTTACCGTGTTTGGCTACTTTGGCACCCATAGAGGCTGCAACAATCGCACTCGCCGTAGAGATATTAATCGTGTTTTGACCATCACCGCCAGTACCCACGATATCCGCAAAAGGGTAGTTAGGGCGAGGGAATGATTTGGCATTTTGCAAAGACGCAGATACCGCACCACTTAATTCATCAATAGTGGCACCACGTACTTTTAACGCAATCAGCATGGCAGCGATTTGTTCGTTATTCAGTTCGCCTTGCATAATAGCATTAAAAATGACCGCACTTTCTTCTTTGTTAAGTGTTTTTCCGTTGTAAAGTTGTTCTAATAATTGAGCCGTTTGCATAATCTCGTCCCTTATACGTAAATATCGTAATCTAAATCGCGTGCTTCATCGCCTGTCATACCACGGAACCCCCAGCAGTGCGCAGGTTGTTCTTTAATCGTAATTTCAACGTTGTGAGATTTAATCCCAATTTTGTATTCGAGTTCGCTGAAGAGCATTTTGATTAAACGTTTTTTTGTACCTTCCATACGACCTTGCATGAGGTTAATCTCAATAACGGTATAATCATCGTTACGATCGATAGGATAAAGGAAATTTTCTTTATCTAAACATAAAAAACGAATTGCATGCTTTCCACGGGGAATGTCTAAACCAAGGTTTAAACAGTTATAAATTACTTCAGCAATATCTTGACGACGAGGCGCAAGCACTTCTTTTAATCCATATACGGTAATCATTTTTTTCTTCCTTAATCTCTGTTTAATAACCATTCCACAGATTGTTGTAATAATTTCGAACCTTGCACAGTAAGGATGCTTTCTGGATGGAATTGGAAAGCACAAATTGGCAGGGTTTTATGACGAATAGACATCACAATACCATTGTAATCGGCATTGACAATAAATTCGTCAGGCAGATTTTTACCCATTAAAGAGTGATAACGCGCCACAGGCATTGGGTTGGCAATATCTTTAAACATAGCTTGGTTATCGTGTTGAATGCGCGATACTTTACCATGTAATACTTCGCCTGCATGTACAACCTCTCCACCAAAGGCTTGAATAAGCGCTTGATGACCCAAGCAAATCCCGATAATTGGCACATCATTTTTTAAACGTTCAATGAGCGGGAGTAAGATGCCCGCTTCTGCCGGAGTACCAGGCCCTGGTGAGAGCGCAAGAATCGTATCCGGTGTATTTAATGCTTCTTGCACCACTTGTTCTAAATTGGTGTCATTACGATAAATTTTTACGTTATGCCCAAGCACACGGAATTGATCCACTAAGTTATAAGTGAATGAATCGAAATTATCTAAAAAGAGAATATTAGCCATAATTTATCGTCCTTATTTTGCTTGGGTATTGATTTGTTTGATTGCTTTAAGCACCGCCGCTGCTTTATGGCGAGTTTCATCCGCTTCCATTTGTGGATCAGAATCCAATACTTCGCCACAACCCGCTTGAATATGGGCAATGCCATTTTGTACAAAAGCAGAACGAATCACGATACAGGTATCAAAACGGCCGTCAGATGTAAGATAACCGACTGCACCACCGTAGCTATGACGTTTTTGCTGTTCAAATTGATAAATTAACTGCATGGCTTTAATTTTAGGCGCACCAGTTAACGTCCCCATATTCATACAAGCTTGATAAGCGTGTAAGGCATCAAGTTCAGGACGAAGTTTACCCACCACGCGAGAAACCAAATGCATGATGTGCGAATAGCGATCCACTTGCATTAATTCGGCGACTTTACGTGTACCGCTTTGGCAAACACGAGCAATGTCATTACGCGCTAAATCCACCAACATTAAATGTTCAGCTTGCTCTTTATGATCAAGACGTAATTCTAATTCCAAGCGTGCATCCAATTCTGGGTCAATATTACCATGCGCATCAAAACCACGTGGGCGAGAACCTGCAATTGGGTAAATTTCTAATTGGCGATTATCCGGTGCATATTTCAACGCACTTTCTGGTGATGCGCCGAATAAAATGAACTCCTCATCGTTCATGTAGAACATATAAGGACTTGGATTGTTAAGTTTTAATTGTGCGTAGCTCGCAAGCGTATTCGGGCAAGCTAATGAAAAACGGCGGGATGGCACGATTTGGAACACATCACCAATATTAATATGATGTTTTAACGCTTTAACGATACCTGTAAATTCAGGATCTTCAAAGTTGGTGCTGACCTCATCACTTGCCGCTTTAATGGAAAGTACGCCATCAATATTTTTTAATTTTTGTGCAATAGAAAGTGCTGTTTTCGCGACTTCCACTTGTTCTTCTTGACTAAAACAGAAGCTTTTTAAGGTAGCTTGTTGGCTTTGATGATCGATGGTAATTAAGTTTTCTGCGAGATAGAAACTGTAATCCGGGCAGTGAATACCATCATCTTTTAATTCAACACCTTGCATTGGAATAAAATTTGCCACCAAGTCATAAGCAAATAAACCACCTAAAAAGACAGGCGTGCTGCTATGTTGATAATGGTTAGAAATGACACGAAGTCCATCAAAAATGGTTGCAGCTTGTAATTTACTGTCTTCATCTAATTGATTATCGAGCGGTGCAAATTGCACAGAAAATTCATCATCAAAATTGACCGCACTTACAGTACCGAGTTGGCTTAATACGGGATGAATTTCTTTTAACACTTGTTTACCGTTCGCATTTAGCGCTCTAAATGTCACTTGATTGCCTAAGCAAGTAATTTTAACGGCCGCATTAATTAGAATAAGACTTTGTAAGCTATTTTTGCTACCAATTTCTGCAGAGTCGAGAAGAAGAGAATTTGAGTTCTGTTGGCAAAGCGTATTAAAAATTGCGGTAGTGTCGGCATGATAGGGAACCGGTTGAGAGGTCACCGCAATAAAAGGGGTATTTTTCATAATCAATCCTGTATTCTGAACTTTTGCACTATTAAACTAGTACATGGTGCATAAGTCAAGAAAATAATCAAAAAATTGGCGTAATTTTACAATATTTTTTTAATTTTTAACCAACAAGATTAGAAATAGAGATTTTCAATCAGAAAAAAAAGCCATTTCGAGGTATATCTCAAAATGGCTTATCTGGGGATTTTATTGATTAGAGAGATGCAACGATCTCATCAATTTTATTTCTTGCTGAACGTTGTGCTTTTTCAATCGCTTCAGCACCTAATCCGATACCTTTTGCATAAGAAAACTGAACATCGGTAATACCAACAAAACCTAAAATCGCTTTTAAGTAATTTGTCACATTATTGTTTTCATCATACATGCCACCAAAGCTCGCTAATACAATCGCTTTTTTGCCTTGAAGTAAACCTTCAGGGCCATTTGCGGTGTATTGGAAAGTTACACGAGGGCGAGCGATAAAATCAAAATAGGATTTAAGTTGTGTTGGGATGCCTAAATTATACATAGGTGCACCAATTACAATGATATCCGCAGCCTTTAATTCTGCGACTAATTCATCTGATAGCGCTAAAAGTGCATTTTCTTCTGTTGTTTTAGGTTCGCCACGTACTGCTGTTGCAGCTGTTGCATCAAAATGGGGAAGGGGTTGCGCTGCCAAATCACGTACTACAATGTTGTGGCCTTTTAATTTTTCAATGGTGTAATCGGCTAATTTATTGCTTTGAGAGTTATCTGCAAGGATGCTGGATTTTAATACTAATACGTTCATAGAGTTTCCTTTAATTTGTGTCTATCAAAAGTGCGGTCATTTTATCGGAAATTTTGAATAGATAAAGTCTCTATCAGGAAAATCATTGTTTACTCATTGGAAAGAATTCACCGAGATATTAACAAGTGTGGTGGAAAGTGCTAAAATTCTCCGCCGCACTTGGTTTGCTCAATAGTGGGAGTGAATGAAAGTGCGGTTTGTTTTTAATTATTATTTGCATGTTGCCTTTCGTATGGGCGACCACTGTATAAGGAAAAATTATGCCTATTATTACTTTACCGGACGGTTCTAAACGTGAATTTGATCGTCCAGTTTCTGTGTTAGAAGTGGCTCAAGATATCGGAGCTGGTCTTGCCAAAGCAACCATTGCGGGTCGTGTAAACGGCGTACGTCATGATGCCTGTGACATCATTAATGAAGATGCCAACCTTGAAATTATTACAGCAAAAGATGAAGACGGTTTAGAAATTATTCGTCACTCTTGCGCACACTTGCTTGGTCACGCCATCAAACAATTATTCCCAGATGTCAAAATGGCAATTGGTCCAACGATTGAAAATGGCTTCTATTATGACGTGGATCTAGACCGTTCTTTAACGCAAGAAGACATTGATGCTATTGAAAAACGTATGCTTGAATTGGCGAAAACCAATTATGACGTAATTAAAACTCCGGTAAGCTGGCAAGAAGCAAGAGATACTTTTGAAAAACGCGGTGAGCCATACAAAATGGCTATCTTAGATGAAAATATCGAACGTACCGCAACGCCTGCGCTTTATCATCACGAAGAATACATTGATATGTGTCGTGGGCCGCATGTGCCAAATATGCGTTTCTGCCAACACTTCAAATTAATGAAAGTGGCAGGTGCGTACTGGCGTGGTGATAGCAAAAATAAAATGTTACAACGTATCTATGGTACGGCTTGGGCAGATAAAAAACAATTAGCGGAATATTTGACTCGCTTAGAAGAAGCGGCAAAACGTGACCACCGTAAAATCGGTAAAGCGTTAGATTTATATCATATGCAAGAAGAAGCACCGGGTATGGTGTTCTGGCATAACGATGGTTGGACAATTTTCCGTGAATTGGAAACCTTCGTTCGTACTAAATTAAAAGAATACGATTATCAAGAAGTGAAAGGTCCGTTTATGATGGACCGTGTGTTATGGGAAAAAACAGGTCACTGGCAAAACTACGGCGATTTGATGTTTACTACACAATCAGAAAACCGTGAATATGCGATTAAACCAATGAACTGTCCAGGTCACGTTCAAATCTTTAACCAAGGTTTAAAATCTTACCGTGATTTACCAATCCGCATGGCGGAATTTGGTTCTTGTCACCGTAATGAACCATCGGGTTCTTTACACGGTTTAATGCGTGTACGTGGTTTCACTCAAGATGATGCACACATTTTCTGTACTGAAGATCAAATTGAAAGTGAAGTAACTAGCTGTATCAAAATGGTTTACGACATTTACAGCACTTTCGGTTTCCAAAATATTCAGGTGAAATTATCTACTCGTCCTGAAAAACGTATCGGTGCAGATGATATGTGGGATCGCGCAGAAGCGGGTCTAGCAGCAGCATTAGCGCATAACGGTCTTGAATATGAAATTCAAGAAGGTGAAGGCGCATTCTACGGTCCGAAAATTGAGTTTGCATTACGTGACTGTTTAGATCGTGAATGGCAATGCGGTACTATCCAATTAGACTTTGCATTACCTGGTCGTCTAAATGCGTCTTATGTCGCAGAAGACAATGATCGTCGTACACCGGTTATGATTCACCGTGCGATTTTAGGTTCGATTGAACGTTTCATCGGTATTATTACCGAAGAATATGCGGGTTTCTTCCCTGCATGGTTAGCACCAGTTCAAGCGGTTGTGATGAATATTACTGATAGTCAAGCTGACTACGTGCAAAAAGTGGTGAAACAACTCTCTGATGCTGGATTACGTGTTAAAGCAGATTTACGTAATGAAAAAGTCGGCTTCAAGATCCGCGAACACACCTTACGTCGCGTGCCTTATATGCTCGTTTGCGGTGATAAAGAAATCGCAGAAGGCAAAGTGGCTGTACGTACCCGTAAAGGTGCAGATTTAGGTACTTTCACCATTGAAGAATTTGCTGAAATCTTAAAATCCCAAGTAAGACAACGTGAGTTGAAATTGTTGGGTGAAGAGTAATTAATTCTTTAAAATCTTAATTAAAAATGACCGCACTTTTATGTGCGGTTTTTTTATATTCACGGTATAAAAATAAACTCAAATATCTCTTTCTTCTATATAATAGCCTTATCACAAGGAGGCGAATATGACAGCTCAAATTCAGCAATTAACACCAGAATTAACTTTAGAAAATATCAATGAAATTCCTGTTTTAACTTTAAATCACTCTGTCGGTTCAGCTCGAATTGCACTACAAGGGGCGCAGCTATTAAATTGGCAGCCTAAAGGGGCAGAGCAGGATATCTTTTGGTTAAGTGAGATTGAGCCTTTCACACAAGGTGTGGCAATTCGCGGCGGTGTACCGCTTTGTTACCCTTGGTTTGGTGGCGTAAAACAACCTTCACACGGTACAGCGCGTTTACGTTTGTGGCAATTAAGTGACTATGATCTGCAAGCGAATAAAGTGCGGTTAGAATTTTCGCTCTTTTCTGAATATAGTGTGATTGAAGCCAAAATGAAAATGGAATTTACCGGTAAATGCACAATGACTTTAACGCATTTAGGGCAAGAACCTGCTCAAGCGGCATTACACAGTTATTTTAATATTGGTGATATTTCACAAATTGAAGTCCAACATTTACCAAACCATTGTTATGACTCATTACAAGGTAAACATACTGACGTTCCTTCAACACGCAGAATAGAACAAGGCGTCGACTGTATTTATTCACTAGAGGAAGATAAAACATTCTTGGTTGATAAAGCATTTAATCGACGTATTCAAATTACCCATCATCATGCAGATTCAATTGTGCTATGGAATCCTTGGGAAAAAACGCCAAGTGCAATGAAAGCAGATGGATATCGAAATATGGTGTGTATTGAAACTGCGAGATTAGAGAAATTACTTCAATTTGGTGAAAGTATTTCTGCTGAAATTAGTGCTTTACCAGTTGATATTTAAAGGAATAGAAATCCTTGTTGCATAAACGTGGCAAATACTATAAAATTTTGCCCGTTTTTTGTTTGTTTTTATGCAAATGATTTAATAAATCTTCTGTTTGAAGACAGTCGATTTTTTCTTAAATAAATAGAAGGAATAACATTATCAAAACCGTAAAAAAAGCTCCGGCAGCTAACCGCCCGAATCGCATTAACGATGAAATTCGAGTAAAAGAAGTTCGTTTGATTGACCAAGATGGTGAACAAGCGGGGATTGTATCAATTCAGCAAGCCTTAGATATGGCAGAACAAGCAGCGCTTGATTTAGTTGAGATCAGTCCGAATGCCGAACCACCGGTTTGTCGTATTATGAACTACGGCAAGTTCCTCTATGAGAAGAGCAAAACTGCAAAAGAACAGAAGAAAAAACAAAAAGTTGTACAAGTGAAGGAAATTAAATTCCGTCCAGGTACTGACGAAGGTGACTACCAAGTTAAATTACGTAGCTTAATTCGTTTCTTAGAAGATGGCGATAAAGCGAAAATTACCGTACGCTTCCGTGGTCGTGAAATGGCTCACCAAGACATCGGTTTAGACGTGTTAGAACGCGTTAAAAACGATTTGGCTGACATTTCAGTAGTGGAATCTGCACCAGGTAAATTAGAAGGTCGCCAAGCAGTAATGGTGTTAGCACCTAAGAAAAAATAATTTTTTATTTAGATCTAATCTAGATAATCGAATTTTCACTTCGGTGAGAATACAACTGCACATTGGGCAAACTACGCAGCCTAATTGCTTTTGGAGAAGGGCAATTCAATTTGCCATATTGGAATAATTAGTGCCTACAAGTAATCTTCGGATTCGCCTAATTATGTGTTTAACTTAAAATGCGGAGTTATTTTAACAATGCCTAAAATTAAAACAGTACGTGGTGCTGCTAAGCGTTTCAAAAAAACAGCTTCTGGCGGTTTCAAACGTAAACAATCTCACTTACGTCATATTTTGACTAAAAAGACAACTAAACGTAAACGTCATTTACGTCATAAATCAATGGTTGCGAAAGCAGACCAAGTTTTAGTAGTCGCTTGCTTACCATACGCATAAGCCGTTATTTAAGCAAAACGTACGATTAGTTAAATTAGTTAAAATATTACATAGGAGATTAAATAATGGCTCGTGTAAAACGTGGTGTTATTGCAAGAGCACGCCATAAGAAAGTTCTTAAGGCTGCTAAAGGTTATTATGGTGCACGTTCACGCGTGTATCGCGTTGCTTTCCAAGCGGTGATCAAAGCTGGTCAATACGCATATCGTGACCGTCGTCAACGTAAACGTCAATTCCGTCAATTATGGATTGCACGTATCAACGCTGCGGCTCGTCAAAATGGTTTATCTTACAGCAAATTTATCAACGGCTTGAAAAAAGCGTCTGTTGAAATCGACCGTAAGATCCTTGCTGATATCGCTGTATTCGACAAAGTAGCTTTCGCTGCATTAGTTGAAAAAGCAAAATCTGCACTTTAATTTTTTAAAGTTTAGATTCAAAAAATTAGGACGCTGAAAAGCGTCCTTTTTTATTATCTCTAAAAAAGAAAAAACCGCTACTCAAAACTTGAATAGCGGGGAGGTCTTAATTTATAAGAAACTTCAAAAAGATAACTGCAATATGCAGTGCACTAGCAATGTATCAGACTGTGTGTTTTTGAAATAGTTCGATATTTTTGAAAAAATTTTTAAAAATATCAAAATTAAACCAAAATGAACGAATTTAGCCCTTTATAAAGGCAATAATTTGCTCTTCAATCCCTTTTTCATCTAATTTAATTTCAGCAAGTGCTTCTTGTTGTGTGCCTTGCGGAATAAAGATATCAGGTAAACCAAGCTGTAAAAGTGCGGTTGTTTTTCCATGAGAATTTAGCACTTCGGAAACAGCAGAACCTGCACCACCTTGAATTGCATTTTCTTCCAATGTCACAATGACGTCATGGGTATCTGCCATTTCTAGAATACGAGCTTCATCAATTGGTTTCACAAAGCGCATATCAACAACAGTTGCATTGAGTTTTTCAGCCACAGATAAAGCCGCAGGTAAGAGTGTGCCAAAATTCAGAATTGCAATTTTTTCACCCTGACGAACCATTTTTGAACGGCCAATTTCTAATTCTGCAAGTGGAGTTAATTCTACGCCGATTGCATTTCCACGCGGATAACGTACCGCAGCAGGTTTACCGCATTTATAACCAGTGTAAAGCATTTGGCGACATTCGTTTTCATCACTTGGTGTCATGATGATCATATTTGGAATGCAGCGCATAAAACTTAAATCAAAAGCACCTTGGTGAGTTTGCCCATCCGCACCTACAATACCAGCACGATCGATAGCAAAGAGAACTGGCAAGTTTTGAATGGCTACATCATGAATAAGTTGGTCGTAAGCACGTTGTAAGAAGGTAGAATAAATTGCTACAACCGGCTTATAACCGCCAATTGCAAGACCCGCCGCAAAGGTAACAGCATGTTGCTCAGCAATGGCCACATCAAAATATTGTTGCGGGAATCGCTCTGAAAATTCAACCATGCCAGAACCTTCACGCATCGCAGGAGTAATACCCACTAATTTATCGTCTTGTTCTGCCATTTCACATAACCAATCGCCAAAGATTTTTGAATAGGTTGGTTTGGCGTTTGATTTAGGCAGTTGTCCACTAATTGGATCAAATTTTGGCACACCGTGGAAACCAATAGGGTCTTTTTCTGCAGGGGCATAGCCTTTGCCTTTTTTGGTTTTGATATGTAAGAACTGGGGTCCTTTAAGATCACGCATATTGCTTAAAGTAGCAATCAATTCATCAATGTTATGTCCGTCAATTGGTCCAATATAGTTAAAACCAAGCTCTTCAAAGAGTGTGCTTTCTGGAGAGAACATCACACCTTTCATGTGCTCTTCGGTTTTCTTCATAAAGTTTTTAACGGTCGGTACTTTATCTAAGATTTTTTTACTGCCGTCACGAACTGTTGAATATAAGGAACCAGAGAAAATACGCGCAAGGTGATTATTTAATGCCCCCACATTTTCAGAAATCGACATTTCATTATCATTTAAAATGACCAACATATCAGTATGCAAAGAACCCGCATGATTTAAGGCTTCAAATGCCATACCCGCAGTGATTGCACCATCACCAATTACACAAACAGTTTTGCGACCTGCATTTTCACGTTCTGCCGCAACAGCAATCCCTAGTCCTGCACTGATAGAAGTAGAAGAGTGACCAACACTTAATACATCAAATTCACTTTCTTCACGCCAAGGGAAAGGATGAATGCCGCCTTTTTGGCGGATGGTGGACATTTGATCACGACGACCTGTCAAAATTTTATGTGGATAAGCTTGATGGCCCACATCCCAAATTAATTGATCAAAAGGGGTTTTGAAAATGTAGTGTAGTGCAACAGTCAATTCAACAGTACCAAGACCAGAAGCTAAATGACCACTGGTTTGACTAACGGATTCCAACAGATAACTCCGTAACTCCTGACAAAGTTGCGGAAGCTGATCTTTATTTAAAAGACGCAAATCTTCCGGCGAATTAGTTAAGGATAAAAGAGGATAGTTGTTCATATATTCGTTAGTCCTAAAATGTGAAAAAAGTGACCGCACTTTGAGAAATCAAAGTCAGTACTGTCACCATTAACTTTTACGATTGACAATAAATTCAGCTAATGCACGCAATGCAGTAGCATCAAAAGGTAAATTGTCTAATTCATGTAAGGCGGTTTGGTAGAGTTCTTGTGCTTTTTGTTTCGCGCCCTCTAATCCTAACAGCTTTGGATAAGTGCTTTTATCTAAACCTAAATCAGAACCCACTGGTTTGCCGATTTCAGCACTGTCACCTTCAATATCTAAAATGTCATCTTGCACTTGGAACGCCAGACCAATAGCTTGTGAATAACGTTCTAGTTGTTGCTCTAATTCTTTGTTTTCAAAGTGAGGTGAACAGATAAAACCCAGTTTTAATGCGGCTGTTAGCAATGCACCCGTTTTATTGCGATGAATAAGTTCTAATTCGTCTAAATTAACTTGTTTGTGCTCTGAAATTAAATCTAAACTTTGCCCTAAACACATGCCTTGTACGCCAGATGCTTGAGCCAATACTTTCACTAATTGCAATTTTTGTTCTGCGGAAAGAGAAGGGGCTTCGGTAAGAATTTCAAAGGCAAAAGTTTGTAACGCATCGCCTGCTAAAATAGCCGTAGCTTCATCAAAAGCAATATGACAAGTTGGTTGACCACGACGAAGTTCATCGTTGTCCATTGCAGGTAAATCATCATGGATTAAAGAATAAGCGTGAATAGATTCAATGGCTGCTGCCGCGTAATCTAAAGCGGACATTTCTGCGCCCAGCATTTTACCCGTTGCATAGACAAGGAAAGGACGAACGCGTTTGCCGCCTAGCAATAAGCCATATTTCATGGCATCACGCAAAGGGGCATTATAAGAGTCAATTTCTTCAAATTGATTGGCTAAAAACTGATTAATACGATCTTGAACTTGTTTGAGTTCAGTGCCGAATTGATAACTCATGGATTACTCGTCCCCTTGATAATCACTTAATGGGGCGGTTTCGCTTTTTTGTAACAAAATTTGAATACGTTGCTCTGCTTGTTGTAAGCGTTCTTGGCCAAGTTGAGCCAATTTAATGCCATTTTCAAATTCTTTCAGCGCATCTTCCAATGGTAATTCACCGCTTTCAAGTTTTGTCACAATGGTTTCTAATTGTGCAAGTGTTGTTTCAAAATCTGGTTCAGCATTTGCTGGTTTACGCGCCATTAAATTATCCTTTTCAGATGAATAAATTGCTCCGTATTGTACTTGATTTTTATAGGGATGTTAAAAACTTATTTCAAAGTGCGGTCAGTTTTTCGTGAGAATTTGAACTTTGTGGGATCTGGAATTTAGCGTACAATACGGCCATTTTTTATTATTCACAGATTATTATGAAATTTATTGTTAAACTTTTTCCTGAAATTATGATTAAAAGCGAAACCGTGCGTAAGCGTTTCGCGAAAATTTTGACCTCTAATATCCGCAATATTTTACAAAAATATGATGAAGAAACGGCTGTTGTTCGTCATTGGGATTACATCGAAGTGCGGTCAAAAAATGAAGCCAATCGTGAAGAGTTGATTGCGCTTTTACAACGCATTCCGGGTATTCATCATTTTTTAGAAGTGGAAGAAAAACCGTTTACCGATTTACATCATATCTTTGAGTTAACCTTAGCGGATGTTGCTACTCAACTTGAAAACAAAACTTTTTGTGTACGTGTAAAACGCAAAGGAAAACATGATTTTAGTTCCATTGAAGCAGAACGTTATATCGGTGGTGGTTTAAATCAGCATATTGAAAGTGCAAAAGTACGCTTAAAAAATCCTGATGTGACGGTGCGTATTGATATTGAAGATGACAAAATGATGCTGGTGAGAGCTCGTCATGTTGGCCTTGGTGGTTATCCAATTGGGACGCAGGAAGACGTGCTTTCATTGATTTCAGGGGGCTTTGACTCAGGCGTATCCAGTTATATGCTCATTCGCCGTGGTTCACGTGTGCATTATTGTTTCTTCAATTTAGGTGGTGCAGCCCATGAAATTGGCGTGAAACAAATGGCTTACCATATTTGGAATTGCTATAGCTCATCTCATAAAGTCCGCTTTATTGCCATTCCTTTTGAAGGCGTAGTGGGCGAGATTTTAGAGAAAGTCGATAACGGACAAATGGGCGTCGTGTTAAAACGAATGATGGTACGAGCTGCAAGTAAAGTCGCACAACGCTTTGATATTCAAGCCATTGTTACTGGCGAAGCACTCGGACAAGTTTCGAGCCAAACCTTGACCAATTTACGTTTAATTGATGAAGCATCTGATGCGTTAGTATTACGTCCACTCATTACCCATGATAAAGAACAAATTATCGCGATGGCGAAAGAGATCGGCACAGATGATATTGCTAAATCAATGCCGGAATTCTGTGGAGTGATTTCTAAAAATCCAACGATTAAAGCAGTACGTGAAAAAATTCTTGAAGAAGAAAATCACTTTGATTTTGGCGTGTTGGAAAGTGCGGTTGAAAATGCACAATATTTAGATATTCGTCAGATTGCAGAAGAAACGGAGAAAGAAGTGGTGGAAGTGGATACCATTTCAGTGCTTGGTGAAAATGATATTATTTTAGATATTCGCAGCCCAGAAGAGACAGATGAAAATCCATTTGAATCAGATGAGCATCAAGTGATGCAACTGCCGTTTTATAAATTATCTTCACAATTCGGCTCATTAGATCAAAGTAAAAATTATGTGCTTTATTGTGAGCGAGGTGTGATGAGTAAACTGCAAGCACTTTATTTAAAAGAAAATGGTTTCACGAATGTAAGAGTTTTCGGGAAAAAATAAGCAAAAAATGACCGCACTTTAACGTGCGGTTTTTTATTCGTAATCTAATTCACCCACTAATTCATCGATAGCTTTGGCAAGTAATGTTCTGTCATGACGATAGCTGATATCATCTGCATTCAAGCGTTTAGCTAAAATTTTAACAGAAGAAATCGCAGACAAATCGACCGCACTTTTTTCGCGATAAGGTGTAATGACACCATCAATAATGGGTTCGCCAACAATTTCATGAATTTTCTGAATACGATCAGCCAGTGAAAGCTGAGAGGCGGCGCCAATTTCTACCCCTAAATTATCAATAAAAATCACTTTCGCTTTGCTATCACGCAGGGCAGTAGCTAATTCAGGTAGCAATAGCGGAGGCATAATGCTCGTCATAAAACTTCCTGGACCAAGTAAAATGACTTCCGCTTGCTCCAATGCTTGGATGGCTTCTTGTGCAGCTTTAACCATAGGCACTAAGAAAAGTGATTGGGGTAATTCTGTTAAATTATCAATGCTCACTTCACCGACAATACTGGAGCCTGAACCTAAACTCGCGGCAAGATGAACAGGTTCTTCTGACATGGGAATAATGTGAGATTTTACTTTGAGTAATTCACGAATTAAGTTAATGGCTTCAATGGGGCGAATATGCATATCTTCTAAGGCTTTGAGCATTAAATTGCCTAAATTATGCCCAGAAAGTTCACCTTCACCAGTAAAGCGGTATTCAAATAATGCAGATGCCGTGCTTGGCTCAATGATGATTTGGTTTAAGCAATTACGTAGATCGCCCCACGCAATACCACCTTGTTCTTGGCGAATTCGGCCAGTTGAACCGCCGTTATCTGTGGTGGTGACAATACCGGTTAAACGCTCTTTCATAAAACTAAGCGCCGATAATACACGCCCTAATCCATGGCCACCACCAATGGCAACAATATGTTTGATTTCGTCTAAATGTTCATGACGGCTGTGACGAGATAAATCAGACATTTTTCTTCCTTTTTTACCTATAAATAATTATAAAAAATAATGTTATATATTTTTTTATATAAGTTAATGCTGTTATTTTTATCAATATAGTTGGGTTATTTTACCAAATTATTGCTATTAACCGCTTGCTTTTATTACAATATCAACACAATTTATTTTTAACGCATAACTCCGAGCTTGTTTAGCCTAAGTTTCACAAGAAATACGGCGGCAAGCCAATAACGCGGTACGTTATTCAGGGATACGCTGGAAACGGTTTATCCTCTCCATATTTAGAAAGGTGTAAAATGCAATCCATTCCTATTAAAAACGTAGGAGAGTCTCGCTTAGTCGATCCTTTCCAACGCCAATATTACTATCTACGACTGTCGATTACCGATCAGTGTAACTTTCGTTGTACCTATTGTTTACCTGATGGTTATCAACCTGAAGCTAACAAGCCAAGTTTCTTAACCTTAAAAGAAATCACCCACCTTGCTCAAGCGTTTGCTGAAATGGGCACAGAGAAAATCCGTTTAACAGGTGGCGAGCCGACTTTACGCAAAGATTTTATTTCTATTGCTGAAAGCATTGCTAACATTGATGGCATTCGTCAATTAGCTGTCACGACAAATGGCTATCGCATGGCAAAAGATGTGGCTGATTGGAAGAAAGCAGGGATTACGTCTATTAACGTCAGTGTTGATAGCTTAGATCCCAAAATGTTCCATCAAATTACGGGTATCAATAAATTTGATGACGTGATGCGTGGTATCGATCGTGCATTCGAAGTGGGCTACAACAAAGTTAAAGTCAATTCAGTTTTAATGAAAAATTTGAATGACAAAGAGTTTGAGCAATTCCTTGTTTGGGTGAAAGATCGCCCAATTCAAATGCGCTTTATCGAACTCATGCAAACGGGCGAAATGGATAGTTTCTTTGATAAATTCCATCTTTCAGGACAAGTATTAGCGGATAAATTGCTGCAAAATGGTTGGCAATTACAACACAAATCCCATACTGATGGCCCTGCTAAAGTATTTACGCATCCTGATTATGCTGGTGAAATTGGCTTAATTATGCCTTATGAGAAGAATTTCTGCGCAAGCTGTAATCGTCTTAGAGTATCAGCGAAGGGCAAACTTCATCTCTGTTTATTCGGCGAAGAAGGCATTGAATTACGTGATTTATTGCAATCCCATGAACAGCAAGATATTTTGCAAGCCCGTATTTTTGCCGCACTTCAAGGTAAACGTGAACATCATTATTTACATATCGGTGATAGTGGCGTAAGAAACCATTTAGCTTCTATTGGCGGCTAAAAGTAAATAAGTGAATAAACGATTCACTTATTTTGCTTTTGTCACACATGTAAAATATTCAATATTTTAACCGCACTTTATTTTATTATGACTACATTTACGCATATCAATTCTCAAGGCGAAGCCAATATGGTGGATGTTTCTGCAAAGGCAGAGACTGTTCGCGAAGCTCGTGCTGAAGCCATTGTAACCATGTCAAAAGAAACCCTTTCCATGATCGTGGAAGGCAAACATCACAAAGGCGATGTATTTGCTACAGCACGTATTGCAGGTATTCAAGCCGCAAAACGCACTTGGGAGCTTATCCCGCTTTGCCATCCATTGTTACTTTCTAAAGTAGAAGTGAATTTAGAACCGTTACTTGAAACAAACCAAGTTCGTATTCAATCTCTTTGCAAATTAACCGGAAAAACCGGCGTAGAAATGGAAGCATTAACGGCAGCAAGTGTGGCAGCTTTAACTATTTACGATATGTGTAAAGCCGTACAAAAAGACATGGTGATTGAACATGTTCGCCTGTTAGAAAAGAGCGGTGGAAAATCAGGCCATTTTATTGCGGAGGAAAAATAAGATGTTAAATGTTTTATTTTTTGCTCAAACTCGTGAATTAATTGGCGTCGATTCTATTCAGCTTGAAGGCGATTTTGCAACAGCGGAAGCGGTGCGTGAACATCTTGCTCAAAAAGGTGATAGATGGGCGTTAGCGTTAGAAAAAGGGAAGCTTTTAGTCGCTATCAATCAAACTTTGATGCCATTAGAAAGTGCGGTCAAAAATGGGGATGAAATTGCGTTTTTCCCACCGGTAACAGGAGGCTAAATGACGGATATTCAAATTTCAGTACAAGAACAGCCTTTCGATCAAAATGCCGTTTACCAATGGCTTTCTGAGCAACATTCGGTTGGTGCAACAGTTATTTTTGTGGGTAAAGTACGCGATCTTAATTTAGGCGATGAGGTATCTAGCTTATACCTAGAACATTATCCCGCAATGACAGAAAAAGCCTTACGTGAAATTGTAGAACAGGCTAAAGCTCGTTGGGATATTCAGCGAGTGTCAGTGATTCATCGTGTGGGACTTTTACATACCGGAGATGAAATTGTTTTAGTTGGAATTAGTTCTGCTCACCGAGGTGATGCTTACCATGCTAATGAATTTATTATGGACTTTTTAAAATCCAAAGCTCCGTTCTGGAAAAAAGAACAAACTAATCAAGGTGAACGTTGGATTGAAGCAAGAGAAAGCGATAAAGAAGCGTTAGAGAAGTGGTAATTCAATATAAAAAATGGTCATTTTTATGGCCATTTTTACTTTTATTAGCAGAATAAGTATATAATTATACATATACTTTAAGTTATTAATTTATCTTTAATTTACCTTTAATTTATCTTTAATTTATCTTTAATTTATCTTTAATTTATCTTTAATTTATCTTTACATTACATTTAACTTTTCCATAAAAAAACTATTCTTTGTCAGCTTTTGTAAAATCTTGTAAATTATCTGTTAATTGCTGAGTTTCGTATTATACTTATACAGAATCAAGATTTTGTTTTTCTTGACTAGTTATTTTTAGATTATAGGAAACTTTAATATGAATCATGTTTTTAAAATTATTTGGAATAAAGTAAATCAATGCTGGGTTGCTGTTTCAGAACTAAGCAAATCTGTGAGTAAATCATCTCAAACTGACAAACGTAAAGCATTAAATGTAATTATTGGCGCTGCAGTTTTAGCAGGTGCAACCACAAGTGCGATGGCTGAAACCAATGTTGTCGTAAATGACAAAAATACAGTTGTAGGTGGAAAAGATGCTTATGTAGATACAGCTAATGCAGTTGTTTTAGGCACAAATGCGAAAGTTGAGAATGGTGGAAGCAATAATATTGCGATTGGTAACGAAGCTTATTCAAGCAATCAACAAACTATTGCTATTGGTGATAAAGCTAAGGGCTGGGGCTCAGGCGGTATTGCAATTGGTGCAGGCAGTGATGCTCCAAGACTAGGTACGGCAGTTGGTTATGGTGCAAAAGCAAGTGTTGCAGGGTGGGCTACTGCTATCGGTAATGAAGCAAATGCAAGTGGCCGTGGCGCGATCGCTATGGGTAATGGCGCAAAATCATCAGGAAATGATGCTATTGCTTTAGGCTTTATAGCTAATGCGAGTGGAGAAAATGCAGTTACTATTGGTGTACGTTCAGTTGCAAGTGGCCAAGCTTCTGCTGCTTATGGTATTCAAGCTCAGGCGACAGCCGAGCGCTCAATTGCTTTAGGGGTTGTATCTAAGGCAACAGGTGGTAATAGTATTGCATTAGGCCAGTCTTCAAAAGCTCTTAACCATCATGCACTGGCAATTGGCTCTATTGCTGTTGCTCAAGGTTATTCTGCAACTGCTTTGGGGGATATGGCTCATGCTGATGGGCATGAGTCAGCAGCTTTAGGATATTCAGCTCATGCAACTGGTAATTCATCTGTTGCGATTGGTGATTCGGCAAACTCGAGTCAAACAGGAGCTGTAGCTATTGGACTTAGATCAAAATCATCTGCAGAAAATGCCCTCGCTCTAGGAAGGGAGGGTAATGCTTCAGGAGTGAGCTCAATCGCGATTGGTGAAAGCACCAAAGCTGAGGGTTATAATTCTATTGCGATGGGTAGAAATTCTAAAGCAAGTGAAACTAACTCTGCAGCTATTTTAGGAAATGCGACTGGTACAAGCAGTATTGCTATTGGTGGTAATGCGACTGCAGCAAATTCTGTTGCATTAGGTTCTGATTCCACTAATACTCATGAAGATTCAGTTGCTCTAGGCTCAAGTTCTGCAGGGGCAAAAAATGTATTTGATGATACTGCAACAAAATTACAATCTTTTAATGATGATGCAAGTTCAAAAACAATTAATTATAACGGCACCTCTTCATATAAAACGATAATTGATTTTGATTTTGGTGATTCTTTCACTAAAGAATCAACCGGTGCAGTATCTGTCGGTGATGGCTCTCTTGTTCGCCAAATCCAAAATGTGGGTGCAGGTCGAATTACTGCTGATTCAAATGATGCGGTAAATGGTAGTCAGTTATATCAAGCATATTACAATGCAGGCTTTAACATTCAAAACAATGGTAAAGAAACATCACGTATTAATACCCATGGCAAAGTAAATTTTGTGGATGGTGAAAATACTAAAGTCGTTGTAAAAGATGGTGAGAATGCAGCAGAAATTAAAGTGAATGCAAAAGACACGTCAGCATCAGTTGAAGCAGGTTCTGATGCAATTACTGTAACAGTAGGTGGAGAAACGACCAAAAAAGATGGTCTTTCTGTTACCACAGTAACCAATTACAAAGTGGATCTTTCACAAAAAACTAAAGATGAAATTAAAAACGCAGCAGGTCGTGGATTTAACGTGACTGCAAGTGCATCTGAAGGTACTGTTGTAAATGAAGTGACAGAAGAAACGGTTCAATCTACTGCAACAAAAATGGATAAATTGACACTTGATGCGGGTAAAAATATTAAATTAACCCACAAAAAAGGCAAAGTGTTAAGTGTTGCAGTATCTGATACACCGACATTTAAAAATGTGACAACAACGGGTGATCTTAACGTTGGCGGTACTGTCCATGCACACGGTGGATTGGATGTTCATAATAATCGTATTGTGAATGTGGCCGATCCTAAAGACCCAACTGATGCAGTAAATAAACGTTATGTTGATAATGCAGTGAAAAACATTAATAACAACATCAATCGTTTAGACAACAAAATTGATCACGTTGATCGTCGTTTACGTGCAGGTATCGCAGGTGCGACAGCGATTTCTTTCTTACAACGTCCAAATGAAGCAGGTAAAAGCTTAGTTTCTGTTGGTGTTGGTGGTTATCGCAATGAAAATGCAATAGCGGTTGGTTATGGTCGAAATTCTGATAACAACAAAATTTCGATTAAAGTTGGTGCAAGTATCAATACCCGCAGTGATGTGAACTGGGGCGGAAGTATCGGTTACCAATGGTAATTGTTTGATAAAAAGGCAGAGTAAAATCTGCCTTTTCTTTTTGATATGTAGAGATGAAAAAAAGTGCGGTCAAATTTAACCGCACTTTTTATTTTTATTGATTAAAGCACTTTTACAATGCTTTCACATAAATAACGAACATTGTCTTCAGTGATACCAGCTACGTTGATACGACCAGAACGAACCGCGTAAATCGCAAATTCATCTTTTAAACGATCCACTTGTTCAGGTGACAAGCCGCTGAAAGAGAACATACCGTTTTGTTCCATGATAAAGCTAAAATCTTGTTCTGCACCGTATTCTTTTAATAATTGAACGAATAAATGACGCATTTTTTTGATGCGTTCACGCATTTCAGTTAATTCATTTTCCCATTCTTGACGAAGTTGTGGATCATTTAACACTGTTGCTACGGTCGCCCCACCGTGAGATGCAGGGTTAGAGTAGAGTGTACGAATAATTGATTTCACCTGTGTTAATGCAGTTGAAGCAATTTCTGCATTTTCTGCCACAAGGGTAAAGGCACCGACACGCTCATTGTATAAACCAAAGTTTTTAGAGAATGAACTCGCCACTAATAATTCTTTATGATTTGCCGCAAAAGCACGTAAACCGTAAGCATCTTGCTCTAAGCCATTGGCTAAACCTTGATAAGCAAAGTCAAAGAGTGGTAACCAGCCATTTTTTGCTGAAAGCGCAGCTAATTCTTGCCATTGTTCAGGAGTTGGGTCAATACCGGTTGGATTGTGGCAGCAACCGTGTAAAAGCACGACATCGCCTTCGCTTGCTTGGCTTAAATCTTCAAGTAAATGTTCCCAGTCAAGGGCTTTGCGTTCAGCATCATAATAACGATATTCACGAATTGTCATGCCTACCGCATTGAAAATGGCATTGTGGTTTGGCCATGTTGGCGTACTAATCCACACATTTTGAGCTTTGGTTTGGCGTTTGATGAACTCCGCAGCAATACGTAATGCACCTGTACCGCCTAAGCTTTGTACCGTTCTTGCTCGATTTGCTTTAATAACTTCTGAATCTTTACCGAAAAGGAGTTCTTTTGTACGTTCGTTATAATCTGCAATACCATCGATAGTCAGATAGTTTTTCGTTTTTTCGTTATCAAATAAGCGTTTTTCGGCTTCTTTTACCGCACGCATAATCGGCGTTGTACCTTGTGCATCTTTATAAACGCCAATACCTAAATTGATTTTATTTTCACGTGTTTCAGATTTGAATGCTTCGCCTAAGCCTAAGATAGGATCGGCCGGAGCCGCTTTGATATGTTCAAACATAGCTTTTCCTTATGTATGTGTTGTGAGATAAATAATCTTATACTTCAGTCGATGGATTTTATCAAGAAGAACCTAATAAAAATCAACCGCACTTTGATGTTTTTAGATATTCATCAAAAAGTGCGGTTGTTTTTTTAATTATTTTAATTTTTCAATCGCCCAATTTAAACCAGATTGATAGTCTTCAGGGAGTTCGTGACGAAGTTTTTCAAGCTGTTGAATAATGATCATTTTATCAGGATGTGTAATATTGATATGACCTAATTTTCTACCTGGACGAACTTCTTTACCATACCAATGTAACTGGGAGAAAGGCGTGTTCAACCATTGTGGATTATGCTCTGTACCAATCAAATTGACCATGACACTTGGTGCAATGGGTTGTAATGACGATGTAGGTAAATCTAATAAAGCACGTAGATGCAATTCAAATTGACTAATGGCACAACCTAGTTGCGTCCAATGTCCACTGTTATGCACACGAGGGGCGAGCTCATTAATTAATAATTTATCGCCCACCACAAAGCATTCCATCGCCATTACACCCAAATATTCAAGCTTGTCCATGATTTTTCCGAGCATAGATTCAGCCTGAGTTTGTTGGCTTTGTTGTTGAGGGAATGAAATATCTGTCACACTGTAACGTAAAATGCCATTTTGCTGTAGGTTATGTGTCACCGGATAGAAACGTTTTTCGCCATTTTTAAATCTTGCGCCTACGATAGACACTTCATAATCAAAAGGAATGAATTTTTCTGCGATAACTTCACCGAATAAATCGTCCGTAATGTCACTTTGATTATTTTCCATAATAATCCATTGGCCGCGACCGTCATAACCACCTGTGCGGCGTTTTACCACGACTTTTTCGCCCACGTTTTTAAATACTTCGGGCCATTGCGTTTTATCTTTTAATAAACACCATGGTGAGGTAGAGAGATTGAGTTCATCCAGTAAAGATTTTTGGGTAAAACGATCGGCTAATAAGCCAAAAACATTCTGATTAACGAAATTTTTATGATGACCTAATAATTCAGTTAACGGTGTTTTTTCCCAACGTTCAATTTCCGCGGTAATGATGGCATCTTTAGGTAAATCAAATACGGGCGCATTGAATTCAAGCGGTTGAACGTGAATATCTAAAGGGGCGCCTGCATAACGTAACATTCTGCCGAGTTGACCATTACCAAGCACATAAACGGTAGGATAGAGGGTAGAGTTTTGCATAAAATTTCTCATCAAATCTAGCTAAAAAAACAACCGCACTTTAAAAAGTGCGGTCAAATTTAAAGGTGTTTTATGTACGTGGATCAGGATTATCCAATACCATATTAGTTTGATTTTCGCGGAATACTTGTAGGCGAGCAAATAACGCATCATCCCAACCGGCAAGAATTTGTGCGGCGAGTAATCCTGCATTAGCAGCACCAGCAGGGCCAATTGCTAACGTACCAACAGGAATGCCTTTAGGCATTTGTACGATAGAATAAAGGCTATCAACACCGCTTAACATAGAGCTTTTAACAGGGACACCCAATACGGGCACAAGCGTTTTGGCCGCAATCATACCAGGTAAATGTGCTGCACCACCTGCACCTGCAATAATCACTTTGTAACCGTTTTTTTGTGCATTTTCGGCAAATTCAAACAGTTTGTCGGGGGTTCGATGTGCGGAAACGACTTCAACATGATATGCCACATTGAGTTCATCTAAAATTTGAGTTGCTTCTTGCATGGTTGCCCAATCGCTTTTAGAGCCCATAACAATAGCAATTTGTGCGGTATTTGACATATTTTTAAAAAATTATCTGATAAAAAACGATGCGTAGAATAGCATATTTGCCCACTTTTAAGCAATCGTTTGCTATGCGGTAAAGACTGAAAATTACATTGCAAGTTTTGTCATAAAATTTTATCCTAATAGGAGTTTTTTTCTTAGAAATAGAGCAGATTATGTTAGCTAAAGCGAAATATAGAAAAGATTACAAACAACCTGATTTTACAGTTACGGATATTTTCCTTGATTTTCAATTAGATCCTAACCATACCGTTGTCACTGCAAAAACAACTTTCCAACGTTTAAACGACGAAGCAACACACCTACGATTAGATGGTCATGGTTTCCAATTTGCTTCCATCAAATTTAATGGCGAAGATTTCAAACATTATCATCAAGACCACGAAAGTTTAACGTTAGATTTAACCAATCAAAGTGCGGCCAATTTTGAGCTTGAAATTGTGACGAATCTAGAGCCTGCACAAAACACCTCTTTACAAGGGCTTTATCAATCAGGTGAAGGCATTTGTACTCAATGCGAAGCAGAAGGTTTCCGTCAAATTACCTATATGCTTGATCGTCCTGATGTATTAGCTCGCTATACAACCAAAATTACCGCAGATAAAACTAAATATCCTTACTTGCTTTCTAATGGTAACCGCATTGCAAGTGGCGAGTTAGAGGATGGTCGTCATTGGGTTGAATGGAATGACCCATTCCCTAAACCAAGCTATTTATTCGCTTTAGTGGCAGGTGATTTTGATTTATTACAAGATACCTTTACGACAAAAAGTGGTCGTGAAGTGGCCTTAGAGCTTTATGTCGATCGCGGCAATCTTGATCGTGCAGCTTGGGCAATGGAAAGTCTGAAAAAAGCGATGAAATGGGATGAAGACCGTTTCAATTTAGAATATGACTTAGATATTTACATGATCGTTGCCGTGGATTTCTTCAATATGGGCGCCATGGAAAATAAAGGGTTGAATATCTTTAACTCTAAATTTGTGTTGGCAAATCCACAAACGGCAACCGATGATGATTACCTTGCCATTGAAAGTGTGATTGCACATGAATATTTCCATAACTGGACAGGAAACCGTGTAACTTGCCGAGATTGGTTCCAATTAAGCTTGAAAGAAGGTTTAACGGTTTTCCGTGATCAAGAATTTTCATCTGATACGGGCTCCCGTGCTGTTAATCGTATTAATAACGTGAAATTCTTACGTACGGTGCAATTTGCCGAAGATGCAAGCCCTATGTCACACCCAATTCGCCCTGAAAAAGTCATTGAAATGAATAACTTCTATACCGTGACTGTATATGAAAAAGGGGCAGAAGTGATTCGTATGTTGCACACCTTGTTAGGTGAACAAGGTTTCCAAAAAGGGATGCAACTTTATATTGCAGAAAACGATGGTAAAGCGGCAACCTGTGAAGATTTTGTTTCCGCAATGGAACGTGCGAATGATGTTAATTTAGCACAATTCCGTCGTTGGTATAGCCAATCAGGTACGCCAGAATTATTGATTAGCGATGCCTATGATGAACAAACTCATACTTATCGTTTAACGGTTTCGCAATCTACGCCGCCAACAGCGGACCAAATGGAAAAAGTAAACTTACATATTCCATTGAAAATTGCACTTTATGATGCCAAAGGCACGAAACAAATGTTACAGCATAACGGTGAATTGTTAAGTGATGTATTAAATGTAACAGAAAAAGACCAAGTGTTTGAGTTCCATGGCATTTATGGTCGCCCAATTCCTGCGTTATTATGTGATTTCTCTGCACCAGTGAAACTGGATTATGATTACACCACAGAGCAGTTATTAGGTTTGCTTAAATTCGCTGATAACCAATTTGCTCGTTGGGATGCAGCACAAATGCTGTTTACCCAAGAATTGCGTCGTAATGTGGCGCATTTCCAACAAGGTGAAGCCTTTGACATTTCATCTGATGTTTTGACTGCACTTGCGCATGTATTGGAAAATTATGAACAAGATATTGAATTAGCCACATTAATTCTAACCTTGCCAAAAGACATTGAGTTTGCAGAAAGCTTTAAAACGATTGATCCAGATGGCATTGCAGCCGCAAGAGAATTTATGTTGGTGCAAATTGCAGAATACTTGAAAGAAGATTTATTGCGTATTTACACCCATATTCGTCTTGAAGATTATCGAGTAACACAAGAAGATATCGCCTTACGAGCAATGCGTAATCTTTGTTTAAGTTATTTGGCTTACACCAATCTTGGTAATAATGTAGTCCAAAAACATTATAATAATGCCAATAATATGACAGATACGTTGGCGGCATTAAATATGGCAACCAAAGCAGCATTACCTTGTCGTGATACCTTGTTAGCGGATTTCGAACAAAAATGGCAACATGATGGCTTAGTCATGGATAAATGGTTTGCTTTACAAGCAACTCGTCCTGATGAAAACGTATTGGAAATTGTACAAGCATTAATGGATCACCCAAGCTTTAACTTCAACAATCCAAACCGTTTACGTTCATTAGTGGGTAGCTTTGCAAATCACAACTTAAAAGCTTTCCATCATATTAGTGGCTCAGGCTATCGTTTCTTAACAGATGTTTTAATTCGTTTAAATGAAACAAATCCACAAGTGGCTGCGCGTTTAATTGAGCCATTAATTCGTTTCTCACGTTTTGATGCGCAACGTCAAACGTTAATGAAACGCGCCTTAGAACGATTAAGTGCTGTTGAAGATCTCTCAAAAGATTTATTTGAGAAGATTGAAAAAGCCTTGCAATAAAACAAAAAGTGCGGTTAATTTTGACCGCACTTTCCATTTACAGTGAACTATCCTGAGAGATAAACGAGTATGTATTCTTTGATCCGTAAAGCCATTTTTTCCCTTGATCCTGAAACCGCCCATGATTTAGTGATTAAATCACTGCATTTAGCGGGTAAATCACCTTGCCAATTTTTATTAAAGCAGCTTTTGGCTTGTCCACAAGGTACGCCTAAGCAAGTGATGGGCATTACCTTTAAAAATCCTATTGGGTTAGCAGCGGGAGCTGATAAAAATGCCGAAGCGATTAATGGATTTGGTGCGATGGGATTTGGTTTTATTGAAGTGGGAACGGTTACGCCTTTAGCGCAAGAGGGAAATGCGAAACCTCGTCAATTCCGTTTAGTGGAAGCAGAAGGGATTATTAACCGTAACGGATTCAATAATTATGGTATTGATTATGCGATTGAGAATGTTAAAAAGGCAAAATTTGATGGCGTAATTGGGATTAATATTGGCAAAAATAAAGTCACACCGATTGAAAAGGGTAAAGATGATTACTTATTTTGCTTAAACAAAGCTTATAACTATGCGGATTATATTACGGTAAATATTTCATCACCGAATACTCCAGATTTACGTCAATTACAGTATGGTGATTACTTTGATGATTTATTGCAAAGTATAAAACAGCGTCAAAAAGTATTAGCTGAGCAATATAACAAATATGTGCCGATTGCAGTAAAAATCGCACCTGATTTATCCGAGAGCGAACTCGTTCAAATTGCAGATACGTTACTTCGTCATCAAATGGATGGGGTAATTGCGACTAACACGACCATTTCACGCGACAACGTCACAGGTTTGAAAAATGCGGAACAACAAGGCGGCTTAAGTGGAAAACCGTTACAGCAGAAAAGTACAGAAATTATTCGAAGATTGCATCAAGAGCTGAAAGGTCAAATTCCGATTATTGGGAGTGGTGGCATTGATGGTGTACAAAATGCACAAGAGAAGATTGAAGCGGGTGCTGAATTGTTACAAGTTTATTCGGGTTTGATTTATCACGGTCCAAGCTTAGTTAAAGGCTTGGTTCAGGAGATTAAGTAAGAGAGAAATAATATGAAAACATTATTTCTAGCCTCTTATTTTGCTGCCGTAGAAAATCTTTTCAGACGATTTTTAAAACAGCATTTTTTATTGCATAAAGTGCTATTTATTCCTACTGCAGGTAATGTAGAAAGCTATGTTGAATACATTAATGAGGCAAAAGATATTTTTCATAAATTAGGTTTTGAAGTCGATGTTTTGGATATCGCCCAAGAAACAGAAGAGGTTATTAAAGAGAAATTAAATTATACGCCGAGCCTTTACATTTCTGGTGGTAATACGTTTTATCTATTACAAGAGTTGAAAAGAAAGCATTTATTACCACATATAAAAAAACGAATTGATGAAGGTATGCTTTATCTTGGTGAATCTGCCGGTGCTATTATTACCGCCAGCGACATCGAGTATAATCAAATTATGGATGACAAAAATATAGCTATCGATTTAACCAATTATTCAGCTTTAAATTTAGTCGATTTTGCAATTGTTCCACATTATGGTGAGTTTCCTTTTGAAGAGAGTTCAAAGAAAACTGTTCAGATCTATCAACCCAAATTGAATTTACTCCCTTTAACAAATAGCCAAGCTGTAATTGTTAATGAAGATAATTACACTATTCAAACTAATTTATAGGAAAGCCGATGATCAAATATGATTTACATTGCCATAGTACGGCTTCAGATGGTGTTTTAACGCCTACGGAGCTTGTGCAACGAGCTCATGAGCAAGGTGTCAATGTGCTTGCTTTATGTGATCACGACACCGTGATGGGCATTGATGAAGCCAAACTTGAAGCAGATAAATTAGGTATTGAGCTAATTAATGGCGTAGAAATTTCAACGAATTGGGAAGGTCGTGGCATCCATATTGTTGGATTAAATTTTGATAAAACGCATCCCAAAATGACCGCACTTTTAGCCGAACAAAAATCACTGAGAGAAAAAAGAGCGGTTGAAATTGGTCATAAATTAGAAAAAGTAGGCGTCCCCAATGCCTATGAAGGGGCAAAAGCGTTAGCTAATGGAGAAGTAACTCGTGCCCATTATGCGCGTTATTTGGTGCAAATTGGAAAGGTTTCAAATGATGGACAAGCCTTTAAGCGTTATCTCGGCGGTGGAAAATCGTGTTTTGTCAAAGCTGAATGGGTGGATATTCCAACAGCGATTGATACGATTCATGTTGCTGGAGGAGTTGCAGTCATTGCCCATCCTATGCGTTATAACATGACAGGAAAATGGATTCGTCGATTAATTGTTGATTTCAAACAATGGGGTGGTGATGGCATGGAAGTCGCAGATAGTGGACAAACTAAAGATCAACGTCAGTACCTTGCGCGTTTAGCTAATGAATATGACTTAGCGGCCTCTTTAGGCTCGGATTTTCATTTTCCTTGTGGATGGATTGAATTAGGAAAAAATTTGTTTTTACCTGAAGAGGTAAAACCGATTTGGACATTATTTGAATAATAAAGGGCGGTTAAATCCGCCCTTGTTTTTTATATTTGACTGTTTTCACACAAACCGAGACTCGCGAGAAATTCAATAAATGCGCGAACTTTTGCCGGTAAATGACGACGATTTGGATAAACCACATAAATATCTAAAGGTTTTTGTTTATATTCAGACAAAATTTCAACTAATTCACCTGAAGCAAGCGCATCTTTGACAAAGAAACTAGGTGAATTGCTAATACCCAAGCCTGCTTTCGTCATTTCTAACAACGCCATACCATTATTGGAAACTACTTTAGATTGAATTTTATAACGTTGAATTTGATTGGCTTTTGTTGATTGCCAATGCACTTGATTTAACGATGATTTATAAAGTAAACCTTGATGATATTCTAAATCGTCAGGTGTGAGCGGTGTGCCTCGCGCTTCTAAATAACTTGGCGAAGCAACAAAATGCATAGGGGAGCTGCTAATTTTACGCGCAACAAGTGAGCTATCTTGCATATAGCCGATACGTAGTGCTAAGTCATAGCCCTCAGCAACGAGATCAACACGTTTGTCTTCAAATTCAATTTCTACGTGTAAATTGGGATGAATCTCAATAAATTTAGGCAAGTTAGGTGAAATATAAAGTAAGCCAAAATCACGCGGTACAGAGATTAATAAATTCCCTTGCAAGCTTGTCGCCATATTACTAATGCTAGAATCAGCCTCGCTTAAATCTAATAGAATAGCTTGGCAACGTTGGTAATAAAGCATCCCGGCTTCAGTTGGCACAATTTTTCGTGTTGTACGTTGTAATAATCGCGTTTTTAAATGTTCTTCTAATTGTGAAACTAATTTACTCGCCATCGCCACAGAAATATTCTGTTGGTTTGCGGCTTGTGTAAAACTTTGCGTTTCGATTACTTTACAGAAAACCGAAATTGCATTGAGTTTATCCATTTATAAATCCTTTTTGAAAAAAAGCTTGATTTTATCGGCGTAAGTTTGCAGTATATCGCCAATTTTACAGAATTCTAGTTATATTTTAGGTAAGCAAATGAGCAAATCTTTAGTGATTGTGGAGTCGCCGGCCAAAGCGAAAACCATCAATAAATATTTAGGTAGCCAGTATGTGGTGAAATCCAGCGTAGGGCATATTTGTGATTTGCCTACAGCAGGGAGTAGCACAGGCGAGAAAGCTAAACCAGTTTCCACTAAAGGATTAAGTGCGGAAGAAAAAAACAAAATTAAAGCAGAAAAAGACCGTGCAGCCTTAGTGAAACGTATGGGGATTGACCCTTATCATGATTGGAAAGCCAATTACCAAATTCTACCAGGCAAAGAAAAAGTAGTAGCCGAATTAAAATCCCTCGCTAAAAAATCTGACCATGTTTATCTCGCAACCGACTTGGATAGAGAAGGAGAGGCTATCGCGTGGCATTTACGTGAAGTCATTGGTGGCGATGATAGTCGTTTTAGTCGCGTTGTATTTAATGAGATTACGAAGAAAGCGATAGAAAAAGCATTCCAGCATCCTGCTCACATTAATATGGACCAGGTTAATGCTCAGCAAACCCGTCGTTTCTTAGACCGCGTGGTAGGCTTTATGGTGTCGCCATTATTATGGAAGAAAGTGGCGCGCGGTTTATCTGCAGGGCGAGTACAATCTGTTGCCGTGAAATTGGTGGTAGAGCGTGAACGTGAAATCAAAGCATTCCAACCGGAAGAGTTTTGGGAAATTGAAGCACTAACCCAAACGAGTAAGAAAGAAGACTTACGTTTGGATGTGGTGCAATATAAAGGCAAAAAATTTGAGCCGAAAAATGAAAAAGAAGCGCAAAGTGCGGTCGATTTCTTAAATAAATCACATTACGTTGTCACAGATTTAGAAACAAAACCAACAGGTTCTAAACCAAGAGCCCCATTTATCACTTCAACCTTACAACAAACTGCGAGCACGCGTTTAGGTTTTGGGGTGAAGAAAACCATGATGTTGGCACAACGTTTATACGAAGCCGGTTACATCACTTATATGCGTACGGACTCTACCAACTTGAGCCAAGATGCATTAAATATGGCACGCTCTTATATCGAAAGTCATTTCGGCAAAGATTATTTGCCCGCTAAACCGAATTTCTATTCAAATAAAGAAAACGCACAAGAAGCGCACGAAGCGATTCGTCCTTCTGATGTGAAAATGCTCGCGGATCATTTAAGTGGCATGGATAAAGATGCTGTGCGCTTGTATGATTTAATCTGGCGTCAATTTGTAGCCTGCCAAATGCCAGCTGCACAATATGACAGTACAACCGTTACCGTAATGGCTGGTGATTATGAATTGAAAGCCAAAGGCCGTATTTTACGCTTTGATGGTTGGACAAAAGTCTTGCCACAATTAGGTAAGAATCCGGAAGACCAAATTTTACCGGCCGTGAGTTTAAACGAAACCTTAGCACTAAAAACGGTTTCGCCAAGCCAACACTTTACCAAACCGCCCGCTCGTTTTACCGAAGCAGCATTGGTTAAAGAATTGGAGAAACGTGGTATTGGTCGTCCTTCGACTTATGCGGCAATTATTTCGACTATTCAAGAACGTGGTTATGTGCGCATTGAAAATCGCCGTTTCTATGCAGAGAAAATGGGCGAAATCGTTACTGATCGCTTAAATCAATCTTTTACTGATTTGATGAGCTACGATTTCACTGCCAACATGGAAAACGTACTAGACCAAATTGCGTCCGGTGAGAAAAATTGGAAGGCTGAGTTAAATCAATTCTTCAAAGATTTTTCTACCCAACTTTCTAGGGCAGAATTAGATGAGTTGGAAGGTGGAATGAAGCCGAATAGCCTTGTGCTCACCGATATTGATTGCCCAACTTGTAGCCGTAAAATGGCGATTCGCACAGCAAGTACAGGTGTCTTCCTTGGTTGTTCTGGTTATGCATTACCACCAAAAGAGCGTTGTAAAACGACGATTAATCTCATTCCAGAAGCGGAATTATTAAATGTGTTGGATGAGGCTTCTGAGACCAAAGCCTTAATGGATCGTAAACGTTGCCCGATATGTGGCACGGCGATGGACAGTTACATTATTGACCCACATCGTAAATTGCATATTTGTGGTAACAATCCAAATTGTGATGGTTATTTGGTTGAACAAGGCCAATTTAAAATTAAAGGCTATGACGGTCCGATTGTAGAATGTGACAAGTGTGGTTCGGATATGCACTTGAAACTCGGTCGTTTTGGTAAATATATGGGCTGTACCAACTGTGATAACACCCGTAAGATTTTGAAAAACGGCGAGGTTGCACCGCCAAAAGAAGAGCCGGTACATTTCCCTGAATTGAAATGTGAAAAATCTGACGCGTATTTTGTATTACGTGATGGTGCAAGTGGGGTGTTTATGTCTGCACATAACTTCCCGAAATCACGTGAAACACGACCGGCAAAAGTGGCGGAATTAGCGCTTTATCGTGATCGTTTACCAGAAAAATTACGTTATTTAGCCGATGCGCCACAAAAAGACCCAGAGGGTAATGAAGCGATTATCCGTTTCAGCCGTAAAGAAAAACATCAATATGTGACATCTGAAAAGAATGGCAAAGCCACAAAATGGATTGTGGATTATATTGATGGAAAATGGGTAGAACGGAAAAAGTAGGATGAACATCACGGTTTATTGCGGTGCAAGTTTAGGCAATGATTCATCCTATCAGACTGCTGCAGAAAAATTAGGGAAATGGATTGCAGATGGCCAACATACTTTAGTTTATGGTGGTGGAAAATTGGGATTAATGGGCGTGGTTGCAGATACTGTGCTCGCTCATCAAGGCAAAGTAATTGGCATTATCCCTCAATTTTTACAAGACAGAGAAGTTTCACATCCTAATTTAACCAAGACCGTGGTGGTTGAAAGCATGTCTGAGCGAAAAAATAAAATGGTTGAGCTTGGCGATGCTTATGTTGCCTTGCCTGGCGGACCTGGCACTTTAGAAGAAATTGCTGAAGTGATTTCTTGGGCTAGAATTGGAAAAAATAACAATCCTTGTATTCTATTTAATGAAAAGGGTTATTTCGATTCATTAAAGTCCTTTTTTAGCCATATGGTGAAAGAAGGCTTTTTTACTCAAGGTGATTTTGAGAAAATTTTATTCTCGAATGATCTTCAAGAAATCGAAAGCTTTATTGAACACTATCAACCTCCAGCATTAAGAACATATTAAAAAAGTGCGGTTAAATTTGTCCGCACTTTTTTTGTGATTAATGGTGATGATGTTCTGGTTTTGGTGGCAGTTTAGCACGCGCTTTACCAACAGGTAAAATTAACGTTGCGTAATTTGCTGATTGTTGACACACTTTTTGATCTTCAAATGGTTCTTTATGAATCACTTTAAGTTTCCAAACACCTTCAATTAATGGGATAAAGTTAACTTTACCTTCACTATCTGTTTTACCTGAAAACGCTTGTGGTTCACGGTGAGATGTTGCTGCTTCCATATCTTTTACGACAAAGGTATCAGACGTTGCAATAATCGTTTCGCCCGAAAGTGGTTTGTCTTTATAGAAAATTTGCAGAGGGAAAGCTTCGCCCGCTTTAATTGTTTTTGGATCTTTGAGTGGCACAATTTCAAGTGGTAAACCGATGCGTGTCATTGCCATCTCTGCATTCAATGGTTTCTTACCAACCACAGTAAAGGCTTTACCAAACATTTGAGTTTGTTCGCAATAGAATGCATTTGGTGTGCCTTGTAAGTTATCCATTTCCCAACCTTCATTATTTTGTGACCAGAAAGTTGGTTTATAAGTAGCAGTTACCCAATATGAACCGTCTTTTAACGGTTTTTCTGATTGATATTGGTAGTTTTCACCTTTTTGTACTAAGGTTTGCATTTCACCATCTTGATTGATGAGCTCCATCGGTGGAAAGATAGCAAGACGTTTTTCAGGAATTTTTTCAACGTAAGGGTAGTCACCATAAGCTAAATCAGCTTTTAAAACGGAATTAGAAGCAAGTTGTGCCGGTGTTGCAACCCAAACTTCATGAGCTTGCGCGAGCGCAGAGAAACCAAGTAGTGTTGCAATTAATGTTTTTTTCATTGTCTTTCCTTTTTAATTAATAAATCAATTTATAGAAAGTCTTCGATAGGGCGGATGAGTATAGCGAAAAAGAAATAATGAGACGAATAGAAAAAGTTGATTTTGTGAGAAACTTCACATTTTTTTAACAAAAAAGTGCGGTCATTAAAACGATTGTTTTTTTGACCGCACTTAATTTTAAATTAAAGGCTAAATTGGCTTATTTTTTAGAAGGTTTAATAGCTAATAGGTTACAGCTTAATTTACTAATCACATGTTCCGCTGTATTACCTAATAACGCTGCAGATAGACCCGTTCTTCCCACTGTACCTAAAATCACTAATTCAGCTTCAATTTCTTTCGCCACTTCAGGAATCACTTCTTCAGGGAAACCTTCGCGTACGTGGGTATGATCTTCATCAATACCAAATTTTTGACGTAAGGCTTTCATATTGATGAGGTGTTGCCCACGAATGCCATTTTCATAACCTGAAGTATTAAATTCAGGTAAATCAATCGCCATATTAATTGGCGCAACAGGGTAGGCCGCCACTAAATGTACGTTACCACGGTTTAAGTTTTCCGCTAAATTCATACCCGTTGAAACTAATTCTTGGTTGAATTCATCTTGATATTCTTGTTCACCCGATACATTCACTGCGATTAAAATGCGGCGTTGATGTTTCCAGTCACCATCACGCACCATTAATACTGGAATTGGACATTTACGTAATAATTGCCAATCTACTGGTGTGAAAATCAGTGAAGTGAAGCTTTCTTCATCTTTGGTGTATTTTACAACGAGGTCATATTGATTTTTTTCAACTTCTTCACGAATTGCATCTGCTTCATTGCTGCTCCATACAATGTGAGATTCAAACTCAATTTCTGGATCTGCATATTTATCTAAATAAAATTGTACGGCTTGACGTTGTTGCTCAATGGCTGTTTCATGCATTTGACTACGTTCTTCTGAAGAAAGAAGTGCAGACATTTCATAAGATAAGTCATAGACACTCAACAAGGTGGTGATTTTTACTTTTGTTTCATTTTGTTGTTCTTTAACAAGACGAACGGCACGAGCGAGCGCATATTGTTTTTCGTTATCAGGGTTAAGTACAACAAGAATATTATTAAATTTCATAAAGCCTCCAAGACATGAGATATCAATAGGATAGAAAAGATTTTAAGTGATGACAAGAACCTATTATAAAAAAAGTGATTTTGTACAAGTTTTTTGTCTCAAATACTAAAAAAGCGTGAAAACTCACGCTTTTTATCTATTCCACTAACTGGATTTTGGTTTTATGTACACCTGTTAAATCAATCAAGGCATTAATATCATTAATGGTAATGTATTTACCTTGAACAGAGAGTACACCTAATTTTTGGAAACGACCGAGCAAACGACTGATCGTCTCAACAGTTAGGCCGAGGTAATTACCAATATCGCTGCGAGTCATGGTTAAACGGAATTCTTTCGCTGAGAAACCTCGAGCAGAATAGCGTTTAGATAGGTTATGGATGAATGCGGCTAAACGTTCTTCAGCATTCATTTTAGACAGTAATAAAATCATTTCTTGATCGCTTTTGATTTCACTACTCATTAAACGCATAATTTGCTGACGAAGCTTAGGCATTTTGCCAGATAAATCATCTAAGATATCAAAGGGAATTTCACATACCATAGCGGTTTCCAATGCTTGTGCAAAACTTGGATGTTGCATATTCGTGATAGCATCAAAGCCCACTAAATCGCCTGGTAAGTGAAAAGAGGTAATTTGTTCTTCGCCCGCTTCACTAATGGTATAAGTTTTAATGGTACCGGAACGAATCGCATAAATAGAATTAAGCGTGTCGCCCGCTTTAAAAAGGACTTGAGATTTTTGTATAGGCTTTTTACGCTCGATGATATTATCAAGCTGATCAAGCTCATGTTCGTTCAATGTGAAAGGAATACAAAGTTGACTAATGCTGCAATCCTGGCAATGAATCGCACAACCACCAGATTGAACTCTGCGCCCTGATTTGGTTTCTGAAACGAAATTCTTCATTAGTTCCTCAAATCGATAAATATAGTGTAAAATTGATCTAACGCAATTATTCTACCACTAAATAGTCAATTTAAGAAGTTATCTACGAGTAAATAGGTATGGCAGCAGAAAAATTAACCAAAAAACGTTTAATACAAATTATTATCATGTTGATTATTTTGGTCAGTGCATTTGTTTGGCGATATATATTGCAATAAGTGCGGTCAAATTTTTGATTGTTTTGAGAAGAAAAAAAGAGCCACAATTTTATGGCTCTTTGTTTTAACGTGTAAGTCAGATTACCATTCGTAACCGACACCCGCACCCACAGTAAATTGACCGCGAGTATCAGCAGCACCGTTCACGTTAGTTGACCAGTGACCATTATCAGAGTTACGAGACGCTTTAATTGCAATCGCGCTTTCACCGCGGTGATGAGCTACGCCAGTTGATACCATGCTCTTGCCATCTTTACGTGCAGATGGAGCAGATGCGATAGCTGCAACGCCAGCAATACCAGCTCGAGTTTTACGATCAACTTTATTTACTTTATTATCAACATAACGTTTGTTTGCCGCATCAGTTGGTGCTTTTGGATCCGCAACATTAGTGATGTTTTTATTACCTGCATTAATGCCGTTCTGATTGATCTGAACGCTTGAATTATTGACAGTGTAAGAATCCGCTTTGATGTCTTTTGCTGTACTAACAGTATAAGTTTTCACTTGGTTAGCATCATCATAAGCTTCTTGTACATTAATATTGTCACCCGCTTTAACTTTTACGTCAGACGTACGCACACGAATATTATCAATACGCGTTTTGTTTTTGCCTACTTGGTCTGCAACCATATAAAGCTGGGAACCGTTAATTGCATCGGTAGATGTAGAAGAAATTTCACCTGCACCTACGTTAATAATTTGGCGTGTATGTGGCGTAATGGTTACTGTACGGCCTGGGGTTGAGTGATCTGGTGGGGTGTAAGTTTCAGTTTTGTCTGAACCAACAGAAACAACCGCTACAGGCGTGTTACCTGCAAAACCACTATATGTAATACCGTTAACTGTTGCAGTATTTTCTTGTGTTGCTGAGCGTGTAATAGTGCCAGAGCCTAAGGCAACAGAGTTATCATCTTTTGCATAAGAGTCTTTCGATAAGGCTACGCTTTTTTCGCCTTTAGCATTAGCTGAATCGCCTAATGCAGTAGACCATTTACCTGTAGATGTTGCTGATGCGCCAATAGCTACAGCAGAGTCGCCGGTGACGGTTGAATCGTTACCAATCGCTACAGCCGAATCGCCAGAGGATACAGAACCTGTACCTACAGCTAATGAGCTTGTACCACTTGCGTTGGCTTGTGAACCATAAGCATTACTATTTTGACCACTTGCTTTTGCCGCTTGACCAATTGCAATAGTTTCGTTTGCTAATGCACTAGCAGCAGTACCAATTGCGGTAGCATTAGCTGAACTTGCAGTCGCATTGAAGCCAATTACAGTTGCATTTGTGGTTGATGTGTCTGTAATTTTATTATCATTACCAGCAACAAAAACGTTTTTGCCAACGACTTCATTATTTAAACCAAATACGCTTGCTTTACTTGTGTTTTTATCTACAACAACATCTTTTTCTGGTGTACCTGTTACACGCTGAGCACCGACTTTATTATGTGCACCATATCCAAGAGAATGATCGGCATAAACTTTATTATCATCACCAACGCTTTGAGTAAAATGACCATATGCATCATTTCCATCACCAATCGCATTTGCTTGTTCACCTTTCACCACATTTTGATTACCGATGGCAGAACTTGAGCCTTGGCTTTCTTCAGCTTCAGCTGCAGGAATAGAATAGATTTGGTTTTGCTGACCAATAGCTGTATGTCCCGGACCTCTAACGTTAGTCGCCTCTATTGTTTTGTTTGCATTTACAGCGTCTTGTGTCGTGATATTCAGAATGTTTCCATCAGCAGCATTCGCTACAGCAACATTCACCCCAATAATTAATGCCGTGATAGCATTAAATTTAAAATTTTTCATATGTCCTCGCTTGAGTTTCTTCTTTAATTACATTGTGTAACTAAAGAATTTCATTAGAGTAGTGTAAATATACATTAATAATTATAGGTAGCATTGAAGAATGGATTAACTATATGATTTTTAATCTCTTATTTTCCAGATATTGCAAATCTTATTTTTATCTATTCAGTAAACGATTGCGTACCTACACAAGATTATAGATAGGTTTTTTTGTATAGAAAAGTAAATAGCATGTTTATTTTGTAAAGGATTGTAAAGAGTTGTAAATATTGTTTAAATATCGCTCATTTCTAAGGTTGAAGTACGAAAATATATTTCCTTGTTTAATTTAAGGATATTTTAAACTTAAAAAGAGCGGTCAATTTGCAAGAAGATTTTCAAGATTGAGAAAAAATCCTGTATAATCTCAGAAATTTTTTGTTCAATTTTAAGCTTTTGTAACCGAATGATCGAAACCTCACAAACCATTCCTGAACTCGTCTCATGGGCGAAAGAGCGGGAATTTTCGTTAAATCTGCCGACAGAGCGTTTGGTGTTTTTATTGGCCATTGCCATTTATAACAACGAACGTTTGGACGGTGAGATGCTAGAAGCTGATTTAGTGGATATTTTCCGCCATACAGCCAATGCCTTTGACCAATCAACGGATGCGATTGCCACCCGTGCGAATAATGCTATCAATGAACTGGTGAAACAGCGTTTTCTTAACCGTTTCAGCAGTGAATTTACTGAAGGGCTTTCTATTTATCGTCTTACTCCATTAGGCGTTGGAGTATCAGATTATTATATTCGTCAGCGTGAATTTTCTGCGTTGCGTCTTTCTGTACAGCTCTCTATTGTGGCTGATGAAATTCAGCGTGCATCCGATGCGGCAGAAGAAGGTGCAGCAAAAGGGGAGAATGAGCACTTTTGGCGTCGTAATGTATTTGCACCATTAAAATACTCAGTAGCAGAGATTTTCGATAGCATTGATTTATCACAACGTGTGATGGATGAAAATCAGCAAAGTATTAAAGAAGAAATTGCGAATTTACTTACCAAAGATTGGCAGGCAGCAATTTCTAGTTGTGAACGTTTATTAGATGAAACTTCAGGCAATTTACGTGAGTTACAAGACACCTTAAATGCAGCAGGTGATAAGTTACAGGCACAATTATTACGTATTCAAGATTGTGTGATAGGCCATGATGAGCTCTACTTTATTGAACAATTAATTACTGATTTGCAATCCAAGCTCGACCGCATTATTAGCTGGGGGCAACAAGCCATCGATTTATGGATTGGTTATGACCGTCACGTGCATAAATTTATCCGTACCGCCATTGATATGGATAAAAATCGCGTATTCTCACAACGCTTACGTAATTCTATTCACAGTTATTTCGATCATCCTTGGTTCTTGTGGACTGCTCAAGCGGAACGTTTGGTCGATCTACGTGATGAAGAAATGGTATTGCGTGAAGATGATGCATTGGGCGAATTACCTGAAGAGTTGCAATATGAATCTTTGGCGGATTTACATGATCAAATTGTCGAACATATGCAAAGCTTATTAATTAAATACCGTGAAAATAATCGTCCGATTGATTTAAGTTTGGTCTTAAAAGAACAATTAGAAGCTTATCCGCTTTCACGTCATTTTGATGTGGCACGTATTATTGTGGATCAAGCAGTGCGTTTAGGTATGGCAAATGATGATTTAGCCGGTATTTATCCGCAATGGCAGGAAATTAACGATTACGGCGCAGAAGTACAAGCGCATGTGATTGATAAATATTAATTTCGTGGCTTACCCAAAAACGAATTCATAAAATGAGAAATTAACCATGACAGATATTCAAGATGTAATTTCCCCGAAATTGGCAAATGCCATTGCAAATCCTATTTTTCCGACAGTGGACAGCTTATTGCGTTCAGGTCGCCATATCAGCACAGATCAATTAGATAACCATGCTTTTTTAATGGATTTCCAAAATGAGTTGGATGGTTTTTATCGTCGTTACAATGTGGAATTGATTCGTGCTCCAGAAGGCTTTTTCTATTTACGTCCGAAAGCGACGACGTTAATTGCCCGTTCAGTACTTTCCGAATTAGAAATGTTAGTAGGGAAGGTGCTTTGCTATTTGTATTTAAGCCCAGAACGTTTGGCACAGCAAGGTATCTTCAGTACGCAAGAAGTCTATGACGAATTGCTCAACTTGGCAGACGAAGGCAAATTATTGAAAGCTGTCAATCAACGTTCCAGCGGTTCGGATTTAGATAAACAAAAATTAGCTGAAAAAGTGCGTGCTGCGATCGGTCGTTTACGCCGTTTAGGCATGATTCATACCGTGGGTGAACAGCATAGCGGTAAATTTACTATTTCTGAATCAGTTTTCCGTTTTGGGGCTGAAGTGCGTTCTGGTGATGATCCACTAGAAGCACAAGCTCGCTTAATTCGTGATGGGGAAGCAGCAACACCGCAATCTCTCGAATTGGAAAAACAAGCCAAAGCAACAAGCAATGATGATGACCTTGATGATGAAGAAAGTGCGGTCGAAATTGATGAAGAATTTGATGATGCAGGAGAACAAGAATAATGTCTGATGTATTAGAACTTGAAAACGAAATCTATCAAGACGAACCTGAGCAATCAACCGAACAGGTTGAAGAAGAATTCATTGCTCCTGTATTAAACCAACATAATGGGGTAGAACGAGGTAAATTCCGTTCACTGACCTTAATTAACTGGAATGGTTTCTTTGCCCGTACCTTTGATTTAGATGAATTAGTGACCACACTTTCCGGTGGTAACGGTGCCGGTAAATCCACAACCATGGCTGGTTTTGTTACGGCGTTGATTCCAGACTTAACCTTATTGCATTTCCGTAATACCACAGAAGCCGGCTCGACAGGCGGCTCTCGTGATAAAGGGTTACACGGTAAATTGCGTCCAGGCGTGTGTTATGCGGTATTAGATACCATCAATTCTCGTCATCAACGAATTCTCGTGGGTGTTCGTCTGCAACAAATCGCTGGCCGTGATAAGAAAGTAGATTTAAAAACCTTCTCGATTCAAGGTGTAGAATTATCCTTAAATCCGACCGCACTTTTCACCGAAACGGTCGGTGAACGTCAAGCTCGCGTACTCAATTTAAATGAATTAAAAGACAAAATTGAAAATCTTGGTGCGCAATTCAAGCAATATCATTCCATCACCGATTATCACGGTATGATGTTTGATTTGGGTATTATTCCAAAACGCTTACGTAGTGCCTCAGACCGTAGCAAATTCTATAAATTAATCGAAGCTTCTTTATACGGTGGTATTTCCAGCGCTATTACCCGTTCTTTACGTGATTACCTATTGCCGGAAAACCTTGGTGTGCGCAAAGCCTTCCAAGATATGGAAAGCGCATTACGTGAAAACCGCATGACCCTTGAAGCAATTAAAGTTACGCAATCTGATCGCGATTTATTCAAACATTTAATCACCGAAACCACTAATTATGTGGCATCAGATTATATGCGTAATGCCAATGAACGCCGCGGCAATATCGAAGCTGCTCTAGGTTTCCGTCGTGATTGGTATAAAGCAAAAGCTGAGCAAGAATTATCACAACATCGCTTAATTGACTTAAGCCGTGAAGCAGCAGAATTAGCAGAAAATGAACGTACTTTAGAAGTAGATCACCAAAGTGCGGCAGACCATCTAAACTTGGTATTAAATGCGTTACGTCATCAAGAAAAAGTATCGCGCTATCAAGAAGACGTAGCTGAGCTTACAGAAAAATTAGAAGAACAAAAAATGGTTGTAGAAACTGCAACCGAACAGCTTGAAGAAAGCCAAGCGCAATTTGAGCAAACGGAACTTGAAATTGACCAAGTACGTGCGCAACTTGCGGATTATCAACAAGCATTAGATGCACAACAAACCCGTGCATTGCAATATCAACAAGCAATTGCTGCGCTTGAAAAAGCGAAAACCTTATGCGGTTTAGCGGATTTAAGCGTGAAAAATGCGGAAGATTACCAAGCTGAATTTGCTGCCCATGCAGAAAGTCTAACCGAGCAAGTGCTTGAGTTAGAACATAAAATGTCTATTTCTGAAGCGGCTAAATCACAATTTGATAAAGCCTATCAGTTGGTGTGCAAAATTGCTGGTGATATGCCGCGTTCAAGTGCTTGGGAAAGTGCTAAAGAATTATTGCGTGAATATCCAACACAAAAAATTCAAGCACAACAAACCCCACAATTACGCGCGAAATTAAATGAGTTAGAGCAGCGCTATGCTCAACAACAAAGTGCGGTTAAATTATTGGCTGATTTTAATCAACGTGCTTATTTATCTTTAGAAACCGCTGATGAACTCGAAGCATACCACGCTGAACAAGAAGAACTCATTGAAAGTTTAAATGAAGAACTTGCTGAGCAAGTAGAAAACCGTTCAACCTTGCGTCAAAAACGTGAAAGTTTGACCGCGCTTTACGAAGAAAATGCTCGTAAAGCACCAGCTTGGTTAACTGCTCAAGCCGCTTTAGAACGCTTACAAGAGCAAAGTGGTGAAACCTTCGAGCATAGCCAAGATGTGATGCATTTTATGCAATCACAATTGGTAAAAGAACGTGAGCTGACTATTCAACGTGACAATTTAGAGAAACAACGTCAACAATTAGACGAGCAAATTTCTCGTCTAAGCCAACCAGATGGTTCTGAAGATGCTCGCTTAAATGTGCTTGCAGAACGTTTTGGTGGGGTATTGCTTTCTGAATTATATGATGATGTACCAATTGAAGATGCACCTTATTTCTCGGCACTTTATGGTCCAGCTCGTCATGCTATTGTTGTGCGTGATCTCAACACGGTACGTGAACAATTAGCTAATTTAGAAGACTGTCCAGACGATTTATATTTAATCGAAGGTGACCCAAATGCCTTTGATGACAGCGTACTTTCAGCCCAAGAACTTGAAATGGGCGTTGTGGTGCAAGTATCTGATCGTGAATTACGTTATTCAAAATTCCCGCAAATTCCATTATTCGGCCGAGCAGCACGTGAAAAACATTTAGAAGAATTACAAGCTAAACGTGATGAAATTGCGGAAGAATACGCACAAATCGCCTTTGATGTACAAAAATGTCAACGTTTACACGAACACTTTAGTCAATTTGTTGGCTTACATCTAGCCCTTGCATTCCAACTAAATCCTGAAGAGGTGATGGCGGAAATCAATCAAGAGCGTAATGAAATCGATCGTGAGCTCAATCAATTCTCAAGTACCGAACAACAAATTCGCATTAAATTGGATAATGCCAAAGAAAAAATGCAATTGTTGAATAAGTTAATGCCACAGCTTAACTTACTTGCTGATGGAGAATTACTTGATCGCATTGAAGAGTGCCGCGAACAATTAGACATCGCAGAGCAAGATGAAAGCTTTATTCGTCAACATGGTGTTGCGTTGTCACAATTAGAGCCGATTGCCAATACTTTACAAAGCGATCCAGAAAACTATGAGCGCTTAAAAGCTGATTTAACCCAAGCCATTGAACGCCAAAAACAAGTACAACAACGTGTATTTGCTTTAGCGGATGTGGTGCAACGTAAAAATCACTTCAGTTATGAAGATGCTGGACAAGCAGAAACATCAGAGCTTAATGAGCAACTTCGTCAACGTTTGGAGCAATTACAGGCACAGCGTGATGCTCAACGTGAACAATTACGTCAAAAACAAAGCCAATTTGCACAATACAATCAAGTATTTATCCAATTGCAAAGTTCTTATGACAGTAAAAATCAATTGTTAAAAGAATTAATTGCTGAGATTGGTGAATTAGGCGTGCGTGCTGATGAAGGTGCAGAGGAACGTGCAAGAAATCGTCGTGATGAGTTGTATCAACAACTTTCAACCATCCGTCAACGTCGTTCTTATGTTGAAAAACAATTAACGCTTATTGAAAGCGAAGCGGAGAACTTAAATAAACGCATTCGCAAAGCGGAACGTGATTATAAAACTCAACGTGAATTGGTTGTAGCTGCGAAAGTCAGCTGGTGCGTGGTTCTCCGTTTATCTCGCAATTCTGATGTGGAAAAACGACTCAATCGCCGTGAGTTGGCTTATTTATCTGCTGATGAGTTACGTTCAATGTCGGATAAAGCCTTAGGTGCGTTACGTACTGCGGTAGCAGATAATGAATATCTCCGCGATGCATTGCGTATTTCTGAAGATAGCCGTAAACCGGAAAATAAAGTCCGCTTCTTCATCGCGGTATATCAGCATCTTCGTGAACGTATTCGTCAGGATATTATTAAAACAGATGATCCGATTGATGCAATTGAGCAAATGGAAATTGAGCTTAATCGCTTAACAGAAGAATTGACTGGCCGTGAGAAAAAATTGGCGATCAGTTCTGAAAGTGTGGCAAATATTATGCGTAAAACCATTCAACGTGAACAAAATCGTATTCGCATGTTGAACCAAGGTCTACAAAATATTGCTTTCGGTCAGGTGAAATCGGTACGTTTAGTAGTCAATATTCGCGATACACATGCAATGTTGCTTGATGCGCTATCAGGTAAACAGGAAGAATATCAAGATTTATTCAGTGATAACCGTATTACCTTCTCTGAAGCCATTGCGAAACTTTATCAACGAATTAACCCGCATATTGATATGGGTCAACGCACGGCACAAACTATCGGTGAAGAATTATTAGATTACCGTAATTACCTCGAGTTAGAAGTTGAAGTCTTCCGTGGTGCGGATGGCTGGTTACGAGCTGAAAGTGGCGCATTATCGACAGGTGAAGCGATCGGTACGGGTATGTCAATCCTATTAATGGTTGTACAAAGCTGGGAAGAGGAAAGCCGCCGTATTCGCGGTAAAGACATCGTACCATGTCGTTTACTATTCTTGGATGAAGCGGCGCGTTTAGATGGTAAATCCATTTCCACCTTGTTCGAACTTTGCGAACGTTTGGATATGCAATTACTTATCGCAGCGCCAGAGAATATCAGTCCTGAAAAAGGGACAACCTATAAACTGGTGCGTAAAATCGCCGGCAACCAAGAACAAGTTCATGTGGTTGGTTTGCGTGGCTTTGGCGCAACAGAGTAGTTTTTTAAAGCGGTCAAAGCAATTGGCCGCTTTTTTCATTGTTATTTTTATGAGAATTTAGGACGAATTATGCACAACCTTATTTTAGCCATTCTATGTAGTGTTGCCGTATCGGTATTACTCAAAGTTGCTCGCAAGAAAAATATCATTATTGAACAAGCAATAGCGTTCAACTATATTGTCGCCATTTCATTAAGCTATTTCTTACTCAAACCTGATTTTAAAGGATTGGAATTTACCGAATATTTAGCACAAAGTGATAGCACACCTATTTTCCTGGCGTTAGGTATTTTATTACCAACCGTATTTATCATTATGTCTAAAGCAGTTGAATTTGCGGGTATCGTGCGTTCAGATGCCGCACAACGCTTATCGTTATTTCTACCGATTGTTGCCTCTTTTATTATCTTCCATGAAACATTAAGTCAGCCCAAAATTGTTGGCATTATTTTGGCATTCATCGGTTTATTCTGTATTTTGAACAAATCGAATGAACAAAGTGCGGTCACTTTTAAGGGTATTTTAGGCTTAATCGGTGTTTGGTTTGGTTATGGCACCATTGATATCTTATTTAAACAAGTGGCCAAAAGCGGGGGAGCATTCCCAACCACATTATTCATCGCTTTCTCATTAGCCGCTTGTGTCATGTTCCTGTATTTATTCCTAAAACGCACTCAATGGACTGTGCCAAGCTTTATTGGTGGAATCATTTTAGGTGTATTGAATTTCTTTAACATCCTGTTTTACATTAAAGCGCACCAAAGCTTCGGACAAAACCCAACCTTAGTTTTTGCGGGAATGAATATTGGTGTTATTTGTTTAGGTACCATCACCGGCGCATTTTTCTTCAAAGAAAAAATCAGCAAAATCAACTGGTTTGGTGTTCTTATTAGCCTTTCAGCAATTTTCTGTTTATATTATTTAGATAAAATTTTGGCTTAATTATGGCAAACAATTTTAGTTTTTTTATCTACGATTACGAAAGTTTTGGTATCAATCCGGCAAGTGATCGTCCTGCTCAATTTGCTGGTATTCGTACCGATGCAGATTTCAATATCATTGGTGAGCCTATTATGTTGTATTGCAAGCAAACCAATGATTATTTGCCCGCCCCGGAAGCCGTAATTGTCACAGGAATCACGCCACAAGAATGTAATGAAAAGGGGATTCCTGAACCTGAATTTGCCGCAAAAATTCTAGCTGAGTTTTCACAACCTAATACTTGTGTGATGGGTTACAACAACATTCGTTATGACGATGAAATGACTCGCTATACTTTTTACCGTAATTTCATTGATCCCTATGAATATAGCTGGAAAAATGGCAATTCTCGGTGGGATTTACTGGATTTGGTCAGGGCTTGCTATGCACTGCGTCCAGAAGGGATAAATTGGGCTTATGACGATGATGGTATGCCAAGCTTTCGCTTAGAAAAACTCACTAAAGCAAATGGTATTGAGCATGAAAATGCCCATGATGCGATGGCGGATGTGTATGCAACTATTGCCATGGCTAAATTAATCAAAGAAAAGCAGCCTAAATTATTTCAATTCTTCTTTGAGCATAGAGGTAAGAGGGAAATTGAGAAGCTAATTGATACCGCGGAAATGACACCATTAGTGCACGTTTCAGGTATGCTAGGGAATTATCGCGGCAATTGTGCTTGGGTGGCACCATTAGCATGGCATCCAACTAATCAAAATGCCGTAATTGTCTGTGATTTATCAGGTGATATTGATAATTTACTCAGTAAAAGTGCGGTTGATTTGCGACAAGATTTATATACAAAGAAAAGCGAGCTAGAAGAAAGGGGAGTTTCATCAGTTCCATTGAAATTGGTTCATATTAATAAATGCCCAATTTTGGCTCCTGCAAAAACGTTACTGCCGGAAAATGCAGCTCGTTTAGGGATAGACAGACAACAATGCTTAGATAATTTAGCAAAATTGCGCCAATCCTTAGATATACGCGAGAAAGTTATTGAAATCTTCTCAGAAGAGCGCGAATTTGAGCCAAGTGATAATGTAGAAACAGAGCTTTATAACGGCTTCTTTTGCAATGCCGATAAAAACAATATGGCTATTTTACGCGATTTAACGCCTGAAAAATTAGCTGAGCATGGTTTAGCATTTGAAGATAAACGAATTCCAGAATTGTTATTCCATTATCGTGCAAGACATTTCTATAAAACTCTAAATCGTGCTGAGCAAATCAAATGGCAAAAATATCGCCAACGTAAATTAGAACAAAGTGCGGTTAAATTTGAAGAAAGTTTACAGCAGTTAGCAGAGGAATATTCGGATAATCCAACTAAGCTAAATTTACTACAACAGGTTTATGAATACGGTGCAAAACTGTTATCTTAATCTTATATATATCGTGACATAGTCACACAAATGCCAATCACCAAAAACGTAAATTTTAATCCCTGAGATTTACGTTTTTCTTTTTTAAATCTAATGATATTCACCTCATAAAATAACGCAGAATTCACGTAGCGTTGTCATTATTTTGACACATATAAACATCTTTATTTTTTCCTTACATAACAACTTTAGAGTGTATAAATCATTATTTAGTCTTGTTACAAGGTATTGCCAATCCAGATCTCACATTGCTTGAGCAGTACTCGTGACCTGTGTATAACTCTGTGATCTTATTAATACGTAGCTTTTACTAACCTTGTAATTGGTTTCGTATAATGTATATTATGTTAAATTAAATATATGGATATGTCACAAGCCAATATGGGTGACTATCCTATTTCATGCATTGGTCAAAATAAGTCGATTTGGGATTATGGATATAAAAGAAATAAATGGATGTCTTTGAAATGGAATAATTAGAATTAGTATGAAATTTGTAGATAACGCTATGTGAATTCTGAATACAATTTCGTACATCAATTCTGCAGATTTCATTATTCTTGATCTGATAATGAGAATTTATTTTACATATATCACCTAAATGAGAATAATTAACATTGATTTCTCTTTTGTTATTAGTGACTTATAGAAATAATTTTAAAAAAATACTTGACCATTCTCATTTGTGAGATTAGAATGCACACCGATGACAAGTTAAGCAGTCTTGTTTTTATTTTTAATCTCTACTTAATAAGGAAAGGAGTTGGTTATGCTTAATAAAGCAATCGCAGATAAGTTAAATGAACAAATCAATTTAGAGTTCTACTCTTCTAATGTTTATTTGCAAATGAGTTCTTGGTGTAGCAAACACGGTTACGAAGGTGCTGCAGCATTTTTACTTCGTCATGCTGATGAAGAATTAGAACACATGCAAAAATTATTCAAATATGTGAGTGAAACAAGTGGTATGCCACTTTTAGGTAAAATTGATGCACCTAAAAATGACTACAAATCACTTAAGGAAGTGTTTGAAACCACACTTGAACACGAAAAATTCATTACTTCTAAAATTAATGAATTAGTTGAAGTGACTTTTGCAAATAAAGACTATTCTACTTTTAACTTCTTACAATGGTACGTTGCAGAACAACACGAAGAAGAAAAATTATTCAATAGCATTATTGATAAATTTAACTTGGTGGGTGAAGATGGTCGTTCGCTTTACTTTATCGATCGTGATTTAGCAACATTATAATTTTAAAAGGAGAATACAAAATGTTATCATCAAATGTAATCAAATTATTAAATGATCAAATGAACCTTGAGTTCTACTCTTCAAACCTTTACTTACAAATGAGCGCATGGTGCGAACAAAACGGTTTTGAAGGTGCTGCTAAATTCTTATCAGCTCACGCTGCAGAAGAAATGCAACACATGCGTAAATTATTCACTTATTTAAATGAAACTGGTGCATTAGCGGTAATCACTGCAATTGAAGCGCCTGCGCATGAATACAAATCATTAAAAGAAATCATTGAATTAACTTACAAACACGAAAAATTGATCACAAGTAAAATCAATGAATTAGTGGGTAAAACTTTTGAAGAAAAAGACTACTCTGCATTCAATTTCTTACAATGGTATGTTGCAGAACAACACGAAGAAGAGAAATTATTCAGCGGTATTTTAGACAAATTAAATCTTCTTGGCGAAGATGGCAAAGGCTTATTCTTAATCGATAAAGATTTAGGTAACCTTGCTGGTCAAACCGCTTAATTAGATAATTATAAAGCTTAGTAGAAATACTAAGCTTTTATTTTACTCACAAATTGTGACAACGTATCAAATTATTTTAAACTTCCCTTTCATCTTTGAATACAAGTTGATGAAATTTAAAACAACCACACGTTTTTAATGAAATTTTACTTGCAACGAAGTAAGATAAACGTATAATTCAGAACAACCCAAATGCCTGGGTGGCGAAATTGGTAGACGCAGCGGATTCAAAATCCGCCGGTGAATAACCGTGTCGGTTCGAGTCCGACCCTAGGCACCACAGAATTTATAAGCTCTGAAGTTGATTCAGGGCTTTTTTATTAGCTAAAGTAATCAATATGACAGAACAAAACCAAGATAAAAAACAGAGTTATAATTTCAATAAATTGCAAAAACGTCTTCGCCGTAATGTAGGCAATGCAATTGCTGATTTCGGTATGATTGAAGATGGCGATAAAGTGATGGTTTGTCTTTCTGGTGGCAAAGACAGCTATACACTGCTTGATATTTTGTTGAATTTACAACAAAGCGCTCCGATTAAATTCGATATCGTTGCTGTCAATTTAGACCAAAAACAGCCTGGTTTTCCTGAGCATGTTTTACCTGAATATCTGCAAAGTATTGGTGTGGATTATAAAATCGTTGAAGAAAATACTTATGGCATCGTGAAAGAGAAAATTCCAGAAGGCAAAACAACGTGCTCTCTCTGCTCTCGCCTACGCCGTGGTATTTTATACCGTACGGCAACTGAACTTGGCGCAACAAAAATTGCACTTGGACACCATCGTGATGATATGCTGGCTACCCTATTTCTGAATATGTTCTACGGTGGGAAACTAAAATCGATGCCACCGAAATTAATTTCAGATGACGGCAAGCAAATCGTGATTCGTCCATTGGCTTATTGTAAAGAAAAAGATATTGAAAAATATGCCGTAGCCAAAGAATTCCCAATTATCCCTTGTAATTTATGTGGTTCTCAACCTAATTTACAACGTCAAGTGGTGAAAGAAATGTTGAATACTTGGGACCGTCAATATCCAGGTCGCTTAGAAACCATGTTTAGCGCAATGCAAAACATTACGTTGTCACACTTATGTGACCCAAAACTCTTTGATTTCAAAGGCATTAAACATGGCCAATCACTTGATGGCATTGAAGGGGATACCGCATTTGATGAAGAACGCATCGAACCAATGAAATTTGATGATGAAGATGCGTCTGACTACTCCGATACTGAAATGATCAGCTTTAAAGAAGTGAATTAATATGATTACCGTACAAGGAAAACAAATCGAAACCGACGCCTTTGGCTATTTACTTAATATTGCTGATTGGAATGAAGATGTAGCAAAACACATCGCTCACCTAGAAGATGTAGAACTGACTGACGCTCACTGGGAAGTGATTTATTTTGTGCGTGATTTCTATCAAGAATATAACACCTCCCCTGCGATTAGAATGCTGGTAAAAGCAATGTCAGAAAAATTAGGTGCCGATAAAGGTAATAGCCGCTATTTGCAACGACTCTTCCCTGACGGACCAGCTAAACAAGCAACCAAACTGGCGGGTCTGCCCAAACCAGCTAAATGCTTATAGAATAACGTAACCGTGCGATAAAGTACGGTTATTTTTTTACCCAAATTTCGCTATATACAAAAAATATAATCACTATATACTTATAAAAACAACGAATTTTGAGTGTATGAACAAATCCTCCCTTACCTTTCCCTTTCTACTTTGCTTGCTTATTGGGCTCATTTTATGTTCGCTCTCTTGGGGGCGCTTTGCGATTCCGCTTGAAAATGTAGTGCAAAGTCTGATTGGCAATAATGTCAGTGATGTGCAAAACAACATTATTTTTAATCTTCGTTTACCTCGTGAGCGGCATTTGAAATACTAGTTAGCTTCTCTGCGAGTTTTTCCTGTTTATTGATCGCAATATAAATTGAAAATAGGCATTAAAAAAGACGATAGATGTTGCTTTTCTATCGTCTTTATAAACAAAAAAAACAGAGCAGACTTTTTACAGTCCCACATCCATCTTTGGATGGTTGGAAAAATCCAAGCTCTGTTTAGTATATTATACCATTTTTTTTATTTACCTAAAAGATAAAATATCCTGCACTCTATAATTTCATTTTCTTTCTCTTCATTGCAGAAGAAATACTACATAAATTTTCTGCAACATATATTCCCATTTTTGCAAGATCTACATAATCCTCAAAATTAATCAATTTCGGATTTGTGCTATCATATCTATACATGTCGTGAGTAAAGTCATTTCTAAGTTTCCTAAATGTTATTAATTGATTATCTAATGTTGTATTGTCAACCGTTAAATTAAATGCTTTATAATCTTTAGAAAAATCAATATCCAATAATTTGGTATTCTTAATTCTATATTGTAAGAAGCCAATCATTTTTTTCTTTTTTACATCAATTTCTAAACCCTTATTTTTAATAGCATTATAAATATACTCAGTTTTTTTATTCAACATATCTCCATTTACTGATTTTCCTATATGTTCACAAATACGCTTTGTTCTATTTTCAATTATTGCATATGAACATGCTATCGATTCTAAATAAAATTTATTTTCAAATGATACATGCATCCTCTTTCTTAAATTATCTACAAATATAGTTTGATTAATCATTACATATTCTCCAAATTATTTTATATAGCCTATTATACCAAATATACCTATGCCACATAAAGCTATAACAGAAAATATTACAATCTTGTAATTACTGTATTTCTATTCATCTTAACTTTTCCTTTTCCTTTTCTCTTGATATATTCCTCAATATCAAAGGCATTTTTCTTATTAAAATCTTCAAGTAACTTGTAATTCTTGTGCTTTTTAATATCGAATTTGTCTGACAAAAACGGTCTGACACTTCGAAGCTAAAAAATACACTTACTGCCATCCATAACCGTTATCTCATCCTGACTCATCAGCTCCTTTCCTGTCTTTTGATAATTCAGTCCATAACTATTGGCATTGGATCTTGTTTCCGATGTGTTATATAGGTCTATGGTTTCTTTACCCGTGTTTCAGATAGTTATTTAAGTGTGGTCTTTTCCTTTCCACCAAGAAACAAGGTATTATCACAGTTACCTACAATCGTATCTGCATTATCTTTATAAATTGCCTTTAGCTGAGATTGTGCTTGCAAGATAATACTTGCGGATATTTCTCTACTTCGATTGTCGCTATTAATTTCTCAAATTTTGGAATTAAGCCGATGTTGGCAAACTCGTCAAGCAAGCACCTTACATGAACAGGTAATCTTCCCCCGTATTCATTATCTGCCTTATCACAAAGTAGATTAAATAGCTGTGAATACATAATAGATACCACAAAGTTAAAAGTATCATCTGTATCAGAGATAATAATAAAGAGTGCTGTCTTTCTATCGTCAAGAGTGTCAAGCTCAAGTTCATCTTCCTTCATCAAGTCTCTAAGCTCCTGAATATCGAAAGGAGCAAGCCTTGCACCACATGATATAAGAATAGACTTCGCCGTTTTTTTTGATGGATTGAAGAAAACCGTACGGATTACCGCTGAAGTTTTAGGTGATAAAGCGCCTGAAATCGCAGAAAGCTATATCAAAGAATTAGAAGGCAATATTCAATTTGTGGAAAGTCGTCTCAAAGGTCTCAAAGATGAACAACGCCCAACGGTGTTACATATCACTAAAGGCTCAGACTTATTGATGATTGACGGCGGAAAATCGATGATTGGTGAATGGATTAAATTAGCCGGTGGTAAAAGCGTGTTACCCGATGAAGCCAATATGGTGACCGTCACCGTAGAAAGCATTATTCAAGCAAATCCTGATGTCATTATTATCGGCAGCAGCGGTAATAAAGCGCAAGCAGCAATCGAAAAAATTAAAGCTGACCCAGCATGGCAATCAATAAGTGCGGTCAAAAATAATCGTATTTATGCCAACCCAACCGGCACGTTCCCATGGGATCGCTACAGTGCAGAAGAAGCCTTACAAATTCTTTGGGCGGCTCAACTTTTCCATCCTGAGCAATTTAAAGATTTAAACATGGTGGAAAAAACACAAGCCTTCTATAAAAAGTATTATGGTTATGAGCTAAGTAAAGAAAATGCTGAGCAAATCTTAAAAGGGTTATCACCTATTAAGTAGTATTTTCAATTTATATATTTATCTATATAATGTCTACTCTTTTTAACTCAAACATAAGGAAATGCTAAATGAAAATTAGTGCAAGAAACCAACTTAAAGGTACTGTAAAATCAATCGAAACTGGTTCTGTGAACGCAATCGTACACATTGATATCGGTAACGGTAATGTAATTTCTTCTACCATCTCTATCGATGCAGTAAAAGAATTAGGTTTAGCAGTTGGTAAAGAAGCATATGCGATTATCAAAGCAACTTCTGTAATGGTTGGTGTTGAATAATCTCAACTGAACTGTTCAGAATTCTATATAACCGCGCTTTAAAGTGCGGTTATTTTTTTGTCTTTTTTCTCTCTAATCTCTTTATTTCCCTTCTAATAAAATGCATTTTATCCTTAACCAAAATGAAACAATCTTTGCTACATCTTGTTATTATTGACCTTTAATTAATTGTATTGTATAATTTTTACATATTATCAATTTTTAGTTAATAATCTAGTTTCGGATTATTCTGTTAAACTTAGGAGAGCAAATGACAAATCAACGTTTTATTACTATTTTAGGCTATGTCGCAACATTTACTTCAGTTTGTATGTATGTTTCTTACTTGCAACAAATTGGTCTAAATTTATCAGGTCAAAAAGGTGGTTGGTTACAACCTTTTGCTACGACAATCAACTGTAGTTTATGGGTAGCTTATGGCTTGTTGAAAGAAAAACGCGATCTGCCTATTTCATTAGCAAATGCTCCAGGTGTGATCCTAGGCTTAATTACTTTCGTCACCGCCTTATAACACTATAAAACCTCATACAAAAAAGACCGCACTTTTTAGAAATTTTAAAGTGCGGTCTTTTTATTTATTAATTTAATTCATTTAAAACCTGAAAATTATGAAGTTGTGTAATCTTCTTTTCTATTGCATTCTATAACCGAACAGACGTTTAGACGTCTAAACCAAACAGAAACAATAGAAGGATTGATTATGACAACATTTCATTTAGCAGGATTTCCGCGTGTAGGCGCAAAACGTGAACTTAAATTTGCTCAAGAGCGTTATTGGCGTGGCGAAATTGCAGAAGCGGATTTATTAGATATTGCAAAAAGATTACGTGAACTTAACTGGCAACACCAAGCCAAGGCAAATGCTGATTTTGTTGCGGTGGCTGATTTCACACTTTACGATCACATTTTAGATTTACAAGTGGCAACCGGTGCGATTCCTGCTCGCTTTGGTTTCGATAGCCAAAATTTAACACTCGATCAATATTTCCAATTGGCGCGTGGTAACAAAACACAATTTGCCATTGAAATGACAAAATGGTTCGATACCAACTACCACTATCTTGTACCAGAATTCCATAAAGAGACACAATTTAAAGCCAATCCAGCACATTATGTGACACAAATTCGTGAAGCTAAAGCGCTTGGGTATCAAGTTAAACCAACAATCGTTGGTCCACTCACCTTCCTTTGGTTAGGTAAAGAAAAAGGCGCTGCATTTAATCGCTTTGATTTATTAACAAAACTCGTGCCGGTTTATGTTGAAATCTTAAATACATTAGCTGCAGAAGGCGTGGAATACATTCAAATTGATGAACCCGCTCTCACCTTAGATTTACCGGCAGAATGGGTTGCCGCTTATAAAGCGGTTTACGCCACTTTTGCTGAACAAGTGAAAGCGAAATTATTGCTTGCGACTTATTTTGGTTCTGTAGCAGAACATGCTGATTTGTTAAAAGCCTTACCTGTAGCAGGTTTACATATTGATTTAGTACGTGCACCTGAACAACTTACTGCTTTTGCAGATTACGACAAAATCTTATCTGTGGGCATCATTGATGGTCGTAATATTTGGCGTGCAAACTTAAATCAAGTGTTAGATGTGGTTGAACCATTAAAAGCGAAATTAGGCGATCGTTTATGGATTGCGCCAAGCTGCTCTCTCCTTCATACACCTTATGATTTAGAAGTCGAAACACAGCTACAAGCCAATAAGCCTGAACTCTATCAATGGTTGGCTTTCACGTTACAAAAAATTCAAGAATTACGTGTTATTAAGACTGCACTAGAGCAAGGTCGTGAAGCGGTTCAAGCTGAATTAGATGCTTCTCAAACTGCTGCGGATGCACGTAAAAACTCGAATGAAATTCACCGCACTTGCGTAGCTGAACGTTTAGCAAATCTACCAAAAAATGCTGACCAACGTAAATCGCCATTTGCGGAACGCATTAAATTACAAAATGCGTGGTTAAATTTACCACTTCTGCCAACGACGAATATTGGTTCTTTCCCACAAACAACAGCCATTCGTCATGCCCGTGCCGCCTTCAAAAAAGGCGAACTCAGCTTAGCGGATTACGAAGCGGCAATGAAAAAAGAAATTGAATTTGTTGTACGTGAGCAAGAAAAATTAGACTTAGATGTATTGGTACATGGCGAAGCAGAACGTAACGACATGGTGGAATATTTCGGCGAATTACTCGATGGTTTTGCTTTCACCAAATTTGGTTGGGTACAAAGTTATGGTTCACGTTGTGTGAAACCGCCTGTGATTTACGGTGATGTTACTCGTCCAGAACCAATGACGGTACGTTGGTCAGAATATGCCCAAAGCCTAACAAATAAAGTGATGAAAGGTATGCTGACAGGTCCAGTCACGATCTTACAATGGTCTTTCGTGCGTAACGATATTTCTCGTGAAACCGTCTGTAAACAAATTGCGGTGGCACTTTCTGACGAAGTATTAGATTTAGAAAAGACAGGCATCAAAGTCATTCAAATTGATGAGCCAGCTATTCGTGAAGGTTTACCTTTAAAACGTGCAGATTGGGATGCTTATTTGAAATGGGCGGGCGAAGCCTTCCGTTTAAGCTCAATGGGTTGCCAAGATGATACACAAATTCATACGCACATGTGTTATTCCGAATTTAACGACATTCTACCGGCCATTGCAGCCCTAGATGCCGATGTCATTACTATCGAAACCTCACGTTCTGACATGGAATTACTCACCGCATTTGGTGATTTCAAATATCCGAATGATATTGGCCCAGGCGTATATGACATTCATAGTCCACGAGTGCCTGCAGCAGAAGAAATTGAACATCTTCTTCGCAAAGCATTACAAGTGGTGCCGAAAGAACGTTTATGGGTAAATCCAGACTGTGGTTTAAAAACGCGCGGTTGGCCAGAAACGATTGCGGCATTAAAAGTGATGGTTGATGTCACGAAAAAATTACGTGCTGAATTAGCATAAAATCAGTAAAAAGAAAGGCGAATATGAGAGATTATCTCTGTTCGCCTTTTCTTTTAGTTCAAAAACTAATTCATTTTTGACCGCACTTTACAAGCTAATATATTCCATTTTCACCTTGCAGAGGCTCTTCAATAACTGCTCTGCCATCTTGCGGTGACTTAAACGCAAAGGCTTTTCTGCAAATACCACTCGCTCAATTTTTGATACATCCAATTGATTTAAGTAAGCAAAATTAATGGCGGTTTGCATAGCGGGTAAGCTTGGGTTGAATGCCGCATTTTCTGCATATCGACCACAAATCATTTCCCCATTTTTAAATAAAATGCCTACACCATGAGGGCTTTTAGAATAAGGTGAATGTGCTCGGTTTGCGCCTAAAATCGCTTTATTTACCACTTCATCTTCTGTCGTCAATGTGAAACCTTGTTCTTCTTTGTTTAATAGAAGCAAATCAACCCCTAAATCTTTTGGGCCAAAGCTATCGGGTAAATATTGGGGAAGTGGATTATTTTGGCTGTGTGGCAAATGAATTTTCAAATCTTGCGCTTGATAAAGCTCATTCATAAATTGACGGCAGTGACCGCAAGGCGTGTAATTCACCACAATATCCGTGATACGAGGCTCATTGCGTAACCATGCATGGCTAATCGCACTTTGTTCAGCATGGATGGTTTGAGCCATGCTACTACCCTGAAATTCTTGATTTGCACCAAAGTAAAAATCACCACTTTCACCAATCGCAATTGCTCCAACATGAAATTCTGAAATGGGCGTGTGGCTATAACAAGCTGCTACTGGCAAAAGTGCCAAACCTAATTGAACAGGCGTAAGCTTAAATTCATCACAAATTGACCGCACTTTTTCAGCCGGTAAAAAACCTTTCCATTCTTGTTCTTCTAATGCAGAAAGAATTGCATTTGAAAGTGGCGAATCGGCTAATGCTTGTTGAATTTTTTGTTGCATGTTAAATCTCCTTATTTTTATATGCCCATTCTACGCTATTTGGCGACACTTCACCGCAAAAATGATCACATAATGCAAATATGCTTAATCATTAATTATCTTTTATAAACTCAGGCGAAATGTAATCTGATAAGCAGACTTTTTCATTGCCAATATAAAATTTTGCACCCTTAGATTGTGCTAGTTCTGTATCAATTTTTAGAAGAATTGTCTCCCCTTTTTTTCTATTTCCAACCAATGTTGCTGTCTCAACATCCTCAGATAAATGTACATATTGACGAGACATTGGCTTCAATCCATTTAATTTAATATCATCTAAATAATTTATACTTGTCCCATGGTATAAATACTTTGGTGGATAACCAATTTCTTTAGAAATTTTCATTGGAATTGAATGCCCGTAGAAAGCTCTTATTTTTCCATTTTTAATCTCATGCCTTTTCTTTTCCGATAAGTCGATCATTTTAACTAAATCGTCTTCGGTTAACGTATTCCATTTTTCATCACTATTTCTAAATGATGAAATTAATTGTTCGACAGAAACCCAACCTTCAGAATCGAATTCTAATTCATATTCCCATGGGGCATGACGAAGCGCATAGGAAACTTCTTTACTTAAATTTAATTTAATACTCTTTTGCACTTTTGATTTCTTCCGCTAACCACTCATCAAAATCCTTACATTCATATTTATTGTCTTTATTACCAAGATCATGAACATAAACTCTCGGATTTCCAGAGTAATCCGTTAATTTGAAACAAGCTGCCCAATCTCCATCTCTAGCGAATGATATTAAATCAGCTACACCTGTCAGTTTTTCTATTGCTTTACTATAAAGATAAACACTATCCTCTATCTCTGAATTCTCATAATCAGGATCTTCAAACCACCAAGGAAAATATTCCAATTCATTTATCTTTTCCATATTACTTGATAAATCAATATAAGACTGAGGAAACTTAAAGTTTTCAGGTAATTGTTCTTTAGGATATAAATTAAATTTAGTTTGCATAATGGCTCCACAATTACAATTTATCTGTAAAGATAAGTAATCTTTTATCTAAGTTTTCAAGTCTATGCAAGAAAAATCATAAAAAATAACCGCACTTTTAAAGTGCGGTCATAAATTAAGATATTTTATTTACTCGTTTTATAACAATGATGGTGCAACACCGAGTAATTTTCTTGTGTAATCCACTGTTGGGTGGTTGAAAATATCTTCAGTGCTACCCGTTTCCAAAATTTGACCGCCATACATCACGACAATGCGATCAGATACTTGACGTACTGTTTGGATATCATGAGAGATAAACACCATGGCAAGATTGAGTTCTTTTTTCAAATCAGCCAATAAGTTTAATACCTGAGCACGAACGGATACATCTAATGCAGAAGTCGGTTCATCCGCCACAATCAGTTTTGGATTCAGCGCTAAAGCACGTGCAATCGCCACACGTTGTTTTTGCCCACCTGATAAACGAGTTGGTTCAACTTGTGCTGCAGAACGTGGCAAACCTACGCGAGAAAGCAAGTCATACACACGTTTTTCCCGTTCATGGGGTTGTAACACATTGTGAATATCCATTGGGTCACGCAAAATATCCAACACTTTCATACGAGGATTCAGTGCGGTTGCCGGGTCTTGGAAAATGACCGACACTTGACGACCGAATTGTTTTCTTGCTTCTGAGCTGCCATACTGCATTTGTAAACCGTTGAATTTCACTAAACCTGACGTTGGTTTAAGAAGTCCAATAATCACGTTGGCTAAGGTAGATTTCCCACAGCCAGACTCCCCTACTAAACCAATGGTTTCCCCTGCTTTGATGCCAAGACTCACATTGTTCACCGCAGTGAATTTTTTACGTCCAAACAATGAACCGTCGCGAGAAGGAAATTGCACCACGATATTTTCTAAATCAATGATGTTTTGTTCTTTAATGACTTTAATACTACTGCTCATATTATGCTCCTTTCGCTTCCGTTACAGGCTTAGCTAGATGAGAAGCCCACAAGTGAGACGGCTCGCCTTCCACGGAGGTTAATATCAATTTTTGATCCGGATTTGCATCTGGTCGTAATGAACGACTTGCGAAACGGTCACCTGTAGCAAAATCGTAAGGCGATGGTACGCTGCCCGGAATTTGATATAAACGTTTTGCACGGACTTCGGTTGAAAGGACAGAACCCAATAAGCCACGTGTATATTCGTGAGTTGGATTAGCAAGCAATAAGGATGTTGGTGCCATTTCAACCACTTGTCCTGCATACATTACGGTAATGTGGTGAGCTAATTGAGCAACCAAGGCTAAATCGTGGCTGACAAACACCATTGCAAATCCCAGTTTTTCACGTAATTCATTCAATAATTTCACCACTTCAGCTTGAACGGTTACGTCTAATGCGGTTGTTGGTTCATCGGCGATTAATAATTTCGGCTCACGAGTCAATGCCATTGCAATTACCACACGTTGACGTTGACCACCAGAGAGCTCATGCGGATAACGGTTCAATACTTTTTCAGGATCAAGGTGTACCCATTCCAACAATTTTTCTGCGGTATGGTGGCTGCCACGTTTGATGAGCTGTGCCATTTGATCTTTGATACGCATTGATGGGTTTAACGCACTTAAAGAGTCTTGGTAAATCATCGCAATTTCAGAGCCACGCAATTCACTTAAATTGTGAGAATTAAGCAAGCTATGTTGTTTGCCACTGCGGTCGGTGAAAAGCACTTCCCCAGTGATTTTGGCTGTTTTTGGTAACAAGCCCATGATAGAGAATGCTGTAATAGATTTACCACAACCTGACTCGCCTACTAATCCCATAGTTTCACCTTCATTTACGGTGAAGCTGATATTATCGACCAATGGAATTTCACCATAACGATTCGGGAAACGAATAGATAAGTTTTTCACTTGTAAAATCGGTTTTGCATTTGGATCTAATTGCATACGATTAGTACGTGTGATTTCTTTTTCATGTAATTTGAGTAAGTAACGTTTTAACGCAAGACCTTCAGAAAGCGCTTCTTGTACGTCAGTAGAAAGACGTTCATCTGATTTGCCTTCTGGTTTTTTACCGCCTTTTAAGCGCGGGTTAACCAATGCATCAGTAAGACCTTCCGCTAAGATATTTAAAGCTAATACGGTTAAAAGAATCATCACACCTGCAAAGGTTGTCGCCCACCATGCACCGTTTAATACGATGTTACGACCTTCAGAAAGGATGTTACCCCATGAAGGATGTGGTGGTTGTACACCTGCGCCCAAGAAAGAAAGCGAGGCTTCGAATACAATGGCATCTGCCACCATTACGGTTGCAAAGACTAAAACCGGTGCAGCAGTATTGCGTACAACGTGTTTGAGAAGAATATAAGTACGGCTACCTCCAATAACGCGTTCAGCACGCACATAGTCTTCATCCCATTGTGATACCACATTCGCACGAACTACACGAGCAAGTTGCGGAGTATAAACCACGGCAATCGTGATGATAATAACCGGCACAGAGTTACCAAAGGTTGCTAATAACACTGCCGCTAATGCGATACCAGGGAAGGCCATTAAAATATCCATTAAGCGCATGATAATTTCATTGCCCCATTTCTCGGATGTCGCTGCAGTTGCACCTAAAATACTACCGAAAATAATGGCACAAGCTACCGCACCTAACCCGATAAATAAGGAGGTTTGGGCACCATACACAATACGAGAGAAAATATCACGACCAAGTCGATCAGTCCCAAACCAATATTCCGCACTTGGAGCACGCATACGTGCGATCACTTCTAATGGATCATGTGTTGCGACCCAAGGGGCAAACACCGCCACTAAAGCAACGAAAACTAAGAATAATAATGAAATTTTTGATGCGGTGGAAAGTGCTCGGAATCTCGCACCGCTTGCAGCTAATCGATCTGCTAAACCTTGACGAAACATTATAGACTCCGAATTTTAGGGTTAATCAACACATAGAGAATATCAACGATAATATTCACTAAAACGAAGGTAAAGGCGATAGTCAGAACCACACCTTGTACTAAGTGTAAGTCGTGGTTGACGATACCGTTAAAAATCAATTTACCCATGCCTGGTAAATCGAAGATTTGTTCGATAACTACCGCACCACCAAGTAAGTAACCTACACGTAAGCCTAATACGGTCACAGGTGTGATTAAGGCATTGCGTAATACGTTGTGACGAATAACAGTTGCATAAGGCACACCGTTACCAATCGCCGTTCTCACATAATCTTTATCCATTTCTTCTACCATGGTTGTACGCACTACACGAATTAATGACGCACATACTGGCACAGCAAGCGCAAGAGATGGCAAAATCATGGAATTGATATACCCCATTGGGCTTTCGCTGAATGGCACAAAACCACCTGAAGGCAACCAATCTAATTCCAAAGAGAACCATTGAATAAGTAAGATACCTAACCAGAATGAAGGGGTCGCAACCGCAGCAACAGAGATTAAACGAATCACTTGGTCTACCCAACTATCACGATAAAGCGCTGCAAGTACACCTAATGAGAAAGACACTACTGCCGCAAACACCACACCAATTAAGGTAAGTTGTAACGTAATTGGGAAAGATTTCGCTAACATGCTACTAATCGGTAATTCTGGTGGCATCGTCACACCAAAATCCAATACAAGTAAGTTGCCTAAGAAGCGAAAATATTGAACAAAGAGTGGATCATTTAAGCCATGTGATTCGCGGTAAAGTTGTTTTGCCGCTTCACTAGCACTTTCGCCCAATGCCACTGTAGCAGGATCACCCGGCGTGAATTGAAGCACTACAAAGACGAGTGCTGTTACACCAAGTATCATGACCGGCAAAGCCATCAATCGGCGTAACAATAATCGAAGTATCATTTCCATCTGACCTCTCCTATTCTATTTTGAGAAATTCATTAAATTAAAAATGAAGTGAAACAATCAAATTAAAAAACAAAATGATTTATACAAATCATAATATCCGCTCTATACCCTGTCAATCCAAGTACCTCGGGCAAAGTTCAAATCTGTGATCGGCTTCACAAAGATTTTTTTGAAATAAAATAGGGAGAAAAAATGATTGAAAAACAGGGGAAAAAATGACCGCACTTTGGTATTAAAAAGAAAGAAAAAAGGCTGTTGATTGCTCAACAGCCCAAACATTAAAAAAGTACTTTTATTTACGGCCCACACCGAGGAAAGATAAACCGGTTGTCGCCAAGGGTTGATAGCCTTCAAGGCTGCTATCATCCCATGCTGAAGGGAGTTTACGGTGAACAATCGGATAAAGTGGTACTTCAGCCGCAATAATGTTAATCGCTTCTTCCCATGATTTTTTCGCTTCAGCGTGATCTTTTGCTCTCACAGCTGCATTGAGCAATTCAGTCACTTTCGCAAATTCAGGGGTGTTGCTCCAGCGGAAACGACGTTTCGGCCATACATCACCACGATACCACCAGCTTAAAAGCAAGTCTAAGTCGTTACCGAACACTGATGGGTCACCCGGCGCGATTGCCACTTCATACACACCAGGATCTACGTTGTTGCTATATAACGCACCTGATTGTAAGTGTTGTAAAGTCACTTTCACACCTGGAATCTTGTTCCAAGACTCTAAAATTAACGGTGCTGATTCTTTCACCCAGTCGTGATCAGTTGCGAGCAATTCAAATTTAAGCTCAGTCACACCTGCTTCTTTTAATAATGCTGCTGCTTTTTCCGGATCATAAGGATATTGAGTTGATGCCTTAATATAATCTGGGTGAGTGGTTTGTAAGTATGATGTTGCTGCTTCTGCATTACCATCAAATACAATATCAACAAGTTTTTCAGTGTTCAAACCATAGTGTAACGCTTGACGTACTTTTGGATTGTTAAACGGTGCTTTTTCACAGTTAAACATTAAGAATAGCAAGCCGAAAGATTGAACGGATTGCACTTGTTGTTTTTTATTTTTCAAACGGCTAATGTCTAAATAAGGCACACTTTCCATTGCTTGAGTACGTTTAGACTCTTGTGCAGTTACACGAGCGGCCGCATCAGAAAGTAATAACCAAGACATTTTTTCAACTTGTGCTGGATATTTACCATTGTAAGGTTCATAAGCTTCAAAGACGATTTTGTCATCTTTCACTGCTGAAACAAATTTGAATGGACCTGAACCAATTGGGTGTGCATCAAATGCAGATTGTCCCACTTTATCGATCACATGTTTCGGTACAATTTTCACACAAGTTAAGCGGTTAGCGAATAAAGCAAATGGATATTTCAATTTAAATTCCACGACTTTATCGTCTACAGCTTTCACACTTTCAATGAAATCAATAAACATTACAAATAATGATTTATTGGCAGGATCAATAATACGATTGAAGGAATACACAACGTCTTCAGTGGTAACAGGTGCGCCGTCATGGAAAGTTGCGCCTTCACGTAAGGTTATACGCCATGTTTTTTCATCAACTTGCTCTGGCTCTTTTCCGGCTAAAGCAAGATAAGGTTCACGAGTTGCAGGATGCAAATCCACCAAACCTTCAAAAATATGTAAGTTTGCGGCATAAGGCGAAGCACCACTTGATGTCATTGGGTCAAAACCGGTAGAAAGTGGATAAGCAATCCCCGCTTCAATGGTTTTACCTTTAATATCTGCAGCAAAAGCTTTTGGTGTAAATGAGCCTAATGTGCCACTAAATGCAAGACCTGCCCCCACGCCAGCCATCAGCTTCATAAAATGACGACGAGATTCATTTGTTTCAAAGGAAAAATGCTTTGTCATACTAAACTCCTGATGAGTAATAAAATCATATTTTTGGTTTTTAAACCTAGCCAAACATTTCATTCGAAAATGAAGTAAAGCAATCAAATCTTAGAATAAAATGATTTACATCAATCATAATCATCTTCGATTCATTCTGTCAAAGGGGAAATATTGAATGTGTGATCTACTTCACAGAGTTTTTCACTATTAAGAACAAAGTTTTTAACTATGCATAATCAATTATAAATAGGTTTTAACTATTAAATCACTAGATAATATGAAATAGCCATCAGAAAAAATGACGCTTATAATGACCGCACTTCCCAAGCAAGGGAACAACATTTTAATCAACAATAAAGAGGAAAATACTATGTCAAAAACATCAATCGGTTTAGATAAAAAAGCATCTGAAAAATTAGCAGCAAAATTAAACGAATTATTAGCAACCTATCAAGTATTCTATACTAACGTACGTGGTTACCACTGGAATATCAAAGGTGTAAACTTCTTTGAATTACACGCAAAATTTGAAGAAATCTACACAGATTTAGTAGAAAAAGTTGATGAGGTCGCAGAACGTATCTTAACTTTAGGTTACACCCCACATAACGGTTATTCACAATACTTCAAAGACTCACGTATTAAAGAAGAGTTAGGAATAAGTGATGCACAATCTTGCTTAAAAGGCACATTAGAAGGATTAAAAGTATTACTTGAACAACAACGTGAAATTCTTGAATTAGCAGGTGAATCTGATGATGAAGGTACAGCTTCTCAAATGAGTGACTACATCAAAGAACAAGAAAAACTTGTTTGGATGTTCCAAGCCGCTTGCCAAACTTGCCATGCTTAATTAAATATAGGTTAAATGCGAAAGCCGACTGATGTCGGCTTTTTTATTTTCTACACGACCGGCTTTTGTCGATAGAACAATAATCCAGGTAAGGCGAGGCCCAAAACAAGGGCTCCCAAAATAAAGCTGGTATTGATAAAAGAGCTGATCATTTGCTCAAATAATGTATCGGAAAAGCCATAATGATGAATTTGTACGATAGCAATCATCGCTTTATAAGCATGAACCCCTGGAATCATTGGAATAATTGCCGCAACAGTAAAGACTTTTGGATGGGCTAAATAGCGATGAGATAAATGCACGCCAATAAAACCAATCACACAAGTGGCGAAAAAAGTGGCAAAAACAATCGGGACACCAAAGTGTAATAATAACGTTCTCGTGACATGCCCAAGTGCGCCTAAAATAGCACAATACTTTAAGGCCTTCGGCGGAACATTAAATACTAAGGCAAATCCTACTGCAGGAATGGCTGCAAAAAGCATATCGTCGAGTAAATTCAATAAAAACATCCTATTACCCCACCCAAGAAACGATATTTAAAAGATTTAATGCAAAGACGATACCTAAACAAGCACCAAAGGTGAGAACCGTAGCAATGGTCCATCGTCCTATTCCCATATTGACATACCCTTTTAAAATATCTGCAAGTGAATTAATTAATGGGAATCCTGGGACAAGTAATAAAACGCTAGAAGCCAATGCGATATGAGGATCATTGCCTAAACTATATTTCAAACTGATACCGGAAATCAGTGAGGCAACAAAAGCGGTAATGGCAAAAACGATGAGTGGATTGTAATGATGTTTAGAAATTTCTTGTCGAACAAACATGGCAATAGCAGAGGCAATAAAGGTGATTGTACAAATTGTGATATCTCCGCCAGAAAGGTGAGCAAAAGAGGCACAAGATAAACCAATCATAAACACCACCAAATAACGGTTATATTTCAGTGGTTTTAATTTGTCCAGTTTCTTTTGAGCCATGGACAAATCATACAAGTGATGCTCTACGGCAACCACAATGTGCTGTACATCCGTAACAATTTGCATATTAATGCCTTTATCGACATTTTTCCGCACGGTGGTAATACAATGCTGCTTAGAAAGTGTGGTTAATAAGACTGCATTTGCCGTTAAAGCACATTCCACGCTTTCAATGCCTAAAGCCACACCTAATCGCTGTGCCATTTGTACGACGACAGCACTTTCTGCGCCATGCTGTAACAATAACAAAGCGGTTTCCACACAAATACGGGTAACCGCTCGTTGGTATTCCTGATCCATATCTCTGCGCTCTTATTAAAGTAAACCTTAGAGATTATAGATCGATGAATAAAAAATACTGAAAAAATGACCGCACCTATGATCCAAGTCAAAACTTCAGTATTTTCAAGCCTCATGGCTTAGCAGATATTAAATGGCTTTATCAAAATACAACGGCACATGACTTAACTTAGCCATATTCGTAACGTAAGCTAAAACCGCTGGTGGGAATTTGATTCCTTTCACACAAGTCAGGTTTCGTAATACAGGGAAAACGATAATATCTTCAAGAGAAAGTTTTCCGTTTAAGGCATTTTCAGATTGAATTAATACCGCTAATTTCTCTAAATCGCCTTTTAAGCGAGTAAGATAGGTTTCGGACTTCGCAATATTTTCAGCAAAATCACCAATAAATTCCGTTTTCTTTTTAGTGAAATAATCGACCGCACTTTGGGTTTCAAATTCTGCTAAACCAATTTGCGTAAAGCGTGCAGTCGTAAGATGACCATAATAACTGCCAACTTCTTTTAACCATGTTTCAATTTCAGGACGAACGTGTTCAGATAAGATTTTTTCACCAAAATGTTCATCTACATAATGCACGATATCCAAACTTTCCGGCATCGCAGTACCATCTTCTTTGACAAGAATTGGCACAACCTTTTTGCCCACTAAACCAATTGGCGTTGCTTCATCATCATTTGCAAGCACTACAAGTTCTACCGGTAAATTTTTTAAACCAAAAATCATGCGGGCACGTACACAAAACGGGCAATGATCGTAAACATATAATTTCATTTTTTACTCCTCTTTTTCCTGTAATAACTTTCCTAAACCACTTTGTCTTTTTACCGTATTTCTGACCGCACTTTGCCAGATTTTTTCATTAGCAAATACGTAAAGTTGATTTTTCGCACGGGTAACACCGGTAAATACCAGCTCTCGTGAAAGCACTGGATTGGGTTCTGTTGGTAATACCATGACGGTATGATCAAATTCTGAACCTTGGGATTTATGAATCGTCATCATAAATGCAGGCTCGTGAGCGGGAATACGACTGGTCGAAACTTCTCGATTGCCAAACCATACTTTGCCTTTAGCCAAACACAAGCCAATATCACCGTTATACAATTTCACATTATGATCGTTTTCGGTAATCATAATGGGTTTACCAATATACCAATCGTCCTCTTGACGGAACCAAAGTAATTTTTCTGCACGCAATGCCAAGGCAATTTCACGATTTAAGTCTTCCACACCTAATGCTGAAGCGCGAAGTGCGGTCAAAAAACGAACGGAATTAAAACGGTCTAAAATTGCTTCTGCATAAGTTTTTTCATTGCCCTTTTCATCTATAAATTTTGCATTGAGATCTTTCTTCTGAGCAAAATAAGTTTGAAGTTGCGTTAAATAAACACGGTAATTTTCAACCGCACTTTTCACCACTTGACGAACAGATTCTTTAACGTCTTGCTCTTCATCAAAATGATGAAAATGCAACTCTTGTGGATATTCCGCAAAGGTTGCCACACTCCCCTCGCCTTTTCCTTGTTGAATTTGCTCAGCAAGTTGTTTAATGCCCGAATCATCTCGGAAACGACGACTAAAGGTTAAATGGCAAATGGCATCACGCAGCGGACTATGTTCATCTGAAGTTGGAACGGTATAGCCTGTTGTTGCATGGATATAATCTGCTTGAGCAGGGCTATAATCTAACGTTAAAAACTGTGCAATTTCACCTAATACTGCCCCAGCTTCCACAGAAGCCAATTGAGCTTGGTCACCCAATAAAATCAAACGCGTTTCGGGTTTCAACGCTTGCACGAGTTTCGCCATCATCGGCAAATCAATCATCGAGGTTTCATCCACCACTAGCACATCTATTTGCAGCGGATTATGCGCATGATATTTCACGCTATCGGTAAAAGGTCGAACGCCTAATAAACGATGCAACGTTTCTGCGGTTTTCGGAATGGATGTACGTAACTCATCTGAAATCGGCATTTGCGCCAAAGCATTTTCGATGGATTCCGTTAAACGAACCGCGGCTTTTCCCGTTGGTGCAACCAATTTAATATGAAGTTTTCCACCAAATAATTCCTGTAATACACATAACAAGCGAGTAACAGTCGTGGTTTTCCCTGTTCCCGGTCCACCTGTAATCACAGAAAATGGACTTTTTACCGCCGTTGCGACTGCTACTTTTTGCCAATCAATTTGTGCTTGTTGTTGAGGGAAATAACGATCTAATAATGCCCGAATTTGTTGTGGTCCTACCGATAAAGTGCGGTCATTTTTCAAGGCATTTTTAATATATTGCGCCACGCGGAATTCATCTTGCCAAGCACGATAGAAATAAATCGCCCCAAATTGAAATGCGAGAGGCGCAATCTGATTTTCAGGATCTTGTGTAAGGGCAATATGTCCAGTCAATGCAGACTGCCATTTGGATATAGGAAGCGAACCAATCTTTTCATTGATAAGCGGCAAAAAATCCGTTTCAGTATGACGATAAGCCAAGCCGAATAAATTACGTTCTAAGAAACGATCTAACACACAACAAGTATTGCCTTGCGTATAGCTCCAGTTACAAAGTGCGGCTAATAAAATCGCTAAATTTTGGACGGGTTCGGCATAGCCTTTATCTTTTTGTTTATCCGCAATTAATTGAGCAAAATAATAATCGCCTTGAGTAATTACACCTTGTTCTTGCAAGGATTTTAATAGGCTTAACATTAAAATAATTCCTCTAATTGTTGGATTAATTGCCAATCTGGCTTATCAAAAAAGATGCCCGATTGTGGCGAACCATTCATTCCTCGTAAAAATGCATAGACCACACCACCAAAATCTCGGTTGTAATCGTAGTGAGGCAAACGTGTTTTTAAATAACGATGCAATGCCACCAGATACAACAAGTATTGCCAATCATAATGATGTTCTAACATGGCTTTTTTCAATGCGGCTTGATCGTAATCCTTTAATGTTTCACCCAAGAAATTCGATTTGTAATCAAGCAAATAATATTTACCTTGATGACAGAAAACTAAGTCCATTGTGCCTCGCACCATGCCTTGAATATCATCAAACTGTAACGGTTCTGACGGTAAATGGTGCAAGGCTGCTAACGCTCGGTTAAAACCAGCGACATCAAAATGGCTTGTGATATTGAGATAAAACGCCAACTCTTTTAAGCATTGTTTTTCGTTAATTTGAGCAAGGATAAGATCATTATTTGGCAAAATTGGCGTGCTGAGTATGTGTTCAAACCACTGTTGAACTGCTGCAAATTGCTCTTCCGCAAGATTCAAATCCTGACATAATTTTTCAATGTTTTCTTTCTCAGCCAGTTGAGCAAAAGGCACCTTTTCAAAATAACGATGCAATAAAGTACCGATTTGTGTTCCCCGTGGAAAATCTAGAACCATTTCATCGTTATCATGCTCAAGTGCAGTCAGATTTTCAGTGATATTTTCTATTGAAATTGACGCATCATAATCTTTCGCATCGTCAAAAATGAGCGATTTTTTCACTGCACTTTCATTCAAATAAGCTTTGCGTTGATGTGTTTGTTCAATGCCACTAAAGCTCGTCACTCGCCAATCTTGTTCAATTTCACCTTGGAAAATTTCCGCACTTAAATTTTCTTGAGAAACATTTAAGGTAAGTGGTTCACTGGCTTGTAACACACCGGTTAATTCAATCGTTACATCATTTGGTAAAAGCTGCTTAAATTTTTCCAATAACGGTTGAGTATCCCAAGTATTTGGCAAATCGAGTTTTCGACCAATTTCCCCCTGTGTTAACACATACAATAAAGCATTCCATTTTTTATCAAAGGCTTTCGGTAACACAAAGGCCATTTGGTATTTTGCTCGGGTTAATGCCACATAAAGCAAACGCAATTCTTCCGCAAAAACTTCTTGGGTTAAATCATCCAAGTGTTGATCTTGCATATCCCACAAGGTTTTCTCTTCATCACTGTCGTAATATAAATTAAACAGTTTATTCTTAGCTGGATTTTTCGCCACATTACCTAAAAATGGCAACCAAACCAAATCATATTCCAACCCTTTGGATTTATGGATAGTCACAATCTTCACTAACTGACGTTCGCTTTCTAAACGAATTTGTGCTTCTTGACGACCTTCATCTTGAATTTGCTTTTCAAACCAACGCAATAATGCCGCTTCACTTTCATTTAATGCCGCTGCTTGCTGTAAAATTTCAGCTAAATGTAATAAATCCGTCAGTTTTCGCTCGCCATCAGACCGAGATAAGAGTTTTTCTGTGATATTTTCTGCTAAAAGTAAATGATGCAACATCGGCAATACGCCTTGACGTTGCCAAATTTGTTGATACTCTGCAAATTTTTCAGCCCAACGTTGCCACTGAATTTCATCCTGGTGAATTTGGTGAATTTCAGCTGCATTTAAGCCGAAAAGTGCGGTCGCAATCGCATTTAAAATTGGACGCTCAGTCACACTCAAACACGCTTGCAAAATCAAGGCCAGTTCTTTTGTAGTGTTACTCTCAAAGACATTTCCTCTATCCGAAAGGTAAACCGACGCAATACCGAGTGCTTGCAATTCTTTCTTCACTAGATCCGCTTCGGTATAACCACGCACCAAAACGGCAATATTTTCTGCTCGCAATGTTTGATTTTCCGCTTTGCTTTCATTCGGAAAAACAACCGGATTTTCAGCCGCACTTTTTAACCATTGCTGAATCGATATCGCGCAAGCTTTCGCATAATCTTGCTGGGTGGATTCGTCTTTATCATTAATGTAAAAACGGAAGGCGGGTTCAGGCTGATTATTCAACTGAAAAACAAGATTCTTCTTGGCTGCACCGACATTTAAAAATTCAATATTTTTATAAATAAAAGGCGTATTTTTAAAATCAAATAATCGATTTACTCCTTCTACTAAAGGTTGAGAAGAACGGTAGTTTGTACCTAAGTTAAAACGCTCGCTCGCTTCGTCTGCTGCTTTTAAATAAGTGAAAATATCGGCACCACGGAAGCGATAAATTGCCTGTTTTGGGTCCCCGATCATCATAAAACCAACATTACCAAACGCGGTTTTATTGTGATAAATTTTCGAGAAAATTTGATACTGCAACGCATCCGTATCTTGGAACTCGTCAATCATGGCAAAAGGATATTGAAAACGAATTAATTCTGCTAACTGTTCTCCGCCCTCACCATATAATGCTTCTTTCAATAAGCGTAATAAATCATCAAAGGATTTTTCAGGATGATTCGCTTTGTATTCAAGAAGTTTCTTTTGAATACCTTGACGATAGTGATAAAGAATGATTTTTTTTAATAAATCACTTGATTGATGTTTTTCAACCAGTTCTTCAAGTTCTGCAAAAATCGGTGCATAAAACGGTATAGCCGCTTTTTTATTTTTCGTATTTTTTGTCGGCTTTTCGTATTTTTGCTCAATCGAAGATTGTAGAAAATACTTCCTTAATGTTTCATGAATTTCATAGTCTAGTGGATTATTTGCCCATTCATTAATCTGTTCAATCCATGTTTTAAGACGTTCTTTTTGGTAGCTGCTACGACTGAGAGATTTGAGCTGATCTTCTGGATAATCTTTTGTTATTTCCTCCATGATAATGGAGGAAATTTCATCTACATTTTTTAACCAAAAAACTTTTAGATCTTCAACAGCTTTTAATCGCTCTCCCACACTTTTCTGTAAAAATTCATCAATTGACAACGACAAGCTTTGTTGATTGTCCGTCGCTACCGATACATCTTTGTTTAAATCAGATTCTAAAATGCTTAGCACATCATCAGGCGAACCTAACTCTTTCGAGATAAAATTAGCAATCTCGAAAGGTTGGGAATAAAAATGCTCTCGCCAAAATTCATTTGCAAATTGTTTGAGTAAATCAGACTGATCTTTGAGAAGTTTTAAATTGAAATGCACGCCTGAATTAAAAGCATGTTGCATCAGCATTCGGCGACAAAAACCGTGAATGGTATAAATGGAGGCTAAATCTAAATTTTGTTCGGCCAGCTTTAAGCGACGAAGTGCAGTTGGAATATCCTCTAAATAAGGCAACAATTCCGATAAAAATTGATGTTCTCCAGTAAAAATCGCCTTATCTTTTGTCTCATAATATTCAGAGAAAACCGAAATTGCCGCCGTTAAACGTTCCCGAATTTTACGTTTTAAATCTTCCGTTGCCATTTCAGTAAAGGTTACCACCAAAATTTCTTCCACATTTAATGGTCGAGAAAAACGATTCTCACCTGCCTGCAAAAGTAATCGAAGATAGATAGAACCAATGGTATAGGTTTTCCCAGTACCGGCAGAGGCCTCAATTAAATTGACTTGATTTAAGGGTAACGAAATGGCATTAAGTGCGGTTGATTTTTGGCTCATTTTTTTATTTTTTGGAAACATTAGTGTGTTCTTATTGTAGAGGAATTTCCATAGAAATTCATTTAGTTATTATTTGTTTCCTGTATAATTTTGAACATTTATAACTTAATAATTATACAAAATATTCTGAGGATTTTATGGTAGCAGCAATTCAACAACGCGCAGAACTTCAACGCCGCATTTGGCAAATCGCTAATGATGTACGCGGTTCCGTCGATGGTTGGGATTTTAAACAGTATGTTTTGGGTACACTGTTCTATCGTTTTATCAGCGAAAACTTTGCTAACTATATTGAAGGTGGCGATGATAGCGTTGATTATTCTGCTTTTAATGACGATGATCCTATTATTGCGGCAATCAAAGAAGACACCATCAAAGCAAAAGGCTATTTTATTTACCCAAGCCAATTATTTAAAAATGTCGTCGCAACAGCCAACACTAATCCGAATTTAAATACAGACCTAAAAAGCATTTTTACAGATATCGAAAACTCCGCTACTGGCTACCCTTCCGAACAGGATATCAAAGGCTTGTTTGCTGATTTTGATACCACCAGCAACCGCTTAGGCAATACCGTTGCCGATAAAAACAGCCGTCTAGCCGCCGTATTAAAAGGCGTTGCCGAGTTAGATTTTGGTGACTTTGAAGATAATCATATTGATTTATTCGGCGATGCTTACGAATTTTTAATTTCCAACTATGCCGCCAATGCCGGTAAGTCGGGGGGCGAGTTCTTTACGCCACAATGCGTTTCCAAGCTGATTGCTCGACTGGCTTTATATGGACAAGATAAGGTCAATAAAATTTACGACCCAGCGGCTGGTTCGGGTTCTTTATTATTGCAAGCGAAAAAACCATTTGATGAACACATCATTGAAGAGGGATTCTTCGGGCAGGAAATTAATCACACCACTTACAACCTTGCTCGTATGAATATGTTTTTGCATAACATCAACTACGACAAGTTTGATATCGCCCTTGGCAACACTTTAATGAACCCGCAATTTGGTGATGATAAACCCTTCGATGCTATCGTTTCTAACCCGCCTTACTCCGTGAAATGGATTGGCTCAGACGATCCAACACTAATTAACGATGAACGCTTTGCCCCAGCCGGTGTACTTGCGCCAAAATCCAAAGCGGACTTTGCCTTTATTTTGCATGCGTTAAGTTATCTTTCAGCAAAAGGGCGCGCGGCGATTGTGTCCTTCCCCGGCATTTTTTATCGCGGCGGTGCGGAGCAAAAAATTCGTCAATATTTGGTGGATAATAACTATGTAGAAACGCTAATTGCCTTAGCGCCCAATCTCTTTTTCGGCACCAGTATTGCGGTGAATATTTTGGTACTTTCCAAACATAAACCCGATACCCAAACCCAATTTATTGATGCTAGCGGTTTATTTAAATCCGCCACCAATAACAACATTTTGGAAGAGGAACATATTGAGCAAATTCTCAAATTGTTTGCCGATAAAGAAGATGTGCCACATTTAGCCAAATCCGTGTCCTTTGAAGAAATCGTTAAAAATGACTACAACCTTGCGGTGAGTTCTTATGTAGAACAAAAAGACACTCGAGAAGTAATTAATATTGATGAACTCAACGCGGAAATTCGTAAAACAGTTGCCAATATCGACCGCTTGCGTGCCGAGATTGATAAGATTGTGACGGAGATTGAGGGGTAAAACACCATGAAAAACAACCGCACTTTTTTAGAAAAATTATTAGATGGGGCTGAGGTTGAGTGGAAAACGCTAGACGAAATATTCCATTTAAGAAATGGCTATACCCCATCAAAAGGAGTAAAAGAATATTGGGAAAATGGCTCAATCCCTTGGTTTAGAATGGAAGATATTCGAGAAAATGGACGCGTTTTAAATACAGCATTACAAAAGGTTTCAGAAAGTGCGGTTAAAGGCGGAAAACTTTTTCCCGCAAATTCAATTATTATTGCAACCTCAGCAACTATTGGGGAGCACGCCTTAATCACCATACCATTTCTAGCAAATCAAAGATTTACGGTTTTATCTTTAAAACCTGAATATATTGATAAATTTAATATTTATTTTCTATACCATTATTGTTTTACGCTTGATGATTGGTGTCAGAAAAATACCACTATGTCTAGTTTTGCCTCCGTTGATATGAATGGATTTAGGAAATTTCTAATCCCCATCCCCCCACTCCCCGTCCAAACCGAAATCGTAAAAATTTTGGATGCATTGACAGCGCTTACCAGCGAGCTTACCAGCGAGCTTACACTACGCCGGAAGCAGTATAAATACTATCGGGAAAAATTGTTATCTTTCGATAGTTTAGAACAATTAAATATGGGGGGGGCGAAGAAGAAACTTATTGATGTTGCAATTTATGCAAAAGTACGCATCTTGGCTGATAAGTTGGATAAAGAAAATTACGTAGGTGTAGAAAATTTACTTCAAAATAAACTGGGTAAAACAAGCTCCAATTATGTACCAACTGATGGTGCATTTATTGAGTATCTTCCCAATGATATTTTGATTGGGAATATTCGTCCCTATTTAAGAAAAATTTGGCTATCGGATCGAAAAGGAGGAACAAATGGAGATGTGTTAGTTATACGCTTAACAGACGAAAACATTCTTCCTCGTTATCTTTATCATATATTGGCAAATGAACATTTCTTTGAATACAACATTAAATATTCAAAAGGTGCAAAAATGCCTCGAGGGGATAAATCTGCAATTTTACAATATGAGTTTGACGTACCTCCACTCGAACAACAACAACGTATCGTTTCAATCCTCGATAAATTTGAAACCTTAACCAATTCCATCACCGATGGCTTGCCTTTGGCGATTGAACAAAGCCAAAAGCGGTATGAATATTACAGAGAATTGTTATTAAATTTTGAATAAAAACAACTATGCCAAAAACATTAAAAGAATGGAAAAATTTTGATGAGCAGCTTTCCCGTTTAAAAGAAAGAGGACTTATCATTGATAACGAAACCAAGACCTTAGGTTATTTAAAAACCATTGGATATTATCGCTTAAGTGGCTATCTCTACCCTTTTCGTCAAAGTGATACAGGCAATTCCAAGATAAAATTAGATAATTTTATTGATAACACTCATTTTTCGGATATTAAACAACTTTATCTTTTTGACAAGAAATTACGACAACTTGCGCTTGATGCTCTAGAAAGAATAGAAGTCGCGATGCGTGTGAGTATTGCTTACCGATTAGGTGAATATCATCCTTTAGCACATAAAAAAATTGAATATTTTGACGCTGAATTTAACCATTCCGACTGGCTAGATAAGCTTGAAAAGCTAATTGGCCGAGAAAGAAAGACCAGTTTTGTGAAACATCATTTAGAGCAATATTCAGACTTACCTATTTGGGTATGCTGTGAAATTTGGGATTTTGGCACAATGTCAAAACTTTACAGCGGCATGAATGAAAAAGATAAAGACTATATTGCAAAAATCTATCGCTTAAAAAGTGGAAGACATTTACAAACATATCTTCATGCATTCAACGTTATTCGTAACATTTCTGCTCACCATGGAAGACTGTGGAATCGCGCAATTCCAATTAATGCAACCTTAAAAGGATTAGATGATCCAAAATGGAAAGCGTTGTCTTCTAACCAAGTATTTGTTTATTTTTGCTTGATGAAAAAAATGCTAGATATTATTTGCCCTAATTCAACTTGGGGGGAACGTTTCTTGGCTGTACTTGATGAATTTCCAAAAGTAAAAAATGGGGCAATTTCACTAGAAGATATTGGTGTAAACATTGAGCCAAAAGAATGGAAACTGTGGAAAAAAATGGCCCCTAGCCTTGTGAGTCCAACCACTTGAGTTGGCAAAGCTAGGGGAACTGTTGGTGCGCATAGTATAAAAATACGGATCCGAGGTCAAGTCCTTTAGTTAAAACTAAAGTTTTCTTGATTAATATTTAAACTATAAAATACTACCTGAAAACATATCCAATGAAAATAAGATTATTATTCAATGACTTATAATAACTCAAGTTATTCAGTAATACTGAATAACTGAAAAATATACTAAGGAACCACTATGATCCAATACAAAACCATCGCCGAATCCAACCACTTTATCGTTTTAGATCAATACAAAAAGTTTGTTGAAGAACCCAATGCAGGCTACCAAACAGAAGGAAGTCTTGAACGTGAATTTATCCGTGATTTACAGGCACAGGGCTATGAGTATTTGCAAGGTCTCAATGGTCATGATGCGTTAATTAAAAATTTACGGGCACAATTACAACGCTTAAATAATGTAGTTTTCTCCGATGCGGAATGGCAACGTTTTTTAGAGGAATATTTGGATAAACTGAGCGATAGTCTGATTGAGAAAACCCGTAAAATTCATGATGACTATATTTATGATTTTGTATTTGATGATGGACACATTCAGAATATTTATCTGCTAGATAAGAAAAATCTTGCCAACAATGCCCTGCAAGTCATCAATCAATTTGAGCAAACCGGCAGCTATGACAATCGTTATGATGTGACGATTTTGGTGAATGGCTTACCCCTTGTGCATATTGAACTGAAAAAACGTGGCGTGGCAATTCGTGAAGCCTTTAATCAAATTCATCGCTACAGCAAAGAAAGTTTCAATAAAGAAAATTCTCTCTTTAAATATATTCAGATTTTTGTCATTTCTAATGGCACGGATACTCGCTATTTTGCCAATACCACCAAGCGCGATAAGAATAGCTATGACTTCACAATGAATTGGGCAACGGCGAAAAATACTCTGATTAAAGATTTAAAGGATTTTACAGCGACATTCCTACAAAAACACACTCTGCTTAATGTGTTGGTGAATTACTGCGTGTTTGATGTTTCCGATACCCTATTGATTATGCGCCCGTATCAAATAGCCGCCACCGAGCGTATTTTATGGAAAATTAAAAGTTCATATCAGGCGAAAAATTGGAGCAATAAAGAAAGTGGCGGCTACATTTGGCACACTACAGGCTCAGGCAAAACGCTCACCAGCTTTAAAGCCGCACGCCTTGCAACAGAATTAGACTTTATTGAAAAAGTATTCTTCGTAGTAGATAGAAAAGATTTGGACTATCAAACTATGAAAGAATACCAACGCTTTTCACCGGATAGTGTAAATGGTTCAGAAAGTACGGCTGGGCTAAAACGCAATATCGACAAAGACGACAATAAGATCATTGTTACCACCATTCAAAAACTCAACAACCTGATGAAATCGGAAGATAAATTACCGATTTATGATAAACAGGTTGTTTTTATCTTTGATGAATGCCATCGTTCTCAATTTGGTGAAGCGCAAAAAAATCTAACGAGAAAATTTAAAAAATACTATCAATTTGGTTTTACCGGTACACCGATTTTTCCAACTAACGCATTAGGTGCCGAAACTACTGCGAGCGTTTTTGGCGTTGAACTCCACTCTTACATTATCACCGATGCGATTCGTGATGAAAAAGTGTTGAAATTTAAAGTGGATTACAATGATGTACGGCCACAATTCAAGAGCATTGAAACTGAAAAGAATCTTGAAGAGCTAACAAAACTCGAGAAAAAACAAGCCTTTTTACAACCTAAACGTATTGAGCAAATTGCCCAATATGTTCTAGATAATTTCAAACAAAAGACCCATCGCTTTAATGCGGGTAACAATGGCTTTAATGCGATGTTTGCGGTAAGTAGCGTGGATGCGGCCAAAGCTTATTATCAAACGTTTAAACAGTTACAAAGTGCGGTCAAAAATCCACTTAAAATTGCAACAATCTTTTCGTTTGCTGCGAATGAAGAGCAAGATGCGATTGGCGATATTGTTGATGAAAGTTTTGAAGTGGAAGCGATGAACTCCTCGGCTAAGGAATTTTTAAAATCTGCCATTGATGATTACAACGGCTATTTTGCCACCAATTATGATGTGGATGCGAAATCGTTCCAAAACTACTATCGTGATCTCGCCAAACGCGTCAAAAACAAAGAAGTGGATTTACTGATTGTCGTTGGAATGTTTTTAACTGGTTTTGATGCCCCAACCTTAAACACGTTATTTGTGGATAAAAACTTGCGTTACCATGGTTTGATTCAAGCTTACTCTCGTACAAACCGCATTTACAACAGCACCAAAAGTTTTGGCAATATCGTCACTTTCCGTGATTTGGAACAAGATACCATTGATGCGATTACCCTTTTCGGTAAATCCAATACACGTAATATCGTATTAGAAAAAAGTTACCAAGAATATATGGAAGGCTTTACCGATGCAGGTGAAGCCCGTCGTGGGTATTTAGAGGTTATTGCTGAATTGCAAGAACGCTTCCCTGATCCAGATGAAATTCAAACGGAAAAAGACAAGAAAGACTTTGTAAAATTATTTGGTGAATATTTGCGAGTTGAAAACATTCTACAAAACTATGATGAGTTCGCTGCTTTACAAGCATTTCAATCGCTCGATACCAGCAATACAACAGCTGTTGAAGCCTTTAAAGAAAAATATTATTTAACGGATGAAGCTTTTGCTGAAATGCAACCTATTGATATGCCAAGCGAACGTAGCATTCAAAATTACCGTTCGACTTACAACGATATTCGGGATTGGCTCCGTCGTCAAAAAGATGGCGAGGAAAAAGCAAAATCGACCATTGATTGGGACGATGTAGTGTTTGAAGTAGATTTATTAAAATCTCAAGAAATCAATCTAGATTACATCTTAGAATTGATTTTTGAACACAACAAAAAAATGAAAAATAAAGCTGAGCTGATTGATGAAATTCGAACCACAATCCGAGCGAGCCTAGGTAATCGCGCCAAAGAAAGTTTAATCGTAGATTTTATCAATCAAACGGACTTAGATAGCATAGTCGATAAAGCCGGTATTATTGAATCCTTCTTCCAATTTGCCCAAAAAGAGCAACAGAAAGAAGCTGACGAATTAATTAGCAGTGAAGGGCTGAATATTGATGCCGCGAAGCGTTATATTAACGTATCCTTAAAACGCGGATATGCTAGTGAACAAGGTACGGATTTAAATGATGCCTTACCGAAAATGAGTCCGCTTAATCCGCAATATCTCACGAAAAAACAAAGCATTTTCCAAAAGATCGTTGCCTTTGTTGAGAAGTTTGTTGGGATTGGTGGCGAGGTTTAAAAACTTAAACCAACTATATAGAATTTAAAAGGTGCACTCTATATGATTGCACCTTTTTATTTTGTCAGTTTTATCAGAAATTAGAACGTTAAAACTTTATCCGCCCATAATGTCCATTCTGAGACATCATCTAAAGTACCAAGGGTCACGCCGTCAATTAATTTAGCATCTAATAAACCACGTGCTTTTACGCAGCTGGTGCATAATTTAATTTCAGCACCTTGTGCCGCTAAAATATCGATAAGTTGTTGGATATTGAAACCTTCATTTGGGTTTTGCCCAGCAATACCGCATAAAATCGCATCAGAAAAGCAGAATAATTTAATATTAACATCCTTGCTGTGCTCTTCCTTCATATTGATGGCGAAACGAACAGCGTTGAACGTTTTTTCTCCGCTATATGTGGAATCATTGACAATAAAAAGAATATTTTGCATAACGCACTCCTTGTTGCAATGCTATAAAACGAAGGCGTAATAAATTACGCCTTTATGAAATCAGCCAACCCAAACGAACTTGGCTACAAACAGTAAAGACACTACCCACACAGAGGCATTGACCTCGCGTATTTTACCTGTACAGGCCTTCATGACGCAATAGCTAATAAAACCAAATGCGATACCTTCAGTTATTGAATAGGTAAATGGCATCATCGCAGCGGTGATAAAAGCAGGTGTTGCTTCAGTTAAATCATCCCAGTGTACACGAATAAGGCTGGATGCCATTAAAATCCCTACATAGACTAATGCCCCTGCGGTTGCATAAGCCGGTACGACACTAGCAAGTGGCGAGAAGAAAATGGTAAGTAAGAATAAAACACCGACTGTTACTGCTGTTAAACCTGTTCTACCACCGACAGAAACCCCTGCACCACTTTCGATATAGGTACTGATAGCGGATGTACCAATATAAGACCCTACTACCGCACTCACGCTATCTACATAAAGGGCTTGTTTCATTTTCGGGAAACGACCTTTTTCATCGCTGAAACCTGCTTTATCGGTCACGCCTAACAAGGTGCCTGATGAGTCGAATAGGTTTACTAATAAGAATGAGAAAATGATGCCGAGCAAAGCCGTGTCTAAAGCACCGGCGATATCCACTTTACCCACAACTGCACCTAAGCTTGGTGGCATAGAAACAATGCCATGGAAAGTAACTTGGTCATCAATTAAAAGCGCTAAGCCAGTTACTACCGCGATAGAAATTAAAACCCCAGAGAAAATATTACGTGCCGCTAGCACCACAATAATGAAAAAGCCTAATACACCAAGTAGAATTTTTGGATCATGCAAATTGCCTAATGCCACTAAGGTCGCGGGATTCGCTACAACCAACCCCATATTTTTAAAGCCAATTAATGCAATAAAAAAGCCGATACCTGCACCAATTCCCACGCGCAGTGAAAGCGGAATCGAAGCCATTAACCAATAACGGATTTGGAATAGGGTGAGAACAAATAAACCAATCGAGCCCCAGAAAATGGTACCCATGCCCACTTCCCAAGAATAACCGAGCTTGCCAACGACTACATAAGCAAAGAACGCATTGAGCCCCATAGCGGGCGCAAGGGCGATAGGTAAATTACTGAATAATCCCATCGCAATGGTACCCAGTGCAGCAATTAAACAAGTGGTCACGAAAACAACTTGCTTATCCATTCCTGCATCACCTAATACGGATGGGTTCACAAACACGATATACACCATGGTAAAGAAGGTGGTAATACCAGCAATAATTTCGGTTTTGGTCGTACTGCCCTTTTCTTTAATGGAAAAAAGGCGTTCAAGTAAAGATTGTTGCATTGTCTTCCCCTTAACTTAAATTAATAACCTTGGTGATAAATTGACTCAAGTAATTTCACACCTAACAAGGCAATATTGAAACGTTGCTCATCTGCAACCGTCCAAAATTCGATGCCATTTTCAACCGCACTTTGTTGGCTGATATGTAATTTCACGCTTTCTTCACCATTTTCGTTTTCACCGTTAATCACAGGCGTAATAAGGCTATCGTGTAATTCAATCAATTCGCTTTGTTGTGGCTGGTAATCAAATTCATAATCCGAAAGTGCGGTCACTTTTTGTGCCATTCCGTAGAAGACAGGCACTTGAATTTGATGGAAAATTACATTGTCTAACTGTGGAAAAATTTTTTGTAATTGCAGATTTAAATTAGCCGCTTGTTGTGGAAACACATCAAAGGCAAAACGGGGTTCACCTTCTTCTAATGGCATACCATTCAGTAAACGAGCGGTTTGTCCAGCAAGTTTATTCACGGTCTCACCATCTGTATAAGAAGCCGGTAAAAGTGACGTTGCAAAGACTTGAGTTAAATTTGTTTGTTGAATAATTGGTAATAGAGATAAGGCTAATTGACTCACTTGCGGATCGGGTAAACTCGCAATGTTACGTTGTCTTAATTCAGTCAGATTTTCTTCATTGATTGTAGGAACTACGACGGGTACATCAGACAATGCAGAGCAAATCCCTTTTAAATCAATCACCAAACAGCCACTTTCTGCAGCTTGAGCTAATAGAGGCGCTTGGTCAATTTGGCCTGCGAAGAAAAGATAATTAACGCTGTCCCACTCAATCTCATCAGTGGCTAATTGAGCAACGGCTTTATTGCGAAAACGCACCGCTTGCTCTTCTTCAAAAGGATAAATTTCTACGATAGAAATTTTGCCTACATCTAGCTCACTTTGTTCAAGTGCTTCGGCAATTTTTTCACATAGATCAAATTCTGCTGCAATAGCAATATTTAGGCTTGCGTCCATTTTTCTCTCCGCTGTAAAATGTTCTGAACCGATTCATTCTACAGAAAAAAGACGCATAAATACATAAGGAAATCAGATGACACCAGCAATTGATTTACTAAAGAAAAATAAAATTCCTTTTACTCTCCATACTTACGATCATGACCCTAACAATACGCATTTTGGCGATGAAGCTGCTGAAAAACTTGGACTTGATCCGCACCAATCCTTTAAAACACTTTTAGTCGCCGAAAATGGTGATCAGAAAAAATTGGCGTGTTTTGTGCTTTCCACGGCAAATATGTTGAGTTTAAAGAAAGCCGCAAAATCAATTGGTGTGAAAAAAGTTGAAATGGCCGATAAAGATGCCGCACAAAAAAGTACGGGATATTTAGTCGGTGGCATTAGCCCATTAGGTCAAAAAAAACGGGTAAAAACAGTGATAAACTCGACCGCACTTGAGTTTGATACGATTTTTGTTTCAGGCGGGAAACGTGGATTAAGCGTTGAATTATCCCCACAGGATTTAGCCAAATTACTGAATGCTGAATTTGTCGATATTATTGACGAAGAATAGAAAAAGAAAAGCCCGATTAACTCGGGCTATTTTTATATGATGTTGTGTTTATTTGAATTAGAAGCTTGATGTATCTTGGAATAAACCAACTTTTAAATCAGTTGCGGTGTAGATAACGCGACCATCTACTTCCACTTCACCGTCAGCCATTCCCATTACTAATTTGCGATTAATTACGCGTTTCATATTGATGCGATAAACCACTTTTTTCGCGGTTGGTAAGATTTGTCCAGTAAATTTCACTTCACCTACGCCTAATGCACGGCCTTTACCTTTACCGCCTACCCAGCCAAGGAAGAAACCCACTAATTGCCACATCGCATCTAAACCTAAGCAGCCTGGCATGACTGGGTCACCGATAAAGTGGCAACCGAAAAACGGTAAATCTGGATGAATATCTAATTCCGCTTCAATATACCCTTTACCAAACGCACCGCCGTCTTCGGTCATTTTTACAATGCGATCCATCATCAACATGGTTGGTGCTGGAAGTTGCGGGCCTTCTTTACCAAATAATTCACCACGACCAGAAGCTAATAAATCTTCATAAGTGTAGCTGCTTTTGATGTTGGGTGTACAGGTGTTTTCCATTCTTTATTTCCTTGTATATATAGTTTTGCTTGGTTACAAACAATAAGTGTAGATTCTATGGGGATTTATAAGAAATGTAAACAGCGAACACTTGTTAGCTCAACTTGTCGGATCAGTCAGTAAAATTCACATAAAAGAAAAGCGAACCCAAGGTTCGCTTTAAAGGAATTAAGATTTAAAGAAATCTAACCAGTTTTTTTTCGGCGTTTCCGAACGAAAAGCAATTCGATTTTGAATTAAACGTGCAATAGGTTCTTTGCCTTTGGCATATTCTTCTTTCTCTTCTAATAAATCGCGGTCAAATAGAATCTTGGCTGTTTGATAAATATCTTCGACTTGATAAATAAAGAACTGTTCATTTTTCACAGCTTCAACCACTTCATCAGATAAGCTTAGTTGTTGAATTGTTGTCGCGGGAATAACCACCCCTTGTTTACCCGTCAAACCACGACGTTGGCAAATAGTGAAAAAGCCTTCAATTTTGTCATTCACGCCGCCTACTGCATGCACCAAACCAAATTGGTCAATGGTACCGGTAATCGCAATATTTTGTGGCAACGGCAAATCAGATAACGCGCTGACCAATACGGAGAAAATAGCTAGAGACGCACTATCACCATCAATTTCACCATAAGATTGCTCAAACACTAAAGAAGCTGAAAATGGTAACTGTGATGGCAATTCTAAGATACTTGCTAAGCACGCTTCAGAAATCATCATGCCTTTTCCGTGAAGGTTACCCGCTAATTCGTTTTTACGCTCCACATCCACGACTTCACCATCACCAAACTGCACTAAGCAACTGATACGAGAAGGTTCACCGAAACAAACCGGAGTGCCTGGATATTCAATCACAGACAAGCCATTAATCTGCCCAACAATTTCACCGTTGGTTTCCACATAAATTTGCTCGTTGAGAATATCTGCATAAGTGCGTTCACGTAAAAAACCATGCTGTTCGTTCTTTTGTTTAAAAGCTTGCTCAAAATCAACCGCACTTAAGGTTTGTTTTTGTGACAACGTCGCGGCATTAAGCAACATTTCTGTTATTTTTAATGGGGAAATGTTAATTAAAAAGCGGTCTTCACTCTCACGAACCAATAACTGATAAAGTTTATTTAATGCGGTTAAATCTAAATCAAGCTCATATTTTGAGGCTAATGCCAACACATAATTAGCCCAATTTTCTTGTGCTTTCGGTTGTGCAACAGAATAATAGCTTTCAATTTCCGCGTAATCCGCCAAGCTGTAAAGATCTTCTTCTAACTCACCTAAGGTCGCAATTTCAGTACGATTGCCTAAAATCACCACTTTTAAATTAAGTTGATAACTTGGAATATCACAAGGCAAGGTTTTAAATGGATGAGCTGAATACCAATCAAAAGTTTGCGTTTGTAAAATATGTTTTAAGCGTTGCCATAAATCAAATTGGCTTAGCATCGTTGCTGCGCTTAAAATCAACACACCACCATTGGCTTGATGCACTAAACCTGGTGTAAGCAAAATATCTTGCGAACTTGGATGAACACGTACACTACCAAAAAGACTAAATTGATCGGCATGTAATGCCTTCAGAACATCACCTTGTGCGGCAAAATTATCAGCAGGTGATTGAGCGGGCTCAGTATAAATACGAGGGAAAGAAAAAGAATCTCCTTGTTCAACCACATAATTTACCCCAAAAACTGACCGCTCTTTTGGCTGTTCTTTTCGAATAAGTTCTGCCAATAAATCTGCATATTCTGCTTGATCATCGGCTTTTAAAATCAACAAAGAACGACGAGGTTGTTTTAAGAATAAAGAAATCGCTTTTGTGGCATGTTTTTGTAATGACCAAAAATCAGCCTTTTCAGCTGAAAGTTCAGTAATCGATAATTCTGGTTGTAAGGCTTGCCAATTTAAGGCTTGTTCCGAAGATGTTGAAGTCACGACATATCTCGCTTTAATTAAATTGGCGGTATTATCGCACACTTCACACTGAGTGAAAATCCGTTATAAAAATCTACTGGAAAATTTTGTTTAAAGCGCGTATATTTATGAGGTTACCACGTCACTAAAAAGCATAATAAAACGATGAAATATCAAAAATTAGAAAACCAAGAAGCAAACTGGAAATGGATTTATCTCATTCGCAAACATCGCGAAGGGGAAAAAATTACCCGTTACGAAGAAAAAAGCTTAGAAGAAAGCAAAGTTCAAGAATTAATAGAATGTCAGAATTATCCTGAAAAAATCGAGGAATGGATTAAAAATCACCTTTCTCTTGATTTACCTATTAAGCTTGATCAGGCTATTCGTGCAAGACGTAAACGCTTTTTTAATGCAGAAAAACAATCAACGAAGAAAAAATCTATTGATTTAGAATATGGCGTTTGGCTTCGTTTGTCTAAATATTCAAGAAAAATGAAAATGACACTTTCTGAAACCATCACTTATATGATTGATGAACGTGAAAGCAAAGCATTATATGAAAGCCAAATGACAGCAATGAAAGCCGGTTTGAAAAACTTACTCAATAAATAAGATGAAAAAAAAGCCAAGGCCGAAACCTTGGCTTTTGATTATGCTAAATAGAGAAGATTTTGAAACGTTTTAGCGTTTCGCTTATTCCGCAATCGGAATTATTTTTGTGGCGTGAGATCCTTTGTCGCCGTGAATCACTTCAAATTGCACGCGTTGTCCCGCTTTCAATGAACGGTAACCATCCATTTCAATTGCTGAATAATGTGCAAAGATGTCTGTATCCACGCCTTCTGCAGAAATAAATCCAAATCCTTTTGCGTTATTAAACCATTTTACTACACCAATTTCCATAGTAGACCTCTATAGGCTTCGCCCTTAATACTTAAAAACAATAAGACTCATGCCTTATCACCTCAATTGGAAATATATTCAAACATTTTATTTTTTTATGCAACAAGGAAACTTTAAAAATGATACATTGATCACAAAAATTTTTATTTATTCACTGTCAGAAGCCTCTTTCTCACCTTTTTGATGAATTTCACGCAATGCTTTTGCCACAATTTGAATGGCCTCACCGCTGCTCATTCCTTGTGCCATTAATTCCTGAATTTGCTCTACTGCTTTTTGTTGCTGTTCGTGGGTTAAATTAATATCTAACATTATTTCTTCTCGTTAAATAGACCAATTAAATAATTCCATCACTTTCATCCATTGTTCATCTAAATTAGCTTTAATTTCTATTTTTATTGAATGAATAGGATGTTCAAAAATAAGTGTATCTGCGTGTAAAAATAAACGCTGGCAGCCTGAATGTTCCGTCAATGCACGATTTTGATGTAAATCCCCATATTGTGTATCCCCTAAAATAGGATGAAAGATATGTTTCATGTGACGTCGTAACTGATGTTTCCTGCCTGTTTGAGGAATTAACTTCACTAAAGAGTATCTTGTTGTTTGATAACGCCCTACTGCATAAGGCATTTCCACAATATTTAAGCTCTCATAATCCGTTACCGCCTCTTGAGGGGCTTTATCTTCCTGGGCAAACTTATCTGCAATCTTATCTAATTGGATTTTAAGAGGATAATCAATCTGTCCTTTACCTTGCAAATACCCTCGCACAATCGCCAAATAAGATTTTTGCACCGTTTTCTGTTCAAATTGCTGACACATTAAATTCGCTATTTCACTATTTAAAGCAAACAGCAAAACACCTGATGTGGGGCGATCTAATCGATGAATAGGAAAAACATGCTGCCCGATTTGATCGCGCAAGGTTTGCATCACAAATTGCGTTTCATGAGTATCAAGCCAGCTACGATGTACCAACATACCTGCAGGCTTATTAACGGCGACAAGATATTCGTCTTGGTATAAGATTTCTAACATTTATTGATTTTGTAATAAGGCTTCTAATTCACGTAACGGCGTTAATAATTCAACTAAAAAATCTTCTTCTGCTTCTTTAAACACTTCCTCTAAATAAGGCGACACCGCAATTTTTGAGGGTAACTCAGCGCCACTTTCAAGTAAGGCAAACATTCTTGGAATAAAAATCCATTGCAACCATTCTTCTGGTGACATGGTATCAATAGCAAAAGGCTCTTCACTTAAAAAAGCATCTTGTGAAGGAGGAACGGCTTGCCATAAATCAAGTTTTTGCATAGCAAGTTGTAATTGTTGAAGATGAAGTTTTGTTTGATTACGCATGATTTTTCCTATCTATAAATAAGCGGCGTATTCTACGAGCATCAATTCACACTGTAAAGTGCGGTCAGTTTTAACGATGAATAATCGAAAAGTCAGAATACCGTTTATCTTCAATATTATCGACTAATACCCGTTCAACAGTTGCAGTTCTTGGCCCGACTTTTAACCAATCATAAAAGTGTTGTAGTTGCTCATCGTTACCTTCCGCAACGATTTCGACACTTCCGTCTGTACAATTTCTTATCGTGCCTTTAATACCAATTTTCTCTGCTTCTTTCCACGTAAAATAGCGAAACCCGACACCTTGAACTCGACCATATACGACAAATCGTTTTGCCATGATTTGCTCCTTTGTTACAAAAACTTTTTAAAAATTAACCGCACTTTCCTATTCCCATTTTTTAAAATTTAGCATAGCATTACAACCATCTAATTTCATTCAAAAAATAAAAGGAGTAATTATGAAATTATGTAAGTTTGCTTTAGGTGTTGTTGCCCTTGCAGTCAGTGCGAGCAGCTTAGCCGGCATGGTCACCACCTCATCAAACCTTGAGTTTCTTGCTATCAACGGCCAAAAAGCCAGCAAATCTCTTCTAAAAGAAAAAAAATCATTCAATGCTGAAGCTGACCAAACACAACAGGTTGTGGTACGTTTAGGTGAGATCGTCGGTACAGGTTCTAGCCAAGGGCTTTTTGAGTCTAACCCTGTTATTGTGACCTTCAAAGGTACGGCTGATGATGTTGTCGTATCTGCAGAAAAAATTCGTTCGCAAGAAGATGGTGAAAAATTTAATGCGCAACCACAAATTACCGTTAAAACAAAATCAGGTAATGTGATTGATGCTAAAGTGGATACCTTAAAACAAGAAGGTTTATTCCCATCAGCAAATATTGTTAACGACCTCGCTGAGTATAATGCATCTAATGCACCCGCAGCGGTTTCAGCTTTAGCAGCACCAGCAGTAGGTATGATGCCTGCAGCATCAGGAAAAGTAGCAAAAGGTAAAGTCGTTGTACAAGGTGAAAACGTTGCTGAACAACAATTACAATACTGGTTCCAACAAGCAGATAAAGAAACCCAAACTCGTTTCTTAAACTGGGCAAAAAAACAAAAATAATCGTTTTTTTAACCGCACTTTGATAAAGAAGTGAGCCTCCCCGCTCACTTTTTTATCATCCATTTTTTAGTCATAAAATAATAAGCAAGGATATCAACATGAATCAATGGCTTAATGCAAAAGTAATCGCTTCAATACCTATTTTTATTGCAGTGAATATCGCAGCGTTCGGCGTCTGGTTTTTTGATATTTCTACGCAATCTATGCCCTTAATTTTAGGGATTATTGCAGGCGGTTTAGTGGATTTAGATAACCGTCTAACTGGGCGATTAAAAAATATTTTTTACACATTAATTGCCTTTTCTATTTCAACCTTTATCGTTCAACTCAATATTGGTAAACCCATTCAATACATATTGCTGATGACCATCATCACCTTTTTATTTACGATGGTTGGCGCCGTGGGTGAACGTTATCGCACCATTGCATTTGGTACGCTGGTGGTAGCCATTTATACCACCCTCACTTATACACCGGATAATTCTGCAAGCTGGTTTATCAATCCAGTGATGATTTTATTAGGCACTTTGCTCTACAGTATTGTGACTATCATTGTTTATCTCTTTTTCCCAAACCGTCCAGTACAAGAAAGCGTGGCAAAAGCGTTTTGTGCCTTAGGTAATTATCTAGATGCAAAATCAGAATTTTTTGATCCTGATGAGATTGATGAAATCGAGAAAAAACACCTTAATTTTGCGATGAAAAATACCAATGTGGTGGAGGCTTTCAACCAAGCTAGAACCGCACTTTTCTATCGTATTCGTGGGCAACATCGCCATGCTCGTACACAACGCATGATTCGCTATTATTTTGCTGCGCAAGACATTCATGAGCGTGCAAATTCGACACATTTTGATTATCGACAAATTGCGGAACAACTCAAAAATACAGATTTAATTTTCCGTATTCAGCGCTTGCTCGAATTACAAGCGCAAGCCTGTCACGATATTACAGCTTGCCTGCGTCAAAATACGCCTTATCACTATAATATTCGCGTAGAAAAAGCGTTAATGGGTACAATTCAATCCCTTGAGCTTTATAGCAAAGAACATACCAATCAAAACAATGTTTTGCTAGCCCTTCAAACACTTATTGATAATCTGCAAAGCATTAACTGGCAGCTACGTCAGCTCGAGCAAGAAACCAGTGAAAATGAGCAAACTGCACAGATCCATACCGAACAAATTACGGGCTTAAAAAATATTCTTTCTGTTATTGGAAGTAATTTCACTTTTGAATCACCACTTTTCCGCCATGCTGTACGTTTGTCTATCGTGGTGTTTTTGTGTTGTGCAATTGTTGAATTTTTCCAATTTAATTTGGGTTACTGGATTTTGCTTACTGCGGTCTTTGTGTGTCAACCAAACTATTCTGCAACCAAAGTGCGGTTACGCCAGCGTATTATTGGTACGATTTTAGGGGTAATTATTGGTTCCTTATTGCCATATCTCAACCCAACATTAGAGATGAAACTTGGCTTAATGGTGGTGACCAGTACGCTCTTTTTCTTCTTCCGCAGTAATAATTACAGTTTCTCCACGTTCTTTATTACCTTACAAGTATTGATCAGTTTCGATGTAATGGGATTTGACACACAATCAGCGCTCTTCCCTCGTCTCATTGATACCGTATTAGGTTCTGCCATTGCATGGTTTGCCGTTTCTTATTTATGGCCGGATTGGAAATATCTCCAACTTGATAAAGTGAGCCGTCAAGCGATTCAAAGTGATGCACAATATTTCTTACACATTATTAGCCAACTACAATTTGGTAAAAGCGATAATTTAAAATACCGTATTGCACGCCGTAACGCTCATCAATATGCGGCAGCATTAAGTACCACGCTTTCCAATATGAATAATGAGCCGAAGAAATATCAGGCCTATTTGCAGGAAGGTTTTGACTTGTTAAAAATGAATTATTCCCTATTGAGCTACATTTCTGCTTTAGGGGCATATCGCAATAAAATGGCGCAATTACAACAAACTACCGAGTTTTTGTCAGACTTTTATCCTGTTGCGAAAAAGGTTTTATATGCACTGGAAAATATCGAAAAACTTCGTCCTGAAATTTTTGAAAAGCTCCAAAATAGTATTGAACAAAGCCTTAAAAAAATTCAGTGGGATGAAACCCAAGCCAAAAACAATTCGGTCTTTGCGTTGCCATACCAGCAACTTAACTTGATTTCTCAATTGCTACCTCAGCTATATCGCTATTTCCAACATAGCCAGGTAGAACCAATGATCAAATAAAAACAAAGGAAAAACTGACCGCACTAACCCAAATTTTTTATTGTTCTCAAGGAGATAAATAGCGATAATACGCCACCTATGTAAAATAAATTTAGACGCAATGACACATTATATTCTACTTGTTATCAGTACTGCATTAATCAATAACTTCGTTTTGATCAAATTCTTAGGACTTTGTCCATTTATGGGCGTATCCAAAAAGATTGAAACGGCGATTGGTATGGGGCTTGCTACGACATTCGTATTAACTGTAGCATCACTGTGTTCTTATTTAGTCGATAATTATATTTTAATGCCGCTAAACGCCACATTTTTGCGTACGTTAGTCTTCATTTTAGTGATTGCCGTTGTGGTTCAATTTACCGAAATGGTGATCAATAAAACAAGCCCATCACTTTATCGATTATTAGGGATTTTCTTACCACTGATTACCACAAACTGCGCGGTACTCGGTGTAGCATTATTAAACGTCAATTTGACACACAATTTAACTGAATCCGTCATTTATGGTTTTGGCGCCTCTTTAGGTTTTGCGCTAGTTTTAGTTTTATTTGCAGCATTGCGCGAACGCCTTGTTGCCGCAGATGTTCCTATTACGTTTCGTGGCTCGTCTATCGCATTAATTACGGCCGGTTTGATGTCTCTTGCCTTTATGGGCTTCACTGGATTAGTGAAATGATTTATCTCTTAATGTTTATTACTGTAACAGTGATTTTTCTCGGATTATTTTGGAATAACACTAAAAAATAATGTTTATCTTAATTTCAGTAACTATTCTCGCTTTAATTTTTGGTGCGATTTTAGGTTTTGCTTCGATTAAATTAAAAGTTGAAGCAGATCCTGTCGTCGAAAAAATTGATGCCATCTTACCGCAAAGCCAGTGTGGGCAATGCGGCTATCCTGGCTGTAAGCCTTATGCTGAAGCAATTGCTAATGGTGACGTTATCACAAAATGCGTGCCTGGCGGTCGTCCTACGGTAGTAAAAATTGCCGAAATCATGGGTGTTGATGTACCTGCAATGGATGATGTCGCTGAACCAGAAGAAATGGTTGCCTTTATTAATGAAAATATGTGTATCGGCTGTACTAAATGTATTCAAGCCTGCCCTGTTGATGCCATTATCGGTACAAACAAAGCCATGCATACAATTATTCCCGATCTCTGTACGGGATGTGAACTTTGTGTGGCACCTTGTCCGACAGATTGTATTTCCATGATTAAAGTGAAAAAAGATATTGATAATTGGAACTGGAAATTTGATCCTAAATTAGTCATTCCAGTCGTAAATACCACAGAAATTGAGAAAAAATTAGTGGTTGGGGAGTCGGAGTCACATGGCTGATGTATTAACAAGATTTAACTCCGGCAAAATTTGGGATTTTAAAGGTGGTATTCATCCACCTGAAATGAAATCTCAATCAAACCAATCCCCTATTCAGCAATCAGAACTTGCTCATGATTTTTATGTGCCGATTAAACAACATGCCGGCACTGCAGGAAATGTATTAGTTAAAGAAGGCGATTATGTCCTAAAAGGCCAACCTTTGACACAATGTAATGGCTTAAGAATCTTGCCTGTTCATGCACCAACTTCTGGTACGGTAAAATTTATCGGAAAACACGTCGCACCGCATCCTTCTGGTTTAACCGAGGACATGATTCATATTCAAGCGGATGGCTTGGATAAATGGCGTGAGCAATTTCCACTTGAAGAATTTTTCACACAACCTGTCGAACAACTCATTGATCGTATTTATCAAGCAGGGGTTGCCGGCTTAGGTGGTGCGGTATTCCCGACTGCCGCCAAAATCCAATCAGCTGAAAAGAAAGTTAAACTCTTAATTATTAACGGCGCGGAATGCGAACCTTATATTACCTGTGATGACCGCTTAATGCGTGATTACACGGATGAAATGATCGAAGGGATTCGCATCTTACGTTATATCTTACGTCCTGAAAAAGTGGTGATTGCGGTTGAAGACAATAAACCCGAAGCGATTCAAGCTATTCAACAATCGCTGCATGGTGCAAATGACATTGAATTGCGCGTTATTCCGACTAAATATCCATCTGGTGCAGCCAAACAACTGATTTATTTGCTCACCGGCATGGAAGTGCCAAGTGGCGGACGTTCTTACGATATTGGCGTATTAATGCATAATGTCGGTACAGCTTTTGCAGTAAAAAGAGCGGTTATTAATGATGAGCCTTTAATTGAGCGTGTCGTTACGCTGACTGGTGATAAAATTTCAGAGAAAGGTAACTACTGGGTTCGCTTGGGCACACCGGTTGATCACTTATTAGCGCAAGTTGGCTACCAATATGACGAACGTTTCCCTGTTTTCGCAGGTGGACCGATGATGGGATTGCAACTTTCAGATCTCAATGCGCCCGTCACTAAATTAATTAACTGTTTATTAGCACCTGATCATTTTGAATATGGTGAACCCGAACCAGAACAATCTTGTATCCGCTGTTCTGCTTGTTCTGATGCTTGCCCTGTCAATTTAATGCCACAGCAACTTTATTGGTATGCTCGCAGTGAGGATCACCAAAAATCAGAAGAATATTGCTTAAAAGATTGTATTGAATGTGGCGTGTGTGCTTATGTTTGTCCAAGCCATATTCCGCTTATTCAATATTTCCGACAAGAAAAAGCCAAAATTTGGGAAATTAAAGAAAAAGCGAAAAAAGCCGAAGAGGCTAAAATCCGTTTTGAAGCAAAACAAGCTCGAATGGAACGTGAAGAGCAAGAACGTAAAGCGCGTTCACAACGTGCGGCAGAAGCTCGTCGAGAAGAACTTGCAAAACAAAAAGGTGAAGACCCAGTTAAAGCAGCGTTAGAACGCTTGAAAGCAAAACAAGCGGGTTCAGCAGCAAATAAAGAAACGAAAACTATCGTATCTGAGAAAGGAGAGATTTTACCGGATAACCATGAACTCATGGAGCAACGTAAAGCCCGCCGTCTTGCTAGACAACAAGCACAAGCAGACACAAGCACTGTGTCGGATGCAACACCGTCACAAACTGATGAAAAAGATGCAAAGAAAGCAGCTGTTGCTGCAGCTCTAGCAAGAGCAAAAGCCAAGAAAGCCGCCGCTCAAGGTGAAACAGTTGAGACAAATGCAACTGAAAGCGCGGTAGAAAAAACAGATGAAAACTTAACCGCACTTGACCCGAAAAAAGCCGCAGTAGCTGCAGCTATAGCAAGAGCGAAAGCGAAGAAAGCCGCCGCTCAAGGTGAGACGGTTGCGAAAAATTCAGCTGAAAGTGCGGTTGAAAAAGCAGATGAAAACTCAACCCCACTTGATCCGAAAAAAGCCGCAGTAGCTGCAGCCATTGCGAGAGCCAAAGCTAAGAAAGCGGCAGCTCAAGGTGAAACGGTTACGACAAATGTAACTGAAAGCACGGTCGAAAAAACAGATGAAAACTCAACCGCACTTGATCCGAAAAAAGCCGCAGTAGCTGCAGCCATAGCAAGAGCCAAAGCTAAGAAAGCTGCTGCTCAAGGTGAAACGGTTACGACAAATGTAACTGAAAGTGCAGTCGAAAAAACAAATGAAAACCCAACCGCACTTGATCCGAAAAAAGCCGCTATCGCAGCAGCCATAGCAAGAGCTAAAGCAAAAAAAGCGGCCGCTGAAGCTGCCAAAGAAACAGAATAACGCAGGAAAAGATTATGTTTAAGAAAATGGAGAGTTCGCCTCATACCCATTCAGGCAAATTAACCGCCCGTATTATGTTATGGGTGATTGCAGCCATGCTGCCTGCCCTGCTCACACAGATTTATTATTTTGGAATGGGGGTTTTGGTGCAGTCCGCTTTGGCTATTTCTTTCGCATTATTGCTTGAGTTTGTTGTAACCAAATTACGTAACAAGCCAAATCTTGTCTATATTTCAGATTTTAGTGTGGTGCTTACTGCCTTAATTTTAGCGATGGCGATTCCGCCTTATGCCCCTTATTGGGTGATTTTAATTGGTACGCTTTCCGCTGTTATTTTAGGTAAACATGTTTATGGTGGTTTGGGGCAAAACCCATTTAATCCAGCTATGGTGGGTTATGTGGTGCTATTGATTTCTTTCCCACTACAAATGACAAGTTGGATGCCACCTATTTCATTATTGAATGAACCCCCAACATTTGCGGACTCTCTTTCTTTAATTTTCACTGGCTTAACCACTGACGGTTTTAGCTTAAGTCAACTTGTTCATTCCATTGATGGAATTACACAAGCGACGCCATTAGACAGTGCCAAAATCTTCTATAACTTGCATCAAGGCGATGAAAGCGTATTCCATGATTTTGTAAAATTACCGATTTTATTACAAAACGGGACTGACTTTGCTGAAGGTTGGTGGCAAGTCAATCTGGCATTCATGCTTGGTGGAATTATATTAATCTTAAAGAAAAAAATTCACTGGCAAATTCCCGTTTCAATGCTCGTGACCTTTGTGACCTTAGCTACAATCACTGCGATGTCAGGCCATCATCATTTAAGTATGATTAGCCAACTCTTTAGCGGCGCGATGATGTTTGGCGCGTTCTTTATTGCGACTGACCCCGTTACAGCGTCTATTACACCTCGCGGCAAGCTTGTATTTGGTTCCTTGGTCGGATTATTGGTTTACCTCATTCGTTACTTTGGAAACTATCCTGACGGCGTGGCATTTGCGATTTTGTTAAGTAATATTTGTGTGCCACTTATCGACTACTACACCCGTCCTCGCGTAGCGGGACACTTTGCAAAAGGGAGAAAATAATGGGTATTTTTAAAGTCACCTCCCGTTTTGGTTTGTTATTAGGTTTTATTGCGCTTGTATGTACCGCTGTTTCTGCAGGCATTTATATGCTGACAAAAGATAAAATTGATGAAGCCATGGCTGAACAACAAAAAGCGTTATTGCTCCAAGTCATCCCCCAAGATTATTTTAATAATAACTTGCTTGAAAGCGTAGAAACACCTGAGCAAGATAAACTCAAAGGCATTCAAAAACTCTATTTTGCTATTAAAGATCATGTACCCACTGCCTATGCTTATGAAACAACGGCACCAGATGGTTATTCAGGGAATATCCGTTTATTAGTAGGTATCACTCCAAAAGGTGAAGTTTTAGGTGTGCGAGTCATCGAACATCATGAAACCCCTGGATTAGGCGATAAAATCGAACTTCGCATTTCTGACTGGATTTTAAGTTTTACAAACCAAGTTATCGTACCGGAAAGCCTAAAAGATTGGGCGGTCAAAAAAGATGGCGGTAAATTTGATCAATTTTCCGGCGCAACCATTACGCCACGCGCGATTGTAAATCAAGTAAAACGTTCTGCTCTCGTGATGCTTGAAAATGAGGCATTACTCAACGAGATGGCAAAAAAATACGCGCAATAGGATATTTATTATGACTGATTTAACCGAAAAAACGACCGCACTTGATGAGCAAAGTGCGGTTGAAAATTCAGAAGAAATAACGCCAACGCCTTCTGTTTGGAAAGAAATCTTTATTCAAGGCGTATGGAAAAACAACTCTACCCTCGTGCAATTATTGGGGCTTTGTCCGCTGTTGGCTGTTTCAAGTACTGCAACAAATGCATTAGGTTTAGGTTTGGCGACTATGTTAGTTTTAACCTGTACAAACACCGTTGTTTCGCTTTTTCGTAAACAAATCCCTCATGAAATCCGTATTCCAATTTATGTGATGATTATTGCTACCACCGTAACCGTGGTGCAATTATTGATGAATGCTTATACCTATACACTCTATCAAGCACTTGGGATTTTTATTCCTTTAATCGTGACTAACTGTATCGTCATCGGTCGTGCAGAAGCCTTTGCCTCTAAAAATAGCGTTGCACATGCTGCCTGGGATGGTTTTTCAATGGGATTAGGTATGGCATTAAGTATCACTGTATTAGGTGCGTTACGTGAAATTTTAGGCCAAGGTACCCTTTTTGAAGGCATTGAAAACTTATTTGGTCAAGGCGCCAAATTCCTGACATTACATATTTATCACGCTGATAGCAGCTTTTTACTCTTTATTCTTCCGCCAGGTGCATTTATTGGATTAGGCATTCTACTGGCGATTAAAAACCGAATTGATATGAAAAAATGAACCAAGCTAAACGAATTGAAATTCTCACTCGACTTCGGGAGCAAAACCCGCATCCCACCACGGAATTAGAGTATAATTCGCCTTTCGAATTACTCATCGCCGTGATCTTATCGGCTCAAGCCACCGATAAAGGGGTTAATAAAGCGACGGCAAAATTATTCCCTGTCGCAAATACACCACAAGCCATTTTAGATCTTGGCTTAGAGGGGTTAAAAGAATATATTAAAACCATCGGGCTTTATAACAGCAAAGCAGAAAATATCATTAAAACCTGCCGTGATTTAGTTGAGAAACACAACGGCGAAGTACCTGAAAGCCGTGAAGCCTTAGAAGCCCTTGCGGGTGTCGGCAGAAAAACAGCGAATGTAGTATTAAATACCGCTTTCGGCCACCCGACTATTGCAGTGGATACTCATATTTTTCGCGTATGCAACCGCACCAATTTTGCCCCAGGCAAAGATGTGGTAAAAGTGGAAGAAAAATTGCTCAAAGTTGTGCCTAAAGAATTTAAAGTGGATGTACATCACTGGCTTATTTTACATGGTCGCTATACTTGTACCGCGCGCAAACCTCGCTGCGGTGCTTGCATTATTGAAGATCTCTGCGAATACAAAGAAAAAACAGATTATTAAACGAATAAAATCAAACGGAATATATTATGACAACAAACAATCAATCTCGCCAAACGTGGTCTAGCCGACTAACTTATGTGCTCACCGTTGCGGGTGCGACAGTTGGCTTTGGGGCAACGTGGCGCTTTCCTTATTTAGTGGGTGAAAATGGCGGCGGTGCTTACGTACTCCTCTTTTGTATCGCGATGATTGTGATTGGTATCCCAATGATTTTAGTAGAAAACGTTATTGGTCGCCGTTTGCGTGTAAATTCCATTGATGCTTTTGGCGACAAAATCCAAGATAAAGGTAAAAACATCTCCAAATATTGGAAGATTCTTGGTTACATGGGGCTTCTTGGCGCATTTGGTATCATGGCTTATTACATGGTATTAGGTGGTTGGGTGATGTCTTATATCATTAGTCTGATGAATAACACCCTTGATATTAGCGCCCCAATTACAAAAGAAGTGGCCAAAGATTTCTACGATTTACACATCAGCAACAGCCCATGGGAAATCATGCTTTACACCTTCTTGTTCGTGGCGGTGAATTACATTATTTTGGCAAAAGGTATCATCGGCGGGATTGAACGTTCCGTAAAATACTTAATGCCATTGCTCTTTATTTTCCTCATTGGCATGGTAATTCGTAATCTTACCTTACCGGGTGCAATGGAGGGTGTGACTTTCTACTTAAAACCAGATTTCAGCAAAATCACACCTAAATTATTCATTTTCGTATTAGGTCAAGTATTCTTCGCATTAAGCCTTGGTTTCGGTGTATTAATTACCCTCTCCAGCTATTTAAACAAAGAAGAAAACCTTATTCACACAGCAGTGATTACAGGTTTCACCAATACCATTATCGCTGTGCTATGTGGTTTTATGATCTTCCCATCATTATTCACTTTTGGCATTGAACCTAACGCTGGCCCAACTTTGGTTTTCCAAAGTTTACCAATTGTATTCTCACATTTATGGGCGGGTAAATTCTTTGCTATCGTGTTCTTCGGCTTATTGCTTATTGCGGCATTAACCACATCAATTACGATTTACGAAGTCATCATCACCGCATTACAAGAAAAACTCAGAATGCGCCGTGGTAAAGCGATTTTTGTTACCTTGATGGGAATTTTCTTATTAGGTAATGTACCCTCTATTTTAGGTGACAACCTTTGGAAAGATTTCACTATCTTCGGTAAAAGCATTTTCGATGCCTTTGATTTCGTCAGCGGCAATATTCTCTTTATGCTGACCGCACTTGGTTGTGCCATTTTCGTTGGTTTCGTATTAAAAGATGATGCAAAAAAAGAATTATCACCGACACCAAATTCACTTTTCACCACAATTTGGTTTAACTATGTGAAATTTGTGGTTCCTGTGATTATTTTGGTGATTTTTATTAGTAATATGTAATAAAAAAACCGAGCTATTTCGCTCGGTTTCTTTTTATCTATTCTCTATTTGGTTTCAGCTTGAATCTTTTTCTCTTCAAGTTCTTCCCATCGCATAAATGCAGTTTCAAGCTCCGCTTCCGTATCCGCTAATTCTTTTAGCTTTGCATCTGTTACATCATGGGCTTGTTGGAAAAAGTGGGGATCACCAATTTCAGTTTGAAGTGCGGTAATTTTCTCTTCCAATTCTTCCAATAATTGCGGAAGCTGTTCTAACTCACGTTGTTCTTTGTAAGAAAGTTTAACGGATTTTGACTTTTGAGAAACTACGTCATTTTTGACCGCACTTTCCTGTGCTTTTGGTGCTTCTTTTTTGGCTTTTTGAGCTTCTTGCTCAGCTTTCATCGCAAAGTAATTGGCTTGTTGTCCCTTTGCATCAAAGAAACCGCCCACGTATTTATTCAATACGCCGTCGCCTTCAAAGAAATAACACTCAGTCGCGACATTATCAATAAACTGACGATCATGGCTGACAATCAATAGCGTGCCTTGATAATCCGTGAGGATTTCTTCCAATAATTCTAAGGTTTCTACATCCAAGTCATTGGTTGGTTCATCGAGAATCAGTAAGTTATTCGGTTTCAGTAATAATTTAGCCAATAACAAACGGTTACGTTCACCACCTGAAAGCGCTTTTACGGGTGTCATCGCTCGTTTTGGTGGAAATAAGAAATCCTGCAAATAGCCCAACACATGACGTTTTACACCATTGATCTCAATATCCTGCTTGCCATCGGCAACGTTATCCATCACCGTTTTTTCCTGATCAAGATCAGCACGATATTGGTCAAAATAAGCGATGTCTAATTTTGTACCACAATGAATGCGACCGCTGGTTGGCTTGATTTCACCTAATAAAAGTTTAATAAAGGTGGTTTTTCCGCAACCATTTGGTCCCACTAAAGCAATTTTATCGCCACGTAAAATGGTCGTGCTGAAATCTTTGAGAAGTTGTTTGCCTTCAATTTCATAGCTCACATCTTCCATTTCAAACACAATTTTGCCAGAACGACTTGAGTTATCTAATTGTAACTTGGCGGCACCCATCACCTCACGACGTTGGCGACGTTCTTCACGCATGGCTTTTAAAGCGCGCACTCGTCCTTCATTACGCGTACGACGCGCTTTAATACCTTGACGAATCCAAACTTCTTCTTGCGCTAATCGCTTATCGAAAAGCTCGTTCTGTAATGCTTCGACACGTAAGTTTTCTTCTTTCGTGGTGAGATATAAATCATAATCACCAGGATAAGACACTAATTTACCGCGATCTAAATCCACAATACGAGTCGCCATTTTACGGATAAAAGAACGGTCATGAGAAATAAACACAATACTTCCAGTGAATTCTAATAAGAAGTTTTCTAACCATTCTATTGCATCCACATCCAAGTGGTTGGTCGGTTCATCTAATAACAAGACATCAGGATTACACACCAGCGCACGAGAAAGGGCCGCTTTACGCAGCCAACCACCAGATAAATCTGCTAATTTAGTATCGGGATTTAACTCGAGCTTTTGCAGAACTTCATTGATTTTATTTTCAAACTGCCAGCCATTGGCATGCTCTAATTTAGCTTGCACTTGTGCCAGTTGATTAAGAATTTGTTCGCTATAATTTTGTGTCAACTCTTGTGAAATATGGTGATATTCCTTTAACAAATCCGCTAAATGCTCAATCCCTTCAGCCACATAATCAAATACATTCCCTTCAGCATGGCGCGGCGGGTCTTGTTCTAAACGAGAAACTACTAAATCTTTTTCATACTGCACTTTGCCGTCATCCATGGTGACTTGCTGTGCAATTATTTTTAATAACGTTGATTTACCTGCCCCGTTACGCCCCACCAAACATACGCGCTCATTCGGTTCAATATGCAGTTCAGCGTGATCAAGTAACGGGTGATCACTAAAAGAAAGATAAGCGTTAGTTAAACTAATTAATGCCACAAAATTGTCCTATAAATTCAAAATATCAATAAAAATAACCGCACTTTAGAGCTGATGATAAACCTTTAAGGCATAAGCATCTGACATGCCCGCGATATAGTCACAAATAATACGTTTTTTACCCTGCTCCGGTGCATTTCTCCAACGATTAGCCGTATTCGTTGGCAATAAACGTTCGGGGTCAGACTCAAAAATCTGGAACATTTCTGTGAGAATACGTTGTCCTTTATATTCAATACGTTGTGTTTCTACATGACGAATCACGTATTTCCACACAAACTTTTTGAATACATTTAATGCGGCAATCACATCTTGTGGTAGTTCCGCGTTATAACGTAACAAAGGTTCGTCAAAATTGCCGGTGACTTTCCAACGCACATGGGTAATAAAGAAATTCACTAATGCACCAATGGCATTTTTACGCTCGAAATGATGGTTGGAGAATAATCGTTGGCTGACTTGTTCTATATTTTTTGCCAACCAATCTGAAGGAATCATTTTAAGTTCAGTCAATGCTTCTTGCCATTGATGTTGATTTACGACACCGGTCACAATCGCATCTTCTAAATCATGTACCCCATACGCAATATCGTCCGCCAACTCCATAATACTGCAATCTAAAGATTTAAATTGTGTTTTTAAAAACTCGGCAGGATTTGACCGCGTTTTTTGAAATGAGCCAAATAAAGTGCGGTCATTTTCAGAAAGATTTTGCAACAGCCAAGTAAACATTGTGACGTCATCACGGAACAACCCTTTTCCTGGTTTCCAATCGCTAATCTTGACATAACGTGGATCAGAGTTTTCAGTATGCGGCAACTGAGCATATTGAGGGGAAGATAAGTCTAAAATATTCGGATATTTCACTACACCTAAAATGGCACGACGCGTTAAATTCATCCCTGCTGTTTCGGTATAAGGCTCAAGTTTAGTAATAATACGAAATGTCTGCGCATTACCTTCAAAACCACCGTGGTTACGCATCATATAATTGAGCGCTACTTCCCCACCATGGCCAAACGGTGGATGACCAATATCATGCGCAAAGCACAAACTTTCAATTAAATCATTGCTTGGTAATAAAGGTTTGAGTTGTTTCTGTAATTCACTTTTTTCGATATGAAGCTGGTCTGAAATAGCAACATAACTTTCCGCAAATTTTAATTGGGAAACAAGGCTGCTACCGATTTGTGCCACTTCAAGGGAATGGGTTAAACGAGTGCGATAAAAATCATTTTCGCCCACCGCATGAATCTGTGTTTTGGCTTGCAAACAACGGAAAGCGGCAGAATGTAAAATCCGCCCGCGATCACGACGAAATGGCGGTCGGTGATCTTTTTCGCGAGGCGGATCAGGAAGGAAACGTTCAGTCCAAAAATCAGCTAACTGGGTTCTCATAAAAATAGACGAATAACATGGAATACTAAGGGCGCTAAAATGGAACTCATAATACCGCAAAGAACCAAAGAAATCGAACTATAACTCCCCGCTTTCGGATCAGCTTCCATACAGCTTACGGTGCCCAGTGCGTGAGAAACCGCCCCAACAGATAAACCAACGGCTTCTTGCTGTTTAATACCGAGTTTTTTCAAAATGAGATAACCAAAAACCGAACCTTGCAAACCCGCAACAATCACCCCTACCGCTGTAACGGCTGGAATACCGCCTAAATGTGAAGAAACTTCCATCGCAATTGGCGTGGTAATTGATTTTGGTAATACGGTCGCCACCATTTCAGGGCTTGCCCCTAAAATAATCGCAAAAATGGCACCGGTAAACATGGAAAACAAAGAAGCTAATGTCACCACAGAAAGAATAATTTTCCACTGTTTCGCAATTTGGCGAAGTTGTTCATACAACGGTAACGCCAGAGCAACAATACTCACGCCTAATAAATTATTAATCGGTGCATTGCCCGCCATATAATCGTCATAAGGAATATCGCTAACCACTAAAATCAGCACAAGAATTGATACTGTGAGCACAAAAGTATTGAAAATCATCGATTTCCAACGTTTACTGATTTGTAATGCGAGCCAAAATCCGAAAATCGTTAAAATGGTATAAAGATAAATTGCATACTGCATAATAAAACCTTAGTCAGCTTGAAGATTGCGTCTTTCCAATACTTTTTTACGTTTATGGGTAAAGGATTGTTTATAAAATAAATAGTTTCCTATAAATGCAATAACTAAAAGTGTCAGAACGGTACTGAGAATATTGGGAATAAGTAAAACTTTCCACTGAGCCACGAGTAAATCATAATATTTGATAATGCCCACGCTCACCGGTACAAAAAGCACGGCCATGTAGCGGATCAATAAGCTCGAGCCGAAATAAATCCACTCCAGGTGAATCACATGTGTCGTTAAACCTAAAAAAAGTAATAACAAGCCCCAAATGCTGCCTGGAATCCCCACTGGGATATAGTGAGAAATCAAATTGCCGAGTAGTAACATAATGTATAAAATGATGAGCGAACGAGCGAGTTGAACGCCTTTTTGGAGTAACATATTTCCTCTATCAACTTTTTTAATAACAATTAAAAATTATTTTACGCTTTTTTGTTAAAATTACCCATCCATTTTAGCGAAATTTTGCGATGCAGATCAAAGAAATTCCAATGATTAAAAAATTCTTCTTATTTTTAACCCTAATTTTGACCGCACTTTGGACGCAATTTTCAGTGGCTACTGAACGCCAAATGGCGTGTTGGGTCGTTGGTGTAAGTGATGGCGATACCTTAACTTGCCTCTTACCCACTAAAAAACAACTCAAAGTGCGATTACAAGAAATTGATGCTCCGGAAAAAGGTCAACCGTTTGGAAAGAAAGCTAAACAATATCTTTCCCAGCTGGTTTTCAAACAAAATGTGACGTTGTCGGTTTCTGGTTACGATCGCTACCAGCGTATTTTGGCAACAGTTTACCTGCAAGAACAAAACATCAACTTAGAAATGGTAAAAAACGGTATGGCGTGGGTTTATCCGCAATATGCTAAAAATCCACTCTACTTTCAAGCTCAAGATTTTGCCCAACAACAAAAAATTGGCTTATGGCGTGATCCTACCCCTACCGCCCCTTATGAATGGCGCAAACAGAACAAAGCAGGTAAACATGGAGGTCAACATGGCTTTTGATTATCAATCATTTAAAAATGAATTTCCTTATTTTAAATCGCCAAATGCTGTGGTCTATCTGGATAATGCGGCAACAGCACTAAAACCTCAAGCATTAATTGATGCAACAAGTACTTTTTATCAATCAGCTGGCTCCGTACATCGTAGTCAGTATGAAGCCGCACAAACAGCACAATATGAAAATGCCCGTCACTTAGTCAAAACCTTAATTAATGCAGAAGATGAAAAAGCCGTAATTTGGACTTCCGGAACAACGCATGGCATTAATTTGGTTGCCAACGGTTTACTCCCCTCTTTGCATGCAAATGACGAGATTCTAATTAGCCAAGCAGACCATCATGCTAATTTTGTTACGTGGCATGAGACAGCGAAAAAATGTGGGGCGAAAATTCAAGTGTTGCCTATTTTGGATAATTGGTTAATTGATGAAAATGCTTTAATTGCAGCATTGAATGAGAAAACAAAATTAGTGGCACTCAATTTTGTTTCCAACGTAACGGGAACGGAACAACATATCCAGCATTTAATTCGCCTAATTCGTCAACATAGCAATGCGCTTGTTTTAGTCGATGCGGCTCAGGCTATTAGCCATATACAGATTGATTTACAGGCATTAGATGCGGATTTTATTGCTTTTTCTGCACACAAAATTTATGGTCCCAACGGCATTGGTGTATTAAGCGGAAAATTAAGCTCACTTTCCCTGCTACAACCGCTTTTTTACGGTGGAAAAATGATCGAACGAGTCTCCCATAAATGTATTACCTTTGCCGATTTACCTTATCGATTAGAGGCCGGCACACCGAATATTGCTGGCGTGATCGGTTTTGGTGCGGTGCTAGATTGGCTCAAAAAATGGGATTTTCAGGCAGCTGAGACACATGCTATTGAGCTTGCCGAGCAAAGTAAAGTGCGATTGAAAAACTATCCGAATTGTCGTTTATTCAATTCACCGCAACCAAGTTCTGTGGTCTGTTTTGTTTTTGATGGGATTGCTGCTTCGGATCTTGCTACCCTATTAAGTGAACAGAAAATTGCGTTGCGTGTGGGTGAACATTGTGCACAACCTTATTTAGCCCGCCTTGGTGAGCGCACTACATTACGACTTTCTTTTGCGCCTTACAATAGCCCACAAGATGTGGACGCTTTTTTTGCGGCATTAGATAAATCCTTAGAGTTATTAGCATGCTAGAAAACATTAAACAGGCAAAAAATTGGGAAGATCGCTACCGTTTTATTATTCAAGCGGGTAAGCATCTCCCTCAACCTTCTCCTGATGAATTGGCTCAAATGCAATCGATTCAAGGCTGTGAAGCGGGACTTTGGTTTATGCCCATTCCACAACATGACGATACGTTTCAATTTCAAGCTTACAGCGAAGCGCGCATTATGAATGGCTTGTTATGGTTGTTGTTACAAAACATCAACGGCCAAACCCGAAACCAATTACAACAATTTAATATTCGTCAATTTTTTGATGAGCTTGGTGTTGCCTCCCGCTTAAGTGAAACCCGCTTAAACGGTTTAAAACAAATTGAAGAAATCTTGCACAATCTGTAATTATGTATCTGATCGAACCCTTTTTTAAATTAACTGCCTTAGAAAACGATATCGGCCAACAAAGCCGTTTGCTCAATGCAATCATCGACCAATGGCGTTATAACGGGCAAATTATCGGCCGTGAAATCCCGCTTTATTTGACGGAGGAAGACGGCGAACAAGGTTTTGCAATGCGAGTTATTTGCCCTGAGCAAGATAGCCTTTTACCCGAGAATAATAACCAAACTGTAAATCTGGCGATGGAACATGCTGAAAAGTGCGGTCTAAATTTTCAAGGTTTTCAAATTATTGCCGATGATTTAAATGCGGACAGCACCGCAGAATGTAGCCATCCTGCATGGCAGATGCTTTATACCACACATTTGCAATCTTGCTCGCCATTACATAGCGGAGATGATTTCTCCCCAATTCCACTTTATAAACAGCTAAAAAATCAACCGCACTTAAGCCAAGATTTGATTAAATGGCAAGAGAATTGGCAGGCCTGCGATCAGTTGCAAATGAATGGTTCAGCTTTAGAAAAAGAAGCATTAAATGAAATCTCCGAGATTAATAGCACGCTCAGTAAACATGGACGCTACCTTGCTGCTGAAATCGAAAAAGAAAGCGGCATACCGACCTATTATTATTTATACCGTGTCGGTGGCCATTCTTTAAAATCCGAACAACAACGCTGTTGCCCGCATTGTGCTGGCGATTGGGCATTAGACGTGCCACTATTTGATGTAATTTACTTTAAATGCGACCAATGTCGATTAGTCTCGAATGTGTCGTGGAATTTTTTATAACGCTTTCGTCATTTAGGAAAACACATGAACTATCAAGATAAAAGCCTTCAATCCTTAAAACTCGGTCAAGCAACAGAATATGCAGCGAATTATGACCGCACTTTGTTACAACCGGTGCCTCGTAAACTCAATCGTGATGGCTTGGGCATAACTGAACAGCAGCCATTTACCCAAGGTGCGGATATTTGGACTGCCTATGAAATTTCTTGGTTAAATCCAAAAGGTTTGCCACAAGTGGCTATTGCCGATGTGGAAATTGATTACCGCAGTGAAAATTTAATTGAATCGAAAAGTTTTAAACTTTACTTAAACAGCTTTAACCAAAGTCAATTTGCTGATTTTGCTAGCGTAGAACGCACTATGCGTGAAGATCTAAGTGCTTGTGCTCAAGGTGAGGTCAAAGTACATTTGCATCCTTTATCCCATTATCAAGGACAAAGTATTGATACGTTAGCCGGCGATTGCATTGATGATCAGGATATCGAAATCCACAGCTACGAATTTAATGCGGATATTTTGCAAAATTGTACGTCTGATAACGTGGTGGAAGAAACCTTAGTAAGCCATTTATTGAAATCTAACTGTCTTATTACGAGTCAGCCGGATTGGGGAACCGTACAAATTCATTATGTGGGTAAACAAATCGATCGCGAAAAACTTCTCCGCTACATCGTGTCTTTCCGTCAACATAATGAGTTTCACGAGCAGTGTGTTGAGCGTATTTTCTGTGACTTGATGCATTACGCCAAACCAGAAAAACTCACCGTCTATGCACGTTATACGCGTCGTGGTGGATTGGACATCAATCCATTCCGTTCTAACTTTGAGGCAATTCCACAAAACCTACGGTTAGCAAGACAATAGCTGCAACAAAAAAGTGCGGTTAGTTTTAACCGCACTTTTATTTTACACATGTCGTAAATCGTGAGCTTGTTGCAATAACTGGCGACTCTCTTGCAAGAATTGATCGGAATATTCCCCAAACCATTCTCTCACTTGATGGAAAGCATCAATAAATCCTTGGCGATCGCCTTTTTCAAAGAATTGTAATGCCTCTTCATACGTTTGTTTCAAGCTTTCAATCACATCTAAATTTTCTGGCTTATCCATGATAATATCGGCATAAAGTGCCGCATCTTGGGCGAATAGACGACCAATCATGGCTAATTCCAAACGATAAATCGGGGAAGATAATGCCAATAAATTGCTTAAATTGACGGGCTGTTTAGAAAGATGCAGACCATTCGCAAAGGTAGAAAAGTGACGTAATGCTTGAATGTACGTCATATTGTGGTCGTGCTCCGCTGCATCAATTTGGTAAATTTTTGCACCCCAGATTTGAATTTGCTCTAGCAACCATTCATAACGTTCACTAAAACGCCCATCACAACGTACAACCACTTGTTTTGCCATGCTCGCAATATCAGGGCCAAACATTGGATGCAATCCAACTACCGCCCCTTTATGCACCTCTAACATTTTAGCTAATGGAGCACGTTTCACGGAAGTGAGATCCGCCAGTAGCATATTTTCCGTTAAATAGGGCTTTAAACGTTCTATGGTTTCTAACGTGTGATCAATCGGTACTGAGATAATAACAACATCCGCATTCGTTAAAATGCGTTCTGCCACATCCCAATCATCACGATCTAAAATAGAAATAGGATAACCGGAAGCACGCAAATAGCGGGCAAATAACTGCCCCATTTTTCCATAACCACCGACGATAACAATTTTGTTAATGGCTGGATTCAGGGTTTTAAAACCAAATTGATTTTCATTGGAGTAAGACTCACGCATGAAACGACGGAGCACATCTTCAATGAGTTGTGGAGAGATTCCTGCTTTAGCCGCTTCTTCTCGGCGTGCTTGTAACATCGCTAATTCACGATCAGGTGCATAAATTGGTAAACCTTTTTCGTGCTTTACTTCGCCGACTTGGGTCACCAATTCGAGGCGTTTAGCAAAAAGTTGAATCAGTTCGCGATCGAGCGCATCAATTTCCTGACGTAAATGATTAAGGACATCCATAATTCACCTGTAATATCTTATTTACATAGATTGCAATTAAAAGGTTACAGGTGAGATTACTGGAATTAAAACAGAAAGGCAAATGATTAGAGAGATTGTGTAATCAAACGTTGTGGACGAATTACATTATTATCATCTACAAGAGCTACGCCTAAAAAGATATTCTCGTCAGAAAACAACCGCACTTGACCATGTAATTTGGCTTCATTAGCAAATTTGACTCGTTGTCCAAAGCCAATACCTTTACTTTGCTCAGCAGTTAACTGTAATGCGGGTAATTTACTGACTGCTGTATCTGTCGGTAAAAGATGTCGATCAAGTTGTGCAAGATCGCCTTGCTCTGCAAGCGCTTGCAAAGCATCCCATTTCATCATCTTTTCTGTTGGATAATCCGCAACTGCAGTTCGACGTAACACTGTCACATGAGCGCCACAACCTAATACCTCACCTAAATCATCCACTAATGTACGGATATAAGTTCCTTTAGAACAATGCACTTCTAAGGTTAGAAAAGGTGCTTGATACTCGATAAAGTTTAGCTCAAAAATCGTGATAGGACGTGCTTCACGTTCTACTGTAATGCCTACGCGAGCATACTCATATAACGGTTTTCCATTGTGCTTCAATGCAGAAAACATGGTTGGCACTTGTAAAATATCACCACGGAATTGTTCAAGTGCGGTCAAAATTTGTGATGTTTCTACATTGACAGGTCGCGTCTCGACCACTTGTCCTTCTGCATCTGAGGTATCCGTACGTTCACCTAATTTTGCTGTGACCACATAGCGTTTATCTGCATCTAATAAAAACTGGGAAAACTTTGTCGCTTCGCCTAAGCAAATAGGTAGCATACCTGTTGCTAATGGATCGAGCGCACCGGTATGCCCTGCTTTATTCGCTTGGAATAAGCGTTTCACCTTTTGCATAATGTCATTAGATGACATACCTTGTGGCTTATCTAATAAAAATACGCCATCAATATCACGTCCACGCTTACGAGGTCTCGACATTAGTCATTTTCCTCAACGTGTTTTTTCTCGTCTTCACGTACCACGTTTGTCACTAAATTAGACATACGCATCCCTTCAACTAAGGATTGATCGTAGAAGAAACGAATTTCCGGCACAATGCGCAAGCGCATTGCTTTACCTACTAATGAACGAATATAAGGTGCCGCTTTTTCTAACCCTTTCATGCCTTGTGCAATCGCCACTTCATCATGATCAAACAAAAATGTCACAAACACTTTTGCATAAGCTAAATCGCTTGATACTTCCACATCAGACACGGTTACCATGCCAATACGGAGATCTTTCACTTCACGTTGTAAAATGATGGCGATTTCTTTTTGTAATTCTTGTGCAACACGATCGCTGCGTTTAAATTCTCTTGCCATAATATTTCTCTTATTAAAAAGCGGTCAAAAATACGTTGAATTTTGACCGCTCTTTTTATCGATTAGATTGAACGTTTAATTTCAACGACTTCAAACACCTCGATTTGGTCGCCGACTTTTACGTCATTGTAGTTTTTAACGCCGATACCACATTCCATACCATTACGGACTTCAGAGACATCATCTTTAAAGCGACGGAGAGATTCCAATTCACCTTCAAAGATCACCACGTTATCACGTAATACGCGGATTGGGTTGTTACGTTTTACTACACCTTCGGTCACCATACAACCTGCGATTGCACCAAATTTCGGATGTTTGAACACATCACGCACTTCAGCCAAGCCAATGATTTCTTGTTTGAATTCAGGTTGTAACATACCGCTCATCGCTGCTTTCACATCATTTAAGAGTTCATAAATGATAGAGTAATAACGAAGGTCAATATTTTCTGCTTCGATAATACGGCGAGCAGAAGCGTCCGCACGTACGTTAAAGCCAACAATAATCGCATTAGAGGCTGCCGCTAGGGTTGCATCAGTTTCAGAAATACCACCGACACCAGAACCAACAACTTTCACTTTCACTTCATCAGTAGAAAGATCTTGTAACGATTGAATAATCGCTTCCACAGAACCCTGTACGTCTGCTTTCACGATGATATTCAGTTCAGCAACATCACCTTCAGTCATATTACTAAACATATTTTCAAGTTTCGCTTTTTGCTGACGAGCAAGTTTCACTTCACGGAACTTACCTTGACGGTGTAACGCCACTTCACGTGCTTTTTTCTCATCACGTACTACAGTTGCTTCATCACCCGCAGCTGGTACACCAGAAAGACCTAACACCTCAACAGGGATAGATGGGCCTGCTTCATCGATTTCTTTACCGTTTTCATCACGCATTGCACGAACACGACCGTATTCAAAACCGCAAAGTACAATATCACCTTTACGTAAAGTACCAGATTGAACAAGAATTGTCGCTACCGGACCACGACCTTTATCAAGGTAAGATTCAATCACTACACCGCTTGCCATGCCGTCTTTTACAGCCGTTAATTCAAGTACTTCTGATTGAAGCAAGATGGCATCTAATAAGTCATCAACACCGGTACCTTTCTTAGCAGAAACTGGAACGAATTGCACATCACCACCGAATTTCTCTGAAATAACTTCGTGTTGAAGTAATTCTTGTTCTACTCGGTCTGAATTTGCTTCTGGTTTATCAATTTTGTTCACCGCAACCACTAAAGGCGCACCTGCTGCTTTCGCGTGTTGAATCGCTTCAATGGTTTGAGGCATCACACCATCATCTGCAGCAACAACAAGAACTACGATATCCGTTGCTTTCGCACCACGTGCACGCATTGAGGTAAATGCGGCGTGTCCCGGCGTATCTAAGAAGGTGATCATTTTGCCGTCATCCATTTCTACGTGGTACGCACCAATGTGCTGAGTAATACCACCCGCCTCACCGGCAGCAACTTTCGCTTTACGAATGTAATCAAGCAATGAAGTTTTACCATGGTCAACGTGACCCATAATGGTCACAACCGGTGCACGAGTTACTTTTTCAGCATTAACATCGCGATCGCCTAATACTTCTTCTTCAAGTTCATTTTCATTGCGAAGAATCACTTTGTGACCTAATTCTTCAGCCACTAATTGCGCTGTTTCTTGGTCAAGCACTTGGTTAATGGTCACCATTTCGCCCATCTTCATCATCGCTTTGATGATTTCAGTCGCTTTGGTTGCCATTTTATTTGCTAATTCTGCAACAGTAATCGTTTCACCAATAACAACATCCTGTTTCACAACCTGAACAGGTTTTGTGAAGGCTTGTTGTAATGCTGCACCTTTCTTACCATTTTTACCTTTACCGAATTTACCGTCTTTTTGATTTTTACGGTTAGATTCGCGCTCATTTTTATTGCCGCCTTTCACGTCATCGCGTTCTTTTTTCGCTTTAGCGACTTTATTTTTACCACGGCCGCGATTTTCGTTACGACGTTCTTCTTCATCTTCAGCTTCTAAAGCATAACGAGAGCTTAAATTATAATCTGTGTAATCTTCTGATGAACTATCATTACTTGAAGAGTCTGACTCAGCATAACGTTTAGCGTCTTCAGCCGCTTTGCGCGCTTGCTCTTCTGCTTTTTGACGAGCAAGTTCTTCCGCTTTGCGACGTAGTTCAGCTTCTTCCGCTTTACGTTTTTCTTTTTCTGGATCAACAGATTTAGGTTTATTTTCAACCGCACTTTGTACTGGTTTCACAGCTTTTTCTGCTTCAACCTTAGCTTTTTCGGCTTTCGCTTTTTCAGCGGCTAAACGTGCTTTTTCTTCAGCTGCTTTCTTTGCAGCTGCTTCAGCTTCTTGCTGTGCTTTTAATTTTGCTGCTTCTTCCGCTTTTTTAGCGGCATCTGTTGGTACGGTACGTTTTTTGCGTACTTCAACTTGTACCGCTTTTGCTTTACCGCCAGCTGTTGTACTGCTTACGGTTGTTTTTGTTCTGCGTTGAATACTTAGTTTTTTCGGTGCATTTGCATCCGCATTTTTTACATCTTCAGTCATTATTAAACTCCTTACTCTTCGCTAAACCAGCAAATATTACGAGCAGCCATAATAAAGTCAGCGGCTTGCTCTGCGGTTAATTCTTCAATATCAGCTAAATCATCTACACCTTGCTCTGCAAGTTCTTCAAGTGTAGTAATTTGTTTTTCAGCTAATTTAAAGGCAATATGACGATTCATGCCTTCAAGGTTTAATAAACGATCTTCGATATTCGCTTTTTTCAAGGCTTCTTCTTCTGCCGCTGCGGCTGCAGTAATCGCATCTTTTGCACGACCTTGTAACTCTTCGATAAGATCTTCATCTTCTAAACCATCAATTGCAGTCAGTTCGCTCACTGGAACATAAGCCACTTCTTCTAATGAAGTAAAACCTTCATCCACTAAGATTTGAGCAAACTCTTCATCAAGGCCTAATTTATCCATGAATAAATTTAATACTTTGGTATCTTCAGCTTGATGTTTTTCATTTAATTGTTCGGTAGTCATGACGTTTAATGTCCAACCGGTTAATTGTGTCGCTAAACGTACGTTTTGACCGTTACGACCAATTGCTTGTGCTAAGTTGTCAGCATTAACCGCAATATCCATTGAGTGATTATCTTCATCCACAATGATTGAAGTCACATCAGCTGGCGCCATCGCATTAATTACATATTGTGCTGGATTATCATCCCAAAGTACGATATCCACACGTTCGCCACCTAACTCATTGGTAATTGCTTGAACGCGTGCACCACGCATACCCACACATGCACCCACTGGATCAATACGCTTGTCATTTGATTTCACTGCAATTTTCGCACGAGAACCTGGATCACGTGCCGCACCACGAATTTCAAGCATTTCTTCGCCGATTTCTGGTACTTCAATACGGAATAACTCGATTAACATTTCAGGTTTCGCACGAGTCACAAATAGTTGTGCCGTTTTGCTTTCTGGATTCACTTTATAAAGCACACCACGAACACGGTCGCCAGGACGGAAGTTTTCACGTGGAAGCATATCTTCACGCATAATCACGGCTTCAGCTTTATTGCCTAAATCTAAAATGATGCTTTCACGATTTACTTTTTTCACCGTACCCGTAACAATCTTGCCTTCTTCAGAACGGAATTGCTCAACTACTTTTGCACGTTCTGCTTCACGGATTTTAGTGCTGATTACTTGGCGAGCAGTTTGCATTGCAATACGGTCAAATGCGATAGACTCAATTTGGTCTTCAACATAATCACCAAGTTGAACATTCGGATCTTCAAATTGTGCCGCTTCTAATGTCATTTCTTTTGTTGGCACTTTAACTTCATCAACCACCAACCAACGACGGAATGTATCAAACTCACCCGTTTTAGGGTTGATAGATACGCGAATATCGGTTTCATAGTCATATTTTTTCTTTGTTGAAAGTGCAATCGCACTCTCTAACGCTTCAAAAATCTTTTCGCGTGGTAATAACTTCTCGTTAGATACTGCTTCAGCAGCTAACAAAATCTCTTTACTCATTTTCCTTTTTCTCCTTTAAAATTTTGCGATTACATTGGCTTTTTGAATGTTGCCAAAAATAAGAACTTGTTCCTGACCATCAACAATAAGTGTCAACATGTCATTTTCAATTTTTTCCAATTTACCTTGCCATTTACGGCGATCTAAAACAGGAATACGTAAATGCACAGCGATATCCTCACCCACATAACGTTGGAATTGTTCAAGCGTAAATAACGGACGATCAAGACCTGGTGATGACACTTCTAGGTTATATTTATCCGCAATTGGATCTTCCACGTCTAAAATCGCGCTCACTTGACGACTTACATCAGCACAATCATCAACGCCTACGCCACCGTCTTTATCAATGAATAAACGCACGGTCATAAAGCGACCTGCACGTTGGCATTCAATCCCCCAAAGTTCGCAGCCTAAGTCTTCTACTGCACCTTGAAGCATCTCTTGCAATTTTTGTTCTAATGTTGCCAATTTTTGCTCCTAATCTTAAAATTCAGACATAAAAAAAGGGTTAGGTTCGTCAATGAACCTAAGCCCAGTTTCTAAATTTCTCGTACAAAAAAACCCCAAACTTGGGGTTCTTATTACTGAACTTGTTATTGGTTGCGGGGGCCGGATTTGAACCGACGGCCTTCGGGTTATGAGCCCGACGAGCTACCAAGCTGCTCCACCCCGCGTCCGAAATATGGGGAGTATTATAGTGATCTAAATCAAAAGATCAAGCAGTTTCTACTAATTTTCTTGAAAACGTAAGATTTTTTGACCGCACTTTGCTTTATCTAAAGTAATAGTTAGAATCCAAAGCCAGTACCTAGACCTACACCAACGCCTACGCCATTACTGCCGCCGCCAGCACCTACACCAACAGAACAAGCACTCACTAAAGCACTTAATACAGCCACTAAAAATAATTTTTTCATAGATTTTCCTTTGTTAAATGTTCAAATAACCGATAAACGGCCAATAGGTCCGTTCGTGCAATCTGTTTGAACGGAAGTAAAAGATAATAAAACGACTTAATTTTTCACATACGCTAACACATTTGTCTAATAATTAATAGGACTAGACTGTTTTAATTAATAGCAAGAATATTTTCTTTTATTAAAGTTTTTATTGTGTCGTGAAAAGATAAGCGATACATTCTACAAAATTTTTATTCTTTTTCAATCAAGGAGAAAAATATGCATTTTTTCAAAAAAGTGCTTACCGTACTGACATTAGGTTTCTTCACGCTATCTGTACAAGCTTCCCCTTTTAGCATCAGCGAGCAACAAATTAACCAGTACTTAAGTGAAAAAGGCACGATTAATGACAAGCTCGGTATCCCTGGATTATTTTCTGTCGATTACGCACTGAAAGATTTGGTGACTCAAATCGGGCAAACTGAAAGCAATCGTGTTGAAATGAGCGGTTTGGTTGATACGCTTATTCGTTTATCTGGTAAAACCTACCCAGCTAAATTGCATTTAACCTTTGATGCCGTTCCAGAATATAACGCACAGGAAGGTGCGCTTTATTTGAAAAACTTGCGAATTTTACGCTGGTCCGGCGAACCTAATAGTGCAATGGAGCAACTCCAAGATGTTATGCCGCTATTAAGTGATGGTGTTGCAGCCTTATTAAGCCGGATGCCAGTTTATACCTTGGATGAAAGTGACATGAAACAAATGCTGATTAAGAAATTCGCCAAAGAAATTAAAGTTGAGAAAGGTCGATTAGAATTAATTGGTGGAATGTTTTAACAATAAGGGCGTATTAAACGCCCTTTTTTATAACTCAATGATAGCTCGTAAACCTTGAATTTGCCCGTTAGATTCAATGTTTTCTAATCGGAAACGATAGTGATGCAATTCCGCTATTCTTGCCACAATAGACAATCCAAGACCACTTCCTTTTTCATTTTGTCCTGCAGGACGATAAAAACGCTGCCCTAATTTTGCTAATTCTTCTGGCGCAACACCACCGCCATTATCTTTAATAAGAATTTTACGTGGCTGTAAAATCACACGAACCAGAGTGCCTTGAGGACAATATTTAATGGCGTTATCCAACAAGTTTCTCAACATTTGAGCAAGTAATAATGGCTGCCCTTGCTTAACGGCAGGATCTCCCTGATGATCAAACTGCAATTCGATTTGGCGTTGCTGTGCACTGAAATACAACTCACCGATAAGTGAAGTTATAATTTCTGACCAATGAATTGGGGCTTGATTGTCTAATTCCTTGAGATTATCTAAACGGGAAAGTGTTAGAAGCTGTTCGATTAATTGAGTTGCTCGATCGATACCTTGGGTTAAATGCGCTAAAGCCATTTCACGAGTTTGTGCATCATCGCCAGCCAACTGTGCGACTTCCGTTTGAATACGCAAGGCTGCTAATGGGCTGCGTAATTCATGCGCTGCATCAGAAACAAAGCGGCGCTCCCGTTCCAACTGCTCACTGGTACGTGTGAAAAATTGATTTAAGTTTTGGACTAACGGTAAAATCTCCGTTGGTACATCATCGGTGTCTAATAACGATACATCACCTGGGCGGCGAGCTTGTACGTTTCGACTCAATCGATTAATTGGTTTTAATGCACGATAAATCACAATAAACGCGACCAATAAGAGTACTGGCAATCCAGCAAACCAAATCCCTGTTTGGCTGAAAACCATTTTATTGACCAACTCTTCGCGGTATTCCAATTCTTGTCCCACCGCAATGACAAGTTCACCGTTACCGACAGGTTGCCAATAAATCAGCCATTCGTCGTCATCATCTAAAATATGTTCTTTACTAAAACCCGTCTTATTTTGAAAAATAAATTTGTCGCCATTATCGCCATCGGTTAATAGCCTTTCGCCTTTGTTAGAAAATATAGCAAAGGCTAAAGCATCATTATCATAATGACGTTTCTGTGGTTTAAATCCACCACGTGGAAAGTTAGCATTTTCATCTAATAAGACATTTTTCAAATCAGACGTCGCTAAACGCTCAGCAAAAAGCACTTGTTGTGCATTAAACACATCTTTAGCTTCTTTTTTGACGACCGTCCATGCGACAGCCGTGGCAATGCACCACACGCAAAGTGCGGTCACAATTAAACCGATTAAGAGACGAAAACTCAGTCGTTTATTTTTCATTAACTTGTCCTAAAGCATAGCCTACGCCATGTACAGTACGAATAAATTGTTTACCCAGTTTTTGACGCAAATTATAAATATGTACGTCCAATGCACCGCTACTTAATTCTTCATCCCAATTTGATAGTTTTTCTTCAATGGTTGCTCGAGAAAGCACCCGTTCTTTATTCAGCATAAAAAGTTCGAGTAATTTATATTCACGTCCGGTTAATGTAATTTCATCCTCATTCAACCAAGCCTTACGCTGAGCAGGATCGAGTTTGACATTGCCATGCTCAATCTGTGGTTTAACTTGCCCATAACGACGACGAATTAATGCTTGTAATCGCACCACCACTTCAGCCAAAGCAAAGGGCTTGCAAAGATAATCATCAGCACCTTGTTGAATGCCTTTAATCCGTTCATCCAATGTATCACGTGCAGTTAAGATCAACACAGGCACATCTTGATTATTTGAGCGCCATTGTTTTAATACATCCAAACCATCTAGTTTAGGCAGGGTTAAATCCAATACCACTGCATCATAAGGCGCACCGATTAAGGCATTTAATCCACTTTGCCCATCAGTAAACCAATCTACAATAAAGCCGGATTTCGTTAAACCAATTTGCAGACCATTGCCGATGAGAGCATCATCTTCTACTAATAAAACTCGCATAATATTGACCGCACTTTTCTCTTTCTCAAAACGAAAAAATGGCGTGCTTTTGCCCACCACTTCAAATTATATGAATTATTGCGCTTTTTCAACGCTAATTACTTCAAGCTCAGCTTTTTCAAAAGCGTCATTATCCAATTTACCGTAAACGCGGATTTTATCCTGAGGTCCCACATTTAAGCCATTCCAAACGCGGTTTTTAATTTCTAATTTGATTTGGTCTGTACCATCGGTGAAAACATATTCATCACCATCAATTTGTTGAGTGATGTTACCGACTAAGGTAATCATAGAATTATCTTTCGCAGATAATGCTTGTTTAACAGTAAGTTGTTGACCTTGGTTACCACCTTGGAAGCCACCTTGTGCAGTATTGCCATTAAAACCAGCAAATGCTGCTGAAGTAGATAAAGCTAAAAGGGTTGCTAAAGCTAATTTTTTCATCATGTTCTCCTAAATAGAATTAAGCATAAATTAATCATGTTTCAAAGCGAAGGATTATCCTCATTGCCGCCTTGTTGATGCTTATTAAACACAACAAATCTTAATGAAATCTTAAGCAACCTTAAGATTTTTAAATTTTTTTAAAATCACCAACAAAATCGCTCATTCACCAAGTTATCTTGGCGTTCTTTTTCCCATTTCGCTTTATTTTCAGGATTAGCAAAATAACGGTCTTGCTCAACTAAACGCGCATCAAGTTTTGCCTCTGCTTCCTTTAATGCCTGTTTTCTATCTGGATGTTTGCTTGGTAATTGAGGTAAAAATACAGTCTGATACGGGTGATTTTTCACCCAGTCAATCGCATCTTGCGCTGCTTTGTGTTGCTTGTTCAAATCACAGAACGCATAGGGATTAACATGCTGTCCCACTAATTGCCCAAATGCTGTGTTATTCGATACTGTTAATTTATCTAAATCCAACACATATAACGCGGTGATTAAACGGTTTTGCCCACGATAAAACCATTTTACCGCTTCATCCCGCAGGCCAAAATCATAAGCACGAGCAGAAAGTGCAAACATTGTCATAGGAGAAACAAAATCCACTTTTTTCTCAATAATATTGACCGCACTTTCAAAATCTTTTTGTGTGTTTTTCAGTAATAACGCATCAATATCTTTATTCACATTAATCTGTTCAAGTCGCCCATCTCTGGCATCGTAATAAGGCTTTACATACATATCAATATGCTTAACCGGCTCTTTTGAAATGGTGCTACAAGCCGTTAATAAAAGTGCGGTTGAAATCCACGTTAATTTTAGAAAGGTTTGCATGTTCTTCCCTTATGATGAATATTAGCTCGCTATATTACAACAAAAGAGCCGTGAGTTTTACTTCTCTTTCTTCTATAATGAGCAAAATTTTGTTTTATTTTATTTCATGAAAATTCATCTTATTCAGCGCCAAATCACCTTAGATTTTGATAACCAAACTTCCCTGCTTAACTTTTTAGAACAACATCAGATTCACCATGAATATCAATGTCGTTCAGGTTATTGTGGTTCTTGCCGCGTGAAGATCAAAAAAGGCAAGGTTTCCTACGCTGAAGAGCCCCTTGCCTTTATTCAACCCGATGAGATTTTGCTGTGTTGTTGTCGGGTGGAAACGGATATTGAATTGGAACTGTGATAAGCATATTTATTAAGATACTTTCCCCTAACTACCTTGATCTCATTGTGTTTTATATAAGCTACTTAAAACTATCTTGCTTATCCACGCGTAATGATTTTATACATCAATAGGCTAATGCTAATACACGCCCATATAATGAGACATGTATTACGCCGAACCCATCGTTTAAATCGATCCATCAAAGATAAATGTGTTACTTGGATGTCATCCGGGTGAATATATACCTCTTCTAAAGAGAGATATGTTTCACCTTCATCACCTCTTACTCTTGTACCATCATTTAGTTTGTTGGCAATGGCGATCAATTTCTCGATATGTTCATCATCCGTAGTATTAATGTAATATTCGCCCTCAATCCCTTCCGTATAAAAAATAGTAAAAGATTCATCTTCCTTATCATAATAGAATTCAAGCTGACCATATTCATCTAAGGATTCCTGCATGTTGAATTCTTTTAAGAGGAAATCTCTAAAATCATTTTTATTAAAGATTAATTTATGAGAATTATCTTCCGTATTCACTAAAGAAACATGATAAGCCATTATTTATCCTCTATTTGGTATTACTGCTAGTTACTTAAAAAATAGGCACCCGCTGAGAAGCGCGTGCCTTTATATGGTAAGTGTATTAAAAAAACAAAGACAATCGTTATAAATTATTCAAATCCAATACATCAGTCATATCAAACAATCCGTGAGATTGTTTTTCTAACCATTTACCTGCGCGCACTGCGCCATTGGCAAAAGTCATACGGCTTGATGCTTTATGAGCAATTTCAACACGCTCACCAATATCTGCAAACCAGACACTATGCTCACCTACTACATCTGAAGCACGAATGGTAGAGAAACCAATTTCATCGCGTTTGCGTTCGCCTGTAATACCTTCACGACAAAATACGCCATGTGTTTTCAAATCACGACCAAGGGTTTTCGCAATGTGTTCGCCCATAGAAAGCGCCGTACCCGATGGTGCATCCACTTTGTGGCGGTGGTGTGCTTCAATGATTTCGATATCGCAATAATCGCCCATCACTTTGGCGGCTTTTTCTAATAGTTTAAACACCAAATTCACCCCTACGCTAAAGTTTGAGGCAAATACAATGGCAATTTTTTCCGATGCAGCTTGAATTGCGGCTTTGCCTGCATCATCAAAACCTGTGGTACCAATTACCATCTTTTTATTATTAGCGACACAAAATACGATATGCTCAAGCGTGCCTTCCGGACGCGTGAAATCAATCAGCAAATCAAAGTTATCTTTTTCTGCATTTAAATCATCTGATACTTTGATACCTAATGCACCAATACCCGCAAGCTCGCCAGCATCTGCGCCGACTAAAGAGGAACCTTTACGTTCAAAAGCAGCACCTAATTCTGCCCCTTCTGCATTATGTACAGCTTGAATTAATTGACGCCCCATTCTTCCGCCTGCACCGGCGATCGCAATTTTTAATGTCATGTTTTGTCCTTTTTTAATCAAATTAAAGCGTGTTGAACGCCACTATAAATTAAATAGATTCCGAAGAAAATAAAAATCAGCCCTGCTGCATTATCAATATAGCGACTATATTGGCTATAAAACTGTTTTGCAACAGAACGCGAAAAAAGCACCGAAATGATGTAGAAATATAAAAAGGTTTCTACGGTAATCACAGCAAGTGCGGTCAAAATTTGTGATGTTTCAGTAATGTGAACTAAAACTAATGACATCACACTGCTGAAATAAATCACAACTTTCGCATTAGATAAATTGACTAATAACCCTTTCATAATGCTCGTTAAAGTAGATTGATTTGACACATTTGCATTCTGCTTTTCATCAAAAACCGCATTGGTTTTCACTTTTACCATTTTAATGCCGAGATAAACTAAATAGGCTCCACCAAGCATCATCACAATGCCTTGAATAATTGGCATAGTGGCAAAAATAATGGCGAGCCCTAAAACAGCTGCTGTTGCCCAAATTAATACACCAATGGTAATCCCAATCACACCACCAATGGCTTCTCGACGAGAACTCATCGCTGAAACTCGGCTGACATAGAAAAAATCAGGGCCAGGCGAAAGCAAGCCAACAAGATGAATAATCATCAAATTTAGCATGGCAAGCCTACGATACGTAATATCGCAATTACGATAACAGCGTAGCCTGCTGCTAAAACATCATCCACCATAATCCCAAAACCACTTTCCAGTTTTTGGTCAAAATAACGGATAGGATAAGGTTTTAAAATATCGAAGAAACGAAACAATACAAAGGCAATCACAATCCAAGGGAACGACAAAGTTGGAATCGCGGCTAACACGATAAATACCCCAACAAATTCATCCCAAACAATGGAACCGTGATCATGAACGCCCATATCATCTGCGGTTTTTTGGCATAGATAACAGCCAAGCACAAAGCAAAGTGCGGTCAAAATTAGAAAGATTTTTAGTCCAAGACAAGCTAATAATGCCGAACCTAAAATCGTTCCGGCTAAACTTCCCCATGTGCCCGGAGCAGGACGAATTAATCCTGAACCAAAACCTAATGCAAGTAAATGAACTGGATTTTTTAAGCTAATTTTATCAAGAGGTGAACTATTCATTATTTATCCTTAAAATGATCGAAGCCAGACGGCACTTGATAATTGATTACACGTCCATCTTTTAAAAAAGTAATCGGATTGTTATTTTGCGAAACGATTTTTCCGATACAAGTGCAAGGTACATTCAACGATTGGGATAACTTCTCAATCTCAGATTTTTTATTTGCGGGAATCGTAAAGCAAAGCTCATAATCTTCCCCGCCACTTAATGCAAACGCTTCTGCCTTTTCTAAGCTATATGTTTTTTTGAGTGATGTAGATAAAGGCAAGGAAGATAACTCAATCTCTGCAGAACATTGGCTTCTTGTTAAAATATGTCCTAAATCAGTGACAAGACCATCTGAAATATCAATGCATGAATGCGCTACATCCACTAAGGTTTGACCCAATTCAACACGTGGTGTTGGGTGAAGATGACGTTTGACTAAAAATTCAGTATCAAAACCGACCACACTTTTACCTTGTAAGATCCAATTTAAACCCGCCGCGCTATCACCTAACGTGCCCGATACATAAATTAAATCACCGACTTTCGCTTTGTGTCGGAATAAAGCCTTTCCTTTTGATACGAAACCTTGTGCCGTAATGGTTACAGAAAGTAGGCCCTTTGTTGTATCACCACCAATTAATGTTACATCATATTGATTTAATATATCAAACAAGCTTTGACTAAATTGGCTTATCCAGTTTTCATCAATTTCAGGTAATGTGAGTGCGAGAGAAATCCAAGCGGGTTTCGCGCCCATAGCAGCTAAATCACTTAGATTTGTCGCGATAGCTTTATACGCTAAATCTTGGGGAGAAATGGAAGATAAAAAATGCGTGCCCTCGACCATTGTATCGGTGGTAATGGCAAGCTGATAGCCTTCAGGAATATGGGTGATCGCACAATCATCCCCAATACTGAAATCAACAAAGTGTTGATTGCCTTTTTGTATTGAGAAATATAGCTTTATAAGATCAAATTCACCCGTACTCATTTTATCTTTGCACTAAAAAACAAAGGGCAGACATTTGTCTACCCTACATTTGAATTATTATTTGCGACCTAATGCAGGAGCGACTTTATCCAATACACCGTTAATGTATTTATGGCTTTCATCTGCACCAAACACTTTCGCCACTTCAATCGCCTCGTTAATCGCCACTTTATACGGCACATCTGGCTCAAATTGAAGTTCATAAACCGCTAAGCGTAAAATCGCTTTTTCAATCGGATCTAATTCATCCAATGTACGATCTAAATAATGGCTCATTGAAAAATCAACGGCTTCTACATTCGCTACAGTTTGACGGAAAAGGCGGCTAAAATAAGGTTTATCCACACCTTTTAAATCTTGATCCACAACGAACGTGAGTTCCACTTGTTCTGGTGCGTTACCAGAAATCGCCCAAGAATATAATGCTTGAACTGCACATTCTCTCGCTCTACGACGTGGCGATACTTTTTTTACAGGTTCTTTTTTCTCTGTCATTGGAATTATGCCGCATCAATTTGTTGTAAAAGGTTCACCATTTCAAGTGCTGTTAATGCTGCTTCAGCACCTTTGTTACCTGCTTTAGTGCCCGCACGCTCGATAGCTTGTTCAATGTTTTCAGTCGTTAAAACACCAAATGCGACAGGAATTTCAGCTTGCATTGCCACTTGACCTAAACCGCTGCTTGCTTCACCCGCTACATATTCAAAATGAGCTGTTCCACCACGGATTACCGTACCCAATGCGACGATTGCATCAAATTTTTTGCTTTCAGCTAAACGACGTGCCACTAGTGGAAGTTCATAGGCACCTGGTGCACGAACGATTGTGATATTCTCATCTTTCACTTGGCCGATACGTTTTAATGCATCTACCGCACCTTCTAATAAACTTTCATTAATAAAACTGTTAAAACGAGCAATCACCACTGCGATTTTAGCATTTGGCGCCGCTACCGCTCCTTCTAAAACTTTCATACTTTTTCCTAATCTGAATGAACAATAAATTTGACGGTGGATTTTAGCATAAAAAGAAACCCTGTGGAAATAATCCGACAGGGTTTTCTATGAGTGGAAAAGAACTTACTTCTCGAGTTTTAACGGTTCAATTTTCCAGATATTTTTCGCATATTCAAGAATTGTACGGTCTGATGAGAAGAAGCCCATGTTCACCATATTTTGAATGGTACTTGCTATCCATACGTCACGATCTTGATATTTTTTATCTACTGCTTTTTGCGCTTCCACATAACTACGGAAATCAGCAAAAGATTGGTAATAATCGTGGTATTGTAAACCTTGAATGAGAGAGTGATAACGGTTCGGTTCTTCCGGAGAGAAGTCACCACGAATGATTTGGTCAATAACTTCACGTAATTGCTCGTCATTTTGATAATAATCAAACGGACGATAACCTTCGCGACGTAATGCTTCCACTTGTTCAACCGTATTACCAAAGATAAAGATGTGGTCTTCACCAACATTATCTAAAATCTCAACGTTCGCACCATCAAGCGTACCCAATGTTAACGCTCCATTTAAGGCAAACTTCATGTTACTGGTACCCGATGCTTCTGTTCCTGCAAGAGAGATTTGCTCAGAAATATCTGCCGCTGGAATGATTAATTGTGCAAGACTTACGCTGTAGTTCGGAATAAAGACAACTTTTAAACGACCTTTTAAGCGTTCATCATTATTGATGACACTTGCCACATCGTTAATCAAACGAATGGTTTGTTTTGCTGCATAGTAAGCTGAAGCCGCTTTACCCGCTAAAATGAACACACGTGGCTGCCAATCTTTTTCTGGATGAGCAAGCATTTCGTTATAACGTGCAATAATGTGTAACACATTAAGCATTTGACGTTTGTATTCGTGAATACGTTTTACTTGTACGTCAAATAAAGCATGTGGATCTAAATCGATATCAAGTGTTTTCTTCACATATTGTGCTAATTTCACTTTGTTATCGTATTTAATATCTGCTACTGCACGCTTAAATTCACCTTTATCTGCAAACGCTTTAAGTTTTTCAATTTGGCTTAAATCGCAACGCCATTCAGAACCAATATATTGATCAAATAAAGCCGCTAATTTCGGGTTCGCTACGGCAAGCCAACGACGCGGTGTCACACCGTTTGTTACATTGGTGAAACGTTCTGGATAGATACGAGCAAAATCAGCAAAGGTTGATGTCACCATAAGATCTGAGTGAATCGCCGCAACACCGTTCACTTTATGCGAACCCACAACAGACAACCATCCCATACGCACTTTACGTTGATATCCTTCTTCGATAAGTGAAACGCGACGGATAAAGTCCATATCAGTCGTAACATACGTTTTCACATATTCAAGGAAATGATCATTAATTTCAAAAATCATTTGTAAGTGACGAGGTAAGATCTTCGCCATCATTTCTACCGGCCAGGTTTCTAATGCTTCTGACATTAAAGTATGGCAAGTGTAAGAGAAAATACGACGAGTCACATCCCAAGCGTTTTGCCATGAGTAACCGTGTAAATCGATTAAAATACGCATCAACTCAGGAATGGCTAATGCTGGGTGGGTATCATTCAAGTGAATCGCCACTTTATCAGCAAGATTATTCAATGTACCGTGTGTTCTTAAATGGCGACGGAGAATATCTTGCAAAGAAGCTGATACTAAGAAGTACTCTTGACGTAAGCGTAACTCACGACCATTCCAGGTGGAATCATCAGGATAAAGTACACGAGAAAGGTTTTGGTTAGCGGAACGCGTTGCCACCGCCGCTAAATGATCACCACGGTTAAATTCAGCTAAATCAAATAACTCTCCACCATGCGCAGACCATAAACGTAAAGTCGATGCCGAATCATTTTTATAGCCTGGGATCATTTGGTCGTATGCAAGTGCGGTCACTTTTTCAGCCGGATTCCAGATACATTTTTTATCTTCAAAATAAATATGACCACCAAAATCAATACTGAAACGTTTTGATGGACGCATAAATTCCCAAGGTGCACCTTTTTCCAACCAATCATCTGGACGTTCAACCTGTTGACCATTTTCAATTTTTTGGCGGAACATACCGTATTCATAACGAATACCATAACCCATCGCAGGAATGGCTAATGTTGCCAATGAATCCATAAAGCAAGCAGCAAGGCGACCTAACCCCCCATTACCTAAACCAGGATCCACTTCTTTTTCAATAATCTCTTCCAAATCAACATTTAATTCAGCCAAGGCTTTTTCTGCCACGTCATAAACACCTTCTGCGATCATCGCATTAGAAAGTGTACGGCCGATTAAGAATTCCATAGAAAGGTAATAAACACGACGGGTTTCTTCTGCACGAGATTGACGAGCGGTGGTAATCCAGCCTTCAGTCACTAAATCACGTACCGCATGAAGGGTCGCATTTAGCCAATCGCGTTGACTCGCCTCTTTTGGTGAACGACCAATTAAGAAAATTAATTTATAAACAATTGCTTTTTTCACGCCTTCAACATCAAGACTTGGTCGATTGTAGAGAAATGGCGAATCAAAATTGTCCATGATCATAGAAAATAAAACCTCAATAAAAAAATCGCGCAAATTTTAAGCTTTTTTACGAAAAAAACAACAAAAATTCCCCCTTCAAAGGCGATTATTTCGAAGAGGGAGTCAATCCATTGAATTATGAGTTTAAAATGCTTAAATAGAGCTGCTCATATTGAGCGGCCGCATTTTTCCAACTAAAGTCCTGTGCCATGGCATTATTACGCACCATCGCCCAAACACGTTGTTTTTGCCACAAGGCAAAGGCATGCTGGATAGCACTTCGTAAATCATCTGCTTCGGCTTTTTGGAATACAAAACCTGTTGCAGTACGCACTTTAATGCTTTCACTTGTACTGTTCGTGACAGTATCTGCTAATCCTCCCGTCGCACGAACAAGCGGCAATGTGCCATATTGCAACCCATATAATTGAGTTAATCCACAAGGTTCAAAGCGGCTTGGTACCAAAATGACATCACCACCGGCAACCATTAAATGTGAAAGTGCTTCATCATAGCCAATTTTTACTGCAATATTTTCTGGGTAACGTTGTGCTAATTGGCAAATACCCTCTTCCAAATGTTTTGCACCAGAACCGAGAATGGTTAGTTGGCCACCTTGTTTAACAATTTCATCCGCTGTGGCAATCAGTAAATCTACGCCTTTTTGTTCTGTTAAGCGAGTCACCATCACAAATAAAAGTGCATCAGGTTGTTGTGGCAAATTAAAATAAGCTTGTAAATCCGTTTTATTTTTCTTCTTACCCGCGATGGCTTTCAATTTGTAGTGATGCTGAATATAAGCATCACAACTTGGATGCCAAATTTCTTGATCAACACCATTTAAAATCCCCACCAACTTGCCAGCTTCACGTAAACCTGTTAACAAGCCTTGCAATCCATAAGCAAAGTCTGGTGTGGTAATTTCTTTCGCATAAGTTGGACTCACTGCTGTGACCATATCAGAATAATAGAGACCTGCTTTCAAATATGAAATTTGACCAAATAACTCTAAACCATCAACATGGAACATCCCTTCTGGCAATCCAATTTCATGTAAATGACGGTGGGCAAATTGTCCTTGATATGCCAGGTTATGAATCGTAAATACTGATTTTGCAGGACGACCTTTATTAAAGAGATAAGCGGCGGCTAAACCTGCATGCCAATCATGAGCATGAACCACTTCAGCTCGCCACCAACTATCTAAGCCTGTCGCAAGCTCTGCCCCCACCCAACCTAATAACGCAAAACGCTTATAGTTATCGGCATAATCGTTGTAATCGGTATCATGATAAGGATTTCCTTCTCGCCAATAGAGATGTGGTGCATCAATCAGATAAATCCCCACGCCATTGTATTCGCCATAACGCAATACAACATGACCAGCAAAATTATCAAATTCTGTGACAACATGCGTATTCTCAATACCTGCAGAAATTTTTGGATAAGCCGGCAATAAAATACGCGTATCGATACCAATTTCTTTTTGTGCAAAAGGTAACGCTCCTAAAACATCAGCGAGTCCGCCAGTTTTTAATAAGGGATACAGCTCCGAGCAAACATGTAAAACTCTCATAATTTTCCTTTTATACTTAAAATTGTGCTGTCATTGATAACAGCACAATCTTTTTAGTTCACTTAAAACACTGTCAAAATTGACCGCACTTTAGTCCAAATGTTCTTCGTTAGTGACTTCTTCACCTTGCAATTTTTTCAACATTGTTGAGGTTACAAGTACAACTTTACCGGTAGAACTTACACGGAAACGTTTACTATCAAGGGCTTTGTCCACACCGATTTCCATACCATCAGGGATGATACAATGGCGATCAATAATACAATCTTTCAATGTACAATTTTTACCAATTTGTACTTGCGGTAACACGACACTGTGATCAACAGTGGAGTCTTCATCAATTTTGACTCTATCAAACAACACTGAATTACTAATAGATGCATCGGTAATCACACAGCCCCCACCAATAAGCGAATTATCTACCGGTTTAATATTGGGTTTTTTATAGAAAAATTTAGATGGATAAGCCTGTACTGGATTACCACGAATTGGCCAACTTTGATCGTAAAGATCTAATTGTGGATGCTCTGAAACTAAATCAATATTCGCTTGCCAGAAGCTATCGAGTGTCCCTACATCACGCCAATAAATTTCACCTTCAGTGTTACGCCCCATACAAGAACGGCTGAATGGATGCGCATAAAGCACACCTTCTTCTAAGCATTTTGGCAAGACATCTTTACCAAAGTCATGAGATGTGCAAGGTGTGTTCACTTCTCTATCTAGCATTTTATAGAGATATTCTGCATCAAAGACATAAATCCCCATAGACGCTAATGAAATATCTGGTTTACCGACCATTGCTGGTGGATCTTTTGGTTTCTCAACAAAGGCTTTCACTTTAAGATTTTCGTTTACCGCCATGACACCAAATTCACTCGCTTCAGAACGAGGCACCTCAATACAGCCTACTGTACATTTAGCTCCACTTCTCACGTGATCCATCAACATGACACTGTAATCTTGTTTATAAATATGGTCGCCAGCAAGAATCAAAATGTATTTTGGGCGATAGTGATTACGGATAATCGCCATATTTTGATATACCGCATCCGCTGTCCCACGGTACCACGTAGAATCATCAATTTGTTGACGGGCAGGTAACATATCAACGAATTCACCACGCTCTTGCGGTAAGAATGACCAACCTGTTTGTAAATGGCGTAATAAAGAGTGAGCGGCATACTGGGTCACAACCCCAATGCGATTCAGACCTGAGTTAATACAGTTGGAAAGCGCAAAATCAATAATGCGACGATTACCGCCAAAATATAACGCAGGTTTAGCACGTTTATCGGTTAATTCATGTAAACGGGAACCACGACCACCAGCCAAAATAAGCACTAAAGTATCTTTAACTAATTCATATTTATTAAGATCACTTTTCATAACAAACTCCATCGTTTTCATCATCCATATGTTCCAACACTTCAAATGCTATACCGCTCACATCACATTGTTGAATCACGCTATTTTCAGTTTCGGCAATCTTTTTCCATTTACCCTTTGGCAAATAAAAAGATTGCGGTTCAGTTTTTGCATTAATTAAGAAAAGATATTTGCCGTCCAACATAACTTGTAGGGCTTTGCTTTCCCGATTATGCCAATCGTCTAGGGTCATAGGGTTTCCCCCAGTATTCAACCACTCGACATTTTCATCCGACCACCAAGCCTCCTGTTGCAGACTTTGAATTTTTTTTCGTAATGCAATGGTTTGCTTGGTAAAGTCAAATAAGGTTTGGTTAAAATCATTCCACTTTAACCACGTAATTTCGTTATCTTGGCAATAGGCATTGTTATTGCCATATTGGCTGTTACCAAACTCATCCCCAGCAAGCAGCATGGGTACACCATTTGCCAGTAATAAAGAGCCTAACAAGCCTTTTTCCGATAAAACACGGCGTTTTTCGACCGCTCTTTGCCATTCATCGGCTAAATCGAGTTGAGAACCTTCTATGCCATGATTGTAGCTGTAATTTTCATTGCGTCCGTCACGATTCTCTTCACCGTTAGCGTCATTGTGTTTATGGTTATAGCTCACTAAATCTCGTAATGTAAAACCATCATGGGCAGTAATAAAATTCAAGCTACCATGTGGTAATCGTCCTTCTCGTTTAAAAATATCGCTCGAGCCAGCAAAACGTTCTGCAAAAGCACCCACTTCACCACTTTGCCATAACCAAAAACGACACATATCATCACGGAAACGATCATTCCATTGAGAAAAATAGGCTGGAAAATAACCAACTTGGTAACCGTAATGGCCTATATCCCAAGGCTCTGCGATTAATTTAATTTTTTGTAGAACCTCATCCTGTTCCATTTCCGCAAACAATTTTGCATTTGGATTGAAATCAGGTGTTTCACGACCAAGCACAGTGGCCAAATCAAAACGGAAACCATCCACATGGCATTCTGTTACCCAGTAACGTAAGCAATCTAATACCCATTTGCGAGTGACGTCATTGGCAAGATTGAGCATATTGCCGCAACCCGTCCAGTTGAGATAATCACCATGCTCGTTTTGCCAGTAATAGGTTTTATCATCAATACCGCGCTGACAAAATGTCGGAAATGATTTTTCGGATTCAGCCGTATGGTTAAACACCACATCCAAAATCACTTCAATATCTGCTTGATGCAAGGCTTTCACCATGCCCTTAAATTCGTTCAAAGGCTGTTTTTGATCAGCTGTGTAACTTGGTTCTAAAGCAAACATAGCTAATGGGTTGTAGCCCCAATAATTGCGTAATCCTTTTTCTTGTAAATGTGGTTCATCAATGAAGAAATTCACTGGGAGCAATTCAAGGCTGGTAATACCCAATGATTTAAAGTACGCAATGTTTTCGGGGTGAGCCAATGCCGCATAAGTACCACGGATATTTTCTGGAATACGGGAATTTAATTGGCTAAATCCTTTAACATTTAATTCATACACAATGGTTTGAGCCCAAGGAATAGACGGTTTACAATCCCCTGACCAATCAAAATGCTCGTCAATAATGCGGCCTTTAGGTGCAACGGCGGCATTGTCTCGTCCATCATTTAACACGAAAATTGAACGAGATTCTGGTGAGCTCAAATCCGGTTTATGGCTTACTGCTTTGGCATAAGGATCAAGCATTAACTTTTGCGGATTGGCTAAAGTGCGGTCATTTTTGCCTGTGATTCTGAACGCATACTCATCATTTAACTCAACGCCTTCAATTGCTACATGCCAAATGTCATCGGTTCTGCTCATGGCAAAACGGCTTTCTTTACCATCACGGAACAAGCAAAGTTCAATAGCATCCGCCGCACTAGAAAACAGCGCAAAATTCGAAATTTTTACTCCGTTTTCCAGCGTTTGCGAATATCCCATTGGGAAAGGTTTGCCATTGTTATAAATACTAAACATCGTGTTCTTCGCTATTGTTATGCTTTATATTTTAAATAGATTGTTGCGAGTGGCGGAATGGTCACGCTAATCGAATTATCACGTCCGTGACTTGCGATCGCTTCGCTTTCTACCAAGCCGAAATTACCTACATTTGAACCTTGATAATACATTGAGTCAGTATTCAAAATTTCTTCGTATTCACCCGCTGCATTAACCCCAATGCGATAACCTTCGCGTGGCACAGGTGTGAAGTTACTGATCACAATAATGCGTTCGCCATTACTGCTTTTACGTTCAAAAGCAAAGACTGAATTTTCAGCGTCATCTACTACTAACCAATCAAAGCCCTCAGGTTCGCCGTCTAATTCAAAGAGCGGTGCATTGTTTTGATAAACTCCGTTCAAATCTTTGACTAATTGCAATACGCCTTTATGCCATAGGCCACCATGGTTTTCGTCAAGTAAGAACCAATCCAAACTTTCTTCATAATTCCATTCGCGACCTTGAGCAAATTCATTGCCCATGAATAATAATTTCTTGCCTGGATAGCCCCACATATAACCGTAGTAAGCACGCAAGTTAGCGAATTTTTGCCATGCATCACCTGGCATTTTGCCGAGTAACGAACATTTGCCGTGTACCACCTCATCGTGAGAAAGCGGTAATACAAAGTTTTCGCTGTATTGATAAATCATCCCGAAGGTCATTTTGTCGTGATGGTAACGACGATAAACGGGATCGAGTTTCATATAACTTAGGGTGTCATTCATCCAGCCCATATTCCATTTGAAATTAAATCCAAGCCCACCATTTTCTGTCGGATGGGTTACGCCACCGAAAGAAGTGGATTCTTCAGCAATGGAAACCGCACCAGGCACCTCAGAATGGATTTTCCAGTTGGTATGTTTTAAGAATTCAATGGCTTCTAAATTTTCACGACCGCCATATTGATTCGGAATCCATTCGCCTTCAGCACGGCTGTAATCGCGGTAAATCATTGATGCTACTGCATCTACACGGATACCATCTACACCAAATCGTTCAAGCCAATACAGTGCATTACTGGATAAGAAGTTTTTCACTTCATTACGGCCATAGTTATAAATCAAGGTATTCCAGTCTTGGTGATAGCCTTCACGAGGGTCTGCGTGCTCATATAAGGCTGTACCATCAAATGCTACCAAACCATGCGTATCACTTGGGAAATGTCCTGGTACCCAGTCTAAAATCACATTAATCCCTGCTTTGTGTGCTTTTTCGACTAAGTGTTTAAAGCCTTCAGGTGTACCAAAACGACTCGTTGGTGAATACAGCCCTATCGGTTGGTAGCCCCAAGAGCCATCGAATGGAAATTCGGAGAGCGGTAAAAACTCAATATGGGTAAAGCCCATATGTTTGACATAAGGAATGAGTTCATCAGCAATCTGGTCGTAATCAAGCCAGAAATTATTCTCTAAATTACGACGCCATGAGCCCAAATGTATTTCGTAAATCGAGATAGGTTGATTACGTTGATTCGCTTTACGACGTTGCTCCGTCATTTCGACCACATCTGGCAACATACTGATTTCTGATGCAGTATCCGGACGTAATTCAGAGCTAAATGCATAAGGATCGGCTTTTAAACGAAGGTTGCCATAGCAATCAATTAATTCAAATTTATACCGTTGACCAAGGCTAGCTTTTGGTAAGAATAACTCCCACACACCACTTGCTGGATGGAAACGCATTGGATGACGGCGACCATCCCAATAGTTGAAATCACCAACCAACGAAACACGTTTCGCATTCGGAGCCCATACCCGGAAATTTACGCCCGGGACACTGTCACATTCAGTAAAATGCGCACCTAATACTTCATAAGGACGCAATAACGAACCTTCCGCTAATAACCATTGATCCAAGTCATTAATCATCGGATGGAAGCGGTATGGATCTTCAATAATTTGGGCTTCTACGCCCCAATACACTTTTAATTGGTAGGTAAAGAAATGGTGAATCTCTGGCACAATAGCAGCAAAAAATCCGCGGTCATCCAGTTTTTCTAGTTCAACAACGATGGATTGACTTTCTTTATCAATCACTTCGACTTTATCTGCATCGGGTAATAAAGCACGAATCTCAATACCATTGTGAGTTTCATGCATGCCTAATACAGCAAAAGGATCGGCATGTTTGCCATCAAAAAATGAATTAATTACTGATTGAGCGACTAATTTCGTCATGACATACTCCTTTATGCTTTGCAAGCTTGATTATTTACAACCGATTGTATTTTCTCGTTTTTTGAGCGGCAAAAAGCATTAAACGATAATAGATAAAAGGTAAAGCAGGCAATGAATGAAAGTGCGGTTGAATATGGAATTGTTTTTTCAAACTGAATTTGGTTTTGCTCGTCGAGCAATTGATAACGCAAAGAAGCATCAGGAGGAGAAGAAAACTTGATTAAATCATCATGAATGGGTTCATTTTCAAAGGCACATATGACATGTTGGAACGGCTGATTTTGTCCAATATTCGGCGGAAATTGCAACTGCTCGATAAAATAATCAATACTGGTTGGCGATGCATCAATCAAATGCCCATCAATATCATAATGGGAAAACGAAATGCCAAGTTTTTCAGCAGATTGTTTAAGTGATAAGGACATTTGCATACAATGAATGATACATCTATATAATACTTAATAAGTATTATAAGTAAGCACAATTGAAATACAATTGCCAATCTTGCAAATTGTGACCTAAATCAAAAAACAAAATTTAAAGAGAATAAAAAAACAGCGAAATTTAAATTATTCAGTTTCAATGACAAATTCAAACCAATCAATGACATCTTCTTCATGTACGCCATCTTGAATTAAAACACCTGCATTTTTCACTGAATTAGGATCGCCGCTGATTAAAGGATGCCATTCGGGCAAAGATTTCCCCTCATACAATAAACGATATGCACAGGTATTCGGCAACCACCCAAAATCAGGCAAGTTCTTTTTGGTTAATTTGGTGCAATCACTTTCGATTTTAAAACGTTCAGGATAATTACGACACTTTCCTGTTTCCACATCTAATAGATTGCAAGCAATGCGTGTGTAATAGAGTTTTTCACGCTTGCCTCTCCCTTGGATATATTTTCGATAACAGCATTTCCCGCAGCCATCACATAGGGCTTCCCATTCGGATTCCGTCATTTCAAGAAGCGATTTTGTTTGCCAAAAATGAGATTCAAATTGCATAGTGAAACCAATAAAAAAGTGCGGTCAAAATTTACGTGATTTTTGACCGCACTTTGTTGTTTAGAATTAGAAGCCTTCTTTTAAGCTTACGGTTAAGTTAAACACTAAGTGCTCTGGACGACTGTCTTTGTTATCCGCACAGAAATAACCTTCGCGTTCAAATTGATAACCTTTTTCAGGTTCTGCATTTGCAAGGCTTTGTTCTACAAAACCGTGTTTCACCACTAAAGAGGTTGGATTTAACACGCTTTCGATTTCTTCTGCTGCACCTGGGTTTGGTACGGTGAAGAGACGTTCATATAAACGGAACTCCGCTGGGTGATTATGCACTGCAGATACCCAGTGAATTACCCCTTTCACTTTGCGACCATCCGCTGGATTTTTACCTAAAGTTTCAGGATCGTAAGTACAGAAGATCGTAGTGATTTCACCATTTGCATCTTTTTCGACACGTTCAGCTTTAATCACGTAAGCGTTACGTAAACGCACTTCTTTACCTAATACTAAACGTTTATATTGTTTGTTTGCTTCTTCACGGAAGTCTGCACGATCAATATAAAGCTCTTTCGTAAACGGTAATTGACGTTCACCTAATTCAGGACGATTCGGGTGATTTGGCGCCGTTAAGGTTTCTTCGCCTTCAAAGTTTTCAATCACTACGCGAACAGGATCAATCACCGCCATTGCACGTGGTGCGTTTTCATTTAAATCTTCTCGAATGCATGCTTCAAGCGCAGAATACTCTACGACGTTATCTTGTTTAGTCACACCAATACGACGGCAGAACTCACGTAATGAAGCCGGTGTATAACCGCGACGACGTAAACCTGAAATGGTTGGCATACGCGGATCGTTCCAACCATCTACAATGCCATCATTTACTAATTTCAATAATTTACGTTTAGATGTTAATGTGCCTTCTAAATTTAAACGAGAGAATTCATATTGATGCGGTAATGGACGTTCAATACTAATATTGTCCAACACCCAGTCATATAAACGACGGTTGTCTTGGAATTCTAATGTACATAGAGAGTGTGTAATACGCTCAATCGCATCAGAGATACAGTGAGTAAAATCGTACATTGGGTAAATGCACCATTTATCACCAGTTTGGTGATGGCTCGCAAATTTAATACGATAAAGCACAGGGTCACGCATGACCATAAATGGTGAAGCCATGTCGATTTTCGCACGAAGACTTAATGTACCTTCGGCAAACTCACCATTTTTCATTCTTTCAAATAACGCTAAGTTTTCTTCGACACTACGATCACGATATGGACTGTTTTTACCTGGCTCAGTTAATGTACCGCGATACTCACGCATTTGGTCTGGTGAAAGTTCATCTACATAGGCTAAACCTTTCTCGATTAACTCAATCGCATAGCCATAAAGTGCATCGAAGTAATCCGACGCATAACGCGGTTCGCCTTCCCATTTAAAGCCTAACCATTCCACATCGGCTTTGATGGAATCCACATATTCCACGTCTTCTTTCACCGGGTTGGTATCGTCAAAACGTAGGTTACATAAACCGTTATATTCTTTTGCTAAGCCAAAGTTTAAGCAAATTGATTTGGCGTGGCCAATATGCAAATAGCCATTTGGCTCAGGTGGGAAACGAGTATGAACACTTTTGTGTTTACCCGAAGCTAAATCTTCATCAATAATTTGAGTAATGAAATTGTGTGTGCGGGTATTTTCCGCATTTTCTAGAGTGTGTTCTGTATTGCTCATAAATTTCTCAATAAATTGAAAATAATTTCCCCATTCTATACGAAAAGTCTGGCGTTGTGAATTTGATCACAAAACTAACCGCACTTTCATTAAATTAAGACTGAATTTTTTAGGATTTTTAGGTCTAACTTGAAGATTTTTCGTGCAAACTGAAAAGTTTACCTTTAGAATACCACTTCACTGAACAAACGTTCATTTTTATTTAGGATAACAAAGTCTTTATGAAAAAACGCTTTTTTATTTTACTCGGATTACTCGTTGCTACCGGTGCTGTTTATTATTTTTTCTCAAGCAATAACAAACAAGAAACCACCTATCTGACTGAATCGGTTACACGTGGCAATCTGGAAAAAACAGTTGTCGCTTCTGGTTCAGTTGAAAGCGTGAATGAAGTCGATGTCGGCGCCCAAGCTTCGGGTAAAATCACTAAACTCTATGTCAAATTAGGGCAAGAAATCAAAAAAGGCGAAATGATCGCTGATATTGATTCCACAACCCAAATTAATACCTTAAATACCAAAAAAGCGGCATTGGTTAGCTATCAAGCACAATTAAAAGCGAAGAAAACCGCTTACGATGTAGCCCTTTCAAGCTATAACCGCTTATCAAAACTTTATACACAAAAAGCAACATCTTTGGATAGTGTGAATACGGCTAAAAGCACCCTTGATAATGCGAAAGCGGAAATGGAAGCCATTGAAGCCAATATCAAACAAGCTGAAATTGAAGTGAATACCGCAGAAACCAATGTGGGTTATACCAAAATCACCGCACCAATGGACGGTACTGTTATTTCCGTGCCCATTTCTGAAGGTCAAACCGTTAATGCCAACCAAATGACTCCAACAATTGTAACCATTGCTGATTTAAGCAAAATGAAAATTAAGCCTGAAATTTCAGAAGGCGATATTACTAAAGTTAAAGCAGGTCAAGAAGTTAGCTTTACTATTTTATCGGATAGTCAAACTGTATATCACTCCGTCATTGATTCTGTTGATCCAGCCAATACCACGACAAGTGATAGTTCTTCAACATCATCTTCGACAAGTTCAAGTAGTAGCTCCACAACCAGTGCGATTTACTATTATGCCAATGTACTGATTGATAATCCTGATCGAACTTTACGCATCGGAATGACGACAGAAAACAACATTAAAATTGCCAACGCTAAGGATGTGTTATTGATTTCCAATATGGCTATTCAAAAACGTGATGGCAAAAGCTTTGTGAATGTATTGAATAACAAAAATCAACCTGAACAGCGTGAAGTTGAAACCGGTGTACAAAATGATTTCCAAACTGAAATCAAATCTGGTTTAAACGAAGGTGAAAAAGTTATCGTGTCACAAGTGGCCAATGGTGAAAAAGTAGGCTCTATGCCTCGTGGTCCAAGAATGTTCTAAAAGTGCGGTAGAAAATTAATGAATATTATTGAAATTAAGGATCTCAACCGTTACTTCGGTGAAGGCGAAAATCGCGTTCATATTTTAAAGAATGTCTCTTTAAATATAGAAAAAGGCGATTTTGTGGCAATTATTGGACAATCTGGTTCGGGCAAATCGACCTTGATGAATATCATCGGATGCTTGGATACGGCAACCAGTGGCTCTTACAAAATCAATAGCAAAGAAACCATTGAATTAAGCAAAGATCAGCTTTCAGATTTACGTAGCCAAAAATTCGGCTTTATTTTCCAACGCTATAACTTATTGTCGAGTTTGACGGCCGCTGAGAACGTCGCTTTGCCTGCAATTTATGCGGGGATGTCGCAAGAAAAACGGCTTTCTCGTGCAAAACAACTTTTAGAAAAATTAGGCTTAGGTGATAAATGGCAAAATAAACCAAGCCAGCTTTCTGGTGGTCAGCAACAACGTGTGAGTATTGCACGTGCGTTGATGAATGGTGGCGAAATTATTTTAGCCGATGAACCCACTGGTGCATTGGATTCTCAAAGCGGGCAAAATGTGATGGAAATTCTGCGTCAATTACACGCAGAAGGCCACACTATTATTATGGTAACCCATGACCGAGAAATTGCCGCCAGTGCGAATCGCGTGATTGAAATTAAAGACGGTGAAATCATTGGCGATACGCAAAAAGAAGTAGTAAAAAGTGCGGTCGAAAATCAAACCAAATCTAAACCGCACTTTGGGTTTAGCAAAGATCAATTTGTCGAAGCCTTTCGTATGTCTGTGAGTGCGATTATCGCCCACAAAATGCGTTCTCTTTTAACCATGCTCGGGATTATTATCGGGATTACCTCTGTGGTTTCTGTCGTGGCATTGGGAAATGGTTCACAGCAAAAAATCTTAGAGAATATCAAAGGTATTGGTACAAGCACCATAACGATTTTTAATGGTACAGGCTTTGGTGATCGTCGTGCTGAACAGATGCAAAACCTTACAATTAATGATGCCACTGCCTTAAATCAACAAAGCTATGTACAAAGTGTCACGCCGAATAGCTCATCAAGTGGCACATTAATTTATGGCAACCAAACTTTCTCCTCGACCAGTTTAAAAGGTGTAGGCGAACAATATTTTGATGTAGAGGGATTAAAACTAAAATCCGGTAATTTATTTTCTGCTCAAGATGTTGCTGATAACAACCAAGTAGCCTTAATCGATGAAAGTGCAAAAAAATCCATTTTCCCAGATGAAAACCCCATCGGCAAAATTGTGATGTTTAATAAACGTCCATTACGTATTATCGGCGTGGTATCTGATAAACAAATGGGCGGGGCAAGTAGTTCACTTAATCTCTATGCGCCTTACACCACCGTGATGAATCGTATTTCGGGCAGTAAAAAAATTGGTTCGATTACCGTTAAAGTGGATGATTCCGTGAATACTACTGTCGCTGAAAAAGGGATTACTGAATTGCTCACCATGCGTCATGGTAAAAAAGATTTCTTCATCATGAATAGTGATACCATCAAACAAACTATTGAAAGCACAACGGGCACGATGAAATTGCTCATTTCCTCTATCGCCTTTATTTCATTAATCGTTGGTGGGATTGGTGTGATGAATATTATGTTGGTTTCCGTGACAGAGCGAACCAAAGAAATTGGTGTACGCATGGCTATTGGCGCGAGACAATTTAATATTCTGCAACAATTTTTAATTGAAGCCGTGCTGATTTGTTTAATTGGCGGCGTGACGGGTATTCTGCTTTCGGGCCTAATCGGTCTGTTATTTAACGTATTTATGACTGACTTTACGATGGCATTCTCTACCGGCTCAATTGTTGCGGCAGTGGTCTTCTCTACCCTGATTGGTGTGCTCTTCGGCTATATGCCTGCAAAACGTGCAGCGCAATTAGATCCAATTACCGCCCTTGCGAGAGAATAAAGAAATTTTGTAAAACTCAAAAGAGCGGTTAAAATTCTTACTAATTTTTGACCGCACTTTAATAAAAAAGAAAGGAAAAAATCCATGTTAAAAATGAAAAAATTAACCTTAGCAATCGCGATGGCAACTGCTCTTGCAGGTTGTGCTAACATCGGCGATTCTTATAAAGCGAGCCAGCAGGATTACCAAAATTATGCGGAAATCACCAAACAATTTAATGTAAAAGAAAACTGGTGGGCGCTTTACAATGATTCACAATTAAATCGTGTGGTAGAACAAGCATTAGTTAACAACAAAGATTTAGCCAAAGCGTCTGTTGCCGTAAACCGTGCTCTATATAATGCAAACCTTGCAGGCGCGAATTTAATTCCAGCATTTAGCGGTTCAACCCAGTCTTCCGCAAGTAAAAATGTGAAAACCGGTGGCAGCTCAGCAGTAAGTCATCAAGGTGCATTAAATGTGAGTTATACGTTAGATTTATGGCAACGCTTAGCGGATACTGCAGATGCCGCAGAATGGTCACACAAAGCAACGGCTGAAGATTTAGAAGCAACCAAACTTTCACTCATCAACTCTGTTGTGACAACGTATTATCAAATTGCTTATTTAAATGACGCTATCAGCACAACTGAGGAAACCATTAAATACTACAACGACATTAGCAGCATTATGCAACGTCGTTTATCTCAAGGTGTGGCTGACAGCGCAAGTGTAGATCAAGCACAACAAGCGGTATTGAACGCACGTAACAACTTGATTAACTATCAAACACAACGTAAAACAGCAGAACAAACTTTACGTAACTTACTGAACTTAAAACCAGAAGAAGCATTAAATATCAACTTCCCACACATTCTTAATGTGAAAAATGTGGGCGTGAATTTAAATGTGCCTGTTTCTGTGATTGCGAATCGTCCTGATGTGAAAGGCTATCAATATCGCTTAAGCAGTGCATTCAAAAATGCGAAAGCAACCGAAAAAGGTTGGTTCCCAGAAGTGACTTTAGGCGGCAGCTTAACATCAAGTGGCACTAAAGTCGGTAACGCATTGCACAATCCAGTTGGTACAGGTTTAATCGGTATTAGCCTACCATTCCTCAACTGGAATACGGTGAAATGGAACGTGAAAATCTCTGAAGCAGATTATGAAACCGCACGTTTAAATTACGAGCAAAGCATTACTAAAGCCCTGAATGATGTAGATACCAACTACTTCGCCTATACACAAGCACAAAGTGCTTTTGCTAACTTGCAAAAAACACACAGCTATAACCAACGTATCACTAAATACTATCGTGATCGTTACAATGCTGGTGTATCTGAATTACGTGAATGGCTTGCTGCGGCAAATACAGAGAAAAGCTCTCAACTTTCTATCTTGAATGCGAAATACAACATCATTCAGGCAGAAAATGCCGTATATAGTTCAATGGCAGGTTATTACTCTCGTTAAAATCATGATTAAGGAAGTTTCGGCTTCCTTAATCTTTTTTATGGACATGAAAAATGAAAAAACAGCTGACTTTTTATTTTATTCGACATGGTAAAACCGTTTGGAATACAGAAGGTTTAATGCAAGGTCATGGCGATTCTCCTTTAACTGAAGAAGGCGTTATTGGTGCGAAAAAAACAGGTGTGGCACTTAATAATATTCCTTTTGTTGCGGCCTACTCTAGCGTATTAAAACGTACCATCGCGACAGCCTCTCATATTATTGGTGAACGAGATATTCCCCTTTTCCATCACCAAGGTTTAAACGAACAATATTTTGGTTCTTGGGAAGGTCAACTTGTTGATACCTTAAGAGAACATCCTGAATTCCAGCAACTCATTAAAGATCCTGCCAATTACAAAGCTCAAGTAAATGGTGGAGAAACATTCGAACAGCTGGGCAAGCGTGCCATGAAAGCATTGCACGACATTATTAAGATCCACAATCAAGGCAATATTCTCATTGTGTCGCATGGCCATACTCTACGTTTGTTGCTTGCCTTATTAAACGGTGCTACGTGGCAAAATCACCGCGATGAAGATAAATCAGTATCGCTCATTAATACCTCAATTAGTGTTGTGCATTATGACGATGAGAACGGTTTTTGCGTTGAGAAAATAAATGATGCGGATCATTTAAAATAAGCAAATTTACCTAAAAAAATAACCGCACTTTGGATGACCTAAAGTGCGGTTAATTTTTATGATGTTTTTGTGATTATTTCACTTCGCGGAATAAAATCTCGCTTGGAATCACAGACCCTTGCCAGTAAAGCTCAGTTGATACTTTCTCCGCTAAATCTAAGAAAGATTTCGCAATTTCACTATCTGGTGCGGCAACTACAGTTGGTTTACCCGCATCCAAATCTTGACGAACTTGGATATTCAACGGTAACTGACCTAATACTTTCACATTATATTTTTGTGCCATTTTTTCTGCACCACCGGTACCAAAAATCGCTTCGTGATGACCACAATTACTACAAATATGCATAGACATATTTTCCACAATACCTAACACTGGCACAGATACACGTTCAAACATCGACACGCCTTTCACCGCATCTAATAACGCAATATCTTGTGGCGTCGTCACTACTACAGCCCCCGTTACAGGGATTTGTTGTGAAAGGGTTAATTGGATATCACCTGTACCCGGTGGCATATCGATCACTAAGTAATCTAAGCTATCCCATAAGGTTTCATTTAAAAGTTGGCTTAATGCACTACTTGCCATTGGACCTCGCCAAATGGTTGCATTATCTTCATCCATTAAGAAACCGATTGAGTTGGCAGATAAACCATACGCTTTAATTGGGGTGATATGTTGGTTATCTGGTGAAGTTGGGCGTTGATGCGGCGCACCTAACATATGCGGAATAGATGGGCCGTAAATATCTGCATCTAAGATCCCCACACGAGCACCCTGAGCTTGTAAAGCAAGTGCAAGATTCACCGAAACGGACGATTTCCCTACCCCACCTTTGCCTGAAGTCACCGCGATGATGTTCTTCACACCTTTTACAGCGGGTTGATTATTTGCACGTTTTAACGTTGCGATTTGATAATTCACCACCCATTTGATTTCTTTGCTATCTGTTGCTTTTAATAAAGCATCAGAAAGCTGCTGTTTCACTTGCTCCACGCCAGTGTTCCATGCAAAAGGCAATTGTAATTCAATACGTAATACGTCACCGCCTTTTTCAACTTTCTTCAAAGTCTTTAATTCGATTAAGTCTTTTTGTAAGGTTGGGTGTTGAAATTGTTGGAAAAGTTGCAGAACCTGAGATTGTTGTTCTGCCGTTAAATTTTCAGAAAAAGCAGTTGCCATAATATTCCTTTAATAGTAGTAGGTAGTAGAGTAAATTTGTCAGGGATATTCTACCCCTTTTACACCTCAAATGTTAAGCTAAAAGTATAACTAAACTAGAAAAAATCACACCAATCGGGTAACATACTCACAATTTTTACAAAAGAATAAGAGAAAAATAATGACAACTCAACCTCGTAAAATTTTAGTCACTTGCGCATTACCTTATGCAAATGGGGCCATTCATTTAGGCCATATGTTAGAACATATTCAAGCGGATATTTGGGTGCGTTTCCAGCGTATGCGTGGCAATAAAATTCATTTTGTCTGTGCTGATGATGCGCACGGCACACCAATTATGCTTAATGCCGATAAATTAGGTATTACACCAGAAGAACTAATCGCAAAAGCAAAAGCTGATCACGTGCGTGATTTTGCAGGTTTTAATATCAGTTTTGATAACTATCACTCTACTCACAGTGAAGAAAATAAACAAATCACCGCTGACATTTATAATAAATTAAAAGCCAAAGGTTTCATTAAAACGAAAGTCATTTCTCAGTTATTCGATCCTGAAAAGAATATGTTCTTACCCGATCGTTTCGTCAAAGGGACTTGCCCAAAATGTAAAGCAGAGGATCAATACGGCGATAACTGTGAAGTTTGTGCTTCCACTTATAGCCCAATGGATTTAATTAATCCACGTTCTGCTGTGTCGGGTGCAACACCAATCATCAAAGAATCTGAACACTTCTTCTTTGACTTACCTGCTTTTGAAGGTATGTTAAAAGAATGGACTCGCTCTGGTTCACTGCAACCTGAAATTGCAAACAAAATGCAAGAATGGTTTGAAAGTGGCTTGCAACAATGGGATATCTCTCGTGATGCACCTTATTTTGGTTTTGAAATCCCAGGAACTAAAGATAAATTCTTCTATGTTTGGTTGGATGCGCCAATTGGCTACATAGCTTCTTTCAAAAATCTCTGCGATCGTGAAGGCATTGATTTTAATGAATTCTGGGGAGAAAACAGCGATACAGAACTTTATCACTTTATCGGTAAAGATATCGTATATTTCCACAGTCTATTCTGGCCAGCAATGTTAGAAGGGAGCGAATATCGCAAACCAACCAATGTGTTTGCTCACGGTTATGTCACCGTAGATGGCGCCAAAATGTCAAAATCACGTGGTACATTTATCCAAGCCAGCACCTATTTAAATCACATTGATCCGGAATGTTTGCGTTATTACTATGCGGCAAAATTAAACGATCGCATCGAAGATCTTGATTTCAACTTGGAAGATTTCGTTCAACGTGTCAATACGGATATTGTTAATAAATTAGTCAATTTAGCTTCTCGTAATGCTGGATTTATCGCTAAACGTTTTGAAGGCAGATTAGCAGATAAATTAGAAGACGAAGCACTTTTTGCTGAATTTACTGCACAAGCTGAACAAATCGCTTCTTATTATGAAGCTCGTGAATACAACAAGGCGATTCGTGAAATCATGGCATTAACCGATAAGGCGAATAAATACATTGATGAAAAAGCACCTTGGGTGATTGCAAAAGAAGAAGGCAAAGAAGCTGAATTGCAAGCAGTTTGCTCAATGGGTATCGAGCTTTTCCGTGTATTAATGTCTTACTTAAAACCGGTTCTTCCAAAATTGGCTGAACGTGCAGAAGCGTTCTTACAAACAGAACTAACATGGGATAATATTGCACAGCCACTATTAGGTCATCAACTTACTCCATTTAAAGCGCTTTTCTCGCGTTTAGAGAAAAAACAAATTGATGCTGTTATAGAAGAAACTAAAGCTCTTTTCGCTGAAGCAAACAAAACAACAGAAAAAACAGCGGCAAAACCGACCGCACTTTCAAATGTCGAACCTATTGCTGATACTATTACCATTGATGATTTTGCTAAAATTGATATGCGTGTAGCAAAAGTACTGAAATGCGAAGCGGTACCAGAATCTAATAAACTCTTACGTTTTGAATTAGATTTAGGTGACCATACTCGCCAAGTGTTCTCTGGCATTAAAGCGGCTTACAACAAACCTGAAGAATTGGAAGGTCGTTTTGTTATTGTGGTTGCAAACCTTGCACCACGTAAAATGAAATTCGGCGTATCAGAAGGGATGATTCTTTCTGCTGGTACTGGCGGAAGTGATTTATTCTTACTTTCAGCTGATAGCGGTGTCGCTGCTGGTATGCAAGTAAAATAATTTAATATTTAGGCGACTTCGGTCGCCTTTTTTATTGCCAAACAGAACCAAATACCCTACCATATCAATCAGCTATTTATCATACAAATTAAAAGGAATTCATTATGACAAACGAACTTATCTGCTATAAACAAATGCCAGTTTGGACAAAAGATAAATTACCTAAAATGTTCCAAGAAAAACACAATACTAAAGTGGGAACTTGGGGCAAACTTACAGTGCTAAAAGGTAAACTTAAGTTTTATGAGCTAACTGAAAATGGCGATGTCATTGCTGAGCATATTTTCACGCCTGAAAGTGATATTCCATTTGTTGAGCCACAAGCCTGGCATCGAGTTGAAGCACTTTCTGATGACTTAGAATGTACGCTTGGCTTCTATTGCAAAAAAGAGGATTACTTCAGCAAAAAATATAATATGACTGCAACGCATGGTGATGTAGTTGATGCAGCTAAAATTATTAAACCTTGTAAAGTGTTAGATTTAGGCTGTGGACAAGGTCGTAACTCCCTTTATTTAAGTTTAAAAGGCTATGATGTGACCTCTTGGGATCATAACGAAAACAGCATTGCCTTCTTGAACGAAACTAAAGATAAAGAAAACTTGAATATCAAGACTGCAGTTTATGATATTAATACCGCCAATATTCAAGAAAACTACGACTTTATTGTATCAACCGTGGTATTTATGTTCTTAAACCGTGAGCGAATTCCAGCCATTATTAAGAATATGCAAGAACACACCAACCCAGGTGGTTACAACTTAATTGTAGCAGCGATGTCTACACCTGAGGTACCTTGTCCATTAGCGTTCTCATTTACGTTCTCTGAAGGTGAATTAAAAGAATACTACAAAGATTGGGAATTCTTAGAATACAACGAAAATATGGGCGAATTACATAAAACCGATGAAAACGGCAATCGCATTAAATTAAAATTTGCGACAATGCTAGCAAGAAAAAAATAATTCTCTAATTTAAAAAAGAAAATGACCGCACTTTGTCATATAAAGTGCGGTCATTTTTTATGGTATTTTAATTACTCTTCAATAGAACGTAATAATTCGTTGATACCAACTTTACCTAAAGTTTTTGCATCAACTTTTTTCACGATCACTGCACAGTATAAGCTGTATTTACCACATTTTGATGGAAGACTACCAGAAACCACTACTGAGCCAGCTGGTACACGGCCATAGAATACTTCACCTGTTTCACGATCATAGATTTTAGTTGATTGACCGATGAATACGCCCATAGAGATCACACAACCATCTTCAACAATCACGCCTTCAACGACTTCAGAACGTGCACCGATAAAACAGTTATCACCAATAATGGTTGGGTTTGCTTGTAATGGCTCTAATACACCACCGATACCTACACCACCAGATAAGTGTACATTTTTACCAATTTGCGCACATGAACCAACCGTTGCCCATGTATCAACCATAGTACCTTCACCCACATATGCACCGATATTTACATAAGATGGCATCAATACACAGTTTTTAGAAATGTATGCACCTTTACGTACCGTTGCAGAAGGTACGACACGGAAACCTTCTTGAGAAAAACGCTCTTCCGTATAGTCAGCAAATTTCAATGCCACTTTGTCATAGTATTTGGTTTCTGCGCCATCAATGATTTGGTTATCGTTGATACGGAAAGATAATAATACTGCTTTTTTCAACCATTGGTGAGTAACCCATTCACCATCAATTTTTTCTGCAACACGGTATTTACCGCTATCTAATCCTTCGATCACTTCTTCGATTGCTGCACGAGTTTGTGCATCAACTGTTTTAGGGGTAATTTCCGCACGTTTTTCAAATGCAGCTTCAATAATTTGTTGTAAATTTGACATATTGCTTCCTATTGTCGGTGTGAAATAACAGTTGATAGTTTTATCATATTTTTGACTTTCAAGCAAAAAACAACCGCACTTTCTTTTGATTTTAAGCATAAAAAAAAGCGAACCCAATGGCTCGCTTTTTTCTAGTTCTTGTTTAAATTAGTTGATAACAGAAACATTTAATGATGAACCACCAACGATTCTCACACGGCGACCTGCTTTGAAGCTAGGATCCGCTTTTTGAACCACAACGATCTCTTCTCTATTATCTTTTCTGATAACAAGCTCTGCACCATTAACTTGGCTCATTTTCTCTTCAATTTTGCTACCTGCAATGGCACCACCAATTGCACCAATAACACCTGCAATGGCTTGTCCTGTACCGCCACCTATTGCACTACCAGCGATACCACCTAAAGCACCACCACCAACTGAACCAATTACACCATTGTTATCAGCTTGGATTTTAACAGGGCGAACAGATACGATTGTACCATAACTAATTGAACGCGCTTCTTTTGCTTGATCTGCAGAGTATACATCACCACTAAAAACATCGGTGTTTGCACAACCCGTTAAACCAACAGACATCATAAGTGCTAATGCTACTGTTACTTTTTTCATAAAACTAACCTTCTAAAAATGAATTAGATTGGGTTTCTTGGAGACCAAGTAGAAACGTTTTTCACGCCTTGACCGTTGTCAGATACTTTCACACAAGCACCAGTTACTAAAGTTGAATCGTATTTGTGAACGATAACTTCGGTTTCACCTTCTTGTTTGTACGAGCAGTCGTTTTTACGAACGGTTAATTTTACATCATCACCTTGTAATTCGGTGAAGATAACTTGACCTTTATAAGCGCTTTCATCTTTTTGTGATTGAGATGAACAAGCTGATAAACCTAAACTTAATAAGACAGTTAATGCTAAGGTAATTTTTTTCATTACACTAAACCTCGAGTATTTTCTTTATTGTATAAGGATGAACCTTTATGCAAACATGATTTTCTGTTTTATCAACAAAACTCACTGCAATTGATGGATTGGGCAATTGCTCCCCTTCCACCTTAGGTTCGCTCACCTTCATGGTTAATTGAGTTAGTTCCTTCCATAAAAATGTGTTGCAAATCCGATTAACCCAATCCTCAACAGATTCATGAGATAAAAACGGCATTACAATTTCAATATGTTCCCAAGTTTCTTGGGGATATTGTTTATTTTTAGGAAACGGTAATTCAATAACATCGACAGGCTGACCAATGAAATCAACTGGCTCATCTAATTCAATCAAATAGATAGGACGCCCATTGACGATATTATCGCTTAAAATTCTACCGCACTTTAATAACTCTGTCAGCCAATTTTTTGCTTTTTCTTCAGTATTTGCTCTTAAAGCTAAATGATCAATTTGGAAATCATTCAAATTCACTTTCATAACGGCAGCTAATTGCTGAATTTTTTCCTGAAATAAAGGCAATTCTTGATAAAGTGCGGTCGATTTTTCCATTAAATTTGACATTTTCTCCTGCTCTTACTTTGAGAAATCTATAAACAACGGTATCATAGCCGATTATTTTCATTATTCAATTTCAAGATTAGGAAAAACCGTGAATATTCAATCTATTTTATCCGATAAAATTAAACAAGCGATGATTGCTGCTGGCGCAGATGAACAATGTGATGCGCTTATTCGCCAATCTGGTAAACCACAATTTGGCGACTACCAAGCAAACGGCATCATGGCTGCTGCTAAAAAACTAGGTTTAAATCCACGTGAATTTGCACAAAAAGTATTAGATCATGCTGATCTTTCTGATGTCGCAGAAAAAACTGAAATTGCTGGTCCAGGTTTTATTAATATTTTCTTAAATCCAATTTGGTTAGCTAATAACGTTTCTGCCGCATTAAAAGATCAAAATCTTGGTGTCAGCGCAAATGAAAAACAAACTATCGTGATTGATTATTCTTCACCAAACGTTGCGAAAGAAATGCACGTAGGTCACTTACGTTCTACCATTATCGGTGATGCTGTTGTTCGCACCCTTGAATTTTTAGGTCACAACGTTATTCGTGCAAACCACGTAGGTGACTGGGGTACACAATTTGGTATGCTCATTGCTTATCTTGAAAAAATGGAAAATGAACACGCGAGCGAAATGGAACTTCAAGATCTTGAAGCATTCTATCGCGAAGCGAAAAAACATTATGATGAAGATGAAGCGTTCGCTGAAAAAGCGCGTAACTATGTAGTGAAATTGCAAGGTGGAGATGAATATTGCCGCACAATGTGGAAAAAATTAGTCGATATCACCATGCAACAAAACCAACGTAACTACGATCGTTTGAATGTCACATTGACCGAAAAAGATGTGATGGGTGAAAGTCTTTATAACCCAATGTTACCTGCTATCGTTGAAGATCTGAAAAAACAAGGTTTAGCCGTTGAAGATGAAGGGGCGTTAGTCGTTTATCTTGATGAATTCAAGAATAAAGATGGCGAACCGATGGGGGTAATCGTTCAGAAGAAAGATGGCGGTTTCCTTTATACCACTACCGATATCGCGGCGGCTAAATATCGTTATGAAACCTTAAAAGCAGATCGTGCATTAGTGTTCTCTGATACACGCCAAAGCCAACACATGCAACAAGCGTGGTTAATTACGCGTAAAGCCAGTTATGTACCAGACAGCTTCTCACTTGAACATAAAAACTTCGGTATGATGTTGGGTAAAGATGGTAAACCATTCAAAACTCGTACAGGTGGCACCGTAAAATTAGCAGATTTATTAGATGAAGCGATTGAACGTGCCACTGTATTAATCAACGAGAAAAATACCAACTTATCTGATGAAGAAAAAACTGCGGTTATTGAAGCGGTGGGTATTGGCTCGGTGAAATATGCGGATCTTTCTAAAAACCGTACCACTGACTATGTATTCGATTGGGACAATATGCTTAGCTTTGAAGGTAATACCGCGCCTTATATGCAATATGCTTACACGCGTATTCGTTCAATCTTCAATAAAGCAGATCTGAATCCAACCGTACTTGCTGAAGCTAAGATTCAGCTTTCTGATGAAAAAGAACGTGCATTAGCGATCAAATTGCTTCAATTTGAAGAAGCCGTTCAAACGGTGGGCAAAGAAGGGACACCGCATGTACTCTGTGCTTATTTATATGAATTGGCTGGTGTGTTCTCTTCATTCTATGAACACTGCCCAATCTTAAATGCAGAAGATGAAAACGTAAAATTAAGCCGTTTAAAACTCGCTTCTCTCACAGAGAAAACCTTAAAACAAGGTTTAGCGTTATTAGGCATTAAGACAATCGAAAAAATGTAAAAAAAACGCGGTCAATTTCGACCGCGCTTTTTTATTTATACATCCACTAAAATGAGTATTGCTGCTTCTCCGCCCCATTCTTTGGGTGCTTGGTGTAACGCACGTACTTTAGGGTGCTGAACTAACCAACGTGGAATTTGTTTTTTCAACGTAAACGTACCGTAGCCAGTCATAATACTTGCACAATAAACATGTTCGTTTTCACAAGCTAACAACAGTGCTGCTAATTCCATTTTGGCTTGTTCACGGGTTAAGCCATGTAAATCCAGAAATAATTCAGGTGAAAAATCGCCACGACGAAGTTGTTTTAATAAATGGCTATCTTCCCCTTCGCGTAAATATTTGATGACACCATCATGTTCATTTAGCAAGGGTTCATATTCATCGGAAAAATAGAAAAGCGTATCTTCTTTTTCTCGAATATCACGTAAATGGGATTTTTTTTGACCGCTCTTTTGACGAGGTGCCACAAAGGTATCTTGCTTGATGGGCTTGATCCCTTTTGTTTCCGCCCGAAAAAGATCAAAATCATCTGGTTCTGTCATTATTTTTCTCAATTTGTTATTTTGCTTAATGATAGCACATCTATTCTATGGTATAACTAGCCAAATTTTTTATTGAGGCACAAAATGGAAACCTTACACAATCAAGAACTTGTTGCGACAATTTTAGAAGATAATGTGGCAAGTGAATTAACGACCATTCAAGATTTTTTACGCTGGACATACAGCACATTCAATCGTTCTGATATTTACTACGGGCAAGGCCATGACAATGCGTGGGATGAAAGTCTTCAATTAGTTCTAGCTGGACTTCAATTACCGCTCGATTTACCGCAAGATTTATTCAGCAGCAAACTCACTCCTTCAGAAAAAGAAACCTTAGTACAGTTAGTCTTAAGCCGAATTGAACAACGTGTACCTGTCGCTTATTTAACGAATAGTGCATGGTTCTGTGGATTAGAATTCTATGTGGATGAGCGCACAATTATTCCTCGCTCACCAATCAGTGCATTAATCCAAGATAAATTTGCTCCGCTTTTAAAATCAGAACCAAAACGTATTTTAGATCTTTGTACCGGCAGTGGTTGTATCGCGATTGCTATTGCTGAAGCCTTTCCTGAGGCTGAAGTGGATGCAGTCGATCTTTCTGTGGATGCATTAAATGTGGCGGAAATCAATATTGCTCGCCACCAATTAGAACACCGTGTTTTCCCGATTCAATCAGATTTATTCCAAAATCTCTTCGGCCAACAATATGATTTAATCGTGACCAACCCACCTTATGTGGATGAAGAAGATTTGGCAGATATGCCGGAAGAATTCCATTATGAGCCTGAATTAGCCTTAGGTTCGGGTGTTGATGGTTTAGAAATTACAAAACAAATTTTAAAACAAGCGTCGGATTATTTAACACCAAATGGCATACTCGTTTGCGAAGTGGGCAACAGCATGGTAAGTCTCATTGAACAATATCCAGATGTGCCATTTGAATGGGTTGAACTAAAAAATGGCGGTCTAGGTGTATTTGCCATTAGCCGCGAAGATTTAGTGAAATACCACGATTCTTTTTAAACTAAAAGTGCAGTTAAAAATCGTCGTAAATTTTGACCGCACTTAACAAATTACTGGCGCGCGTTCTTAACGCGTGCTTTTTTTTTAAATAAAACAATGAATTTACAAAAACTTTTACTGACTCGTCGTTTCTTTTCTACCCTTGCATTCTTTTCCATGCAAACGGTATTTTTCATCTATTTACAAGGAAAAGGCTTAAGTAACAGTGAAATTGCCTTTTCACTCTCGTTGCTTTTCTTCTGCAACCAAGCATTAGCTATTTTAGCCGGTATCTGGGGCGATCGCTTTGGACTGGCTAAAATGATGTTGCTCGGGTGCTTTTTAGATGTGATTGCCTATATTTTCTTTCTCTCTGCAGACAATTACATTCTACTTTTAATTGCCACCACCTGTTTTGGCTTAGGCAGTTGTTTGTTTGGTACCAATGCGAAAGCCTGCCTATTGGTACTTGCAGGCGAAGAATACAAAGATAAAACCCGATTACAGGGAAAATATTTGAAAGTCACTTCCATATCGTCTATGTTTGCGCCTTTATTGGTGATTCCATTTATCAAATACAATCACATTGAATGGTTGATTTGGGTCTGCTTTGCGATGGAAGCGATTCTCTTTGCCCTAATGGTTAAACCGTTTTATCAAATCCAAACCTTGCAAACCTTAGTGAAATTTCGCTTTGCCCAAATTAAAGAAATCATCACTAAAGAATTTTTATTGGTGCATTTGATGTTATTTATTCCCCTTTCCATTGCAACCTCATTCTTTGTGATCTTCCCTTTCCTGTTTGATAACAAATTAGGCATGCCAGAACACTCTCCCATTGCACTTTTTGTAAATGGGTTGTTGACTGTATCGCTACAAAGTTATTTTTCTCGAAAAATTAATTTAACAATTAAACAAACCCTATGGGTAGCACCAATCTTGGCTATTGGTATTATCCTGCCTTGGTTTATTACATTGAAATATATTTCTTTGGTTTCTGCTTATATTTACTTGGTCATTTTCACGGTGATTGAAGTCTATACTTTAACCGCGATGGCAAATTTATTAGTAAAATTTGATAATGGTACAAACCGAGGTTTTATCTTTGGCTCATCACGATTATTGCTTTCTATCGCAACAGTTATCGTCATGAACTTAGTGCCACATTTGTTTTTATTGTAAAAAAGAAACGGTCAGAATTCACATTAAATTCTGACCGCGCTTTTATATTTTTTTATTCTTATTTCACTTCTAATTCAACATTATCAAACAATTTCTTCACCGCGCTGTTATCACGCAATTTCTCCGCTTTTTCAACCATTGGACGCGTTAAGTGTGGTGAGAAAAATTCGATAAAATCATACATATAGTTGCGTAAGAAAGTGCTGTGTTTAAACGCAATTTGCGTCATACTCGCACGGAACAAATGCCCTGCATCAAGCGCCACTAAATCCTTATCTGCTGGTGTATGTGCCATAGATGCCATGATACCTACACCTAATCCCAAACGCACATAAGTTTTAATCACATCAGCATCCGTTGCGGTAAACACAATATTAGGCAGAATCCCCGCACGGTTAAATGCATAATCCAAATCAGACACACCGGTAAAACCAAAGGTATAAGTGACTAACGGATATTTGCCTAACTCCTCAACTGTAAGATTTTTTACTTTTGCTAAAGGATGGTCAGGTTTAACTATCACCGAACGATTCCACAAATAACAAGGCAGTTGAATCAAATCATCAAAAAGATACGGTGCTTCTGTTGTGATCGCTAAATCTACTTCACCTGAAATCAATGCATCATGGATTTGCGTCGGTGAACCTTGATGAATATGCAAACTCACATCCGGATATTGTTTAGAGAAACGCTCCACCACAGCCGGCAACATATAACGCGCTTGCGTATTGGTTGTCGCAATGCGTAACACGCCATGATTCGGGCAAGTATATTCATTGGCCACTGATTTAATGCTTTGGGCTTTCACTAAAAGCTCACGAGCAATAGCGACGATCTTTTTACCCGCAGGCGTAATGGATTTAATGTGTTTACCATTACGTTCAAAAATCTCTAAACCTAATTCATCTTCTAACAAGCGAACCTGTTTACTGATACCAGGTTGAGAGGTATAAAGCGCATTTGCGGCTTCAGTCACATTTAAATTTTGGTTTACAATCTCAACAATGTAGCGGAGTTGCTGCATTTTCATCGCGAATACCACCTATTTTTTATAGCGTTTACTTAACTCAGTATAACGTTTTACTGCTTTACGAATTTGACCTGATTTTGGTCGACGACGAGGTTTCGTCACATCCAATTTAGTTTCGGTTTCAGGTGGCAAGCCCACTAATTCACGTAAATAGTTAACGTTTTCCAGATCCATTTCTTCCCAACCACCACGCGGTAAGCCTTTCATCAGCTTAATGTTGCCATAACGAATACGAATTAAGCGGCTCACTTGAATGCCTTGTGATTCCCACAGACGGCGCACTTCACGGTTACGACCTTCCATTAAAGTCACATCGTACCATTGGTTAATCCCTACACCACCTGCAAATTTGATTTCTTTGAAATTGGCTGGGCCATCTTCCAACTGCACACCTTTACGTAAACGCGCTAACATGGCATCGTCCACTTGACCAAATACACGCACAGAATACTCACGTTCAACTTCACGGCTTGGGTGCATTAAACGGTTAGCTAATTCGCCATCTGTTGTGAAAAGCAATAAGCCTGAAGTATTAATATCCAAACGACCGACAGCAATCCATCTTGCGCCATTTAAGCGTGGTAAACGATCGAATACAGTTGGACGACCTTCGGGATCACTACGCGTACAAAGTTCACCTTCTGGTTTGTAATACATTAATACACGGCATACTTCTTTTTGTGCTTGTTGAAGATTAATGATACGACCATCAATACGCACTTTTACACCGGAATGTACATCGATACGATCGCCAAGGGTCGCCATTTTGCCATCGACACTCACACGGTTTTCAGCGATCATCGCTTCAATTTCGCGACGAGAACCTTGTCCTGCTCGCGCAAGCACTTTCTGTAATTTTTCACCTTCTACAGTAGATTGACGAGATGGCTTAGCCACCTTAGCCTTAGGAGTTGATTTGATGTCAGAATTGAGCGCACTTTTACGATCTTTACGCTCAAAGTGCGGTTGTTTTCCCGCTTGTTTTTCACGTTCTTGTCTGACTGGTTTTTGAATAGGTTTCATCTGTTTTCCTTTGTCGCTTTCCCAAGCGTCTAAAATAAGTTAAATGAAAGGATCGGTACTACCACTTCCTTCACGTAAAATGACTGGCGATTCTTCCGTTAAATCTACCACCGTTGTTGGCTCTTGACCTAAATAACCACCATGAATAATTAAATCCACTTGGCGTTCTAAACATTCACGAATTTCTTCGGGATCGGAATAAGTCATATGTTCATTATCAGGCAACATCAGTGAGCAAGATAAAATCGGTTCACCTAATGCCTTCAATAAATCTAAGGCTATTTGATTATCTGGTACACGCAAGCCAATCGTTTTGCGTTTTGACGTCATTAATCGACGAGGAAGCTCTTTCGTTGCCGTCAAAATAAAGGTATAACGCCCCGGTGTATTGTTTTTAATTAAGCGATAAGCCACATTACTGACCGTTGCATAGGTTGAAAGCTCGGATAAATCGCTACATACCAACGTAAAATTATGCCCTTCTGGCAATTTACGAATTGCCACAATACGATCCATCGCATGTTTATCGCCTATCATACAACCCAAGGCATAGCCCGAATCTGTCGGATACACAATGACGCCACCTTGACGCAAAATTTCTACCGCTTGATTAATCAAACGCGCTTGCGGATTTTCAGGGTGGATATAGAAAAATTGGCTCATAATTTTGTCCTTAAAAAACTGATGAGATTATACACCGATTTAGAGGCAGGTTATAAGAATTTGTTATAAAAAACGACCGCACTTTGAAAACTCATCCAAAGTGCGGTCTATTTTTTTAGTTTTTATTTCAACAATTCACGGAGAGCTGAACCGATTTCAGCGAGACTTCTCACTGTCTTCACACCCGCAGTATCAAGTGCGGCAATTTTATCTGCCGCTGTTCCTTTTCCACCGCTGATAATCGCTCCCGCGTGTCCCATACGCTTGCCTTTTGGTGCTGTTACACCTGCGATATAAGCCACCACTGGTTTTGTCACATGAGCCTTAATAAACGCAGCTGCTTCCTCTTCTGCAGAGCCACCGATTTCACCAATCATCACGATAGCTTCAGTTTCAGGATCTTCTTGGAACCGTTTAAGAATATCAATGAAGTTAGATCCTGGAATAGGATCGCCACCGATCCCGACACAAGTGGATTGACCGAAACCTTCATCTGTCGTTTGTTTTACCGCTTCATAAGTCAAGGTGCCTGAACGAGAAACAATGCCTACTCTGCCTTTTTTATGGATATTGCCCGGCATAATACCAATCTTACATTCATCCGGTGTAATCACACCTGGACAATTTGGGCCGATCATCACAACACCCGTTTCATTTAATTTTTGTTTTACCAACAACATGTCCAATGTTGGAATGCCTTCTGTAATACAGACTACCAACTGAATACCTGCATCAATGGCTTCTAAAATAGCATCTTTACAAAATGGTGCGGGCACATAAATCATGGTTGCCGTAGCCTCTGTAGCTTGCACTGCTTCACGCACTGTATTAAATACCGGCAAACCTAAATGCGTTGTTCCGCCTTTATTTGGTGAAACGCCCCCCACTAACTTGGTGCCATAAGCCAATGCCTGTTCACTGTGAAATGTCCCTTGCGCACCAGTGAAACCTTGGCAAATTACTTTTGTCTCTTTATTAATTAAAATCGCCATGATTATTCTCCTTTTGCCGCTTTCACTGCCGCTTGTGCTGCTTCTTGTAAACTATGTGCAGCAATTAAATTCACACCACTTTCGGCTAAAATTGCTCTGCCTTGTGGAGCATTGGTTCCTTCTAATCGAACCACAACAGGCACTTTCACACCGACTTCTTGAATCGCCGCCACAACACCTTCAGCAATAAGATCACAGCGTACGATTCCACCAAAAATATTCACTAAAACAGATTTCACATTTTTATCTGTGAGAATAATTTTGAAGGCTTCAGCAACACGCTCTTTCGTTGCACCGCCGCCAACATCAAGGAAGTTTGCAGGGTTGCCACCATATAATTTCACGATATCCATGGTTCCCATAGCAAGCCCGGCGCCATTGACCATACAGCCGATATCCCCTTCCAAGGCGACATAGTTAAGCTGATATTTTTCTGCTTCGGCTTCACGTGCATCACTTTGACTTAAATCGCGTAAAGCTAATAAATCAGGATGTCGATAAAGTGAGTTATCATCAATGCCCACTTTCGCATCTACGCAAATTAAATTGCCTTCTTTTGTCACCACGAGCGGATTGACTTCAACTAGAGAAAAATCTTTTTCGATAAAAAGCTGAGCGAGTTTTACAAAAATCTCGGCAAATTGTTTATTTTGTTCGCCGCTTAAACCAAGTTTAAAGGCTAATTCACGGCCTTGATATGGCATTCCACCCACGAGAGGATCAATTGTCACTTTATGAATTAATTCAGGCGTCTCTCTTGCCACATCCTCAATGCTCATCCCCCCTGCTGAAGAAGCCATAAAAACCACTTTCTGCGAAGCGCGATCAATCACTGCACCTAAGTAGAGTTCTTTCTCAATCTGGCAGGTTTCTTCAATATAAATGCTATTAACGGGTTGGCCTTTTTTATCAGTTTGGAAGGTGACTAAATGCTGGCCAAGCCATTTATCTGCAAAAGCACGCGCCTCTTCTGCATTATGCACGAGCTTCACACCACCAGCCTTTCCACGTCCACCTGCGTGAACTTGACATTTCGCTATCCAAACATCACCATTCAGCTGAAAGAGTGCCATTTCAGCTTCATCTGCCGTTTGGCACACGACACCTTCACTCACAGGCAGAGCATATTGCTTAAAAAGCTGCTTAGCTTGGTACTCATGTAAATTCATATTTCCTTCCTATTTTTGATGTTGTTTAGCGAAACAAACAAAAATTTGACCGCACTTTGTTTTATTTTAAATTCTGGGCTTGCCCTTTCTATATTGAGTTATATACTGGGACAGAATAACCACAACTCATGTTAAGGATAACAACATGCAAACGAAAAAATCAAGCAATCTTGCGATTGCACTCATTTGGTTTACCGCTGCTATTTCAATGGCAGAAATTCTCACGGGTACTTGGTTTGCACCACTAGGATGGAAACAAGGTTTAATCGCCATCATCGTTGGGCACTTTATTGGCGGCTCGATGTTTTTCTGTGCAGGTTACATCGGCGCGAAAACCCAAAAAAGTGCTATGCAAACGGTACAAATTTCATTTGGTGAAAAAGGCTCTGCGCTTTTCTCTTTACTTAATGCCATGCAATTAATGGGATGGACTGCAGTCATGATTTATATGGGCGCTGACGTTATTTCCATCTTAAATCAAACACCTGATCCTTCACTCTTCCCATTCCTTACACTTGGCTTAGGCATACTCATCATACTTTGGCTACTACTCGGCTTCACTAAATTAGGTATCTTCAAAAGCCTCTCACTTGTCACCATGTTTTTACTGATGCTGTGGCTAAGTATTCAAGTAGCTAATAAACCATTTATTGCCATGGACGTTGCACAAAATATTAAATTTGGTACTGCTGTAGAAATTGCTGCCGTCATGCCACTTTCTTGGTTACCTGTAGTATCTGACCACACGAAGAACAGCGAAACACCATTTAAAACGACCGCACTTTCAACGCTAACTTATACCGTGACCAGCTGCTGGATGTATGCTCTCGGCTTAGGTGCAGCATTAGTGACCGGTAAATCTGAAATCTCACAAATTCTTTCTCTTGCTGGTGTAAGTGTTATTGGTGTATTAATTGTCATCGCCTCTACCATGATTAACACTGCACTTCCCGCCTATTCCACCGGCATGAGTTTAAACAATATTTTCCCTCAATTAAAAGTCACGCCAATCTCCGTACTTACCGTGATTGTGGGCATTATATTAGCCTCAACCTTACCAGTGACAGAATACGAACATTTCTTGTTCTTTATTGGTTCAGTATTCGCGCCAATGATCGCTGTGCTTATTGCTGATTTCTTTGTGCTTAAACAGCATGATGTTAAAAAATCAGTTGATAGTGTTGGACTCGGTGTTTGGTTTGTCGGCTTCGTGCTCTATCGTTTCCTTATGACAAAAGGTTGGGAAACCGATTTAGGTCTGACTTTCCCTGTTATCATCATTACCTTTATCTTAGCAATCTTAGTACGCAAAATAGCTAAATAAAGATCGGATTTTAACTATAGAAAGGCGGGCATTGTTCCCGCCCTTTTATTCACATCAATGTAAAAAAGGCTTTTCCCCTCAAAAGAGAAAAGCCTATGTGCTTAGATTTCTAATAATAAACGAGTTGGATCTTCTAATAAGTCTTTAATCGCCACTAAGAAGCCTACTGATTCACGACCATCAATTAAGCGGTGGTCATAAGATAAGGCCAAATACATCATCGGACGAATCACCACTTGACCATCTACCGCAACAGGACGTTCTTTGATGGCGTGCATGCCTAAAATCGCACTTTGCGGAGGGTTGATAATTGGTGTGGACATTAAAGAACCAAATACGCCACCATTAGTAATGGTGAAGTTACCGCCTGTTAAATCTTCAACGGTTAATTTACCATCGCGGCCTTTTTCTGCTAGTGCTTTGATTTGTTTCTCAATATCCGCCATGCTCAGTTTATCGCAGTTGCGTAGTACAGGTGTTACCAAACCACGCGGCGTAGAAACGGCAATGCTAATATCAAAATAGTTGTGATACACAATGTCATCACCGTCAATTGAAGCATTCACCTCAGGATAACGTTTTAACGCTTCAACCACGGCTTTAATGTAGAAAGACATAAAGCCTAAACGTACACCATGTTGTTTTTCAAATTTTTCGCCGTATGTTTTGCGTAATTTCATAATCGGCTGCATATCCACTTCATTGAATGTGGTGAGCATTGCGGTGGTATTTTTCGCTTCCAATAAACGTTCCGCAATACGTTTACGTAAACGGGTCATTGGTACACGTTTTTCTGAACGAGAGCTATATGCCACGGTACTAATGGTATTCTGCTCTGTCGCCACATCTTGTTTCGCTTTTTGTGCATCACGTTTTGCCACTTCACGCGCAATATCTTCACGGGTAATACGGCCTCCCACACCAGAGCCTTGAATTTTTTCTGCATCTAAATCGTGTTCAGCTAATAAACGACGAATAGCTGGACCTTGATCAGCTGAATTATTGTGACTATTTTCAATGGCTGCTCTTTGACGATCAGCCGGTGTTGGCTCATTGTCTTTCACTGTTTCAGATGAAATATCGCCAGCCTGTTGAGTAGAAAGTTTACCTAAAAGCTGTTTACTTACTACGGTTGCACCTTCTTCTTGAAGAATTTCAGTCACTACGCCATCGTTTAAGGCTGGTACTTCAAGTACCACTTTATCTGTTTCAATTTCTACTAATACTTCGTCACGTTTTACCGTCTCACCAACTTTTTTATGCCATGTTGCAACAGTTGCATCCGCAACGGATTCCGGTAAATCTGGAACAAGAATTTCAATTGCCATTTTATTTTCCTTTAAATTATTCTTTCTTTAAAAATTACTGAAATTTCGACCGCACTTTTACAGTGTCAGCGCGTCTTCTACCAATTGTTTTTGCTGTTTGGTGTGTAAAGACATGTAACCTACCGCAGGTGAAGCTGAGGCAGGACGACCCGCATATTTTAACTTCACATGCTCAGGAAGCGAGCTGTCAAAATTATGCTTACTACAATACCAAGCGCCTTGGTTCAATGGCTCTTCTTGACACCATACATAATCCGTCACATGAGCATAAGGCTCTAATGCTTTCTTCACATCTTCATGTGGATATGGGTAAAGCTGCTCAATACGAATAATCGCCACATCGGTTTGGTTATTCGCACGACGTTGTTCCAAAAGATCGTAATACACTTTACCTGAACATAGGACGACTCGTTTAACTTGTTTTGGATCGATGTTATCAATTTCACCAATGACTGTTTGGAATGTGCCATTTACTAATTCATCTAAACTTGACACGGCAAGTGGATGACGTAATAAGGATTTTGGTGAAATACCAATTAATGGACGACGCATTTTACGGATCGATTGACGACGTAGCATGTGGTAAACCTGTGCTGGTGTAGATGGAATACACACTTGCATATTCTGTTCTGCACAAAGTTGTAAATAACGTTCTAAACGAGCTGATGAGTGCTCTGGACCTTGGCCTTCATAACCATGTGGTAATAACATCACCAAGCCACACATTCTGCCCCATTTTTGTTCGCCTGAACTGATAAATTGGTCAATCACGATTTGTGCACCGTTTGCAAAGTCACCAAATTGCGCTTCCCAAATGGTTAATGTTTTTGGATCTGTTGTCGCATAACCATATTCAAAAGCTAATACGGCTTCTTCGGATAATACAGAATCCCACACCTCAAAACGACCTTGGTTGGCATGTAAATGTGTTAATGGCACATAACCTGTCCCGTCATTTTGGTTATGCACAACCGCATGACGATGGAAGAACGTACCACGTCCCGCATCTTCACCCGATAAACGAACATTAGCACCTTCATCTAATAAGGTTGCGTATGCCATAGTTTCCGCCATACCCCAATCGAACAATTTCTCGCCTTTTGCCATTTCACGGCGATCAGCATAAATTTTTTCTACACGAGGATGAGCACGCAAGGTTTCTGGATATTCACTGACACGCTCCGCTAAAGTTTGGAAACGTTCTTGTGGGAATTTACTTTCGTAAGGGGATGTCCAGTCATAGTTGAGATATTGCAACCAGTCCATTTGGGCGATATCCATTTCTCGCCATTCTTTCACTACGCGATCACCGTTATCTAAGGCATCACGATAGAGATTCATCATTTCAATGGCTTCTTCTTCGGTAATCACCCCTTCAGCAATTAAACGATCTGCATAGACTTTACGTGGCGTTGGATGTTTTTTAATGATGCTATACATCATTGGTTGAGTGGCTAATGGTTCATCTGCTTCATTATGACCATGACGACGATAAGAAATGAGATCAATGAAAATATCGCGTTTGAATAAATTACGATATTCCACCGCCATTCTCGCCGCAAAAGCCACTGCTTCAGGATCATCACCATTCACATGAATAATCGGTGCCTGAATCATTTTCGCAATGTCTGTACAATATTCTGTTGAACGGGTGTCATTTGGGTTAGAGGTGGTAAAACCAATTTGGTTATTGATCACAATACGGATTGTTCCACCAACGGTATAACCACGTGCATTAGACATATTCAAGGTTTCTTGTACAACACCTTGTCCCGCTACCGCCGAATCCCCATGAACGGTAACCGCTAATACTTGATTACGCTCTGTATCGTTCTTTTTCGTTTGACGAGAACGTACCGCACCAATAACCACTGGGCTAACAATTTCTAAATGGGATGGGTTGAATGCAAGGGTTAAATGCACGCGACGATCACCGACCGCAAAGTCAGAAGAGAAACCTTGGTGGTATTTCACGTCACCTGTACGCTCGCCTGAATGTTTACCTGCAAACTCATCGAAAAGATCTTCGGGTTTCTTACCGAGCACGTTTACTAACATGTTTAAACGGCCACGGTGTGCCATACCAAACACCACATCTTTTACACCTTGTTTGCTCGCATGACGAATAATTTCTTTCATCAATGGAATAAAGGCATCACTTCCCTCTAAAGAGAAACGTTTTGCACCTGGGAATTTCGCACCAAGATAACGTTCTAAGCCATCTGCAGCGGTCAATTCGCTTAATAAATTAATTTTTTCTTCTTTGGTAAAGAGCGGTTTATTTAATTGGCTTTCTAATTTACTTTGTAGCCAATTTTTTTGCTCCATATCCTGAACATGCATAAACTCAAGACCAATTGAGCCACAATAGGTCTCTTTCAGCATTTCAGCTAAATCACCTAATTTGATGTTATCTCGATGATAGACATAGTGATTAATATTGAAGGTTTCATTGAGATCCTGCTCGGTAAAACCGTGATAACGGTAATCCAATTCAGGTACGGTGGAGACTTTCCAACGATAATAATTGATTGGGTCAAGTTTCGCTTCTAAATGGCCGCGGAAGCGATACGCATTGATAAATTGGAGGACTTTGACTAATTTGGCACTGGCTTCTGGATCGATAACCGTCACGGCTTCTGTTGTATTTTCTCGCGCTAAACGACGGAAATAATCACGGACTGGTGAATGTGGTTGCTCTGCGGCGGTTGTTTTTGGCAATGCATCAAATGTGGCACGCCAGCTTTCATCGACTGACGATGGATCTTCTAAATAACTTTCGTATAACTCTTCAATATACGATTGATTCGCCCCACCTAAAGCAGTTGAAGCCAACCATTCATCAAAGGCATTATAATGCTGCATATCTACCCCTTGTATTACATGATGTTGTCCGCACATTATACATAGGATACAAAAAGAAATAATCCACCAAATCACACTTTGTTACAATTTTGTGATCTACTTCAATAAAAAAACCGCACATAAAGTGCGGTCTGTTTTATCTATGCTTTCTTAGAAGCTTAAGAATGGTGTGATTTTCTCAATTGTGGCTTCACCGATACCATCAATATTTGAAAGTTCGGCAGCGTTTTTGATTTTGCCCACTTTGTTACGGTAATCAATGATCGCTTGTGCTTTTTTCTCACCAATACCAGAAAGTTTTTGTAAGGTTTCAGCATCCGCTTTATTGACATTCACTTTTGCAGAAGAAGCGACTTTCTCTTTGGCTGCATCTTTTGTAGAAGCCGCTTTTTCTTTCACTTCTTTTACTTTGTCTGCTGCTTTTGTTTTTGCATCAGACGCTTTCTCTTTTGCACTCTCTTTGACTGAATTTAATTTTTCAGTAGCTTTATCTTTAATTGAGGGTTGATTACTCTCAGTCGCTTTTTCTTTTAACGCTGATGCTTTCTCTTTTACCGCATCTTTTGCAGAAGTTGCTTTATCTTTCATTGCATCTTTTGCAGATGTCGCTTTTTCTTTAGCCTCTTTTACTTTATCTAATGCAGTTGATTTTGTTGAACTTGCACTATCTGTCATTGATTTAAGCTTATCATTTGCTGCATTTTTCATATCAGCTTTTGTGCTTTCAACCATTGATTTTGAATTGGTTACAACATCTTCTTTTGTTGGCAATACGGAAGTATTCGTTGCTAATGCAGAGCCTGATACCGCTAATGCGAGTGATGTTAATGTTAAAAGTGATTTTAAAGATTTCATAAAAACTCCTGTTTTATTATCAATAGGTTCAAGTAGCGAACCTGTATGCTAAGACTTCTCTTCAGAAAATTAGTTCAAAACAAAAAACGCCCCTAATAAGGAGCGTCTTTAAATTTAATGCTGACTAGTCATCGCTTGAGAAGATAGAAAGTAATCTTAATAAGCTAATGAATAAGTTGTAAATTGATACATAAATATTCACAGTTGCACGAATATAGTTTGTTTCACCACCGTGAATAATATTGCTGGTTTCATAAAGGATTGTCATTGTTGAGAACACCACAAACAATGCACTGATCCCTACCGCTAGTGCCGGAATTTGGAAGAAGAAGCTTGTCACAATCCCTAACAATAACACGATAAATAATGAGAAAATTGCGGTAGAAAGGAAAGACATATCTTTCTTCGTAGTGAGCACATAAGCTGAACACGCAAAGAAGACGATTGCTGTACCTGCGAATGCAAGCATAATTAAATCTTCCATTCCTCTCGCCACATACATGTTTAAAATTGGCCCGACGGTATAACCCATAAACCCAGTAAACGCGAATGCAGCTAAGATTCCCCATGCACTATTTGCTAAGCGGTTTGTCACGAAAAGTAAACCGTAGAAACCCACAAGTAACACGATAAGGTTAGGATAAGGCAAGTTTAAGCTCATAGAGATATAAGCAACAACTGCCGAAAATGCCATCGTTAATCCCAATAAGAAATAGGTATTACGTAGCACTTTATGTGTGCTAAGTAGTGATTCTTCCTGTGAATTAACAACAATGCGAGATTGCATAAAAGCTCCTTATTTTACAAAGAATAAAGTTGATGAAACATCAATACGTAAAGTAAGGACTATAGGTCAAAAAGTCAATGGTAAATCAAGAATTTGTTTTAATTTTTAAATTTAAGAAGGTAAAAGTGATCTACCCCCAAAACCTGGACATCTAATTTGAGATGCAGATTATGTCCTACTCTTATCAATTTCGTTTGAAAATTATCAAACTCGTCACCGAACAGGATTATGGTATCCGTGAGGTGGCTAAACTTCATCAAATTTCCCATGCTCTCGTCATTTATTGGCTAAAAGCATTTCGGGAAAGAGGGCTTGATGGCATAAAATCGCCTTATACAAACCTTCAAACACCGAAAGTAGTGAAGCCAAAGATGAAAAAGAAAGGCATTGAAATTCCAGAAACCACAGACTTTTCACCTAAAGCGGCTTAAAAATAAGCCGCTTGTCATCGTTATTTTTCAGCAAACACTCGAATTTGCTCTGCGCCTAAATGCCCTGGCACAGTTTTCTTCACATTTAAATCAGAATCTAAAAATAGATTAAACGGATAACCTCGAACATGAACACGATCAATAATATCACCATTTTCATCTAGCAAGACTTTAATATTTTTATATTCTAGCCCTTTGTACCATTCAATAAAATCAGCAGGTGATTTTTCACCTTTATGACCTGGCGAAACAATGGTTATGACTTCAAATCCACGATTTTTTTCCGCACTTAAATCATCAATTTCAGCTAAGCCAGCCAAGCAAATTGGACACCAAGATGCCCACATTTTTACATACACAGGTTTGCCTTTATATTGGCTTAAAGTAACTGGCTGATTGTTTAAGTCTTTGAGTTGAACATCCGCCAAATTAGTTTGTGCAAAAGTGTTTAGGCTGAATGCCATTAAAAATATTGATAGTAGTTTTTTCATTGTTTTTTTCCTTTTATAGATTTCTTTTGTTGAGGTTATGTCTTACGAAAAATTATTCGTAATCAATAAAATGCCCATCACGATAATTAAAATTCCGCCACCGATTTTAAATTTGTCTAAGTGTTTATTTAACCCTTTGGCACGTTTTAGCAAGCTATCAGAGAAAAACGAAAACAGCACAAAAGGCGTTGCTAAACCAAGTACATAAACAAACATCATTGATGCACCGTAAAGTGCAGAGCCTTCATCGCCTGATAAAGCTAACACGGAAGCCAAAATCGGGCCAATACAAGGTGTCCAACCAAGACTAAACGTTAAACCAAGCACAAATGCCTCAAGTGCGGTCGATTTTCCTGATGTTTTGATTTCCACTAATTTCGTGCGTTCCAACAAACCAATTTTGAAAATGCCAAGTTGATGAATACCCAAAATAATCACGATAACGCCAGCGATAATGCGGGTAGTGTTACTAAATAAAATATTCCCTAAAAAACCAAAACTAAAGCCTAGACTTACAAATGTAAGGGAAAGCCCTAAAATAAATAAAAAAGTATTTAGGACTTTTTTACCGCCTTTACTCAAAATACCAAAATAAATTGGAATAATCGGGAAAATACAAGGCGAAAGAAAAGAAGCAAGCCCAGCTAAAAATACAGTTCCAATAAGGAGTTGTTGATCTAACATCCTGCATCTCCTTATTTTTTAATTGATTGAATCAAATATCCGTATCCTGCTTTTTCCATTTCAGCTAACGGAATAAATTTAATTGATGCGCTGTTAATGCAATAGCGCAAACCGCCTTTATCTTTCGGGCCGTCATCAAATACGTGACCTAAATGAGCATTGCCCGCACGGCTTAGCACTTCGGTACGTTGCATATTAAAACTATTATCTGTTTGATAATGCACTACCTCTTTTGCTATTGGTTTCGTAAAACTCGGCCAGCCACAACCCGATTCAAATTTATCATTTGAAGAGAAAACAGGCTCGCCCGTGGTGACATCAACATAAATACCCGGTTGGAAGTTATCCCAATATTCGTTACTAAAAGAGCGTTCAGTATGTTTATTTTGAGTAACGGAATATTGCAACGGTGTCAATTTCGCTTTAAGTTCTGCATCACTCGGTTTCGGATAATCTTTCTCGTCAATCATAGGTTCATCTGCTTTGGTAATATCAATATGGCAATAACCATTTGGATTTTTCTTTAAATAATCTTGATGATATTCTTCTGCTACGATGTAATTTTTAAGCGGCTGCACCTCAATTTGCACTGGTTTTTTATATTTGGTTTGAAGCTGGGCGAGTGCTTGTTCGATCACCGCTTTATCTGCCCCATCTTGATAATAAATCCCTGTGCGATATTGTCTGCCACGATCGTTACCTTGTTTGTTTACACTCGTTGGATCAATCACTTTAAAATAATATTGCAATAATTTATCGAGCGAAATTTGATTTGCATCGTAAGTGACTTTTACTGTTTCTGCGTGATCGGTTACGCCAATCATCTGATAACTGGTTTTTTCCGTATTACCATTGGCATAGCCAGAAATCGCATCTTTCACCCCGTGAATGCGCTCCATATATGCTTCCATACCCCAGAAACAGCCACCAGCAAGATAAATTTCTCGAATGTTTTGTGTATTTTCCATTGCCATTTTTTGTTCTCCAGATGATGATGTTGAATTTTGTATTGCTAAAGTTGGTGTAGCACAACAAAGTGCGGTAATAAATAGAAATGTTTTTGATAGTTTCATTGTTTTTCCTTATGATGTGAAAATTAACGTTACATAAGGTTAGACGGCGGATAATCCGATTTCTTACAGATTTTTGTAAAATTTTTAAAGAAATTGACTGAAATCCATTGTTATAACCAATAATAAAGAGCTAAAAAACACTGTTTCGCCCTCTTTTCTAAGGTAAAAAAATCTATATGCAATCATATTCCACTCCTTCGCTTTATCACAAAGCGGTGCAAAGTATGAGCCGCCGAGGAAATTGCTATGATAATGCGGTGATTGAAAGTTTTTTGCGATACTAAAATCAGAGTGTTTTTACTCTCGGACTTATCATTCAATTGCTGGATTACAGGCTAAAATTGAAGAATATTTAGTGTATTACAACCCAAAACGCATTAAACTTGCTTTCAAAGGATTGAGCCCAGTGCAATACCGATCTCAATATTTAAGTTAACTAACCTGTCCAACTTTTGGGGGGCAGATCAAAGAGCGATTAATTTCATCATTAAATTTGACCTCACTTTCTTTTAACAAGGACAATCAAGGAACAATCATGCAACTCCCTACCCTACAATCCGCAAAATTAATTCGCCGCTATAAGCGTTTTTTGACTGATATTGAATTACCAAATGGTGAAGTGATCACGATTCATTGTGCAAATACTGGTGCAATGACTGGCTGTGGTGAAAAAGGCGATACCGTTTGGTACTCTCATTCTGATAGCCAAACTCGCAAATATCCACACAGTTGGGAATTAACGCAATTAGCAAATGGCCAACTTGTTTGCATTAATACTCACAGATCCAATCAGTTAGTCTTTGAAGCCTTGCAAAATAAGCAAATTAAAGAACTCGCTATGTATGATGAAATTTATCCTGAAGTGAAATATGGTGAAGAAAATAGCCGTATCGACTTCTTACTTAAAGGTGGGGGCTTGCCAGATTGTTATGTTGAAGTGAAATCAATCACTTTTGTAAAAGGCACATTAGGGATGTTTCCCGATGCGGTAACTACTCGTGGACAAAAACATGTTCGCGAGCTTTTAGCTATGAAAAAACAAGGACATCGAGCCGTTGTTCTCTTTGCCGGATTACATGATGGCTTCGATCGTTTTAAAATCGCTGAGTTTGTAGATCCTGAATATGATCGTCTTTTAAAGGACGCCAAATCTCAGAGCGTTGAAGCTTATGCTTATGCGGGAAAATTTAACATTTCAGATGGCATTCCGACCGCACTTTCTCTCACAGAAAGTGTACCTTACATCGATTAAAAAAAATAATTGAGAATTATTTGCATTTTATTGTTGACAAGTTATTTGATAATAGTTATCATCTAGCCATTCTAAAAACAAACAGATAATCACTCCAACTTCACGCCTATTTCCCCACAAATAGGCGTTTTTTTTCATCTCAATCTTTTCATTTCAGCCATATTCTCTATAATGTAGCCTTTAATATTGAAATAACATTAGGAAATAGAATGACTGATATTAATACCGTTCTCGCAGAACTAAAACGCGGTACTGATGAGATTCTTTCTGAAGCGGATTTAATCGAAAAACTAAAAGAAAATCGCCCACTTAAAATTAAACTTGGTGCAGACCCTACTGCTCCGGATATTCACTTAGGGCATACCGTGGTATTAAACAAACTTCGTCAATTCCAACAATTAGGCCACGAAGTCTATTTCTTAATCGGTGATTTCACGGGGATGGTCGGTGACCCATCTGGTAAAAATACCACTCGCCCACCGCTTAGCCGCGAAGATGTGCTTCGCAATGCGGAAACCTATAAAGAACAGATTTACAAAATTCTAGACCCACAAAAAACGAAAATCGTATTCAACTCTGAATGGTTAGGTAAATTGGGTACTGAAGGGATGATCCGTTTAGCAAGTAACTACACCGTAGCGCGTATGCTAGAACGTGATGACTTCAAAAAACGTTTTGGTAACAACCAACCTATCGCAATTCACGAATTTATTTATCCTTTATTACAAGGTCATGACTCTGTTGCTTTAGAAGCAGACGTTGAACTTGGTGGTACTGACCAAAAATTTAACTTACTTGTTGGTCGTGAATTACAAAAATCAGCTGGTCAGAAACCACAAGTAGCAATTACGCTTCCATTACTTGTTGGTTTAGACGGTGAGAAGAAAATGTCTAAATCATTAGGTAACTACATCGGCGTGACAGATGCACCAAGCGATATGTTCGGTAAAATTATGTCGATCTCGGATGAATTAATGTGGGATTGGTACAACTTACTTTCTTTCCGTCCACTCACTGAAATTGCTGAATTAAAAGCAGAAGTGGAAAATGGTAAAAACCCACGTGATGTGAAGATTTTATTAGCCAAAGAAATCATTGCACGTTTCCATGATGAAGTAGCGGCAGAGGCGGCTGAGCAAGAATTTATTAACCGTTTCCAAAAAGGTGCGATGCCAGATGAAATGCCTGAATTCACCTTTGAAGGCGAAATTGGTTTAGCAACCTTATTAAAAGAAGCGGGACTGGTTCCTTCTACTTCTGAAGCAATTCGCTCAGCGAAACAAGGTGGTGTGAAAATTAACGGTGAAAAAGTTGAAGACATGAAAGCCAACGCGCCAAAAGGCACGAATGTTTACCAAGTCGGTAAACGTAAGTTCGCTCGCGTAACCATCGCATAAAACACCTATGAAAATGACCGCTCTTTTTAAGTGCGGTTATTTTTTAACTGATATCCACAATAGAAGGAAAATAATATGAGCCAAAAAATTTGGGTAACCGGAGATGCGGTTGTCGATCTTATTCCTGACGGTGAAAATCATTATTTACGTTGTGCTGGTGGCGCCCCTGCAAATGTGGCTGTTGGCGTGGCACGATTAGGCAGCCAGAGTGCCTTTATTGGTCGCGTAGGTAACGATCCGCTTGGCCAATTTATGCAAGATACCTTAAATTCGGAAAATGTGAATACACAACATATGATTTTAGATCCGCAACATCGCACCTCTACAGTTATCGTCGGCTTAGATAATGGCGAACGTAGCTTTACCTTTATGGTAAACCCAAGTGCGGATCAGTTTTTACAAGCTAGCGATTTACCCCCATTCCAACAAGGTGAATGGCTGCATTGCTGCTCTATCGCGCTGATTAATAATCCATCACGCGAAGCGACTTTCGAAGCCATTCGTCGTGTTAAAGCCGCTGGCGGTTTCTTCTCTTTCGATCCAAATCTACGTGAGTCGCTTTGGTCAAGCTTAGAAGAAATGAAAACTGTGGTAATGGAAGCAGTTGCATTAGCTGACGTATTAAAATTCTCTGAAGAAGAATTAACGCTTTTGACTAATACTGACAGCCTTGAAAAAGCCTTTGAAAAAGTGACCGCACTTTATCCTGAAAAATTGATTATCGTGACTTTAGGTAAAGATGGTGCACTCTATCACTTAGAAGGTAAGAAAGATGTGATTTCTGGAAAAGCCTTACAACCTGTTGATACAACGGGTGCTGGCGATGCTTTCGTTGGTGGCCTACTTGCTGGACTTTCACAGCATCCAAACTGGAAAGAAAATGATGTATTAGTGCAAATCGTCCGTCAGGCTAATGCCTGCGGCGCTCTTGCAACAACGGCAAAAGGGGCAATGTCTGCCTTACCAAACCAAACACAATTAGCGGCATTTTTAGCGAATTAGCATGCAAAGGTGCAAATAGCTGCACCTTTTATTTATGAAAATAATTTAGGAAGTATGTATGAAACTTTGGTATTCGAACTCTAGCCCTTATGCTAGAAAAGCCCGTGCTGTAGTGCAATATCATCAATTGCAAGATCATGTTGAATTACTCCTCGCAAGCAGTGGCTTAGATAAGAACTCACCACATAACTTAGACAATCCTCTTGGTCGTTTACCGGCATTACAACGAGAAAATGGTGAATGGCTTTATAACAGTTCACTCATTGCTGAATATCTCGATCACATTGGTACGCAACCTTCACTTTATGGAAACAGCGAGACACGTTGGGAAATACTCCGTTTACATTATTTAGCCGATGGTATTTTAGAGAATGAAATATCCGTAGCACCTGAAAAATGCCTTCGTCCACAAGAGCAATGGTGGCTTGAACGTCATCAGCAAATTTTTGACCGCACTGAGCGAAGCTTAATTGAACTAAAAAAAGCCATTGATAGTTTTGGTGAAGAATTAAATATCGGCACATTGAATGCCGTGTGTGCAATTGATTTTCTATTATTTCGCGATGCTTGGACTCATGCGTCACAACATGAAACCATCAAATCATTAAAAACATGGGCTGAAGCAATGAATCAACGCTATGATTGCTTAAAAAATACCTTACCAAAATAAGATTAAATTATGATTATTTTCAATAATGGCAAATACAAAAGTATTCTAGCCGCAGAAAAAGGTGAACTTGCGGGAATTGCTGAAACCGTGCAAAAAGACAAGGATTTCCGACCGCACTTTCATATTGCCCCACCAACTGGCTTGATGAATGATCCGAATGGTTTGATCTTCGATGGAGAGAAATATCATCTGTTCTACCAATGGTTTCCATTCGATGCAATTCACGGGATGAAACATTGGAAGCATTTAATCACAAAAGACTTCCAACATTACCAATCAGCGGATGATCTGATTCCTTGTGAGCTTTTTGAATCTCATGGATGTTATTCGGGTGGTGCTTTAAAAGTCGGTGATAAATTGGCCATGTTCTACACTGGCAATACTCGTCGTCCAAGTAATAATCAACGCGTGCCTTATCAAAATTTAGCGATTTTTGATCTTAATGGGAAATTGCTTAGCAAACGTCCATTAATTGAAAATGCACCAGAAGGTTATACAGAACACGTTCGCGATCCTAAACCGTATTTAACTAAAGAGGGTAAAATCCGTTTTATCTGTGGCGCACAGCGAGAAAACCTCACAGGGACAGCCATTATTTTTGAAATGGACAATCTTGAAGATACGCCTCGTTTATTAGGTGAGCTTTCCTTACCCGCTTTTGACAATAAAAACGTGTTTATGTGGGAATGCCCTGACCTATTGAAGCTCGGTGATAAAGATGTGTTTATTTGGTCGCCACAAGGTAAAGATCGGGAAGCTCATCAATTCCAAAATAATTATCATGCGACTTATGCTGTGGGGAAATTAACGGATTTAACCTTTGAAGCAGAATATATTAGCGAATTAGATCAAGGCTTTGATTTCTATGCCCCACAAACATTTGCAGGCTTAGATAACCAAACTCATGCCGTGCTTTTCGGTTGGATTGGTTTGCCAGATTTAACTTATCCAACAGACAAATTTAAATGGCACTCAGCTTTAACCTTACCAAGAGAATTGCGTTTAGAAGGTTCGAAAATTTATCAATGCCCGATTGATAAAATATACAAAAATCTGACCGCACTTTCTGCGCGTCATCTCAATGAAAAAGCGGATATTGCTAATTTAGATCGTGCGTATATTAAATTTGAGGCAAATAACCAAGCCTTTGACTTAACCTTCTTCCAAAATGAAAAAGGACAATCATTACGACTTTCTTATGAAAATGGCTTGGTTTGCTTAGATCGCAGTCAAAGCGAACAAACCGATTTAATGGAAAAATTCGATACCAAACGCTTCTGCGAAGTTGAAAATCTGCAAACTGTTGAAATTTTCTTTGATCGTTCAATTATTGAAATTTTCTTTAATCAGGGTGAAAAAGCGATGACATCAAGATTTTTCATTGAGAACAGAGAAAATACAATAAGCTGTAGCCGTCCATTGGATTTAATGATTGGTTATTTACCAGCAATTCAATATGACAAATAATCAACTCAAGTGCGGTTAAAATTAACCGCACTTTTATTTCCAACCATGTTCTCTTATTAAGTAATGACTATGTTTGTTCAACAACAAAACGCAACACCATCTAATCTTGTGGCGTTCAATTTTCTATTGATTGCCTTTTTAACGGGAATTGCCTCTGCGTTTCAAACACCGACTTTGAGTTTGTATCTCTCTCAAGAGATTCAAGTTTCGCCTTTTTTTGTGGGCTTATTCTATTCAGTTAATGCCATTATTGGCATTATCTTAAGCCAAATTCTCGCGAAATATTCTGATAAGCAAGATGACCGTCGCAAAGTGATGATTGTTTGCTGTTTGATTGCTGTGCTTGGCTGTCTGATTTTTGCTTATAGCCGAAATTATTATGTGTTGATTATTATCGGTACAACCCTATTAGGATTGGGCTCATCCGCTAATCCACAATCTTTTGCTTTAGCACGAGAATATGCAGAAAGCAGTCATCGTGAAGCGGTGATGTTCACCACGATTATGCGAACTCAAATCTCATTGGCTTGGATTGTTGGGCCACCGCTTTCTTTTTTCATTGCGTTAAACTGGGGCTTTGATTACATGTATTTGGTGGCGGGTTCTGCCTTTTTACTTTGTGCAGGCGTCAGCAAATTATTGCCGAAAATTCCTCGCCAAAGTGCGGTTAAAAATCAAGAGATTTTAGACAATACGCCACCAAGAAAAAGTGTGATTTACTTGTTCATCGCTAACCTATTGCTTTGGACCTGTAACAGCATGTATCTCATTAATATGCCATTATTTGTGATTAATGAATTACATTTAAACAAAGAACTGGCAGGGACATTGATGGGGACGGCTGCTGGATTGGAAATTCCTGTGATGATTTTTGCGGGCTATCTCACCAAATATTTCAGTAAAAAGCGCTTGATGATGATTGCTTTAGTTTCAGGCCTTGCTTTTTATTCAAGTTTATTATTTGCGGAGCAAACTTGGCAGCTTATCGGATTACAAATGCTTAATGCGATTTTTATTGGTATTACTGCTACCATTGGCATGGTGTATTTCCAAGATTTAATGCCGACTAAAATGGGCACAGCCACTACGCTATTCAGTAATGCAGCCAAAAGTAGTTGGATTATTGGTGGACCGATTGCGGGTATTATTGCGGAAATTTGGCACTACAACTCTGTTTTTTATGTCGCTGTGGCACTAATTTTTATCAGCGTAGGCTGTATGTGGAAAGTCAAATCAGTTTAATGAAAATAAAAAAGTGCGGTCAATTTTGACCGCACTTTTACTTTATATTATCTTAGCGCCATGCTTTGAATTGGTTAATCAATCCATTGGTTGAGCTATCATGGCTTGAGACTTTCTCTTTATCTGCCAATTCAGGAAGAATTCGATTCGCTAATTGTTTACCTAATTCCACGCCCCATTGGTCAAAACTGAAGATATTAAAAATCACACCTTGTGTAAAAATTTTGTGTTCATACATGGCAATTAATGCACCAAGAACAAATGGTGTAATTTTTTGCACTAAAATAGAGTTGGTCGGTTTGTTACCGGTAAAGACTTTAAATGGCACAATGTCTTTTACCTCAGCTAAAGATTTACCCGCTTTCACAAATTCTGCTTCGACTTCTTCTTTGGTTTTACCAAATGCAAGCGCTTCAGTTTGTGCAAAGAAGTTTGATAACAATTTGCTGTGGTGATCACCTAATGGATTATGGCTTTGTGCCGGCGCGATAAAGTCACAAGGAATTAACATCGTACCTTGGTGAATCAATTGATAGAACGCATGCTGACCATTTGTACCTGGTTCACCCCAAATAATTGGGCCGGTTTGATAATCACGGATAACATCGCCATTACGATCAACATATTTACCGTTTGATTCCATGTTGCCTTGTTGGAAATAAGCCGCAAAACGATGTAAATATTGGTCATAAGGTAAAATTGCCTCAGTTTGTGCACCAAGGAAGTTAGTATTCCATAAACCAACCAATGCTAATGTTGCAGGGATATTTTTTTCTAATGGCGCAGTACGGAAATGTTTATCTATTTCATGTGCACCACTTAAGAGTGCTTCAAAATTATCAAAGCCGATTGAAAGTGCAATTGAAAGACCGATTGCAGACCATAAAGAATAACGGCCACCAACCCAATCCCAGAACTCAAACATATTATTGGTATCAATACCAAATTCTGCTACCGCTTTACCATTGGTAGAAAGCGCAGCGAAGTGTTTTGCCACCGCGCTGTTATCTTTCGCTGCCGCTAATAACCAATCGCGTGCAGAATTCGCATTGGTCATGGTTTCTTGAGTGGTGAAGGTTTTAGAAGCCACTAAGAAAAGTGTCGTTTCAGGATTCACTTTTTTCAATGTTTCAGCGATATGGGTTCCATCCACGTTTGAAACGAAGTGCATATTCAAGTGATTTTTATAAGGACGAAGCGCTTCAGTCACCATGTAAGGACCTAAGTCCGAACCACCGATACCAATATTCACCACATCAGTAATCGCTTTTCCCGTATAACCTTTCCATTCACCTGAAATCACACGCTCACAGAACGCACTCATTTTCGCTAATACGGCATTCACTTCTGGCATCACATCTTTGCCATCTACATAGACAGGTGTATTTGAACGGTTACGAAGTGCGGTATGTAATACAGCTCGATTTTCTGTACGATTAATCTTTTTGCCTGTAAACATAGCATTAATCGCTTCATCTAATGCCGATTCTTTGGCTAATTGACGAAGCAATTTGAGGGTTTCTTGATTAATTTTATTTTTTGAAAAATCTACTAAGATTTGATTTTCAAAAGTTAAAGAATAGTCATTAAAACGATTTTCTTCTTGCTTAAACAAATCAGCAATCGTGGTATGAGCCAGTTGAGATTGGTGAGCTTCAAGCGCTTTCCACGCTTGTGTATTGGTTGGATTGATGTTTTTCATGAATATTTCCTTTTAAAAATTGAATTCTTTACATTTTTGCTTTCTTGCAAAAACAATTAATCGACATATTCTGTTATAACACGCGGGGTTAATTTTGTAATCAATTCATAGCTTAAAATACCACTGTATTTAGCTACCGTTTCAATTGGTAATTCCTTACCCCATAAAATCACTTCATCACCAACTTTATCTTGGCTATCAGCGCCTAAGTCTACCGTTAGCATATCCATTGAGACGCGACCGACAATAGGAACAATACGACCATTTAGATAAACTGGTGTACCTTCCGGCACATCACGCGGATATCCATCACCGTATCCAATAGCGACAACACCAATTTTGGTATCTTTCGGACTGGTCCAAATGCCACCATAGCCAACAGGTTCACCTTTTTTATGTTCTCGCACCGCAAGCAATGAAGAAGTTAAGTTCATCACGGGGATTAAACCAAATTCAGCACCGACAGTATCCGTTGGTGAAATGCCGTACATAATAATCCCTGGTCGAATACAATCTAAATGTGCTTCAGGCCAGAATAAAATCCCGCCCGATGCCGCAATGGTTCTTTCTCCACCTTTATCTTTTGTCGCTTGAAGGAAACGATCAAGCTGGACTTGAGTGTAATCAGAATCTAATTCATCTGCTCGACTAAAATGGCTGACAAAACCTAAGTGCGGTTGAATTTGAGGGAGTTTTTTCAGCTCTTGATAAAAATAGTCCACTTCATCAAGCGACACACCTAAACGGTGCATCCCCGTATCAATCTTCAACCAGACTTTGATTGGACTTGGTACCACAGCTCGTTTTAATGCTTCAAGCTGTTCACGGTTATGTACCACCGTTTCAATGTTATTTACCGCAATAATCGGTAAGTCTTTTTCATCAAAGAATCCTTCTAGTAATAAGATCGGTTTGATAATACCGTTAGAGCGTAACGATAACGCCTCTTCTAAACGCGCTACGGCAAAGCAATCTACCATGCTTTCTAAAGCAGATGAAACAAATACCACGCCATGACCATATGCGTTTGCTTTTACCACTGCAATAATTTTGCTATGTGGCGCTTTTTCTTTAATAACTTGTAAATTATGTTTTAAGGCAAGCGAACTGATTTTCGCTGTTGCCGGTTTTACGTTCATTTTTCTAATCCGTTCTATCTTGCCTAATAATCATCTCTGTATTCACGCTGTTCGGCAAGGTTATCAAAGCGTGAGAATTGACCGTTAAATGCTAAACGTACACGACCAATCGGACCGTTACGTTGTTTACCAATAATAATTTCAGCCACCCCTTTATCTTCAGAATTCTCGTTATACACTTCGTCACGATAAATAAACATAATCAAATCAGCATCCTGCTCAATAGAGCCAGATTCACGCAAGTCTGAGTTTACCGGACGTTTATCTGCACGTTGTTCCAAAGTACGGTTAAGCTGGGAAAGCGCAATCACTGGAACCTCTAATTCTTTCGCTAATGCTTTTAAAGAACGAGAAATCTCAGCAATCTCTAAGGTACGGTTATCTGAAAATGCGGGCGCGCGCATTAATTGAAGGTAATCCACCATAATCATGCTCAATCCACCATTTTCGCGATACACACGACGTGCGCGAGAACGCAATTCTGTTGGGGTTAACCCCGATGAATCATCAATATAAAGATTGTTTTTTTGCTTAAACATCCCAAACACGCTGGCAATTTTGCTCCATTCTGCTTCTTCCAAGTTTTGGCCAGTACGAATTTTGGTTTGGTCCACGCGAGCGAGAGAGGCAATCATACGCATCATGATTTGTTCAGCCGGCATCTCTAAACTGAATACTAATACTGGCTTATCACTTGCCATAGCAGCGTTTTCACAAAGGTTCATTGCAAACGTGGTTTTACCCATGGAAGGACGCGCCGCCACAATAATGAGGTCTGAAGGCTGTAAACCAGCTGTTTTCTTGTCTAAATCAACAAAGCCTGTTGTGACCCCTGTCACACCGTTATGATTTTCAAGCTTACCTAAAGTTTCAATTCGAGCGATGGTGCTTTCCAATACGCTGAGCACGTTTTGTGGTCCTTCTGTTGAAGAACTTCGTTTTTCAGCGATCGCAAACACTTCTCTTTCGGCTTCATCCAACACCATCTTGATGTCTTTGCCTTTGGGCGAATAACTGTTTTCTGCAATACGATTCCCTACGGCAATAAGCTCACGCAAAATCGCTTTTTCACGTACGATCTCTGCATAGGCCAAAATATTAATAGCATTTGGGGTGTTATTAGAAAGATCAGCGAGATAAGCAAAACCGCCTACGGAATCACTGATACCTTTGGCTTTAAGGGCTTGATCAAGGGTGATTAAATCAATCGGCGTTTGGTTACGCATTAATTCTTCCATAGTTTGGAAGATTGCTTTATGTGCAAACGTGTAAAAATCCTCAGCGATCACTCTTTCTGCAATACCATCCCAATGTTGATTACTCAACATGATGCCGCCAAGAACGGCTTGTTCAGCTTCAGTAGAATGAGGCGGGATGCTAACTTGTTCAGTTTTCTGATCGGAAGATTGGATTTGTCGTTGTGATGCCATAAGGATTTCAATTTAAACTAAAGGACTGTGCTTATGATACCGCAAATACGAGGTGGTTTTAAGAAAAAAGTGCGGTCAATATTTTCAATATTTTAGACATAAAAAAACGGTGGAAAAATCCACCGCTCTTTTTCACTCAGGAATGTTGATTATTCAACAGTTAAAGTACGACAAACGTTAGTTGTACCTTCTGATTCATCACCTTGTGTTAATAAAACAAGATCACCTGAAACTAAATAACCTTTTTCTTTTAATAGGTTAATCGCGGCTTTTGCACCTGCAGAGCTACGAGATTCACCATCAAAATGAACTGGTGTTACACCACGGTATAATGCGCAACGGTTTAATGTTTCTTGAACACGAGAAAGTGCAAAGATTGGTAAACCTGAGCTAATACGTGACATTAATAATGGTGTACGACCAGAGTGGCTTAATGTAATGATTGCTGCAATACCGCTTAAGTGGTTCGCTGCATACATCGCAGACATTGCTACAGATTCTTCAATATCTCTGAACTCACGATCTAAACGGTGATGAGAAACATTGATGCTAGGCATTTTTTCTGCACCTAAACATACACGCGCCATCGTTGCAACTGTTTCAGCTGGATATTGACCTGCAGCAGTTTCTGCTGAAAGCATTACCGCGTCAGTACCATCTAATACCGCATTTGCCACGTCCATCACTTCTGCACGAGTTGGCATTGGGTTGCTGATCATTGACTCCATCATTTGAGTTGCAGTAATAACCGCACGATTTAATTGACGTGAACGACGAATTAATTTTTTCTGTACGCCAACCAATTCTGGGTCACCAATTTCAACACCTAAGTCACCACGCGCAACCATAATTACATCAGAAGCGAGGATGATATCATCCATTGCTGCTTCATCAACGACTGTTTCAGCACGTTCAACTTTAGCAACGATTTTCGCGTCTAAACCTGCTTGTTTTGCTAATTCACGCGCATAGTTTAAATCTGCACTTGAACGAGGGAAAGATACAGCTAAGTAATCTACACCAATACGTGCAGCTGTGATGATATCTGCTTTATCTTTTTCAGTTAATGCGTCTGCAGATAAACCACCACCTAATTTGTTGATCCCTTTATTGTTTGATAACGGACCACCAACTGTCACTTCAGTAAATACTTTTGCACCGTCAGTAGAAAGAACTTTTAATTGAACACGGCCATCATCTAATAAAAGAATATCGCCTGGCACAACATCTTGTGGAAGTGTTTTATAGTCTAAACCAACGGCTTCTTGATTACCTTCACCTTTTGGTAATTCCGCATCAAGAATAAATTTATCACCAACATTTAAGAAAATTTTGCCGTCTTTAAAAGTAGAAACACGAATTTTAGGACCTTGTAAGTCACCTAAAATTGCCACGGTTTTACCTAATTTTTTCGCGATCGCACGAACACGCTCAGCACGCTCAATATGATCATCTGGTGTACCGTGAGAAAAGTTCATACGTACAACATTAGCACCTGCTGCGATAATTTTTTCAAGATTGTTATCGCGGTCTGTTGCTGGACCCATTGTACATACAATCTTCGTTCTTCTTAATTTTCTAGACATTATCTAAACTCCACAAATGGTTACAATTTACTAAAGCTCTTTTTAAATTTCGGCTCATCCGAGATAAAAAACGCTGCGCATTATACGCTTAAACCTGCATAAAATCAAAATAACTACTGAGACTTTTTAAATCAATTTTTGGTTATTTTTTTAGCAGCTAAATTTAACTTAAAACAAATCCTCTTGTTTTCATCCTCAAAACTGTTTATCATCTGCCACATCTTTTACGCGACTATAGCTCAGTTGGTTAGAGCACCACCTTGACATGGTGGGGGTCACTGGTTCGAGTCCAGCTAGTCGCACCATCTTGCAATCCCAAGCTTTTTAGCTTGGGATTTTTTCTTTTTATCCCTACTTAATTTGAATGGATACTTTCTGAACGAATCACCCGTACAAATGAAAATAATTTTCATTGATCAACGAAAACGTTTTCGCTATACTTGCGCCTCTTTTATTATCTATCGGGATAGCGATTATGAATTTTAAATTAAGCCTCATTTCAACCGCACTTTTAACCAGTTTTTCTGTTTCGGCATTTGCGGAAACTGAACAACCTGTAAAAGCAAACACTGAAACGCTTGAACAAATTAATGTTCAAGATACAGGTATTAAACAAAATGGTTATCAAACAACAGGGACATCCGTTGTATCAAAAGCTGAAGTGCCTGTATTCGATACGCCAAATACTGTCAATATCCTTTCGACTAAATTATTAGAAGATCGTAAACCTGAATCACTCATTGATGCGCTTTATAACGTCAGTGGTGTAAGCCAAGCCAATACGCTAGGTGGTATGTTTGATGCCATCCAAAAACGTGGTTTTGGTGGAAACCGTGACAACTCGATTATGCGTAACGGTTTACAAGCCGGCCCAGCAAAAAACTTTAGCGCGACAACTGAAACCGTTGAAGTGTTAAAAGGGCCTGCATCTGTACTTTACGGTATTCAAGATCCTGGTGGTGTGGTTAATATCATTACTAAAAAACCACAACAAACACCTCGCTATATCATTGGTGGAACTTTAGGTAATCATAGCCTATGGGGAACACAATTAGATTTCACTGGTGGCTTAGGAAATGGTTTTGCTTACCGCTTTATCTATGACAAACAAGAAAAAGACTACTGGCGTAATTTTGGTAAAGTGAAGAATACCACTTACGCACCATCACTTTCTTGGGAAAATGATAAAACTAAAGTGCTTCTTTCTTATGAACATAAAGATATTCTTGAGCCATTTGATCGTGGTACAAATCTTTTAACGGCAACGAATGCATTACCGGATATCCCTGTATCACGTCGTTTAGATGAGCCGAATAATGAAACAACCGCAAAAACCGATAATATCGATTTCAAAATTGAACACAAATTAAGTGACGGTTGGAAATTAAATGCGGGTTACAGCTATGCTCGTTATAAATATTTCTATAACCAAGCACGTATTACAAATATCAATGTTAAAGATGTTGCGATCCCTGCTATTAAAAATAAAAAGGGCGAGATTACCTCTCCAGAATTAAGCGCTCGTCATGTACGCCGAGCTATTGAGCAACAACAAGGCGATCAACGTGTTCATAGTGGCACATTAAATATCGTCGGTGAATTTGGTATTGGTGATATTGCCAACCGTTTTGTAGCCGGTGTGGATGTTATGCGTAATATTCGTGATATTGGACCTATTTATAACCAAGGTATCATGAGTTCTGATATCAATATCGATCATCCAAATTATACCAATCCGGTTGCTGAACATAAAAACGGTAACGGCAACGCTTACCAATATAACCATCTCAAAACCGTTGGTGTTTATATTCAAGATACCGCTTACTTTACCGATAACTTTATCATGACTGGTGGTTTACGTTATGAGTACTTTGATCAATTTGCGGGACGTCATTGTTTAAATGCTGCAAACTGTAAAAAAGGCCAAAATCTAACAAGAACAGGAAATACTGATCAGCACGATGGTAAATTATTGTATCAATTAGGTGCCGTATATAAATTTACGCCACATATTGCGACATTTGCTAACTACGCTGAGTCTTTCCGTCCACAAATGAGTGTTGCAACACCTGTTAGCGGTGATTTAAAACCAGAACAAGGTAAATCTTTTGAAATTGGTGCAAAATACGAAAACTCTGGCTTCAATGCGACACTTGCATTATTCAATATCACCAAACGTAATGTAGCTGAGGCCGTTGGTTCGGGTTCAAGTGCGCAGCTAAATATTGTGGGCAAACAACGTTCTCGCGGTGTGGAATTCGATCTTAATGGTCAAGTTACTGATAACCTAAGTGTAGCGGCTAACTATACATACACTAAAGTAAAATCACTTGAAAATGAGCTTTATCCTGATGCGGTAAATCAACAACTTTCTGGTGTACCGAAACATCAAGCTTCTCTATTCTTAGCTTATAACATAGGTGAATTTGATTTTGGTAACATCCGTGTTGGTGGCGGTGCTCGTTATTTAGGTTCTTGGCATGCTTATAACAGTGATTACACCAAAGCATACAAATTACCTCATGCCGTGGTATATGATGCCTTTATTGCTTACGACACCAAAATCTCTGGCAAGAAAGTGTCTTTCCAACTTAACGGTAAAAACTTAACAGATAAAACTTACTATCCATCTACCTCTGGTAACGCAACAAACACGTTAATCCCTGTTGCGTTAGGTTATGGACGTGAATTTATCTTCAACACGAAAGTTGAGTTTTAATTGAGCGCACAATATTAGGGCGAATATTTCGCCCTTTTTTCGTTTTTTACTTTATGGATAATCAATGAATTGGCAAACTGAACTTAACTCAAGTTTAAGCTGGATTTTGACCGCACTTTTCTGGGTAGTTTTATGCTTTAGCATGGTGATGATAGCACTAAAGCAAACCACATTTGGTCAAAAGTTTTGGCATATTGCATCCCCTTCGATTGATCGAAGTAACAGCATCAAAATAATCCTTATGCTATTGGTGTTGTTTACCATGATTTTATTAGAAGTACGCTTCAGTGTTCTCAATTCTTTTTTCTACAATGGGCTTTATAGCTCCATGCAGGAATTAGATGCGGATAAGTTTTGGTTCTTTGCAAAACTGAATGCCCTCTTAGTATTGGTACAAGTTATCCACTCCATCGCCGATTATTTCTTGCAGCAAGTATTTGAAATTCGTTGGTTGGAAAGCTTAAATAAAGTCCTTGTTAAACGCTGGTTAGAAAATAAAAAATACTATCGTCTTAAATACGAAAAAGAGCTACCCGATAATATTGACCAACGTATTGAACAAGATGCTCGTGAATTCATCAGTAGCACTGTCACTATTGTACGTGGCATGATTAATTCTGTTCTGACCACCATTGAATTTACTATCATCCTTTGGTCTCTTTCTGGCGTGTTAAGTCTTTTCGGATTAAATATCGAAAAAGGTGTTGTCTTCTTTATTTACGCCTTTATTATCCTCGCAACGTTAATGTCTGTTTGGATTGGTCACCCTTTGATCAAGTTAAACTTTAACAAAGAAAAACTTAATGGTGACTATCGTTATTCTTTAATTCGAGTGCGAGATAATGCGGAAAGTATCGCGTTCTATCAAGGTGAATTGCAAGAACAACATTTATTGAAAAACAAATTTGCTCAAATCATTCATAACCGTTGGGCAATTGTATTGAGAATGCTGGGATTAGACGGCTTTAATGGAAGTGTCACGCGTGTTGCAAAACTCTTGCCGTTAATGCTGCAAGCCCCTCGTTTTTTCACTGGACAAATCAAACTGGGCGATATGCACCAAACTGTGCAAGCATTTAACCGATTAATGACAGCACTTTCTTTCTTCCGTTTGTTCTATGAAGAATTTACACTCTACCAAGCGCGTTTAAATCGTCTTTATGGTTTTATGACTAAGTTGGATGAATTAGATCATTCAGAGGTTCATCAACCCATGAAATGTTCTAACCGTGTTGCATTGTCAAACTTTGGTATTAAAGATGAGCAAGGTAGATTGTTGCTTAATAACTTAGATATTGAATTAAAAAATGGTGATGCTTTATTAATTCAAGGTCCATCTGGCACAGGGAAAACATCTCTATTAAAAGCGATGGCGGGGATTTATCCTTTTGAGACTGTTGGTCTGGTGGAACATCCTTGTGTGACCAGTTTATTCTTACCGCAGCGTCCTTATATGCCACAAGGTACGCTACGTGAAGCGATTTGCTATCCGGATATCGATCCTTATCATCCTGAATTGGAAAAAACACTGACTGATTGCTGTTTAGATAAATATCTTCATAGCCTTGATGTAGAGAACGATTGGCAAGCAATTTTGTCGCCAGGTGAATTACAGCGCGTGGCATTTATTCGGATTTTACTGACGAAACCTGAAGTGGTCTTTTTAGATGAAACCACATCAGCACTTGATGAGCCAACCGAGTACCTCCTTTATAAAACAATTAAAGAGCGATTACCCAATATGATCATTCTGAGCGTGGGTCATCGTGGCACATTGCATCAGTTCCATAATAAGCAACTAGATTTAGCAGTCTGCATCGTCTAAATAATAAAAGGCTAAATTTATATTTAGCCTTTTCTTTTTTTACTAAATACAATTGAACTTATAAGAAGTCTCTCAAGGCTTGCTACACACCCCAATCCCCCCTATAATTCCCCCAACTTTTTTAATTTCATTTTCACAATGTCAAATAAAACCATTGCTAAAAATACGCTATTTCTTTATATCCGAATGCTCTTCAATATGGGGGCGATGCTATATATCTCTCGTGTAGTATTACAGGTATTGGGTGTGGAAGATTTTGGTATCTACAACATTGTGATGGGGGTTGTGGTCTTATTTTCCTTTTTTAATGGCACAATGACCGCCACTACACAGCGTTTTATTAACGTAGAAAAAGCCTCGAATGACATTCAACGCGTTAATAAAGTCTTTAATATTAGTATCTTAAATCACCTACTCATTATTTTTATCGTATTCGTGTTAGCTGAAACCGTCGGTTTATGGTTTTTAAATCACAAATTGGTGATCCCCGCTGAACGCTTGCAAGCCGTAAATATCGTTTACCAATTAGCATTAATTATTGCCCTTGTTGAAATCATCAAGGTGCCATTCAATGCCATGATTGTTGCACACGAGAAAATGGGATTCTATGCTTGGTTGGGATTAGGTGAAACCATCTTAAAACTGACTTCTGTCTTTATCTTAAGCCACATCACACATTACGATAAGTTGATTACTTATGGCTGCTTATTGCTTTCAGTCAGCTTAATTGTGCTCTCCCTTTATGTGTTATTCACTAAATATTATTTCAAAGAAGCCGCACGTTTCCGCTTATATAAAGATTTAAGCAAAACCAAAGAAATGGTAAGTTTTTCCGGTTGGATGCTCATGGGACAAGTTGCCTATGTGGGTTCAACACAAGGCTTGAATATGGTATCAAACTTATTCTTTGGTGTGGCAGTCAACGCCGCTGTTGCCATTGCGACACAGGTAGAAGGTGCCGTTTATAGCTTTGTGAATAATTTCCAAATGGCGGCTAATCCGCAGTTAGTGCAGTCTTATGCAGCAAAAGATTACGATCGCAATCGCCAATTAATTCTTGGTATTTCAAAATATTCACTTTATTTAATGGCGATTCTCTCTGCACCTGTATTGTATTTCACCCATACCTTACTGACATTTTGGTTAGGTGATCATCTTCCGCAATATACTGAACAGCTTGTACAAGCTATTATTGCTTGCTTATTAATCAGTGCGATGGCTGGGGCATTTTGGATGAGTGCATTAGCCATTGGCACATCCACCGTAAAACAATACAATATCATCGTAGCATTAATCGATCTTTGTACGGTGCCTTTGGCTTATTATTTGTTCACACTAGGTTATAATCCAGTATTTGCCTTTGTGGGTAAATTTAGTACGATGGTCATCTCACAAATCTATCGATTATATTTTATTAATAAAAAAATTAAATTTAACCACAAAGAATTTGTCTCATATTTAGTGAATGTGGGCGTGGTGTTTGGCCTGCTATTAGGTATCATCTATATATCAGATACCACCCGCAGTTATTCTTTATTGGAATTTATTGGACAATCCATCATTTTAGAAATGGTATTAATCTGTGTCATTTTAATCTTCGGATTAAACACAGCAGAAAAAAATTTCTTGTTTAGCTATTTAAAGAAAAGAGTAAAAAAATGAATCAACTCCTTATTGATTTAAAAAACAAACTGAATCCTATTGTTGAACTGATCAAAGATAAAAACGACGTATTTTATTTCGACTACCCGCTTCATTTGAACGTGGGCGATTTGCTGATTTATCACGGAACTGAGCAATTTTTTAAAGATCACCACATTAACGTAACCTTAAAACGTTGCGAATATGATTTAGATCTTGAAGAAGTTAAAGCGAAAATTACACCAAACACCACCATCCTTTTACATGGTGGCGGTAACTTTGGCGATCTTTATCCGCAGCACCAAAAGATCCGTGAAGAAATGGTGACGCATTTCCCGAATAATCGAATTATTGTGCTGCCACAAACTGCTTATTTTAAACACGAAGAAAATCTGCAAAAATCAGCCGCACTTTTCCGTAGCCACAGTGATTGCCATCTACTGGCTCGTGACGAAAGAACAGCGAATCTATTTGCACAATTTTCAAATCATGTTTATTTGTCACCGGACATGGCTCATCAGCTTTATGGAACCATGGAAACGAAACAAGGCAAAACTGGTGAGCAACTTTACTTCCTACGTAAAGATATTGAAGCGAGTGATATCGAGAAAAATATCCTTGCTCAACTGCCTGCTAACAGCGATGTAAAAGACTGGGAAGATATTCTTTCAACAGAAGACGATGTTGTTTTAGCAGTAAGCTGGCGAATGAGTAAAATAGCCAATAAATTTGGTCTGGGTTGGCTGAAAGATCTTTGCCATCAGTTTTGGTATGCCTATACTCAACGCATTGTAAAACGTGTTGCACAAGTATTCTTAGCGAATGATAAAGTCACCACAACTCGCTTACATGGTCATATTTTCTCTTGCTTGTTAGAAATTCCAAATCGTGTTTGCGATAACTCTTATGGTAAAAATAGTAGCTATGCCAAATTATGGACCAAAGAGCTAGATTTTGTTGAATTGGATAAATAATGTTTGAATTGAAAAAACTGATTACAGCCATGATTCTTCCCCCATTTAATATTTTAATTTTATGGGGACTTTCACTTATTCTAGCTAAATTCAATTTCAAAAAATTAAGCCGAATTTCGACCGCACTTGGTTTCTCTCTACTCTATCTTTTAAGCATTCCTTACACGGCACAAGTACTTAAAGACAGTCTCATTACTGAAGATCATTTAACACTGCAAGATTATCAACAAGCTCAAGCGATCGTTTTACTTGGCGGTGGTTTACGTGATAGCAAAGAGCTTTATGCACCATTAGCTTCAACAGGTATTCAACTTGAACGCTTACGCTATGCCGCATTCTTGCAAAAAGAAACGCACTTGCCATTATTAATTACAGGGGCGAGTCCAACTGGCGCCATTGAAGCAAAAATCGCTGCGGAAGAACTCAAAAACTTCTTTAATGTGCCAACTAAATGGATTGAACCTAAAGCTCTTACTACCAAAGAAAATGCCCTTTTCACCAAACAAATGTTGGAAAAAGAAGGTATTCACAAAATTATTTTAGTCACCAATGAATGGCATATGCAACGTGCAAAATTATTGTTCCAACAACAAGGTTTTGATGTGTTACCTGCAAGTGTAGGTGAAGGCATTACGCCTGACAGTTATGGACTCAATATGATGCATTTTATTCCACAAGGTGGCGCGATTACGAAAAATATGCAATTACTCAAAGAGTGGATTGGATATTGGAAAGAGCGCTAAAGTGCGGTCGAAAGATCACAAATTAGATAATGTTAAGAGGAAGAAAACATGAGTCAAATTACACGCGAACAAATGCTTCAGGTATTCGAAAATCGCTGCTCCACACGTTATTACGATCCGAATAAAAAAATTAGCCAAGAAGATTTCGCGGCAATTTTAGAATTTGCTCGTTTATCACCAAGCTCTGTCGGCTCTGAGCCATGGAAGTTCTTAGTGATTCAAAATAAAGCATTACGCGATAAACTCAAACCTTTTAGCTGGGGTATGCAATATCAATTAGATGATTGTAGCCATTTAGTGATCATTCTTGCGAAGAAAAATGCACGCTATGACACGCCTTTCTTCCGTGATGTAGCGGTGCGTAGAGGTTTACAAGGTGAGCAGTTAGAAAAAGCCTTGGCAAAATATAAAGGCTTACAAGAAGTTGAAATGAAAACCGCAGAAAGCGAGCGTGCATTATTTGACTGGACAAGCAAACAAACCTACATTGCATTAGCCAATATGCTCACTGGTGCCGCCGCTATCGGTGTAGATTCTTGCCCTATTGAAGGCTTTAACTACGATAAAATGAATGAAACTTTAACCGCTGAAGGTCTCTTTGATCCAAATGAATGGGGCGTATCTGTGGCAGCAACATTTGGTTATCGTGCGAGAGACATTACTAAAAAATCACGTAGACCAATTGAAGAAATCGTTACTTGGGTTGAATAATCTATTTTCAAATAAATGGGCAGCAAACGCTGCCCTTTTCTTTACCCACCAAACAAGGCACCGCCACCTGTTACAGCCTCCATCGTGCCATATAACAAGCTTAGTGCAAAAAAGATCATAATTGCGCCCGCAATACATTTGATCATTGCCTCGCCTTTTTGATTAGAACCAGTTAAACCGTACCAATGGCCTAATCGCGTTGCGACATTTCTCGCATAGCGCACTAACGCAGCAAAAAGTGAAAGCATTAATCCTGTGCCCAGAGACATGGCAAACGTAGCTACAATTCCCCACCAATAAAGATCCAGCATATAAGCGAGAAAGAGCACAAAAATAGCGCCACTACACGGTCGCATACCAATGGTTAAAATCACTAAGAGCTGAGATTTTAAATCACCTGATTGCTTAAGCTGTTGATCATTCGGTAGATGTTGATGCCCACAACTACATTGTGTTTGACTTACTTTTCCTTGCTCATATCGAAATGGCGAAGCTGTTCCAATCTGTTTTGGTAATGATTGGATCGATGTAATGCGAAAAGATTGCTTTTTCTTTAATCCTTTCAGACCTTGAGCAATCCAATAAATCCCTAATAACACTAATAAAATTAGAGCACTACGCTCCAGCCATAACTGGCTAAGTTTAAAATATTTAGAGGAAAGATTAAGTATCACCACCACAATGGAGGTTGCAGCAACTGCGACAAAACCTTGCATAAGAGAGGAAAGCAAGCTTAAGCGTACGCTGGTCTTAAGTTGACTCTCGTGCGTAGAAAGATAACTAGCGATAATAAATTTGCCATGCCCAGGCCCTAATGCATGTAATACACCATAAGAAAAGGCGGCAAAAATCAACCACAATCCTGCCGTTGATGAATGAGCTTGAATCTGATGGAGATTTTCAGAAATCAGCTGATTAAAGGCTTTTTGCCAATCGGCAACTTGCACAAACAGCCAAGGTAATAATGCGAAGATAATCGCTAATAAACCAATAAAAAGTGCGGTCAGTTTTAACTTCATTTTATTCACACTTAATTTTTACTTTCTGCGCAAACAATACACCAAGAGAATCATCTTCATTTTTTTGCGATTTATCCAATGATGATGCGTAAGATTGAATTTTTTCATCGACATTAGGTTCCAGCACCTCGCCTTTGCAATTTGCAGGAAGTGATGAAAAATCAACCGATCTTTTGCCTGGTTCTGCATACCGCATAGCCACATAATAAGTGCGGTCATAAGTCATCAGCGTAAATTCATTATTTTGTAAGGCCTGTGGCTGTGCCAAAAGAAAATCAAAATAATATTCCACCTCGTTCCCTTTCACACGCATACCGTAATTTTCAGGGTGTTTTGTGTATTTAATCTTATGATTTTCTTTGTCAAAGACATAACTAAAGTAATGTTCATTCACAACGTTCGCCATGACTTCATCAATTAACTTCTGTTGGGCGGCCTTATCCCCTTTCGCCTGTTTCACATCATACAGGACGGCTGAAGAACTGGCCTCATCAAGTAACCACTGCGTCGAGAAACCAATTAATTGATTATCTTTCACTAAGGGTTTCGTTTGCATATCGATGAATGCGTGGGGATGCGCTAGCGCTGAAAAAGGTGAAATCAGCAATAATCCAAGAAGTAATTTTTTAAACATAAATAAGAAAAAAGAGTGGCTAAATGATTGAATAGACAGATTTTATCACAAGCAGTTCCCAATCAAAATCGAATAAAAATCAGTCTAAAAGTAAAAAATCCTATGATTTTATTGATTTTTATCAAAAAATGATTCATTCGCATTTCCCTTATAACTGAAATTTATGTACTATTTGTCTCGTCAAGTGATTGCTTGATATTCATAAAGTTCCTAAATAAAATAATCATAAATATAGCTAAACTACTTTCCTACCACCCTGTATGGGTGGTTTTTTTTGCCTTTCAAATAGCTTATTCCCTAAACATAAAGTAAAATAACCGCACTTTTATTCATAACATCGAGAAAATTATGTCAACGCAATTTGTATATACGATGCACCGTGTCGGCAAAGTGGTGCCACCGAAGCGTCATATTTTGAAAGATATTTCTTTAAGCTTCTTCCCTGGTGCAAAAATCGGGGTGCTCGGCTTAAATGGTGCGGGTAAATCAACCCTTTTACGCATTATGGCGGGCGTGGATAAAGAGTTCGAAGGTGAAGCGCGTCCACAACCGGGTATTAAGATCGGTTATCTTCCACAGGAACCAAAACTTGATCCGCAACAAACTGTGCGTGAAGCGGTCGAAGAAGCCGTTTCTGAAGTAAAAAATGCATTGACTCGTTTAGATGAAGTTTATGCACTTTATGCCGATCCTGATGCGGATTTCGATAAACTAGCCGCAGAACAAGCAAACCTTGAAGCGATTATTCAAGCACATGATGGACATAATTTAGATAACCAATTAGAGCGTGCGGCTGATGCATTACGTTTACCAGATTGGGATGCCAAAATTGAGCATTTATCTGGTGGTGAGCGTCGTCGTGTGGCGCTTTGTCGTTTATTACTCGAAAAACCAGACATGCTCTTATTAGACGAGCCAACCAACCACTTAGATGCGGAATCTGTAGCATGGTTAGAACGCTTCTTACATGACTACGAAGGTACTGTTGTGGCAATTACCCACGACCGTTACTTCTTAGATAACGTAGCAGGTTGGATCTTAGAGCTTGACCGTGGTGAAGGTATTCCTTGGGAAGGTAACTACTCTTCTTGGTTAGAGCAAAAAGAGAAACGCTTAGAGCAAGAACAAGCTGCTGAAAATGCGCGTCAAAAATCGATTGCGAAAGAGTTAGAATGGGTACGCCAAAATCCGAAAGGCCGTCAAGCGAAAAGCAAAGCTCGTATGGCACGCTTCGATGAGTTGAACTCTGGCGAATACCAAAAACGCAACGAGACCAATGAACTCTTTATTCCACCTGGTCCACGTTTAGGTGATAAAGTGATTGAAGTGCAGAACTTAACCAAATCTTATGGCGACCGCACTTTAATTGATAATTTATCATTTAGCATTCCAAAAGGGGCTATCGTGGGTATTATTGGGCCAAATGGTGCGGGTAAATCGACCCTATTCCGTATGCTTTCAGGCCAAGAACAACCCGATAGCGGCTCAATTACGATGGGTGAAACCGTTGTGCTTGCTTCTGTGGATCAATTCCGTGATTCAATGGATGACAAGAAAACCGTTTGGGAAGAAGTGTCTAACGGACAAGATGTTCTGACCATTGGTAACTTTGAAATTCCAAGCCGTGCCTATGTTGGCCGATTTAACTTCAAAGGCGTAGATCAACAAAAACGCGTTGGCGAATTATCAGGTGGTGAACGTGGTCGTTTACACTTAGCGAAACTTCTACAACGTGGTGGTAACGTACTGTTATTGGACGAACCTACCAATGACTTAGACGTTGAAACCTTACGTGCATTAGAAAATGCGATCTTAGAATTCCCGGGTTGTGCAATGGTGATTTCCCATGACCGTTGGTTCTTAGATCGTATTGCGACTCATATTTTAGATTACGGTGATGAAGGTAAAGTGACGTTCTACGAAGGTAACTTCTCAGACTACGAAGAGTGGAAAAAGAAAACCTTAGGTGAAGCCGCAACACAACCACATCGTATTAAATATAAGCGTATTGCAAAATAAGAAATTAAAGTGCGGTCACTTTTGACCGCACTTTCCTTTTACATCTGGAGTGATTATGTTAGTTTATTTGCACATTGTTTGTGCATTTTTAAGTTTAGGATTATTAATTATCCGTGGGGGAATGCAATTAAGTGGGAAAAATTGGCGCGCGATTAAACTGCTAAAAATTTTACCGCACTTAGTTGATACACTTTTAATTGCTAGCGGCTTAACGATTTTCTTCTTGGTCGGTTACCAGTTACAAAGCTGGCTGGTCATGAAAATCATCATGCTTGTGCTTTATATCTTCTTCTCGGCTAAATATTTTAGTCGTAAAGCGGTCAATCCCAACAGTGCATTTCTGGCATTTGCCTTGTTAAGTTTCTTAGGTGCAATGTTCTTTGCTTACCAACCAAACTTTATGGAAGGCTAATTATGAAAAAATCCATCTTCAATTGAAGATGGATTTTTTGTCTTATCTTAACCACCAGCTAATTTTACTTTAAACCCTTTTTGTTCTAAAAGTTGTTTAAGTAAATCGCGTTTTTCGCCTTGAATCTCAATATTGCCGTCTTTAACTGAACCACCACAACCACAACGTTTTTTAAGTTCAGCGGCTAATTTTTTTAATTCGTCATCGGATAAATCTAGCCCAGTAATCACTGAGACGCCCGCACCTTTTCGACCACTGGTCTGTTTTTGGATGCGAACCACACCATCACCCTTAGGGCGTTGTACCGGTTGCTTTTGCTCTTTAATTCGACCCACTTCGGTAGAATATACTAAAGTACTCTCAGTCATATTACTCAATTGATGCATTAATTGAACGAAGCACTTTAGCTGGGTCTTCAGCTTGAGTGATTGGACGACCAATCACTAAATAATCAGAACCAGATCGAATAGCTGCTGCTGGTGTCATGACGCGACGCTGATCACCAAAATCACTACCAATTGGACGAATCCCTGGGGTGACTAATTTAAAATCAGGACCACAAGTATTACGTAAAATCTCTACTTCCTGTGGTGAGCAAACTACCCCATCTAATCCTGCACGCTGTGTTAAATTTGTAAGACGTAAAACGTGTTCAAGTGGCGAAGAATTAATACCAATTTGCAACAAATCTAAATCTTCCATGCTTGTTAATACAGTTACCGCGATTAATAACGGTGCATCTTTTCCATAAGGCTCGAGAATTTTCTTCGCCTCTTCCATCATTTTTAAACCACCGCTAGCATGGACATCAACCATCCATACGCCTAAATCAGCCGCAGAACGCACAGCTCTTGCCACAGTATTCGGAATATCATGAAATTTTAGGTCGAGGAAAACATCAAATTGACGCTCATGTAATTGCTTAACGAAACTGGTTCCCAGTGTGGTAAACATTTCTTTACCCACTTTTAAACGGCATAAGCTTGGATCAATTTGATCCACGAGAGATAACGCTTCTGCTTCCGTTTCGTAATCCAATGCAACGATTACTTTGCTATTCATAATTTTACCTCACTGTGTCAATTAATTATGTTCAGGTTTGATGGTTTCCCACTGTTTGCAAGAAGGACAATTCCACATTAATTTATGGGTTTGATAACCGCAATTAGAGCAACGATAACCAAAGCCTTGCTTAATTCTCTCTCCGACCATTTTATGTAGCAAAATTAAGCTTTCTTTACCTCGCCCTTCCTCTGCATCATCAATTTGGAATTGAATAAAACGGTGGAAAATAGAGGTACTTGGATGTTTTGTGAGTTGTTGATAAAGCTTTGATTGCGCGGCACTCTTGCCATCTTTCTCTTCAATCACACTTGCTAACATCAAATCTACTTTCGTATTGTTAATCTGCTGGCTGGCTCGAATCAAGAATAACTCAAAGTTATCTCTCTCTCCTAATTCATCATAACAATATTTGAGTGTTTTCAACACTTCTCCAATGTAAATTGGATTTTGATTAAGAATATTCTCCAAAAAGTGAATGGCTTGACGGTAGTTTTTATCTGCCATTTCTAAATCCGCAAGCAGCATTGATGCTCTCACACTGGTTGGAGATACATTCAACGCTTTTTGTAAAATACTGCGTTTTTCGACCGCACTTTCAAGTTCACCACTTAAGGCATATTCACAATAACATTGTGCTAATTCCACATCATTTTCTTTAGGGGAAATTTTGGCTAGTTTTTCTGCAATATTAACCGCTTTTTTCCATTCTTTTGTTTTTTGGTAAATCACTAAAAGCTGTTGTAGCGCATTTTCAGCGAACTCAGGTTCATCCACCATAATGATGTAAAGGGCTTCCGCACGGTCATAAAAACCCACCGCCATGAAATCCTTAGCAAGTTGCTGTTTAGCTAATAATTTTTGTTCGAAAGAATAATTTGGACTACGATCGAGGGCTTGATGGATTCTTAAAGCACGATCCACTTCGCCTCGAGAACGGAAAAGGTTACCGAGCGTTAGCTCAGCTTCAAATTGAGAGTTGCTTTCAATTTCATTTTCTGTTTCTTGTTTTTGCAACATATCAAGAAACAAATCAACGGCTTTATCCGTTTGATTAGAAAGCAAAAAATTGACCCCCGTGACATAATCACGGGAGAGTTTATTACTAATATCTTCCTGATCTTTCTTGGCACTCCGATGCCCCATATACCAACCATAAGCGGCGGCTATTGGCAGAAGCAGAAAGAGTAATTCAAGCATTATACTGCCTTATCGCGAGTAGTCGTTAATTCGTTAATTTGTAATGTTTGACGTTTAACTTGACGCGCTAACGACATATTTTTGAATTTTAATTTTAAGTAGAAAAATCCGGTAATTAACCAACCTAAAATTAATCCAAAACCAAATAAAATGGCAACTAATGTTGAAAGTTGGAATTGGCTTTCAGCAACAATGTAGTTAAAGGTGATTACTTGATCATTATTTGCCCCTATAGTTACCGCAACAAGTACGATAGCCAATACAATAATGAGCCCAAGAATATATTTAATCATCACAATCTCCTTTGTTAAGAATAGGTTCATTATGCCAAAATTTGTAATAAAAAACGACACCTAAGTGTCGTTTTATTGATATCGATTGAATGTTTAAGCAAAAACATTTACGCGATCTTTTAATTCTTTACCCGCTTTAAAGTGCGGTACAGATTTAGCATCTAATTTTACAGAATCACCGGTTTTAGGATTACGGCCCACTCGCGGTTGACGATGGTGTAAAGAGAAGCTACCAAAACCACGAACTTCGATACGATTACCCTCTTCTAAAGATTGTGCAATGAGTTCAAGAATATCCTTTACAATACCTTCTACTTCTTTTGCGGATAAAGTTGGGTGCTTTGTTGATAGATTTTCAATTAGTTCAGATTTAGTCATCGTCAACTCTCCTTTAAATTTATACTTAAACTTGTTATTAAGACTTACAGGTAATGCATTAGTTCATAATAAATTACCGCTAAATCCTTGTTAATTATAGCTGGTAGTAATAAGGCTGAGTCAATGACCCAGCCTTATTTATGTGAATTAATTATTCACCTTTAGCCGCTTTGAAAGCTTCAGCCATTGCGTTTGGAATAGCAACATCTTCTTGTTTGTTATTCACGTTTGCAACTGCAGCTGCTTCTTCAGCTTGATCTTTCGCTTTTACAGATAAGTGAACGATACGTGCTTTACGATCAACACCGGTGTATTTCGCTTCAACTACATCGCCTGCTGCAACTTCGTTTGTTAAGTCTGCTGCACGGATATAACCTTCAACGCCACCTGCTAATTCAACTTTAGCACCTTTCGCGTCAGCTTCAACAACAGTTGCAGAAATTACTGCACCTTTTTTATTGATCGCTACGAAGTTGTTGAATGGATCATCTTCAAGTTGTTTGATACCTAAAGAAATACGTTCTTTCACTGCATCTACTGCTAATACTACTGCAGAAACTTCGTCACCTTTTTTGTAGTTACGAACTGCTTCTTCACCTGCAACATTCCAAGAAATGTCAGATAAGTGAACTAAACCGTCGATACCACCTTCAAGACCGATGAAGATACCGAAATCAGTGATTGATTTGATTTTACCAGTAACTTTGTCGCCTTTGTTGTGAGTTTCAGCGAATTGAGTCCATGGGTTAGGTTTGCATTGTTTTAAACCTAAAGAAATACGACGACGTTCTTCGTCAACTTCTAATACCATTACTTCAACAGTATCGCCAAGGCTTACAACTTTAGATGGGTGGATGTTTTTGTTAGTCCAATCCATTTCAGAAACGTGAACTAAACCTTCAACACCATCTAAGATTTCAACGAAACAGCCGTAGTCTGTTAAGTTAGTTACTTTACCAGTTAATTTGCTGTTTACTGGGTGGTTTTCAGCGATAGCAACCCAAGGATCTTGACCTAATTGTTTTAAGCCTAAAGATACGCGAGTACGATCTTTGTCAAATTTTAATACTTTAACAGTTACTTCGTCGCCTACATTCACGATTTCGCTTGGGTGTTTAACACGTTTCCAAGCCATATCAGTGATGTGTAATAAACCGTCAACGCCACCTAAATCTACGAATGCACCGTAGTCAGTTAAGTTTTTAACGATACCTTTAACTTCTGAACCTTCAGCTAGGTTCTCAAGGATTTGTTCACGTTCTTGGCTGTTTTCAGATTCGATCACTGCACGACGAGAAACAACAACGTTGTTACGTTTTTGATCTAATTTAATTACTTTGAATTCTAATTCTTTACCAAGTAAGTGATCTGCTTCACGTGCTGGACGAGTATCAACTAATGAACCTGGTAAGAATGCACGAACACCGTTTAACTCAACTGTGAAACCGCCTTTCACTTTACCGTTGATTAAACCGATAACGGTCGCTTTATCTTCGTAAGCTTTTTCTAATTCAATCCAAGATTCATGACGAACAGCTTTCTCACGAGAAAGTTTAGTTTCGCCGTAACCATCTTCAACTGCATCTAAAGCTACGTTTACTGTGTCGCCAACTTTAACTTCAAGTTCACCTTGAGCGTTTTGGAATTCAGCAACAGGAATTGCAGATTCAGATTTTAAGCCTGCATCAACAAGTACAAAGCCTTTTTGAATAGCAACAACAGTACCGCTAACGATTGAACCTTGACGGGTTTCAAGGCCTTTTAATGATTCTTCAAAGAGTTGAGCAAAAGATTCTGACATATAAATAATCTTCTTAATTTAAGTTAATAACATCCACATTAAGATCCATAAAATGCGGGGTTGAGGATAAATGTCTATTCTTCCTTGAATAAACAGTTAAATCAAAATTGACGTTTTTTGTTGAATATAAGCTAACGCTTGAGCAATGACCTCATCAATACTCAATGTTGTACTATCTAACAATAAAGCATCATCAGCCGGTTTCAATGGTGCAACCTCACGATTTCTATCACGAAAATCACGTTCTTGTATCTCGGCTAAAATCTGTGCAAAGTTACCATTAATTCCCTTATTTTGCAACTGTTTATAGCGTCTTTTTGCACGTTCTTCCGCACTTGCATCTAAAAACAGTTTAACTTGTGCATTTGGGAAAACCACAGTTCCCATATCTCGTCCATCAGCAATCAGGCCATCATTTTTGCCAAAATCCTGCTGAAGTTGCAGTAAAGCTGACCGCACTTTAGGAAAAACCGCCACTTTTGAAGCGGCTTCCGCCACTTCTTGCGTACGGATTAAGTGACTCACATCCATCCCACCAAGAAGCACATTGACTTCTCCATTCTTTGGAATGAACTTAATATCTAAATGACGCGCTAACTCCGCTAATCCTTCTTCATCGGTTAAGTCTGCATGACGTTTCAGCGCAGCCAATGCCGTAACGCGATAAATCGCACCACTATCTAATAAGGTAAAACCTAACTTTTCTGCCAAAGCATAACAAAGCGTTCCTTTCCCTGCTCCACTTGGGCCATCAACGGTGATAATCATCCCCATAAAAATCTCCAGTTAAAATAATAATGTGGAGAATTTTACCTTATTCTCCACATTATTGCTTTTTAAATTTGATTAGCCAGAGTTACTGTCGAATCAAGTAACACTTTTGCTCCTTTTTGGCACCAATCATCTGTAATATTTTCTGCCTCGTTATGGCTTAATCCATTAACACAAGGAATAAATATCATTGATGTTGGAAATTTATGATTTAATTGACAAGCATCATGACCTGCGCCAGAAACAATATACTCCCAAGAATAACCTAATGAGCCACAACTATCTTGGACCGTTTTTATCAACGCCGAATTAAATTTAACTGGAGATAAAGAAACAACTTTCTTAACATCAAACACTAAATTATTTTCTCGAGCAATATCATTCAAAATCTGATAAATTTCTCTTTCGATATTTATTAAACTTTGCTCATTAGGATGACGAACCTCTAGCGTGAAATAAGCTTCACCAGGAATTACATTGGGTGAATTGGGCGTTAATTTAATATGACCAATAGTCACACGTCCCTGATTCACCACCTCTCTCAAACCTAATTTATTAAATTTGACTATCGCATTTGCCATGCCTACTGATGCATCTTGGCGCATATTCATTGGCGTAGTTCCAGCATGAGAAGATAATCCCGTCAATGTGATTTGATACCAATCCTGTCCTAATGCACCAGTTACTACGCCTATTTCAGTCTGATTATTTTCTAGAACAGGACCTTGCTCGATATGAAGCTCTAATACAGCATAAGGATGATATGATGAAAAATCGTCTGCGCCTAAATAGTTGATATTATTTAATGCTTCCTCTACTGAAATACCGTCCTTATCTTTTTCAGATAATGCAGCTGTAAGAGATAAATTGCCAATAAAAACCGAGGCCCCCATCATAGCAGGAGAAAATCTAGCCCCTTCTTCATTTGTCCACATAACAAGATCGATTGGTCGCGCAGTTTCAATATTATGATCATTTAATGACAATAACACTTCTAAACCAGCTAACACCCCATAAATACCATCGTAACGACCACCTAATGGTTGAGAATCACCATGAGAACCAATTAATATTGGAGCTAACTGATTATCCTTTCCATTACGGCGAATAAAAATATTACCAATTGCATCTATTTTTATCGAAAAGCCAGCCTCTTTGGAAAGTTTAATCAAATAATCTCTTGCAAGTTTATCCTCATTACTTAATGCAAGTCTTGTCACACCATTTAAAGGGGTTTTCCCAAATTGAGAAAAAACATCTAACAAATGAAGTAATCTTGAATTATTAACATCCATGCTATTCCTCTTTTTTAGCTGACTCTTCTTGTAATCGATATCTAAAATCACAAAAACCATCACCATTCATGACTGTATGAGGTCGACTCAAACTTACATTTGGTGCATACCCTTCAATAAATTTGCTATCTCGATTACAAGAAAGCAAGAAACCAATTTCTTCTAATCCCATTTCTTTATACATTTCAGCATAACGACAACGATGTACATTATAATCATATTTATAATGATCATTATTAATAACCTCTATACGTAATGCATCATCCTTTTCCCATAAATATTGTAAGGCTACAAAACTCTCTACACTCGTACCATTAGGTTCTCGTTTGGCATATTCCTTTCCTGCATCAATTGCAGCATTAGCAACAGCTTCCTCTATGATAGATTTAGCTTTATCTAAACCAAATTCACGTTTCATAATTTCGTAAATAGGTTTAATTATCTCTGCTTCAATTTTACGTTGTTGTAAAATACCAATCTCGACAAACTCAGGAAAATCTTTATTCATTTTTACTCCTTTAAATTACAAAATCGTTACGTAAAATTTCATTATTAATAAATCGACGAATTCGAGGATCATCATTATTTCTTAACTCACTTGGCGTTTGTAAAAATGCTATCTCACCAGAATCCATAAAAGCAATTTTATCAGATACCCGCATTGCGAATTGCATTTCATGACTCACAATAATCATTGTCATACCTTCTTTTGCAAGTTCTTCCATAACAAGTAATACTTCTCCAACTAATGTAGGATCCAATGCCGAAGTTGGTTCATCAAACAACATAATTTTAGGTTTCATCACTAAAGCTCTTGCAATAGCTACTCGCTGTTGTTGGCCACCTGATAATTGGTGTGGATATTTATTGGCATGTTGCAACATCCCCACTTTATCAAGCATTGCTAAAGCCAATAATCGAGTCTCATCTTTAGGCTTGTTATGATACTCAGGAGCAAGGAGAAGATTTTCTAATACTGTCTTATGCGGAAATAAATTATAATTTTGGAATACCATTCCTAAATTCACAATTTTACCCACTGAATTTGAAACAAAATGGCTACCATTGATAAAGTCCTCTCCTTCTAATTTGATACTTCCCTCATCTAATGACTCTAAACCATTAATACTTCGAATTAATGTTGTTTTACCAGATCCTGAGTAACCAATAATAGAAAGTACCTCACCCCATTTTAAAGAAAGATCAATACCTTTTAGAACTTGTACGCCGTTAAAGGATTTTTTTACTCCATGAACACTCAAGGCTTCATCGCTATTAGCATGTTCAGTTTTCAAAATACTATAAGGTACTAATGCTGACTTATCGATATTAACCTCAGCATAATTTTCATTTTTTATCAAAGATACATCTAATTTGCTTTCAACTTTTTTTAGCACCCAAGACAAGAAACTCACGATAACAATGTAATAAAATGCAACAGCAAGCAAAGTTTCTAATACTAAAAAGTTACGTGTATAAAGCTGTTGTCCGACTAATAAAATCTCAGTTAAAGAAATTACCGAAACAAGAGAAGTTAATTTTACAATTGTAATATACTGGTTAGTTAGTGGAGGTAACGCTACTTTTAATGCCTGAGGAATAATAATTAAACGTTGAAGCCCCCAGAATCGAATTCCTAATACTTTACCGGCTTCATATTGACCTTTAGGTATAGAGGATAAGGCTCCACGATGAATTTCTGCTATATAAGCAGATTCACTGAGCACCATAGCAATTAAACCTGCAATAAATGGATTTGATAATAAAACAGAACTAGCACTCCAGAATTGAGGCACATTATAGATAAAAATTAATAACACTAATAAAGGTAAACTACGAAACAACCAGATATAAGTATTCGAAAATTTATTAACTAGTTTTTTATTCGATTGAGTTCCAAGCGCAAGAAAAAATCCCCAAATAACAGCAAAGATCCAAGTTAATGTACTTAACTCAAATACGGTTAAAACAGCTTTCCAGAAATCAGTATTTACGAATAAGCTTGCTAAATATGACCAATTAAAACCTTTTGATATCGTTTTATCATTTCCATTTTCACTAGCTAGAATCGCATTATCTAAGGCATTTTCTAGTCCATTTTGTTTTAATAATGCTTCATTTGGAAACTCAAGGTTATATTTTTTTAGTAATTTTTCATATGAACCATCTGCTAAAGTATCTTTTATCGCATGTGCAATAACAGCCTTACCTGATAAGTCATTCTTATTAAAAGCAAGCCCAATCAATACCGGATATAACTGTTCTTTATTTGTAATTTTTAAACGATCACCTAATTGATTAATCACCATCTGTGCAACAGCTGCATCTTCATACTGAACATCAACACCACCAGATAAAAGTGCTTGGGCCGCCTCTGGCGCACTCGGATACTCTTTCACAATAAGCGGTTTTAGATTTTTAGGCGCACAATACTTCTCTGAAACCTCATTCATCGTTGGAATCCAAGCTGCACCTTTCATTGAAGAAATGCTTTTACCACAAAGATCCTCTAGTTTTTGTGGAGAAAAGCTATCGTTACCTCGGACAACAAGAACGCCTCCAGTTTGTAAATAAGGGAGAAAATCAACTTGCTTCGCACGTTGAGGATTAACATATAAAGCGGAAGCGACAAGATCATAATGTCCAGCATTTAATCCAATAATAATATTTTCAATTCGAGTGTCTTTAAACTCGACTGGACGATTCAGATTTTTTCCAAGTAATCGCATTAAATCAGGATCAAATCCACTAGCCTCTTTATTATCTAAGTAAGCATAAGGAGCATAAGTTAAATCAATTCCTACTCGTAAAGGGCTTGCGTCATTAGCTTGTGAAAAGAAAGACAACAATAACAGCAATCCTCCCACAAGAGTTTTATGTATGATGTTTAGCATTTTGATAATCCTTTTATTGTTATAAAAAATAAGCCTCCATTAACGGAGGCTTTTGATTTTATGTGTTTTATAAGAGGCTATCTAATAACTGATTTCCCTATTATATAATGATTTTATATATAAGCTTACAATCTATCTATCATACCCAACACCAATGCCGAGGATTGCTTTGCTGCAAGTGGGAGAAATTCTTCAAATGACATACTCGCTTCGCCATCTCCTGCATCAGAAATAGCTCTAACGACTACAAACGGTACGTTAAAGGCATGACAAACTTGTGCAATCGCTGTTGCTTCCATTTCTACTGCTGTTACATTAGGGAAATCCACTTTAATTTGAGCAATTTTTTCTTCGCTATTAATAAAACTATCACCCGAGCAAATTAAACCGCGTTTTACATTTTGCCCTTGTGATTGGGCAATTTCATCGGCTAAATCGGCTAATTTTTTATCTGAAAGAAAAGCGGCTGGATTGTCGGGTAATTGACCTTTTTCATAGCCAAATGCTGTCACATCTGCATCGTGATAGCGAGTTTCATCCGAAATAACGATATCTCCTACTTTTAAATCTTTTGCGACACCGCCTGCTGAGCCGGTATTTAAAACCACATCCGGTTTAGCCAATTGCAATAAAGCAGTGGTACCAATAGCCGCTGCGACCTTACCTATTCCTGATTGCAATAATGCGACTTCTTTACCATTAATTTTGCCTTCAAAAATGACCGCACTTGCCACTTTCGTTTCTTTTTTATCTGTCATTAATTGGGATAAAATTTCCACTTCTTGTGCCATCGCACCAACAATCCCGATTTTCATTATTTTTTCCTTTCTTGTTCGAGTTTACTCACTAAGAAATCTAATACCGCAACGCCATAATCATCGTTATACAATGTACTCGCGGTGAGAACATATTTTCCGCCCACCACCACATAAGGGAACGTAAATACACCATATTCTTCTGTTAAATTAATGGCATCATTCACATCTTCTTTTACTTCAGCTGAATGCACGACTTTATTAAATTCAGCTTTACTGATTCCTTGCGAGACTATCCATTCACGCATCTTATCTAATGACGATAATTCGGTATAACGTGCCTTTTCAGAGGTTTCAAATAACAGCGTATCTGACAACTCGCCTACTTTTAAACGCTGTAAGGTATAAAATATTGTCGCTGAAAATTTTGCTTCGTTCGTAGCAACCGGGTATTCATCTAATGCCACTTTATTTGGGCGAATTTGGCTATAAAGCTGCAAGATGTCTTGCGCTGAAGAACAAACTCGACAGTCATAATCAAAGAAAAATTGGATCGGAATTTTACGATCGCTTCTTTTGGCTTGTTCAATCGGTTCTTGATATGAAAAATAATCTCGACCATCTTCAAACTGTGCGACATTCGCTGGTGGTAAGTGCGGTGGATTTTTGGCAGAAAAATCCTTTGCACTGACTTCACCGAATGCGACATTCGTCACACTCAGCAATATCATTGCAAAGGATCCTTTTAATAATTTATTCTGCCAAACTTTTTTCATAAATTAACCAATTGGTTCAATATAATCGACTAATAATTGGACGTTTCGATTTCCACGAAACTCATTAATTTCTAACTTATAAGCAAATTTTGCCTGCTTAATCGACAAATCGGGATAATACCGAGTATCGATATTAAACGCAATGGCATCTAATAATGGACCACCATTTTTAGGCTCAACAAGCATTTTTAAATGATTTTGATTTTGTCCGATAGCACGTTGCTCAAAAATTTTAAACTCACCATCAAAAACAGGCTCAGGAAAAGCTTGTCCCCAAGGTCCGCCAGATTTTATCACTTCTGCTGTTTCAATACTAAATTCATTTGCTTGAAGTTCGCCATCCGTCCAAATTACACCTTGTAATTGATCTTCATTTAACCAATCTTGCACCGTTTGATTAAAAATCTTTTGAAAATCAGGGAAAAAGCTTTCTTTAATGCTTAATCCTGCTGCCATGGCATGACCGCCAAATTTTAAAATCATATCAGGATGTTGGGAATGGATGCGCTCTAATACATCGCGCATATGCAAGCCTTCAATTGAACGCGCAGAACCTTTTAAAATACCTTCTTGATCTTGTGCAAAAGCAATAACGGGTCGATGGTATTGATCTTTGATTCGAGAAGCTACAATGCCTAATACGCCTTGATGCCAATCTGGCTGGAATAAGGCTATCCCCATAGGTAATTCATCAGAAAGTGCGGTGAGATTTCGGCAAATTTCTAAGGCTTCTAACTTCATGTCTTGCTCAATTTCTTTTCTGGCTTGATTTAAACTATCCAAATCTAAGGCTTGCGCTCTAGCCTCTTGCATACTTTCTGTAAGTAATAACTCCACACCAACAGACATATTATCTAATCGACCCGCAGCATTTAAACGGGGAGCAATCGCAAAACCCAAATCAGCCGAACAAAGTTTTTCAACTTCCCGATTAGCCACTTCTGCGAGAGCAATAATTCCTGGTCGACAACGTTTCGCACGAATTCGCATCAAGCCTTGATGGGCTAAAATACGGTTATTTTGATCAAGGGGAACAACGTCTGCAATTGTGCCGAGCGCGACTAAATCCAGTAATTCAGTAAAATTAGGTTGTGTTTCTGCCGTAAAAATACCCAATTCGCGAAATTTAGCACGCAAAGCGAGCATTAAATAAAACGCCACGCCTACGCCGGCTAAACATTTTGAAGGGAAATCACATTGTTGCAAATTTGGATTAACAATGGCATCAGCATTTGGCAGTATTTCTGGCGGTAAGTGATGATCGGTAATCAACACCTTCACCCCTTGCTCTTTTAAATACGCCACGCCCTCAAAGGAGGATACTCCGTTATCTACCGTCATCAATAACTGCACGCCTTTTTCCATTGCCATTTCAGCAACTGGCACACTCAATCCATACCCTTGTTCAAAACGATTTGGCACAAGATATTCCACATCAGTAAAGCCAAGCATACGCAAAGCTAATACTGAAAGTGCCGTACTGGTTGCTCCATCGGCATCAAAATCACCGACGATAACAATCTTTTGTTGCTGTTGATAAGCTTCAAACAATAAATCCACGGCTTGTTGAATACCGTATAATTTATTAGGGTTCAGCATTGATTGCAAAGTGCGGTCTAATTCTTGGCTATTTTTGATATGACGAGAACGATAGAGACGATCGAGTAATGCATTATCTGAAACAGGATTTCCGGCAGGAATTTCACGACGTTTGATGAGTTTTTTCACAGTATTTTGTTATTAAAAATGACCACTAAAGGAACATTCGATATGTGCTTTGATGATATGAATATTTTAAGGGCGTATATCATACGCCCTCACTACTAACAATTATTGTGCTGATTCTTGTAACACAGCTAATAAATCTTGAGGTTTTAAATATCCCCCAAGCATTTCACCTGTTGAAGTCACAATACTTGGCGTACCTTTCACACCAAGTTGTACACCTAAATCATACTGTTTTTTCACAATGTTAGGTGTTTTCAATTCTTTTGGTAAGTTACCTTTTTCTGCTTCGTTCAATGCAAATACAGGATCTTTCGCTGTCCAAATGGCTTCCATTTGGCGAGCTGTTTCATTCATTCCAGCACGTGGGAATGCAAGATAACGAACGGTAATACCTAAATCATTATATTCTTTCACTTGTTGATGAAGGATATGGCAATAATGACAAGTAATATCCATGAATACGGTCACAACATATTTTTCATTTTTTGCCGGATAAATGATCATTTCGTTTTTTAACGCATTCACTTTATCCGCTAAAAGTTTACCTGCCACATCAACTGGGCCTTTATTTGTTAATTCATACATTTTGCCTTGCAAAACATATTGACCATTTTCACTTACATATAAAATGCCTTGATCAGTCACCGCTGTTTTAAGGCCTTTTACCGGTGAATCTTTCACTTCAATATTTTTCGCACCTAATGCTTGTAATTTCGATTTAATCTCAGCATCAGTCGCCATCGCAGTGGCAGAAGCAGTGATTAAAAGTGCGGTCAGTAATTTTTTCATTTTTATTCCTAAATATCTAAACAACAAAGATTAGAATTATAAATGGATCGATGATTTGTGCAAGCCAAACTACCCAAAAAACTGAAAATGACTTATACTTCTGCCGCTTATAGAGGTTTATTTATTATGTTTGAAATTAATCCAATCAAAAACAAAATCGCCGACCTTTCCGAGCGCACATCTGTGCTTCGGGGGTATCTTTGACTTCGATGAAAAAGTTGAGCGTTTAGAAGAAGTTAATGCCGAATTAGAACAACCCGATGTGTGGAACGATCCTGAAAAAGCTCAAGCGCTTGGGAAAGAACGCGTTTCACTTGAACAAGTGGTTGATACCATCAAGAATTTAGAACAAGGTTTAGAGGATGTTGAAGGGCTGCTTGAATTAGCCGTTGAAGCTGAAGATGAAGAGACCTTCAATGAAGCCGTTGCTGAATTAGACGAACTTGAACAACAACTTGCAAAATTAGAATTCCGCCGTATGTTTAGCGGTGAACATGATGCGTGCGATTGTTATGTCGATTTACAAGCAGGTTCCGGTGGTACAGAAGCGCAGGACTGGACAGAAATGTTACTTCGCATGTACCTTCGCTGGGCTGAAAGCAAAGGCTTTAAAACAGAATTAATGGAAGTATCCGATGGTGATGTGGCGGGTTTAAAATCAGCGACGATTCGTGTTAGTGGTGAATATGCTTTCGGTTGGTTACGCACAGAAACAGGGATTCATCGTTTAGTACGTAAAAGCCCATTTGACTCCAACAATCGCCGCCATACATCATTTGCAGCGGCTTTCGTTTATCCAGAAATTGATGACGATATTGATATTGAAATCAATCCGGCTGATTTACGTATTGATGTTTACCGTGCATCCGGTGCGGGTGGTCAGCACGTCAATAAAACCGAAAGTGCGGTGCGAATTACTCACATGCCAAGTGGGATTGTCGTGCAATGTCAAAACGATCGTTCTCAGCACAAAAATAAAGATCAAGCCATGAAGCAGTTAAAAGCGAAATTGTATGAGCTTGAGTTACAAAAGAAAAATGCAGACAAACAAGCGATGGAAGATAATAAATCTGATATCGGTTGGGGCAGCCAAATTCGTTCTTATGTGTTAGATGATGCGCGTATTAAGGATCTCCGTACAGGCGTGGAAAATCGTAATACACAAGCCGTACTGGATGGCGATCTTGATCGCTTTATTGAGGCAAGCCTGAAAGCAGGACTTTAATCATCTCTTTTATACAAAAAAAAGTGCGGTCAATTTTAACCGCTCTTTTTTATTATACTTCTTCTTTTTCTTTCAGTTTATTCTTGCCTAACACTGCATCTTTCATCACCGTCAGCAATTCTTTTTGCACATGAGAAAGTTTTGGTTTTTCCGACTTTTCAAATGCTAGTGGACGACAAAACTCCATAGCCTTAATACCCAATCGAGCTGTCAATAATCCCACGCCAATTCCCTGTGCTGCTCTTGCAGAAAGTTTCGCAGTAATATCTTGCGAAAGCCAGTCCATTCCTAAATCTTGCACGATTTCAGTCGCACCAGCAAAAGCAAGATTCACCAATACCATTCTGAGCAAACGAAGACGGGTAAAATACCCAAGCTCAATCCCATAAATCGCTGCAATTTTATTGATTAAACGAATATTTCGCCACGCAATAAAAAACATATCAATAACGGCCAAAGGACTAATTGCCACAATCACTGCAGATTCTGCCGACATTTTCGTAATCAGTTTTTTCGCTTTTTGATCAAAAGACTGTAACACCGTTTTACTGAATAAATGAGTAACTTCGCGAGCAGAATAACTTTCATTCAGCTGTTTTTCCCATTGAACAATCGCAGGATGTTGCGAATCTAACTTTAAAGTATCAGCAATAGACAAACACAATGCTTTTCCTTGCTCACTATCCTGCTCTGAAAAAACTTGATGATTTTTGACCGCACTTTCACCTATTAATCGCTGACTTTGTTCTTGTAAATTCAAGCGTTTTTTAAGTTTCACCAAACGTCGCCATTCTGTGATGATTTCAGATAAACCAAACAATACAACAATAAAACTCACTAACGCAAAAGCAAGGTAAATCCATTGTTGATTTTGATAACTGTCCCAAATCCATTGAACAGATTGCGCAACTGTCGCTCCTAAAAATAAAAGTGCGGTCAATTTTAAAGCCGTTTTCCAACCACTCGATTTAGGTTTCACAATTTGCTCAAATTGCTCGTCCAACAACTCCCCTTCTAAAGGTTCATTATCTAGGATTGTTTCAACATTATAAAATTCTTGCTTAGGCAGAATTTCTTGTTCTTCTGGTTGTTGAGATTGTGTGAAAATTTGTTTTGTCATTATTCTTTCCAATAAAAATAGAAACGGTATTTTACTTCGAATTTCTTTAGCAAATCTTAAATGGCTGAAATAAAAAAGCAATATTGACTAGAAAATAAAATGAGCTACTATAGTCATGTCCACAATTAGTTTATCTAATGTGTTAAGTTTTAACTATTAACTAAGAAGGATCTTTTCATGAAGAAACTTATCGCCACTGCGGTACTCTCCGCATGTTCCATGGCTTACGCCAATACCGACATTCCAAACTACAATACTGATTCTCATCTGTATGAATTCACTCAAACTTATGACTTAGTTGCGCCAAAAGGTTCGCAAGGACAAGCGAATCTGTGGGTGCCTTTACCGTTTAATGGCGAGTATCAACAGGTAAAATCTATCCATTTTGAAGGTAACTATTTGGATGCCTATGTGACAGAAAACAACAAATATGGTGCGAAAACGCTCTTTGCGACTTGGGATAAAGATGCACAAAAACGCGATTTAAAAATCACTATGGTGATTGAAACCAAAGATCGTGAACCTATGGTTAAAGGTGCGTTGACGAATTACAAGCCACCAAAAGACATTCACTATTCTGTTGATGTACAAGAATATTTAAAACCGACTCAACATATTAAAACAGATGCTATTGTGAAACAGTTCGCCGATAAAATTGTGGGCACTGAAACTAATCCATTAAAAAAAGCTGAATTGATTCACCAATGGATCGTCAACAATATGGAACGTGACAATTCTGTTCTAGGCTGTGGCGATGGTGATGTAGAAAAAATTCTGACCACTGGTGTGTTAAAAGGTAAATGTACCGATATTAACTCTGTTTTCGTTGCACTAGCTCGTGCCAGCGGTATCCCAGCTCGTGAAATTTTCGGTATTCGTTTAGGTGCAGCGGATAAAATGGGCAAATATTCCAAAGGTGCATTCGGTAGTGCGGACGAACATGGCGTAGCAAACGTAAGTGGTGGTCAGCATTGTCGTGCTGAATTCTATCTTGCTGGATTCGGCTGGGTGCCTGTTGATTCTGCAGATGTGGCAAAAATGCGTTTAGCAGAGAAAAAATCTGTTGACGATAAGGATACACAAGCCGTTGCCAAATACTTATTCGGTAACTGGGAAGCAAACTGGGTTGGCTTTAACCATGCTCGCGACTTCGATTTATATCCGCAACCAGAACTTGCTCCACTCAATAACTTTGGTTATCCGTATGCCGAAGTGGGTGGTGACCCGTTAAATTCCTTTGACCCGAAAGAATTTAAATATGACTACGTCTCTAAAAAGCTCTAATAAATCTTTTTGGGTTGCGATTGCCACCGCGCTAAGTGCTGCGGTGGCATCAACATTGTGCTGTATTGCGCCTTTAATCTATTTAGTATTTGGCGTGTCATCCACATGGTTGATTGGCTTGGGTGAATATGATTATTTACGCATTCCGATGCTTATCGTTTCATTATGCGCCTTTGCCTACGGCTTTTGGTTGCTGATGTTTTCCAAAAAAATCATTTGCAGCAAATACATTTCCCGTAAAAAGCTCATTGTTTTGTATTGGATTGTATTTATTGTCATGCTCTTTTTCTTAACTTATCCAACCATTTTACCGTGGATTTTAGAGCTTTCTAATTAGGAACAAAAAATGAAGAAATTAACAACCGCACTTTTGCTTTCATTATTCACTTTCTCTATCGCTCAGGCAGAAGAAACAAAGCAAGTTATGTTAAAAGTGAATGAAATGAACTGCCAGCTTTGTGCTTATTTGGTGAATAAAGAATTACGTAATATTGATGGCGTGATTTCCACTAAAGCCTCCATTAAAGATAGAACTGTGACTGTTGTAGAAGATCCAAAAGTTTCTGATGAGCAATTGATTAATGCAATTCACAAGTTAGAATATACGGCGGAAGTAGTTAAGTAACCTGATAAAAAATAAAAGTGCGGTCAAAATTGACCGCACTTTTTTGTCTTTAAGAATCGACTTATTTAATCACGCCACATGCCATACGTGGGCCGCCACCGCCAAGTGGAGCTGGATGATCTGAGTGGTTATCGCCACCTGCGTGAATCATAATAGAATGACCACGAACTTCATCTAATTTTTTAAGACGTGGCGCTAAAACAGGGTTAGTTGCTGTACCATCATGTAATACAGTTAAAGCCGGTAAGTCACCTAAGTGAGCATCATCTTGCCATGGATAACCGTGTTGTTTTGCACCTTTAGGATCCCAGTGACCGCCAGCCGCTAAACCTGCTGTTAATTTACCGTCTTTTTCTTTTGGATCACAGCTTGGATTTTCATGAATGTGGAAACCATGTAAACCTTCAGCTAAACCTTGTAGATTTGGTGTAAATACTAAACCATAATTTGATTCAGTAATGGTTACAGTCCCTACATCTTTGTTACCGTTTGCAGGATCTAATTGTTGTACTTTTACTTCGATTGAAGGACCTGCTGGTTTTGCCATATGGTCATGTGCATTTGCCACGCCAGCAGCACAAATTCCGCTGATTGCTAATGCTAAGAGAGTTTTCATTTTCATCATAAGCTCCTTTACTTTAGAAAGACTCAAATTGATTCTACCTAAATACCAATAAAAAAATAGTGGTTTATATTAAGTATTTGACAATTAAATTGATTTAATTTTCCTATCAATCAAACCTATCCGCCAATAAAAACTGTAAGACTGCATCCATTCTTAAATGCTGGATGCTTTCACCTTGTCGTAAAACTTGAGGTTCAAAGGAATCAAAATCAAAAGATTGTTTTGACCAGAACTCTGCACTAGGTAGTTTACTTGGTACAGATCCTGGATAAAGTGTAATCAGCTGCTTATCTAAAGAACGTACACCTTGAATAGCTTTGATTTGTTTACCATTTTGATTAACTAAAACCTGTTTCGTCGCACGAATGGCGGCAATTGCCGTATATTCTGTATCAATTCCTTCAAATTCTACATGACGACCACCTTCTTGCACCAATTGACGCATAAGGCTAATTAAGTTTTGAATTTGATCGGTTGTGATATGATCGGCTTTTGTTGCCACAAACATGAGCTTATCAATATTCGGGGAAAACAAGCGATTAAGTAAATTGCGTTTGCCATAGTGGAAATTTTTAAAAAGCTGATTAAGCCCTGTCTGCATATCGATAAAAGCTTGCTGACTATGATTCAACGGTGTTAAACAATCGGCTAAAATAACTTGGCGATCAAAGGTCGAAAAATAATTTTCATAAAAGCCTTTCACCACCTTATTACGATAATAATCATATCGTTTATTTAGCACGGCAAAATAGCTATTAGATTTCGCCTCTCTTTTTAGTTTTTGCCATTGTTCTTCCGACAAATGCAATAACGGGAAAAATTGCAGTACAGGTGCACCTTCTAATTCTCCAGGCAAGACAAATCGACCTGGTTGAATAAATTGCATTCCTTCAGCTTTGCAGGCAAGTAAATAATCGGTATAAGATTTTGCAATCTGCGCTAAAACATCTTCATTGACGACCGCTCTTAGATCGAGTTTTTTCAGTTTATCCAACCAATCTTGCGCAAACTGTTGACGAATACCCGATGTAATTTTGGCTTGTTCGAGTGACCATTGTTGAAAATCTAAATTTAGTAAAGGCAAATCCAATAGCCATTCACCAGGATAATCAAAAATATCTAAATATAATGTGCCGCGTTCTTTGAAATGACGAAGTAAGCCAGATTGGCGTTCAAATCGAATTGCAAGACGTGTTTCACTTACGCCTCGGGTAGATTGGCACCACTGTGGTGGATTATTCATTAAATCATTAAGATTCGCTTCATAATCAAAACGTGGAATACTTAAATCCTGCTGAGGCACTCGTTTCACTGCTAAAATAGATTGATTTCGGGCGGCCTCAAATAAAGGAAGATGTGCATTTCCCTCTTGATTAATATGTAACAATTGATTAATCAAACTCGTAATAAAGGCTGTTTTACCGCTTCGACTTAGCCCTGTCACAGCCAAACGTAAAGTGCGATCAAACCCACGATTGATTATTTGATTAATTTCCCGATTAATTGATTTAAACATATCCTAAAAATCCAATAACTAGCCATTTTTGCCAAGATATTTTACAATTCACTCAATTTATCACAAAACGGTCTTTAATAATAAAGCTATGTTACGTCGAAATGTCACTTTTTGTTTTTTATTGTGTGGGTTGAGCCAAATTAATCTGGCACAAGCCGCACCAAGCATACCCAAAATGCTGACAGAAAACGGCTTAACATACTGCACAAATGCATCGGGTTTTTCTTTTAACCCACAAACTGCAGACGCTGGCACCAGTATGAATGTGGTGACGGAACAAATTTATAACAAATTGTTTGATATTAAAGATCATAGTGCAGCGCTTGTTCCTGTATTAGCCCAATCTTATTCTATTTCATCTGATGGAAAACAAATTCTCATTAATCTTCGTAAAGGGGTGAAATTCCATCATACCCCTTGGTTTACGCCTACGCGTGACTTTAATGCAGAAGATGTGGTCTTTTCGATTAATCGCGTTTTAGGTCATGATACTTACTTGCCAACACTCTCAGATGATGTAGTCACCTACAAAAATCCGCAATATAAAATCTTTCACGAACAGGCCAAGAAGGTACACTTTCCTTATTTTGAAAGTATTAAGCTGAATCAAAAAATTAGAAGTATCACAGCAACGAATCCTTATCAGGTTAAAATTGATCTGTTTGAACCCGATGCCTCTATTCTTTCCCATCTTGCCAGCCAATACTCTATTATTTTCTCGCAAGAATATGCATACCAATTAAGTGCCGATGATAATCTCACCCAATTGGATACGCATCCTGTTGGCACGGGCCCTTATCAAGTGAAAGATTACGTTTATAACCAATATGTTCGCTTGGTTCGTAATGAGGATTATTGGAAAAAAGAAGCTAAAATTAAAAATATCATCGTGGATCTTTCTACGGATCGTACAGGGCGTTTAATAAAATTCTTTAATAATGAATGCCAAATTGCTTCTTATCCTGAAGTTAGCCAACTCGGTTTATTAAGCGAAAAAGATGACCGCTATTATCTGCAATCTACAGATGGAATGAACTTGGCCTATTTGGCTTTCAATTTCCAAAAGCCATTAATGCAGGATAAAACTATTCGCCAAGCCATTTCACAAAGTTTAAACCGTTTTAGAATTGTGCGAAATATTTACCACAACACAGCAACTGTAGCGAATAACATTATTCCTGAAATTTCTTGGGCTTCGGCAATTAATACGCCTGATTTTCCTTATGATTATCAGCCAGCTGAAGCAGAGAAAGCATTACGCGATAAAAAACTCACGTTGAATATGTGGGTGATGAATGAAGAGCAAGTGTATAACCCAGCCCCAATTAAAATGGCGGAGCTCATCAAATGGGATTTAGCCAAAGCCGGCGTGGATGTTAAAGTGCGGTCAGTCACACGTACATATTTAATCGAACAATTACGCAAAGGCACAGAAGATTACGATTTAATCTTAACGGGTTGGCTTGCTGGAAACCTTGATCCTGACGGTTTTATGCGTCCGATTTTAAGTTGTGATACGCAAAATGAAATCACGAATTTATCAAATTGGTGTAATCCTGAATTTGATAAGATGATGAATCGTGCGCTGGCGACCAATCATTTATATGAGCGCTCTAAAGCATATAACAATGCACAAGACCTCATATTAAACGAATTGCCTATTGTGCCAATTGCAAACGTCAAACGACTTTTGGTCGCACGTGGCAATGTTAAAGGAATTGAGATGACCCCATTTGGTAGCATCAATTTTTCTACCTTGTATTTCATGAAAAATAAGGAGAATAAATAATGCTCATTTCAGCAATCCGTCATGTGGTTTGGGTGACCATTTTATTATTGATTCTGTCCGTATTAAGTTTTGTGATTTTGATGCGAGATCCACTCAACGCCGATCTTGTCACAAATAACATTTATAGTGCTTATTATCATTACCTTACATCATTGTTACAGGGTGATTTAGGAATTACCTATAACGGCGGAGAATCCTTAAAAGATTTAATTTTTACGGTATTACCACCCACATTAGAACTCTGTTTTGCTGCGCTTTTATTAGCTTGTATCTTAGGTATTCCTCTCGGTGTATTAAGTGCGGTCTATAATCAACGTGTTTTTTCACGTACATTGCAGAGTATATCCAATGTTGGTTTGTCTATTCCGATTTTCTGGTTTGCCCCGATTTTGCTTTATGTAGCAGCGATTCAAAGCTGGGAGATCGCAGCCATTGGGCAATATAATTTACTCTATGAAATCAAACCTATCACGGGTTTCCCTATTATTGATGTGTGGTTTGTGGATGTGCCTTACCGAACTAAAATCGTACAAAATGTTTTACAACATCTAGCCTTGCCTACATTAGTGCTTTGTATTCTGCCGACCATGGAATTTATCCGCATCATTCAGCAACGAGCAGATTATTTACTTCAACAAGAATATGCTAAAGCGGCAGCAACACGTGGCTGGTCAAAATGGGGGATTTTAAGACGTTATGTTTTCCGCAATACTTTTCCATTATTGATTCCACAACTTACGCGTGTATTTACCTTAGTGTTAACGCAATGTATGTTAGTTGAGACAGTATTAGGCTGGCCAGGAATTGGACGCTGGTTGATTGATGCCGTAACCCAACAAGATTACAACAGTATTTCTGCCGGTGTCGTAGTAATTGGTATTTGTATCATTATTATCGATACGTTCGCCAAGTTGCTCATGTTTGTGTTAGATCCATTGAATAAGAAGGGCTGGTATGCAAGATAGAGAACCTGATGAATTTCGCGAAAGCACCTCCTTCTTTCAGATTTGGTTGCTTTTCCGTCAGAATCGCGTGGCATTATTCTGTTTTTATTTATTTTGTCTTCTGATTTTGACCGCACTTTTTCCTAAACTCATTATGCCTTATAGCGAAAGCATGGAGTTTGTCGGAGAAGAACTCATGCCGCCATCTTGGGTAGAAAAAGGTCGTATTGCTTTTTTCTTTGGTACCGATGATCTTGGTCGTGATGTACTCAGTCGATTAATTATGGGGACACAATATACTCTCGGTTCCTCTCTTTTAGTGGTCATTGCTGTGGCAATTATTGGTGGCGCATTAGGTATTCTTGCCGGTATGTCAGAAGGAATTAAATCCCGTTTCTTAGGTCATATTTTTGATGCGTTTTTATCTATCCCCATTTTGCTGATTGCCATTATCATTTCTACATTAATGGAACCAAGCTTAATAAACGCCATGTTTGCCACTCTGTTGGCTATTTTGCCGTATTTTGTCCATGCGATTTATCAAGCGATTCAGCAAGAACTAAAGAAAGACTATGTACTCTTACTGAAATTAGATGGTATTTCAAACTGGGAATTATTAAAAACTACAATCTTGCCGAATATTAGTGTCGTCTATACGCAAGAAATTTCTCGAGCATTTGTTGTCGCTATTTTAGATATTACGGCACTCAGCTTTATTTCTCTTGGTGCACAACGTCCAATGCCAGAATGGGGCGCAATGATTAAAGATTCGTTAGAGCTGATTTATCTTGCCCCTTGGACGGTTTTATTACCGGGCTTTGCTATTATTTTTACCATTTTATTAAGCATTATTTTTACTAACGGATTGTGTAAAGCAATCAATAAATATTACGAGTAACCCATGGCGCTGTTAGATATTCGCAATCTTAATATTGAAATTCAAACACCAAACGGTCGCATGAAAATTGTGGACGGCGTCAATCTTTCGCTTAATGAAGGGGAAATTCTAGGACTCGTCGGTGAATCAGGTTCAGGTAAAAGTTTAATTGCTAAAGTAATTAGTAATTCCATTAAAGATAACTGGATTGTCACGGCTGACCGTTTTCGTTTTAATGATATTGAATTGCTTAAACTGACACCGAATCAACGTCGAAAAATCGTTGGAAAAGAAATTTCAATGATCTTCCAAAACCCATTAAGTTGCCTTGATCCAAGCCGAAAAATTGGTAAACAGCTTATCCAAAGTATTCCAAACTGGACCTTTAAAGGCCGTTGGTGGCAGTGGTTTGGTTGGAAAAAACGTCGTGCGATTGAGTTACTGCACCGTGTAGGGATTAAAGATCACCAAGATATTATGGCGAGTTATCCAAATGAACTCACTGAAGGTGAAGGCCAAAAAGTGATGATTGCCGTAGCAGTGGCGAATCAACCTCGATTATTAATTGCGGATGAACCCACTAATTCTTTAGAGTCCATTACGGCATTGCAAATTTTCCGTTTGCTTTCAAGTATGAACCAAAACCAAGGTACAACAATTTTATTAGCCAGTAACGATCTTAAAAGTATCAGTGAATGGTGTGATAGCATTTCCGTTCTTTATTGTGGGCAAAATACTGAGTCTGGGCCGACCGACCAAATATTAGAAATGCCTCATCATCCTTATACACAAGCATTGCTTTACTCTGTTCCCGATTTTAGTCGCCCTTTAGGCTTTAAAAGCAAATTAGGGACATTAGAAGGAACTGTGCCGATTTTAGAACAAATGCCGATTGGCTGTCGTTTAGGACCTCGCTGCCCTTTTGCTCAGCGTGAATGTATTCAAAAGCCAAGCCGATATCGCATTAAACAGCATGAGTTTTCCTGCCATCATCCAATTAATCTTCGAGAACGGCAGTTTAAAGATAAAATTGCAACTTCACCGCTTACGCTAAATACCGAATCAAAAGGAAACGAATAATGCTATTATTACAAGTGGAAAATCTCAGTAAAACCTTTGATGAACCCGCAAAACTTTTTGGTTTCGAGCAATTTTATGCGGTAAAAGAAGTCAGCTTTACGCTTAACCGTAAAGAAACGCTTGCGATTATCGGTAAAAATGGTTCGGGTAAATCGACCTTAGTAAAAATGATCGCAGGGATAACTCCCCCTGCTTCAGGAAAAATCTTATTTAATGATTTACCATTACAATTCGAAGATTTTCACTATCGCGCACAGCATATTCGAATGGTTTTCCAAGATGCGAATTCAGCGTTTAACCCGCGTTTAAATATTGGACAAGCCTTAGATGCACCACTACGATTAATTACCGATTGGGATGAAGAGACTCGCAATGAAAAAATCTTTGAAACGCTCTCATTGGTAGGGCTTTATCCTGATTATACTAATCTGAAAATTAAACACCTTTCGGTCAGTCAAAAACAGCGTATCGCCTTAGCTCGTGCGCTGATTCTTCAACCTGAGATCATTATTATTGATGATGCATTGAGTACATTAGATGCCTCTGTGCGTATTCAATTGCTTAATCTGATTTTAGATTTACAAGAACATTTAGGCATTTCCTATATTTATGTTGGACAAAATTTAGGCATTATCAAACATATAGCAGATCAAGTTTTAGTAATGGATGAAGGTGAGATTATCGAGTCTGGCACCCCGAGAGAGATCTTTACCAATCCTCAAAATAATATTACTCGCCTACTTGTAGAAAGTCATTTTGGTCAATTGCTTGATGAAAATGCTTGGCAAACAACTACTTCCTAATTCTCTGTCAAACAAGTTAGGCATAGACATCTCAAAAAAACGTCTTTAAAATTGACCGCTCTTTTCATTCTTTTTAACAAAATAGGAAAGCAACTATGCAAGCATTATTAAAACTCACTAACTTTGTGAGCAAAACTTTCGCATTATGGGCGATTGTTTTTGCTCTTCTCGCCTTTCTCTTCCCAGAGCAATTCAAAATTTTTGCACCCTACATTCCTTACCTTTTAGGTTTAGTGATGTTTGGTATGGGGATTACCTTAACTTTTGCAGATTTCAGTGAAGTGGCTAAACACCCTAAATCTGTATTCATTGGTGTAGCGGGTCAATTTATCATTATGCCGGCTATCGCATTTGGATTAGCAAAAGCCTTTAATTTACCTGCTGATTTAGCGGTTGGTGTAATTCTTGTGGGTTCTTGCCCGGGTGGTACTTCATCAAACGTAATGACTTATTTAGCGAAAGGTAACACTGCGCTTTCTGTTGCTTGTACCACAATCTCAACCTTGCTTTCACCAGTATTAACCCCTGCTATTTTCTATGTATTAGCAAGCCAATGGTTAGATATTGATGCCGGTGCAATGTTTATGTCTGTATTAAAAATGGTGTTGTTCCCAATTTTCTTAGGGTTAGTCGTTCGTGCATTATTCAAAAAACAAGTGGAGCAAGCAAGCCAAACTATGCCATTAGTGTCTGTTATTTCTATCGTGTTAATCCTTGCAGCCGTCGTTGCAGTAAGTAAAGATAAGATCGTAGAATCTGGCCTATTAATTTTCAGCGTGGTGGTTTTACATAACTGCTTAGGCTATTTAATTGGCTACTTTGCGGCAAAATTATTTAAACTTAATACGGCGGATAGTAAAGCGGTGGCAATTGAAGTCGGTATGCAAAACTCAGGTTTAGGTGCTGCACTGGCAGCTGCTCACTTCAACCCAATTGCCGCGGTACCAAGTGCTTTATTTAGTTTCTGGCACAATGTATCAGGTCCAATTTTGGCGAATATTTTCTCCAATATCAAAAATGAAAAATAAACTAATTGGATAAAAAATAAGGGCGGAAATTACATTCCGCCCTTTTTTATACTTTACGAATTACTTCACTGAACCACAATTTAAACAATATAAATACTGCCCTTTTGGATCATTAAATTGGCTCAACACATTCAGTTGTTTTTTCACTTGATGCACTTCCTGTGGCAGTCCCAACCAATTTGTCAGTAGTGTTTGACCTTTTTGTTTAAGCTTGCGATCTAATTTAGCGAAGAAGCTATTATCTTCATCCACCAACCATTGCACACTAAAATTATCCATGTATTTATCAGGATGTTGATTGACTAGTGCGACCACTTTATCAATGGCTACATCAATATCGCCTAATTCATCCACTAAGCCATTTTTCTGTGCATCTTGCCCTAACCAAACTTGGCCCTGAGCAATTTTATCCACTTTATCTTTTGATAATTGACGACCACGGCTTACCACATCTAAGAAACGATCATAACCATTTTCGATACTAAGTTGATAAATATCCTGTGTATTTTTACCCAATGGACTTAAAGCTGACGTTTCAGCGAGATCCGTTGTCGCTACGCCATCAGTACTCATTCCCATTTTTTTGATTGTATTTTCAAAGGTTGGGAATAATGCAAAAATCCCGATTGAACCCGTAATCGTATTTTTATCTGCCACAATATAGTCAGCAGTTGAAGAAATCCAATAACCACCAGAAGCGGCCATTCCCCCCATGGATACCACAACAGGTTTACCTGCTTTCTGAAGGTTTTCAGTTTCTTGGCGAATAATTTCTGATGCAAATGCACTGCCACCCGGTGAGTTAACACGGAGAACAACCGCCTTTACTTTCTCGTTATTGTAGGCTTGTCTCAATAACTTCGCGATGGTATCGCCGCCAGCTGATTCTTCATCGCTTTCACCATCAATAATGGTCCCTTCGACATTCACTACCGCAACGATATTTTTTTCATTTGGATCCACAGAGAAACGATCGCCTAAATCAGATAAATAATCTTCAAAATCCACTAATTTGGCTTTGCCTTCTTCACCTTGACCAAAAAGTGCGGTCAATTTTTTATCTAAATCCAATCTTGTCGCAAACTGTGTCACCAACTGACGTTTTTTCACATAAGCCGTTTCATCACCTTTTAACGCTTTTAAATCACTAATATATTTTTGTGCATTCGGTAATACATCATTGGCGGTAATATGGCGATTAACCATTAGTGTTTGCATATAATTTTGCCACATGCCACCAAGCCATTTTTGCATATTCGCTTTTGCTTCTGGCGACATATCATCACGCAAGAACGGTTCTACCGCGGACTTATAAGTCCCTACACGAAAAATATGAGGTGTGATTTCAAGTTTTTCGAGCATGGATTTAAAGTAAAGATTTTCCTGACGCAAACCTTGAATACCGACTTGCCCAATCGGATTGAGATAAATGTCATCCGCAAAACTCGCGAGGAAATACTGTGCCTGCGTGTAATTATCAGCATAAGCAATAACCGGCTTTTCTGACTCTTTGAAGCTTTGAATCGCTTTTCCTACATATTCTAATGAGGGAAGATCACCCCCTTCAAAGTCATTTAAATTCAGTACCAAACCACGAATTCGTTCATCATCTTTTGCAGATAAAATGCTTTGTACCACATCAAAAGTGGAATATTTATAAGAGACCTTTTCATTATTTAAACGTTGAAATTCCTCTTGCCAACTCAGCATATCTTCCGTGTTATCTGCAAGATAGCCTGTTAAATTTAAATATAATGCGCCTTGATCGCCTGATAAAACTTGGCTTTTCTTACCATCACTAAAAAGACTGACAAGCACAATCAACGCTAAAACAAACAGTAAGAACACAAAATTCATCACAAGATTTCGGATAAAATTGAGCGCTTTACAACAAAATTTCAATACGCTTAAGATGACATTCATGCGAAATTAAACCTTTAAAACAGAAATAAAAATTGTGCGTAGCCTATCATAAAGTCCTATGAAAAACTATGCTATAATCAACCGCACTTAACTAGAAGAAGGAAAATACTATGGATGCATTAACCCTTTTAACACAACGCAAATCGAATAAAAAATTAATGGCACCAGCCCCTAGCCAAGTGCAATTAGAACAGATGTTTCAAGCGGCTTTACATGCCCCTGATCATGGTAAACTTGAACCTTATCATTTCGTGGTAATCCAAGGCACAGGTTTAAGTGAATTGGAAAGCTTACTCAAAGCGGCGGTGACTGAATTTGATTTAGGTGAAGAACGATTAAAAAAAGCAGAAAACTTTGCACGCCGTGCGCCAATGGTCATTGCAGTGATAGCTAAAATTAATCATGAAGTTAAAAAAGTACCAGGTTGGGAACAAATGCTTACTGCAGGTGCAGCAACTTATGCGATTCAACTTGCAGGCAATGCATTGGGTTTTGAAAGTTTTTGGGCAACTGGTCCTCTCGTTGAGGGACGTGAATTACGTGAAGCATTTGGTTGTGACAAAAATGATAAGATCGTTGCCTTATTACAAATTGGTACCGCAGCTGAAAAATTAGAAAGAGACTGTAAACCAAAAGATTTATCACGTTTTGTGAGCCATCTATAAAGATCAAAAAAGGCGGAGATTTCCGCCTTTTCTATTCATGTTATTCAAACTCGCCTTCTAATCCACTTCGGATTTTATTTTCAAACGCTGTATAGTCCACTAAAAACGCATCGTGACCATAATCCGATGGGAATTCGTAGAATCTTAAATCCACGCCAGCTTGCTCTAAAAGCTGTTTACTTTTATGCAAATCAATGGATTTAAATAGTTGATCTGTTGTCACTGAAACCAATGTATAGCAGGCTTTAATTCGAGATAACGCTTCTTTGACATCCGTATACCCTACGCTAGGATCATACAGATCGAGAGCACGCAATAAATGCAAATAGGTGTTAGCATCAAAACGCTCTAAGAATTTTCTACCTTGATAACTCAAATAGGATTCCACTTGAAAGTGATCACCCCAAAATTGTCCTTCAGATTTAGTCGCTCGCCCAAATGCCTTGGCTAACTGTACATCGGTCCGATAGGTCAACATTCCCAACATACGAGCAATAGAAAGACCTTGATTAGGCGGTGTCCCTTCATAATAATCACCATTATTAAAATTCGGATCATTAATGACAGCCTGACGCATCACATGATTAAACCCAATAGCTTCCGCACTGAAGAAAATTGAAGAGCAAAGATTCACAATATTATCCATAAAATCCGGATAATCAATTGCCCATTGTGTAGCTTGCATACCGCCAAAAGAGCCGCCCACTATCGCTTTTAGATGTGTTATACCGAGATAGTCAAGTAACGCTTTTTGTACTTTGATAATATCTTGAACAATAATATTGGGGAACTGACTACCATAAGGTTTTCCCGTAGTGGGATTAATTGAGCTTGGTCCCGTTGTTCCTTTACAACCTCCTAATACATTTGAACAAATGAAAAAATATTTAGATGTGTCAAATGCGAGGCCATCCCCCATAAAATTTTGCCACCAACCATCTTTATTCGGTTCATCAAAATAAGGTTCTGCATCTCCCGTTAAGGCATGACAAATCAATACAGCATTGCTTTTATCTGCATTTAAAGTCCCGTAAGTTTGATACGCGACATTGATAGGCGAAAGCTGCCCACCCAATGTTAATTGGAGGGGATTGTCTTGAAAAAGCACGACATTTTGCACAGCCATTAAAATGATAACCTTTTACGTTGATGATTTAACAATTATCAACAGCTCATGTTTTTTGTCAAGAAGTTTTAGACGTTTAGACGTCCAAATATTTCCTTATCAATTTGGTAAACAAATTACACTTGAAATTATTTTGATTTTTCAGTATGTTAGCCATATGCAACTATCCAAAATGCGGTTAAAAATGACCGCACTTTCATGGCTCTCTCGCCTTCCGCTGAAAAAACTCCTCGGCTACGCTTTGGGGTTAGGTTTACTCGTCTTGATTGGTTGCTTCACCATTGATCGTGCTATTAGTTTCTATGTACAGGATCGCGTTTATGAAGACGTTGAAACGCTCCCTCATCGCCACTATGCACTAGTACTTGGTACATCTAAATATGTTGCCAAAGGCAAAACCAACAAATATTACGACTACCGTTTAGAAGCATCAAAATACTTAATCGATCAAAATAAAGTTGATTATTTATTGCTAAGTGGCGATAACCGCACGCTTCAATATAACGAGCCTCGCACCATGTTTTTAGACCTACGTAAAATGGGCGTGTCTGAAAGCGTCATGTTTAAAGATTTTGCAGGATTCCGCACCTTAGACTCTGTTGTGAGAGCAAATAAAGTTTTCCAAGTGCCCTCTTTTACGATCATCAGTCAAAAATTCCATTGTGAACGTGCTCTGCTTATTGCTAAACATTACGATATTGATGCCATTTGTTTCACCGCGAAACAGCCTGAAGTTTATTTTGGGACGCGTGTCCGCGAAATGTTTGCTCGCGTGAAAGCCGTATTAGACTTAATTATCGGGGTAAAACCTTATTTTCTTGGCACGCCAGAACCACTGCCAATGCCTACTGAATAGTTAATGATTCTTTAATTTTTACCTTGTTTAATCAAAAAAGAGCTAAATAAAAAGATTTTTATACGATTTTTTATCATATTTATTTGACAATTTTTACTTAAATCGCTATTTCTAATAGCCATCATAAAACACAACATCTTACTTTTTCATTTTAGAGGATTATCTTATGTCTCATTTATCGGTAGCAAAATTTGGTGGTACATCCGTCGCGAACTATTCCGCTATGCAAGCTTGTGCTAAAATCGTCATTGCAGATCCTAATACTCGCGTTGTGGTACTTTCTGCATCCGCTGGTGTCACAAACTTATTAGTTGCCTTAGCCAATGGTGTCGAAGCTGAAGAGCGCGCAAAATTAATTGGTGAAGTCCGCCAAATTCAAGAAAACATTTTAAATGAATTAAAAGACGACAGTCGTGTTCGCCCTATCATTGAAAAATATTTAGAAAATATTACCGCACTTTCTGAAGCAGCTAGCCTTGCAACATCACTTGCTTTAACTGATGAGCTCATTAGTCATGGTGAAATGATGTCAACGCAAATTTTCATTGAAGTATTAAGAGAATTACAAGCTTCTGCGACTTGGGTTGATGTACGTACTTTAGTGGCAACCAATGATAACTTTGGGAAAGCGGCACCAGATGATGCACAAACTCAAGCGAACTGCGATAATTTATTGAAACCATTAATCGACCGCGGTGAATTAGTTATCACTCAAGGCTTTATCGGTCGTGAACCAAGCGGTAAAACGACGACTTTAGGCCGTGGTGGTAGTGACTACTCTGCTGCACTTTTAGCTGAAGTATTAAATGCAAAAGATGTCTTAATTTGGACTGATGTGGCAGGTATTTATACGACCGATCCACGTGTCGTACCAAATGCACAACGTATTGATACCATGAGCTTTGCTGAAGCAGCTGAAATGGCAACCTTTGGGGCGAAAGTATTACACCCTGCGACATTGCTTCCTGCTGTGCGGAGTAATATCCCGGTTTATGTAGGTTCAAGTAAAGCACCAGAAGCTGGTGGTACTTGGGTAACACGTGACCCGCAACCTCGCCCAACATTCCGTGCAATTGCATTACGTCGCGATCAAACCCTATTAACGCTTTCAAGTCTCAGTATGCTACATGCACAAGGCTTCCTAGCGAATGTATTCACTATCTTAGCGAAATATAAAATTTCTGTGGATACGATCACAACCTCAGAGGTAAGCATTGCATTAACCTTAGATAAAACGGGCTCTGCTTCATCTGGTGTAGAATTACTTTCTCCTGAATTATTAGAAGAATTAAGCCAATACTGCACCGTAAAAGTGGATACCGGCTTATCTCTTGTCGCATTAATTGGAAATGATTTACACCTCGCTTCAGGTGTGGCAAAACGTATTTTTGATACCCTTGAAGGCTATAATATTCGCATGATTAGCTATGGCGCAAGCACCAATAACATTTGTATGCTCGCGATGAGCGACAAAGCAGATGATGTGGTTCGTTCATTACACAAATCATTGTTTGAATAAAAAATTTACTGAAAGTGCGGTTAAAAATAACCGCACTTTTTTACGTTTAAAATTTGAGATTATGACCAAAAAAGAGTAAAGTAATCGTTTGTCTGATTTATAAACTTACGCAAACTTAAGGCGGAAATTATGGGAAAAAGTGTTGTTGTTCTTGGCGCTCAGTGGGGCGATGAAGGGAAAGGCAAGATCGTTGATTTATTAACAGATCGCGTTAAATATGTGGTGCGTTACCAAGGTGGTCACAACGCAGGTCACACTTTAATTATTAATGGCGAAAAAACCGTATTACGCTTAATTCCATCAGGTATTTTACGTGATAACGTGACCTGTTTAATCGGTAACGGCGTAGTGCTTTCTCCTGCTGCATTAATGCAAGAAATGGGCGAATTAGAAAGCCGTGGCGTAAAAGTACGTGAACGTTTATTAATTTCAGAAGCTTGTCCATTAATCCTACCTTATCACGTTGCAATGGATCATGCGCGTGAAGCCGCATTAGGTAAAAAAGCCATTGGTACAACTGGTCGTGGTATCGGCCCAGCTTATGAAGATAAAGTCGCTCGTCGTGGTTTACGTGTGGGCGATTTATTCAATCGCGAAGCCTTTGCTGAAAAATTAAAAAATATCCTTGAATACTATAATTTCCAATTGGTGAACTACTACAAAGTAGAACCTGTTGATTATCAAAAAACATTAGACGATGTGTTCGCGGTAGCTGATATTATTACTGGCATGGTAGCAGATATCACAACTATTTTAGATACTGCTCGTAAAAATGGCGACAACATCCTATTCGAAGGTGCACAAGGCACCATGCTTGATATCGACCACGGTACCTATCCGTATGTAACCAGTTCGAACACCACAGCAGGCGGCGTAGCAACTGGTTCTGGTTTCGGTCCTCGTAACCTTGATTATGTGTTAGGTATCATCAAAGCATACTGTACACGTGTTGGTGGTGGTCCATTCACCACTGAGTTATTCGATGAAACCGGTGCTGAAATTGCCCGTAAAGGTAACGAATTTGGTGCAGTAACCGGTCGTCCACGTCGTTGTGGTTGGTTCGATGCTGTAGCGATTCGTCGTGCAATTCAACTTAACTCTATTTCTGGCTTCTGTATGACCAAATTAGACGTATTAGATGGTTTCGATGAAGTGAAAATCTGTACAGCTTACAAAATGCCAAATGGCGAAATCGTTGAATATGCACCATTAGCAGCAAAAGATTGGGAAGGCGTAGAGCCAATTTACGAGACCTTACCTGGTTGGAAAGAAAACACCTTTGGTGTGACTGATGTAAATAAATTACCGCAAACTTGCCGTGATTATATCAAACGTATCGAAGAAGTAACTGGTGTGCCAGTAGCTATCCTTTCAACGGGTCCAGATCGTGTTCAAACAATGATTTTACGCGATCCATTTGCGGCCTAAAACAGCATAAAAATAAACCGCACTTTGGCACAACCAAGTGCGGTTATTTTTTAAGGAATTTTTGATGACTGAACAAGATATTGCTGACTACCTAAAAAATCACCCTGATTTTTTTACTCATCACCCGGAATTACTTCAACAGCTTACCATTCCACATAGACATGAAAAAGGGACGATGTCATTAGTCGAAGCACAACTTGCGCAGCAACGAGAACAGATCAAAACACTTACTCTACTACTCGAAAAATTTCATCAGCTTGCTCATCAAGAAGCGGATATCTTCTTTGCCCTCTTACCTTTGCAGAAAAAACTGTTTCAAGCAGAAGACTTTATCGCCATCAATGAAAAGCTTGATGACTGGGCAAAAAGCTATGAGCTAGAAGGTGCAAAAATCTTACTTTTCACTGATAGCTGGCAAAAAAAGGACAGCATTCCTGAACAATATTGGCTAGACCGAAAAGCTTTTGAACTCATTCGACTAGAGCGTATGGGTTTACGCCAATTCTATTTAGGTGATCTCTCCAATAAAGAAAAAGCCCTCATGTTCCTTCCTGAAGAACTCCCTATCGGCTCTGTGGCGATTTGCCGTTTAGGGGGAACACCTCAAAAACCAACCGCACTTTTACTCTTCAAATCTCGAGACACAGACCGTTTCCACAACGATCAAGACACCACATTTCTTCGACATTTAGTTGATATTGTAGAATTGCATTTGGGGAGATGGATTTAAAGGTTACTAATATCAATTAATTGATCCCGCTCACAATTTCAAGAAAATAAACTTTCTTTATTTTTCAACTCTTTCTACAATACCTTTGTTTTTATTATTAAAAACACACAATTCAATTTAACTTCAGATATCACAAGGGTCTAATTATGAAAATTTTAACTTGGCCTGTGGTTGCAGGTGCTGCACTTGGTATCGTTGCGCCACTTCTTACTTACAATGGCAATCCTGGTAATATGGGATTTTGTGCGGCCTGTTTCTTACGCGATACAGCCGGCTCGCTTGGATTACACCACGCCGCCCCATTGCAATACCTTCGTCCAGAACTCATTGGATTAGTTTTAGGAGCTCTCGCTAGTGCATTCTTATCTAAGGAATTCAAACCTCGTGGTGGCTCTGCCCCACTTGCTCGTATTAGCTTAGGCTTTTTTGCGATGCTTGGTGCACTCATTTTCTTAGGTTGTCCATGGCGTGCTTATTTACGATTAGGCGGCGGTGATCTCACTGCAATTGCAGGTATCGTAGGATTATTTGCTGGTGTATTAGGTGGCATTTTCTTCGCAAATCGAGGATTCTCATTAGGTAAATCTAAGGAACAAAGCCAATCTTCTGGCTTAATCGGTCCAATCTTTGCCGTGATTTTGCTTGTTTTAGCCTTAACCCAATTTAAATTTGGTGAAAATCTAGCAATTTACACCTCTGAAAAAGGCCCTGGTGCACAACATGCGGCTATTTGGATGTCACTTGCTGGCGGATTACTTCTTGGTGTGCTGATGCAAAAATCACGTTTTTGTACAATTGGGGCATTCCGAAACTTTGTCCTCTTCCGTGATGCACATTTATTAAATGGTGTGATTGCACTGATAGTCTTTGCAGCAATAACCAATGCCTTATTAGGTCAATTTCATTTAGGCTTTGAAAAACAACCTATCGCACATAATGACTATCTCTACAATTTCCTTTCTATGGCGCTTTGCGGACTTTGCTTTGCATTAGGCGGTGGTTGTCCAGGTAAACAATTAGTCAATATTGGTGAAGGGAACAATGACTCAGCATTATTTGTGCTCGGTATGCTACTAGGCGCAGCTGCGGCACATAACTTTGGTTTCGCGGCTGCTCCTACTGGTGTTCCAACCTTTACGCCTTATGTTTTAATTGCCGGTTTTGCAGTTTGTTTATATATCGCATTAACCAATAAATCGGAAGCTTAACATTCATTCAGAATAAACAAAAAGGAAGTCAATTATGACTTCCTTTTTTCGTTTTCAAAAGTGCGGTCATTTTTAACCGCACTTTCCACATCATTAGAGAATATTTTTCTCACCACGGGAAAGGCTAATTAAGCCTGAACGAACAATCTCAAGTAATGTACTTTCTTCCTTCACAGCCTCAACAAAAGCATCTAATTTGTCTTTTGTACCCGTTAATTGAATCGTGTAGGATTTTGTTGTTACATCCACAATCTGACCACGGAAGATGTCGGCTAAACGTTTTAACTCATCACGCGATGAACCCGTTGAACGTACTTTCACTAACAACACTTCACGCTCAACGTGCTCATGTTCACTCAAGTTAATAACTTTAAACACATCCACTAATTTGTGAAGTTGTTTTTCGATTTGTTCGAGCACTTGCTCATCACCCACCGCTTCAATCGTCATACGAGAAAGCGTTGGATCATCGGTTGGTGCCACAGTTAAGCTTTCAATGTTAAATGCACGTTGGGAAAATAAGCCGACCACACGAGATAATGCGCCGGATTCATTTTCTAATAAAACAGATAAAATTCTACGCATTATTCTTTCTCCTCTTGTGGTTTGCTTAAAATCATCTCATTCATCGCCCCGCCGCGAACTTGCATTGGGTAAACGTGTTCGGTTTCATCAACGTTAATATCAACAAAGACCAATTTATTTTTAATACTGAAGGCTTCTTTTAATTTGCTTTCTAATTCATCTGGTGTAGAAATTTGAATTCCCACATGACCATAAGATTCGGCTAACTTCACGAAATCCGGTAAAGAATTCATATAAGTTTGAGAATGGCGGCCAGAGTAAATCAAATCCTGCCATTGTTTTACCATGCCTAAGAAGTGGTTGTTCAAACAAATTACCACTACTGGAATACCATATTGCGTTGCTGTTGAAAGCTCTTGGATATTCATTTGAATACTGCCATCACCCGTTACACAAACCACGGTTGCTTCAGGATGCGCAAGTTTTACCCCTAATGCAGCCGGTAAACCGAAGCCCATCGTACCTGCACCACCTGAATTGATCCAACGGCGTGGTAAATCAAACGGATAATGTAATGCGGCAAACATTTGATGTTGGCCTACATCCGATGCCACATAAGCTTGGCCTTTTGTAATACGATATACCGCTTCCATCACTTGTTGCGGTTTAATTACGCCTGAAGTGCGGTCGAAATCCAAGCATTTTTTCGCTTTCCATTCATCAATTTGTTTCCACCAATCTTCTAATTGGTTTTGAGGACGTGAACCAATTTCTTCACCTAATAAGCTTAAGAACTCATCCAATACATTTTTCGCGTTACCTACAATTGGAATCGCAACAGGGACGTTTTTAGAAATAGAGGTTGGATCAATATCAATCTGAATCACTTTTGCATTCGGGCAATATTTATCTAAGTTGTTAGTGGTACGGTCATCAAAACGCACCCCAACCCCAAGGATCAAATCACTTTCATGCATGGCTGTATTGGCTTCGTAAGTCCCGTGCATCCCAAGCATACCTAAGAATTGTTTATCGGTACTTGGATACACACCTAAACCCATTAATGACGAGGTAACCGGTAAATTTAAACGTTGTGCAAATTGCGTTAATTCTTCATGACAACCTGCAGCGATTGCCCCACCACCCACGAATAAAACTGGTTTTTTCGCTACTAATAATGCTTTTAACGCTTTCTTAATTTGACCTTTGTGACCATTTACCGTTGGATTATAAGAACGAAGCTCAACAGATTTTGGATATTCGTAAGGATATTTTAAAGTCGGGTTTACCGTATCTTTTGGAATGTCTACGACAACGGGACCTGGACGGCCTGTTGAAGCAATATAAAAGGCTTTTTTCAAGATACCTGGAATATCTTCTGCTTTCTTAACAATAAAGCTGTGTTTAACCACTGGACGAGAAATCCCCACCATATCACATTCTTGGAACGCATCACGGCCGATTAAGCTACTCATTACCTGACCAGAAATGATCACCATTGGTACCGAATCAGTATAAGCGGTCAAAATCCCCGTAATCGCATTGGTTGCACCTGGACCAGATGTCACTAACACACAACCTACTTTACCGGTCGCTCGTGCATAACCATCAGCCATATGCACCGCAGCTTGCTCATGACGAACTAAAATATGTTCAATCCCACCAAGAGTATGGATTGCATCATAAATATCCAATACGGCACCGCCTGGATAACCAAATAAATACTCAACGCCTTCGTCACGCAAAGACTGAACCACCATTTCCGCACCGGATAATTTCTTCATATTTTACTCCTAAAACTGACCGCACTTTTATTACTACGATTCGTTGTCAAAACAATGGAACCATCATACCGAAAGAAAACAACTTGTCTAGCATTGCAAAAGTCTAAAAAAACAAATTTAAAAGCATTAAAATCTATATAAATTATAAAATAAAGTTTTAAATAAAGATTTATGTCAAAAAACATAGAGAATTGCATTTTTATATAGAGTTTTATAAAAATAAAAAAATTTTATTCTTTTGTTCAGAAATTTGAACTAGATCACATTTTAAATGTTATTTTTTCTTATGAGTGGAAGGAAAAGAATCGATGACAAGAAAAAACCGCACTTGGAAGCCCCAAAGTGCGGTTCGATTTTAAGAGTTTTTTAATTAGCCGTTATAGCGTTTGAACACTAAAGTCGCGTTTGTACCACCGAAACCAAAGCTGTTTGACATGACAGTTTGTAAGCCTGCATTTTCTTTTGTTTCAGTCACGATATTGCAGCCTTCTGCCGCTTCGTCTAATGTTTCGATATTAATGCTTGGTGCAATGAAGTCATTGTGTAACATTAATAAGGTATAGATTGCTTCATGTGCACCTGCTGCACCTAAAGAGTGACCAGTCATTGATTTGGTTGAAGAAATCGCTGGGATTTTGTCACCAAATACATTTTTGATTGCACCTAATTCTTTCACGTCACCAACTGGTGTTGATGTACCGTGTACGTTGATGTAATCAATTGGGGTATCTACCGTTGCCATTGCTTGTTTCATACAACGCTCTGCACCTTCACCACTTGGTGCTACCATGTCGTAACCATCAGAGGTTGCGCCATAACCTACGATTTCAGCGTAGATTTTTGCGCCACGAGCTAATGCGTGTTCTAATTCTTCCACAACCACAACAGCACCACCACCTGCAATAACGAAACCATCACGGTTTGCATCGTAAGCACGAGACGCTTTTTCTGGGGTATCATTGTATTTAGTTGAAACTGCACCCATTGCATCGAATTCTGTTGCACATTCCCAAGATAATTCTTCCGCACCACCCGCGAAAACCACATCTTGTTTACCTAATTGGATTAATTCAACTGCGTGACCGATACAGTGCGCAGACGTTGCACAAGCAGAACTGATTGAGTAGTTCACACCGCGGATTTTGTAAGGGGTTGCTAAACAAGCTGACACACTTGATGCCATAGTTTTAGTTACTGCGTAAGGACCAATTGCTTTCACACCACGTGGACCACGCACTGCATCACAAGCCACTAATTGGTTATGTGCTGAACCGGTACCTGCACCGATTACAAGACCGGTACGGTCATTTGAAACTTGATCTTCTGTTAAACCTGAATCTTCAATCGCTTCACGCATAGAAAGGTATGCATAAGCTGCCGCATCACCCATAAAACGATACACTTTACGATCGATGTGTTCGCTTGGATCAAGTTTGATTGTGCCGGCAACATGGCTACGCATTTTCATTTCAATAAACTCAGGCACGACTTCAATACCAGATTTACCTGCTTTTAATGAAGCCAAAACTTCTTCTTTGTTGTTACCGATACTTGAAATAATACCAAAACCAGTAATTACAGCTCTTTTCATTCTTTATTCCTTATGAGTTAGGGGAAATTTAATTCAACTTACAGTTGTTAGCTGAACGCAATTTACTATGAAATGAAAATATTGCAAGCAATAATTCATTTGTTCGACCAGTTAAGTTTTAACCGACTCAAAATTTCCGTGCTATTATAAAAGAATTTGATAAGGCAAAAAAGGGCTAACACATGTTCACCATTCAGCACGCAAAAATTCATTTTAACGAAGAGAATACCCCTGTTTCGGATAAATTTGATGATGTGTATTTTTCTAATCAAGATGGTTTAGCGGAAACCCATTATGTGTTTTTAGAAGGCAATCAGTTGTGGGAACGTTGGGTTCATTACCAAGAAGCCCACTTTGTTATTGCTGAAACGGGGTTTGGCACAGGATTAAATTTCTTTGCAGTGACCTCGCTATTCCGTGAATTTCGTCAAAAATACCCAGATTCGCCTTTAAAACGCCTTTATTTTATCTCTTTTGAAAAATACCCTTTGCCACTTGATGCGTTACAACAAGCTCATTTAGCCTATCCGCAATTTTCTCGTCTTGCTCAGCATTTACAACAGCATTGGCTTAATCCCATTCAAGGTTGCTATCGTTTTCATTTTGATGAAACCACGTTAGATCTTTGGTTTGGTGATGTGGCTGAAAATCTGCCACAGCTTGGCGATTATATGAATGGTAAAATTGATGCGTGGTTTTTAGATGGTTTTGCACCAAGTAAAAATCCCGATATGTGGAACGAGCAGCTTTATCAGCAAATATTTCGTTTTACCAAACCACAAGGCACCTTTGCGACCTTTACTGCAGCAAGTGCGGTCAGAAAAGGCTTAGAAAATGCAGGCTTTAATATTACTAAAAGAAAAGGTTTTGGTAAAAAACGGGAATGTCTTTCCGGTCAAAAAACGTATGAAAAACTGACCGCACTTTCAGCACCCTGGTTTCATAGTCAGCCAGCCAATCTCAAAGAAGAAGATATTGCCATTATTGGTGGCGGGATAGCCTCGCTTTGCACCGCCATTTCATTGGTTAAACGCGGAGCAAAAATTACGATTTATTGTGAGGATGAACAAACTGCCCTCAATGCATCCGGCAACAAACAAGGTGCCTTTTATCCGCAACTGAGTGATGATAACGAACGCAATATTCGTTTTTATATTCATGCCTTTGCCTATGGCCATCAATTCCTACAATGGGCAATTCAGCACAAAATCGAATTTGAACATGAATTTTGCGGTGTCGCGCTTTGTGCTTACAGCGACAAAGCTGAAAGTAAATTAAGTAAAATCGCTGAGCTGAATTTACCTTCTGATTTATATCAGTCTTTAAGCCAATCTGAATTAAGTGAAAAAGTGGGTTTACCGTTACCTTTTGGAGGCGGTTTTATTCCTCAAGGCGCTTGGCTTGCACCACGTCAGTTAGTTCAGCATGCTTTTGCCTTTTTAGAGAAACAAGGTGTCCAGATTAAAACATCACAAAAAGTAACCGCACTTTCGCAAACAGAACACGGTTGGCAAATCACCACAGCTGAAAATGAAACTTTCTGCCATGAAGTGGTTGTTTTAGCAAACGGACATAAACTCACTGAGTTTGAACAAACACAAAAACTGCCACTCTATCCTGTTCGCGGACAAGTGAGCGAAATTCCGACATCGGAAAACTTACTTAAACTCAAAACCGTGTTGTGCTATGACGGCTATCTTACGCCAGTCGATCAAGCGAAAGCCAGTCATTGTATTGGCGCAAGTCATGTTCGTGATAATGCGACTCGTGAATTTAGCCTAACCGAACAACAAGAAAACCAACAAAAAATTCAGCAAAATATCCCTGAAGATTGGACAAAAGAAGTAGATACATCAGGTAATATTGCTCGAATCGGTGTGCGTTGTTCGGTACGTGATCTCACCCCAATGATGGGGGCTGTTCCGCATTTTTCAGCTCAGCAAACACAATATCAGAATTTATTTAATTTGCGCCGCCGTAAACAGCCAATAGAACAAGCCGAAAACTACCCTAATCTCTATTTAATCGGCGCATTAGGCTCACGAGGATTAACCTCTGCACCGTTGTTAGGGGAAACACTAGCTTCCTTAATTTATGGCGAACCCTTACCAATGAGTGAAGATTTGATTCATAACTTAATGCCAAACCGCAGTTGGGTCAGACGCTGGTTAAAAGGGGCGGAGGTGAAATAAAAAAAGTGCGGTTAAAATCAACCGCACTTTTTCTTAATACAAGCTTAAACGTTGTAATCGCTGTCTGGCGATTTCTTTGATTTCATCCTTTTTCGCCGTATTCATAATTTCCAAATAAAGTAATTTGGCCAAGCCAATATTCACTTGTGTCCCTATCCCTTCCTCGTACAAACGAGCCAAACGGAATCGCCCCTCATTACTACCCGCATTTGCGGCTTTTTGAAACCATTCAAAGGCTTTGGTAAATTCCTTCTGATTGGTATAAATTTCCCCTAATGTAAGCATGGCATCAGGATCTTTTGTTGCACTGGCTTCAAATAATTTAATCGCTTGATCGGTATTTTGTTTCACATAGTTGTTGCCGTTGAAATACATCACTGCCAAATTATTAATAGCTTTAATACTGCCTCGCTCAGCAGCTTCGCTAAACCACCAATAAGCCAACTCTTTATTTTCATCCACTCCACGGCCTAAGTTATAAAGCATACCTAAATTGCTTTGCGCTTGTAAATTACCTTCCAAAGCTAAAGGATACATAATTTCAAAAACCGCTTTCCAATCTTGTTTTTCTGCCAGTTTTTGTGCCAGATCCATTTTTTGCTGATCCGTCATTTGCGCTTTATCAACTAAATCAATGGTTTTCATAGCAAATGCTGAACTGCTTAACGTGAAGGTGGCAAGGACTAAAAGTTTGGCTAATTTCTTCATCTTATAACGTCGCTATCAATAAAATAATCAAAAAAATGGCGGATGTTCCGAATTCTATTAGACCGACTTGCTTAACCGAAAGTTTCTTGGTGGGTAAATAAATGGCACGAATTAACGCCGGCATGAAAGCAAGTGATAAGACATATTGTTGGGTAAACAAGCAACCGAGTACGCAAAGCACGTGGAAAATAATAGAGGCTTTGAGATAAAGCGGATTTTTACGTTCACGCATCATTGATTTGACGTAAAGCGTCGTGCCAATAAAAAATAAGCTTGGATACAATGCTACCCACCAGATTTTTTCGTCAAAAGTGCGGTCAGAAAAATAATAGGCTCCCATACCTGCAAGGGCAAAAATTGCAATACCCGCTAAATCATTGAGAAGATTGCGTTCATCTTTTTTCTTGGTGTAATAGATACTCACCAACACAAAAGGAAACATGGCGGCAATAAAGAAAAGAATTTGCCAGTTATAAAAAATGGCAGGAAGAGCAAATAAAAAAGCCGCAACCCCATAGATGATGGTCCACTTTTTATATTCTGCCATATTTTTGCCTTTAAAGAGACTAAGCATTGGGTAACTCAGCAAATACATGGTGAACCAAGCTAACAGCAAAAAGAAATGCGCCCAAACAGGTGAGGCTAATAACATACCGTAAACAAAAGGCAATAATGCCATCACAATGGCGCCATATTGATTCGAAATCAGGAGTTTCATAGTTCTCTTTAGTTGATAAAAATTCTCAGTTATTTTATCCCACAATTTCTTGATTTACAAAGTCTAAAACCGCCTTTAGAATGGAATTATCTTCATCAAAAAGGAGCCATTATGTCGATTCAACGCATTCAACCAAGCAAACGCTTTTCTGAAGTAGTCATTCATAACAATACTGCCTATTTTGCCGGCCAAGTACCGGAAAAAACCGTTAAGCAAAATGCTTACGAACAAACCAAAGAAGTTCTTTCACTGATCGATAAATTATTGGCTGAAATTGGTTCGGAAAAAAGCAAAATTCTTACCGCGCAAATCTTCCTTGCTGATATGGCTGATTATGCTCAACTTAACCAAGCATGGGATGAATGGGGCGAGAGTCAAAATCCACCAAGCCGAGCAACGGTAGAAGCAAAACTTGCAGATCCTGATTGGAAAGTTGAAATCGTTATTATTGCGGCTGTATAAACAAGTTTTTTCAAAATGTGACCAACCGCAAAGAAAGTTTTTCGATTTTCCTTTACACTAAACACTGAATTCAAAAGAAGGAGTAATGTATGCAATCATGGACACCAGAAATGTGGCAAGCTGCAGTGATTGGGCTTGTTGTTGGCGTAATCTTAGGCTATGTGGTATTACGATTAACAAAAGGGTCTGTTAAAAAACAAGTTCAAACCGAAGCTGAACTAAAAGAAGTAAAAACACAATTAAGCGATAAACAAGCACAACTTGAAAAACATTTTGCAGAAAGTGCTGAATTATTTAAAACCTTAATTGGTGATTATCAAAAACTGTACCGTCACTATGCAGCTTCATCTGAAGCCTTGCTTGGCGGTAAACCCACCGACAAAGGTTTATTTACCCAGCAATTGGTGACCGCCTCATCAGAAAGCAAATCTGAAGAGCCACCGCGTGATTATTCTGAAGGTTCATCTGGCTTATTAAAAACAGATAAAGAAAACCAATAATGATTAACGGTTGAACAATAAAAAAATCAGGGATTAAATACTTAATCCCTGATTTTTTATTAGTGATTACTCAATACTTGAGCCGGTTGTAACTTCGCGGCTCGACTGGCTGGATAAAGACTGGCGAGTAAACTCAATACCAATGCCGCCACGAGAACTAATACAACATCGAACCAATGTAATTCGCTTGGTAAAAAATCAACGAAATAGATGCCATCTGATAACAGTTTTTTACCAAGTAATGCCTCGATGCCTTGAATAATCGGCGTGAGATTCAGCGCGAGTACAACACCTAACACGATACCAATCAAACACCCTTTCATTCCTGCAAGCAAGCCATACCAAATAAAGATCTGCTTAATAAAGCCATTATTTGCCCCCAGGGTTCGCATAATCGCAATATCACCTTGCTTGTCTTTTACCGCCATAATTAAAGTAGAAACGATATTAAAACACGCCACCCCAATTACAAGCACCATCGCAATATACATCACAGTACGGATAAGCTGAATATCACGATACATATAGCCAAATTTTGCCACCCAGTTTTGAATGTAAAGCAGTTGAGGATAATCATTTAGCATCGAATAATCCATATCTTGTACTTTGAATGGATCATCCACTTTCAATTCAACACCGGTAATTTGATCTTCACGATACCCCATTAATTCTTGCGCTTGAGGCAATGCCAGTAAGGCATAACTGTGGTCTAACTGGCCATCTAAACGCAAAATAGCGGTCACTTGAACACGCTCACGATTAGGCTGAGCCATTTGATCTTCGCCATTTGGTTGAGAGATTAATAACGATACCCAATCGCCTGCTTTAACATCTAACTCTTTGGCAATACCAGAGCCCAGCACCAATCCACCTTCTTCTGCGAATTTTTGCCAGCCATCGCCTTCCACAAACTTGCCGAGAGAACTCACTTGATCTTCAGCTTGTTTATCGACCCCTTTCACTTGAACGACTTTAAGTTTATTGCCGTTTTCAACTAAGGCAGTAAAACTCACAAAAGGTGAAAGTGCGGTAATTTTTTTATTTGTTTTTAGACGATCTGCTAGCTTTTGCCAATGGTTTAATGTGGCTTCATTGTCCTGTGGATTTACTGTGATTTCCGCATGTGGCACGACAGCCAAAATGCGCGAGTTTAATTCACGCTCAAAGCCATTCATGGCACTTAACCCTACAATCAATACTGCTACGCCAAGGGCGATACCGATAGCAGAGAATTTTGAAATTAACGCCACCAACGGATTCTTTTGCTTACCTCGTTGATAACGCCAACTAATGAAAAAAGGCGTATTCATTATGCACCTTCCTTCAAAATGCCGTCTTGCATGGTTAAGCAACGAGACAGTTTTTGCGCCAATGACATATCATGCGTCACCAATAAAAACGCAATATTTTGTTCCGCATTCAAGGTTTGAATCAACTCAAAAATACTTTCTGTGGTTTTATGATCCAAGTTACCGGTTGGTTCATCGGCCAAGACAAGAGCAGGATTATTCACCAATGCACGGGCAATTGCCACACGTTGACGTTCACCACCCGAAAGGGCAGATGGACGATGAGTAATGCGATGACTTAAGCCTACTGCACCTAATATTTTTTCCGCACGATCTTTTGCTTCTGTTTTATTTTGACGACCAATTAACATCGGCATCATCACATTTTCTAACGCAGTAAAATCTGCCATTAAATGGTGAAATTGATACACAAACCCTAGATTTTGGTTACGTAATTTAGCCAATTCACTTTCAGACGCTTTTTGCAAAGATTGTCCTTTAATAAAGACTTCCCCACTACTTGGCTGATCTAAGCCACCTAAGGTGTGTAATAAAGTACTTTTTCCTGAACCAGAACTCCCCACAATCGCCACTAATTCTTGTGGTTTCATAGCAAAGCTTACGCCTTTTAATACTTGGGTTTGGTTCTCGCCTTCTTGGTAAAATTTATTAATATTTTGGCATTCTAATAAGTAGTTATTCATATTTTACTCATAACGTAATGCTTCCGCAGGCTCAGTTTTTGCCGCACGATAAGCTGGATAAATGGTTGATAATAAAGATAACAATAAAGAAAAGGCAATCACAATAATGACTTGCATTGGCTCAATCGAGGTCGGCAAGAAAACACCGTTCGGATTGACCGCACTTAAAATTGCCCCAAGATTTAAGGTAATTAATACGCCCAGTACAGCACCAATTAACGTGCCCACTAGCCCCACCAATAAACCTTGATAAATAAAGATCGAACGTACTTGGGATTTAGTGACACCTTGTGTTTGCAAAATGGCAATTTCCCCTTGTTTATCCACCACCATTAAACTTAATGAGGTCACGATATTGGAAATTGCAACAACAATAATTAAGCTAATCAACAAGCCCATCATATTTTTTTCCATACGAACTGCTTGGAAAAACTCCCCTTTTTGGACACGCCAATCGCTGATATGACTCTCTTTAAAATAACTCGGCAATTCTGTGATTTGGAAAGGATCATCTAGGAATAAACGATAGCCTTGAGCCTCACCTGGCTGAATACGCATTAGGCGACCAATATCCGCTAAATTAGCAAAAACTTCATAACCTGATGCTTCGCCATAATCATAGTAAATATCACTCACAGTAAATAAACGCTGCATCGGCACACGACCAAATGGCGTATATTGGCTATTTTCAGTAATCATTAAGCGAACTTTATCACCCACTGCTAAACCTAATTTTTGCGCCAGGTTATCACCAATGATCAACTTAAACTCACCTTGCGGTAAAAGTTGATTAAATTGGCTAGGATCGAAACCTTCCAGTAAAGGATCATCTGAAAAAGACTGAATACCAATCACTTGGCCTGCACTTACGCCTTTTGCTGTTTGAAACACAACATTCGTGGTATTAATCGGCACCGCTTTTTGCACAAAGTGCGGTGTATTTTCAAGCGGTTTTTCTACCGAAATAGGCGCTTCTTGGCTAACAATCGCGTGCGGAATGCTCGAAAGCACCTGTTGTTTTTGATAGCCTTCTAATCCATTCATGACAGAAAGCACAATAATCAATGCCATCACACCCAGTACGATGCCAAAGCTTGCCAAATTAGCAACAAGTCGCCCAAAACGATCAGCGCTTTTTGCTCGCCAATATCGCAGGGCGACGTATAAAGAAATAGGTAAATTCATTATTTTTGATTTAATTGTTGAACGAAATCTTCAATATTTTGCGTCACTTTTTTCGTTAGCGTGGTTACCGCACTATCACTCGCCCAAGCAATATGAGGTGTGATAATTAAATTCGGCATCGTTTTCGCTAATTCAATCAGTGGATTATTTTTCTCTGGTGGCTCTTTCACTAATACATCTAATGCAGCACCGCCTAATTGCCCTGTTTTTAATGCATCACAAACTGCTTGCTCATCAATCAATGGACCACGACCAGTATTGATTAAATACGCCCCTTTCTTACAAAGTGACAAGGTTTCTTGATTGATTAAATTTTTGGTTGTTTCGGTCAATGCACAATGTAATGTGAGAATATCGGCTTGTTTTAGCACCTCTTCAAAAGGCGTGTAACCTTCACGGCACATTGTGGCATTTCGATGTTCAGCATAAAGGACTTTCATGCCTAAAAGTTCTGCTAAACGCCCTACTTCTTTACCTAAACAGCCTTTTCCAAACACGCCTAATGTTGAACCTTTCACATCTGTAATAGGATAATCAAAATAACAGAACTGTTTACTCTCAGTCCATTTTCCTGTGATTTGATCGCGTTGCCAGCCAGCCAAGCTGTGTTTTAACGCAAAAATCATGCCTAATACATGTTCAGGTACTGTTGTTGCTGAATAACCTGTCACATTTTTAACTGCCACACCGAGTTCTTTTGCAGCTTCTAAATCTACGTTATTGGTGCCTGTTGCGGTGATAGCAATAAGTTTTAATTTAGGTAGTTGTTGCAACACCTCACGGCTTAAAATCACTTTGCTAGTGATAATAATATCTGCGTCTTTTGCTCGCTCAATGGTTTGCTCTGCAGAAGTATATTCATACTCAACCCAGTTATGCGGAAAGCTTGGACGAGGGATAGGAATATGTTTTGGAATTGCCGTGCTGTCTAAAAATACGATATTCATTGTTATCTCCTTTTACAGAACAAAAGTGCGGTCAAAAACAACGCTGTTTTCAACCGCACTTCTCCATTAGATGGACGTATCTAATTCAGGGAAAGACTTCACTAAATCATCAATGGCTTTCATCTGTGACACAAAACCTTCTAATGCTGAAAGTGGCAATGCAGAAGGCCCATCACATTTTGCTTGATTTGGATTTGGGTGCGCTTCTAAGAATAAGCCTGCAATGCCAATTGCTAAACCAGAACGAGCTAATTCGGTCACTTGTTCACGACGACCACCTGAAGCTGCACCAAACGGATCGCGGCATTGTAATGAATGGGTCACGTCAAAAATAACTGGACTACCTTTAGACACTTTTTTCATCACACCGAAGCCTAACATATCCACCACTAAATTATCGTAACCGAAGTTTGAACCTCGATCACAAAGGATAATTTTATCGTTACCACATTCTTCAAACTTATCGACGATATTGCCCATTTGACCCGGGCTTAAGAATTGTGGTTTTTTCACGTTAATTACCGCACCGGTTTTTGCCATAGCTTCAACTAAATCCGTTTGACGCGCTAAAAATGCCGGTAACTGGATCACATCCACCACATCAGCAACAGGCTGGCATTGATAAATTTCGTGCACATCGGTAATCACTTTCACGCCAAAGGTTTCTTTTAACTCTTGGAAAATTTTTAAACCTTCTTCCATGCCAGGACCACGGTAAGAATGAATTGAAGAACGGTTAGCTTTATCGAAAGATGCTTTGAAGACATAAGGCACACCCAACTTTTCAGTCACTTTTACGTAAGCTTCACAAACTTGCATCGCCATATCGCGACTTTCAAGCACGTTCATCCCGCCGAAAAGTACAAAAGGTTTGTCATTTGCGACATCAATATTGCCAATTTTTACAATTTTATTTTGCATAATATTTCCTTTTTAATGGATGGACTTGGCATCTTTCAATGCTTCGCCTTTCAGTTCTAAAAGTTGAGTTTTTAACAGAGAAGAAGTGGGATCATTCGGACATTGATCCACAAAATATTCCAAATCCTCAATGGCTGAAGGATAAGCGCCCATTTGCGCCAACACTAAGCCACGATCGCGAATATCGTAAGGATCTTTTCTTCCCGCTAACAAGAATTGGATATAATTAAAAGCCAAATCGTTTTGTTCTTCACGAATTAAGGCATTCTTGGCGAGCTGACGGAAACGTGCAGTAAGCATCGGAATATCTGCTCGAGCTAAATCCTCTGGTTGAATTTGAGCCCCAAAACCAAAGGCGCCTTCATAGAGTTTTTTCAATTCATCCACTGAAATGTATTTTCCACTCCAAGGATCAATAAACGCCACTTCACCATCGACTTCTGCACGTAAAATCAGTTGCGTCGGGAAATTCACGGGATAAATCGGCAATTTTAAACTTGCGGCTAAATAAAGTACTAAAGCGCCAAGGCTCACCGGCATGCCTTCACGCTCTTCTAAAATATACGGAAGATATAAATTGCGAGCATAGAAGTAATTATCCGCATCGCAGTGAAAGCTCCAATCACCGTAAAATAGCTGCAATAATTGATGAATTTTAGCTTTATCATCCCATTCTTCAGGAATAGATTGGCGAGCTTTGCGTACTAAACTCCCCACGAGCCCTCTTATACGAGGCTCATCAAGTTGTTCTTTCTCACAAATGCTTAGATAAAAATGAGTCAGTTCAGCATATAAGGCTTTTTGATCGTATTTCATTACCGCTTCCAATATCCCAACGTTACGCGCTCATTGTCGCCATAATCCCGTATGGTTGCAACCCCTTGCCAATGATTTTGCCAGAAAATTGACCGCACTTCTTCACCCTGTTTCCAGCCGTGCTCTAACAATAAATAGCCGTTATCTTTTAAATGTACCGGCGAGCACTCAATAAGATGACGTAAATCAGCTAAACCGTTTTCACCCGCCACCAGCGCCGAACGAGGCTCGAAACGCACATCGCCTTGGAAAAGATGTTCATCAGTTTCATCAATATAAGGCGGATTGCTGACGATAATATCAAACTGCCCTTCAACATGTTCAAACCAATGACTCTTCAAGAATTGCACATCAAGCTGATTTTTTTCGGCATTGGATTGCGCTAATTTGACGACATCTGGCATTAAATCAACACCAATAACATCCAATTGAATAGCCTTTTTTTGACAAATAGGAAAAAGCTCAGAAGCCAATGCCAACGCAATGGCGCCAGTGCCAGTACCAAGATCGAGAATACGAAAGTGCGGTGGATTTTCTTCCAGTTTTTCCAACGCAATTTGTAATGCTTTTTCTACGAGAATTTCGGTATCGGGACGAGGAATTAATGTCCCTTCAGACACATTTAAAGGCAAGGACCAGAATTCTTTTTCACCGAGGATATAAGCGATAGGTTCGCCTTTTAAACGACGATCTAAAAGTGCGGTCAATTTTAACCGCACTTTTTCATCAATTTCCGTTTCATCGAAAGCTAAAATTTGTGTTCTCGATTTGCCCGTTGCGTGTTGCAATAGCACTAACGCGTCAACTTTGCCATTCTCTGTCGGATTTACCTGATTTAAGGCTTGCGCAGCATCGGCAAGCCATTGTTGATAGGTCATTAATTACTCTCAGATAACGCCGCTAATTGATCTGCCTGATATTCAGTGATAATCGGTTGAATAAGCTCGTCAATTTTGCCGTTCATCACTTCATCTAAGCGATAGAGCGTTAAGTTGATACGGTGATCTGTTACACGACCTTGTGGGTAGTTATAAGTACGAATTTTATCAGAGCGATCGCCTGAACCTAATAAGTTACGGCGGGTATCCGCTTGCTCTGCGGCTTGACGCTCTTGCTCCGCTTGAACAATACGTGAAGCCAATACAGACATCGCTTTAGCTTTATTTTTATGTTGAGAACGCTCATCCTGACATTCCACCACAATACCTGTTGGAATGTGCGTAATACGTACCGCAGAGTCTGTGGTATTAACGTGCTGACCACCCGCACCAGATGAACGGTAGGTATCAATACGTAAATCTGCAGGATTGATTTCCGGCATTTCAGATTCTGGTAATTCTGGCATCACCGCAACAGTACAAGCAGAGGTATGAATACGACCTTGGCTTTCCGTTTTTGGTACACGTTGTACACGGTGGCCGCCTGATTCAAATTTCAACTGACCATACACGCCATCACCGCTTACTTTAACGATCACTTCTTTATAACCGCCTTGCTCGCTTTCATTTGCGCTGAGCATTTCAACACGCCAGCGTTTACTTTCTGCATAACGGCTGTACATACGGAATAAATCACCGGCAAAGATACCCGCTTCATCACCACCAGTACCCGCACGAATTTCTAAATAGCAGTTATATTCATCATTTGGATCTTTCGGTAATAAAAGAATTTGAAGTTGTTGCTCCACTTCTTCAATTTCGGCTTTGGATTCTTCAATTTCCATTTCTGCCATTTCTTTCATTTCAGCATCATCTAACATCAATTCTGCTTCAGCGATGTTAGCGTTAAGCTGATTCCAACGATTAAAACATTTCACTACATCTTCAAGTTGTGAATATTCTTTAGAATACGCACGGAATTTATCCTGATCTGAAATCACCGACGCATCGCCTAGCAATGCCTCTAATTCTTCATAACGTTCTTTTAAACTTTCAAGTTTTGCAATAATAGAATCTTTCATATTTTTATAAAGTTAAAGCCAAAAATAAAATCGGCCTATTTTAGCCGATTTTAAGGAAAATTGACAGCCGCAAAATCTGCCTAAAAATGACCGCACTTTAGATGCGAGTCACATCAAATTTCGCTAAATCAATTCGATCTTCTGTGCCATAAAATTGGGCCAATGCATGACGTAAGGTTTCGGCACGTTTTGGTAAGCCTTTTTCTGCATAGGTTTTTACTTGTTCATATACTGCTTGCTTAAATGGTTGCGTATCTCCCGGATTGCCATTCAAATTATCCGCACTGGCAAAATAACGAAATCCCGCCGCTGTGGCTAAAATCCATTCCAATGCTTGAGGTTTCACTTCCACCTTTTCAAAATCACGCTGACGTGCTTCAGAACGACCATCTGGCTCATACCAATAGCCAAAATCTTCTAATTTACGACGCTCTTTCCCCGCCACTAACCAATGGGCAATTTCATGTAATGCACTGCTGTAAAAGCCTCTCGCAAAGTAAATCGCGTTATAAGGCACCTCATCATTTGCAGGAATGTAAATCGGCTCATCCCCACCTTTAACCAATCGCGTATTATATTCTTCTTCAAAACATTGATTAAAAATCGCAATGATATCCTCAAGTTTGTGTTCCATGCTTTCTCCAAATATTTTTATCAATAAAGCCTCTCAAAAGGTTTGAGAATTATCTCATTTTTAATGTTTTTCACAAAATCTTGGTTAAATAAAAAACGTCTGAAATTAACGTTTCAGACTTTTTTCATCATAAAGTGCGGTCAAATTTTTAGGTGTATTTAAACCTATCTTTAAGCCCCATCTATTTAATATCCCCCTTGGGCGCATGCCCGAAATACCGTTTGTATTCACGGCTGAATTGGCTAGGTGACTCGTAGCCGACTTGGTAAGCGGTTTCGGTAATGCCTCGCTCTTCTTGTGCGATCAGTCGTCTGGCTTCCATCAGACGTAAGGATTTTTGATATTGCAGCGGTGAAAGGCTGGTTATCTTCTTAAAATGACTATGAAAGCCAGATAATGACATACCACTTAGATTTGCCAAGGTTTCCACAGTGATGGTTTCACTAAAATGTTGTTGCAGATAATAGGTGGTTTGGGCGATTTTTTGGTGTGCGATCCATTGCTTACCATGGCTTTAAATTTGCCACCTTGTTCGCCTGTAAGGAGTCGATAATATATTTCTTGTTGGATAAGCGGTGCAAGAAACCCAATATCTTTTGGATTTTCGTGCAAGAGTAATAAGCGTTCAACAGCATTTTTGAGAGATTCATCCAAATGCCATTGTGCAAAACCCTCGTCGCCCTGTTGGACATCATCTGCAAGGTTTGGATTTGCTAATAAAATCTTGCTAACGCATTCAATATGAATTTTCATCGACATCACTAAAAACGGCTTTTGTGGCACTGCATATTTAATCTCGCCGCGCATCGGCACATTGACAGGGCAGAACATAAAGTGTTGATTGTCAAAACGGTAGCATTGTTCGCCTAGCTGCACTTCACGTTCTCCGCTTAACACGATGCAAATGCTCGGCTCTTGAATAATACCTTCGTAACAAAATGGTTGATCTGAATGGCGAAGAAATAAGCCTTTAATCGATGATGAATAGAGTTCGTTATGTGGAATAACCTTTAATAATCGTTCTATCATTTCAGTTGAGAACATAATTTTGTAGGAATAGGCAAATAATTTGGATGAATCATATAATACTTCATATTGCCGTTCAATATAATGAACTCACTTTCAACGGCAGTACGCCAAAACATTTAACCAATATTGAATTGAGGACAATATCATGAAAATTTTCTACAAAACATCAGCAACAGCAATCGGCGGTCGTGATGGCCATACACAAGTAGATGACGGTTCAATTGGCTTTGATTTGGTTTCATTTCAAAATGACAGCAGCGGAGCTGATGAAAAACACCAACGCGCCGAGTATGGCAAGCACCGACGAAAAACGGCCGCATGGGGTGGGTGAAAAACTTATTCATGGTTTGGCTTAATTCTGCATGAAGATGCTTTCGGATATGGATTTATTGGGCGGACAGGGTTGTATCTTGTATTGAAGAAGCAAGCCGAAGGTTTGTCAGATACTCAAATGCCCGTATCATTCATATTATTGATATTATTGTTTGAATTGTATTATTTTCAATAATAATAAATAACCCTAAACCAATATAAATAACAGCCATTATCCAACGACTAAACTTCTCTACAATTTCACCAACACCTGAAATATTAGCCAATCTTTGTGCTGTATATACTAAAACAAAAATCAATATTAAAAATACAAGAAGAGTAACTAATAAGTCGACAAGATCTAAAGTCACAAAGTAAGGAACAAAAAGTCCAATATTATCTGCACCACAACTAGCAACTGTAACCAAAGCAACAATACCGACTAATTTTGACAACCCTTTTTCATCCAATTCTTTTTTAGCTCTTTTTTCGCCCTCACAATCGTCGTAAATAGCAACTTTAATACCTAAGTAAATCGGTATTAAACCTAATAAACCCAACACCCATTTTTCCGGAACATAATTCAAAACAAAAGCTAGAAATAAACTAACTAATATTAAAATTACAGAACCTAAATATTGTCCGATATAAATATCTCGATATTCTTTTCTAGTATTTGCTCTAGCAAAAAATATTAATAGTATTACCAACAAATCTACTGCTGTAGCAATATATAAAACAGCAGCAGTAATCACAGTCGAAAACATAAAGCACCTCATAATGAATCCCCTGCCCCCTTGGCACCACGGCTTTTTCAAAAACCGAATCGCGTTCGGACAGCGGCGTAGGCAGGGTAATCACGTTTTGCACGTTCATGCCCTTAGTGGAAAGCAGCATGATTTCATGGCTCAGGCGTGCGGCTTCGAAGCGGTCGTGCGTTACCAGCATACACGCCATGCCCTGCCGCTCGATTTTTTCCACCAGCATGGCGACCAAAATATCGCGCAAATCGCGGTCCAAACCGACGAACGGCTCGTCCAGCAAGGCAAGGTCGCAGCCGCACAGCAGCAGGCGCAAAAATGCTACCCGTTTCGCCATGCCGCCGGACAATTCGGTCGGATATTTGTTCAAATCGCCCGCAGTCAGCCCGACTTTCGCCGCCAGCGCGATAATTTCGCCTTCATCGGGTTTGTCCATAAAAATAGCGATATTCTGCATCGCGGTCAAGTTTTCCGGCAGGCGGTTTTCCTGAAACAGAAAACCTGTTTTGCGGAAAGTATTGCGTATCATGCCCGATTTCGGCGTTTCCAAGCATTCAAATCCATCCGTTTGGGCGCAACAACAGGCCGCGCAATTTTAGTGGAAGGAATTAATTAAAATTATTTCTTAGAAAAAGGCCGTCTGAAATTTCAGACGGCTTTTTTATAACAAAGTGTGGTCAAATTTTTAGGTGTTTTTGCAAATTCAATTCAAAATTAAAACCGCTTGTTTTTAAAACTTCACTGTTTCACCATCTTCTGGAATTGCTACATTTTCAAGCTTGTTTGCTTGGACAAATTGGCGTAAATCCTTACGGTAAACGGACATATGGTTTACCGCATCCATGTGCACTGTGATAAGTTTTGTATTTGGTAGCATGTTACGAGCATGAGCAACATCTTGTAACCCCATAATAATGCCGTCATTCGGAAAAGCTAAGGTACGCGCATCACCTGTGTTCATAATCATTACATCTGGTTTATAACGATTAATGGCTTTGTTTACTTCGGCAGTCCAAATTGTGTCACCAACCAAGTAAACCGTTGGATGACCTTTTGCTTGGAATGTTACGCCCATCGCCTCATCTAAAATCTCGGCTAATTGTGGTACAGCGTACATTTCCGTTGTGCCGTGAGAACCGCCAGTTTTATTTAAAATAATACCTTCAAACTCCACCGGTTTTTCTAGCGATAAACTGGTTATATTAGTAAAACCTTGCGCTTTGAGTAAGTCGCCATCCCGTTCATGCTGCACAAAAATTTTGATGGATTTAGGTAAAATTTTTTGTGCAACCTCATCCCAATGATCTTCATGTGTATGAGTCAAAATAATGGCATCAACATCTTTGAAAGTATCTTCTGCTTTCATCGGTAATTCCACAAGTGGATTACGCAAATGGCTATTTAATGTTCCTTCAAAGCCTGTATAACGTCCTTTTTCAGCAAGCATCGGATCAATTAAAAAAGTTTTCCCTGCGTAGTTCAGACGACCAGTAGCATTGCGGATATGTTGGTAGCTATCAGTGTTTTTAGAGGCAAGATCTACAGCGAAAGTATTTGCGCTAATAGCCAATGCTGTAGCGCTAATTAAGGTTTTTAAGTTCATTGTTTTTCCTTTTCTATATACGTTATTGAATGAATAAACATATTATAGTGAGAACAAAATTGTTCAAAAATAGATAAAAAATCAATAAACGTAATAATCGGGTCATTTTTTTTGTGCTATGCTCATATAAAAGTAGGAGAAATAAAATGAATAAACCCACAGTTGCTTTGATTGTGTATGAACAAATGATGCCCATTCATTTTGCGATGGCATATTCCGTTTTTTCTATGTCGGATTTAAACGGCAAGCCGTTATTTAACTGTAAAATCGTTAGCGATTCGGACAAACTGACAAACTCGCTATTTCACATACATTTAGATGGAGGTTTAGAATGGTTGGAGAATGCCGATATTGTTGTGATGACTGGATGGTATGATACTCAAGTGATGCCGAGTGAGGCTTTATTAACAGCATTACGGCAAGCGTATCAACGTGGTGCGACAGTGGTGGGTTTATGTTATGGCGCCTATGTGTTAGCGTGCAGTGGCCTACTTAACGGCAAAAAAGCAACCACACATTGGTTGGGAGATAGTGATTTTACTCGTCGCTTTCCGCAGGTGAAATGGGATTTAAATCCTATTTATTTGGAACAAGATCGACTGATTACCTCCGCAGGAACGGCAGCTTCCATGGATTGTTGTCTTTCTATTGTCCGTAAATTATATGGTGTGAAAATTGCCAATCATATTGCCCGAATACTGGTTATCCCCCCTCATCGTGAAGGCGGACAAGCACAATTTATCGAACGCCCTATTTCTCGTTCCACACCTAATCATAATATCAATGCGTTGCTTGCTTATTTAAATGAAAATCTGACCGCACTTCATTCGACTGATAGCCTTGCCGAACGTTTGTCAATGAGCCGTAGCACTTTCACCAGACATTTTCGCAAAGCAACTGGAATGTCATTAAATCAATGGTTAATTGAAGCAAGGCTACAACGAGCAAGAGAGCTTTTGGAAAGCACAGATTTATCTATCACTGACATTGCAGAACAAAGTGGATTTCATAGCGATACCGCCTTGCGTCAGCACTTCTTGAAAAAACATAAGATTTCACCGAATCGCTGGCGTAAGCAGTTTCAAATTGAGGATGTTTAGATCTTTTTATTTTAAAGTGCGGTCAGATTTTTAGGTGTTTTTGCAAATTCAATTCAAAATTAGACCGCTTGATTATCTCTCAAATTCCTTTTTCAAAATTCCTTCCAGAATTTCAAAGACTTTCAATACCCTTGGTAGCGTAACGGTTTCATATGGACGGTATAAAAACAGTTGCCATTTTTGAATCTCCACTTCAGGAAACAAGCGAACAAGCTGCTCGGATTTTAGATAAGGCTCACATAAGAAATCACTCAACATTCCTGCTGATTTCCCTTGCAATACTGCCTGTAAATAGCTGTATAAATCTGTACTTAAAAAATTGATTCGACGGGGGTTTAAGACTTGCTCACTGTTAATCGGGAAATGCCATGCTCGCCCTGTGCTGAGGTTGATTTGTCCGGCAAAAGGATAGCGTTCTGCCAAATCATCTAATGAAGTGGGTTTGCCTAGTTGTGCTATGAGCTCCAGTGAAGCGACTAATACATCGCCAATATCGGCGATTTTTTTAACAATAAAATTTTCGTCTGGTTGCAAACCGATGCGCAGACCGATATCAACACGGTGCGTTACGGCATCAAGTTTGCTCATATCGTCACGCCAATCAATAATCAGCTCAGGATAAGGTGCAAGTGCGGTCAATAATTGCGACAGAACACTATCATTTATTCGCCAGCTCGGCACGGTAATGCGTACTAAACCTGTCATGTCATTTTCTTGACGTTGTTTTCTGGAAATAAATAAGCGTTCGCTTTGTGCTAATAAAGCTTGCACCTCAGGTAAAAATTGCTCGCCAAAATCGGTCAGCCTAACCTGTCTCGTGTTGCGTTGAAAAAGTGGTTCACCTAAATAATCTTCTAATTCAGCAATGATTCGTGTAATAACGGGTGGCGAAACAGCTAAGCGATTGGCAGTTTCTTTAAATTGTAAGGTTTCCGCCAGTGAGCAGAAAATTTTTAGGGTTTCAAAGCGATTTTTCATGTGGTTCCTTGATGAATTTGGTAAGACGTACCCTATCGCACTATTTTCTTTTCTTTACAGATGACGTACAAACGGTCATTTTTCCAGCTATTTTGCAAAAACTAAAAAATTTAACTGCTGAAATAAATAGAAAAATGTCGTCTGAAAGATCCATTTCAGACGACATTTTTACAAATTGAAGTTACCAAATAGGCATTTTAAATAGTCTACCGTCTTGCCCATCATCATGTAGTGTTAGAACAATTTCATTTTCCATAATTGATGTTTCCATGCCTTGTGTTTCTGAATTAATTGTTGTCGCAATAATTTGAATTCCTAAATTACTATATTCTCTCAATACTTTTAGGAGCAACTCTTTTTTACGATCATCCAAACCATCAAAAACGCCATCAATATAAATAAATTTAGGAAATTCCTTATCAAGATAAGCTCTAACAACTGCCAAATCAAAAGCAATACATAGAAATTTTCTATATGTATTACCTTGACTTTCATTAGTGTTTTTCCCAGATTCTTGATATTCTGCTTTAAACTCAAAATTACTATTATCATTTAATGAAACGAATAGCTCTCCATCTTTTTTTAAGACAGCATTAATTATCTCATTAAAATAAATTCGAATCTTTGAAAATACGCTTTCAGTACTATTATTGACTTGAGAAACATTTAATACCATTCTATCTTGAATATCATTCAAGGCAAGCTGTAAATCTCTTTTTTGTTTCTGCAACTCTAATACTTTTTGAATATTTTCTTTTTGTTTTTCTAAATCAATTATTTCGGCCTGAACAATAGAAATTTGACGATTAGATTTTCTAAACTTATTTATTAGTTCACTTTCTTGCAAAAACTCAAGCTGCTTTGCTCTCTCATCATTTAGTTTAGTCAATTCTTCCTGAATTTTTATGAGTTCAGATTGATTTTCCTGTAGCTCTTGTTTTAGATAAGAGTTTCTCTCTTTTGTGATTGCATTATTAAAGTCAATTAATTGTTCAAAATCTCTCTTAACTTGTTCTGGAAACAGTATCTGAACTTCGTTAAATAAATTTTCCACATCATCAGGGTTAAATTTTATTTTACTATTAGAAAATGATTGTTCTAGATGATAAATGTTATTTTTTATGGAATATTCTTTCATATTCAAAGACGCTATTTTATCATCAATTTCAGAAACTAGTCTTTCGATAGATTTATTATCAATTTCACGGAAATTAAATTTTTCAACAAGACCAGTTAATTGAGTAAGCTCATTATTCCTAAGTAACAAACGACCATCTGTTTTACTTAAAGCTTCAAGTGCAGATTTTTCATCTATTTTTTGTTCCTTGATTTTATTTTCTAAATCAGATACTTGTTTATCAAGTTGGTAACGTTGTTTTGCAAGCTCTCCATTAAAACCTAATAGATCAGCCATATAAGGCTTCCAATCAATATCTTTGCCGCCACGATATTTTTGGAGTTGAAATACTTGATGAAAATCATCTTGAGTACGAATAAGATAGCCAATCAACTTACGATAATCCCAACTTTTTATTGCTGTAAAATTTAATTTTCCATCTAAATAGTCTTTTGCTTTATCAAAAGATAATTCGTAGTAATCCCATTTTACTTCAGGCAAAGAACTAAAATCTTGATTTGGTTCGTCATGTAATAAAAAGCTAATTTTTGTATTATTCTTAACTCCTCTTTTTATAGTTAAATATTTTCCTGAGCTTAATTTAAGCTCTAGGAAAAAGATAAAACCTTCAAAAACCTCTTCGTTTTTAAATAGAAAGTGTTCTTTATGTTTCCTAGCTAAGAACATAAAATCTAAAAGACGAGCAAGTGTAGTCTTCCCTAAATTATGGGAATCCAAATCATGATTTTTAGGGTGTTTTACATCACCATAAATGAAATTTAGTCTTTCGTTAAATATAATCTCATTAAATTTCTTTGAAAGATTACTATATAGTTTAGAAATTTTCATTGTTTCTGCTTAATATATTCAATCATGTCTGTTTTTGCTTGATAATCAATCAAGCCAAGTAAAAATAGAAAACTCAATGCTGGTAGAAATAAATATTCCCCACTAACTATTTCTTTTTTTATAAAACTTAATAATTCTTCATAAGGCATAATCTTTTTATTCTTAAGTTTCTTTAGAATTAGAAAAGTAGCATAAATCAAGGTTTTATCAGGGTCATTATGTTTACTCGGACGAATTATCATTTGATTTTCCTATATCACAGTTCCAATACATATAAAAAACCATCATTCTAGTAAGTCTCCTATTTTTAGATAACACATAATCTCTACTTGTTAAGTAGGACACTAACTCATTGTATATACAATCAAAATAGTCTAATTCTATTTGCTTAGGAATAATATACTGCAACTGAAATTCTTCAATCGATTCTTGATAAGATTTTAACACCTGATAATTCTGTGGATCTTTTAGGAACTGGTCAATCTGAAAGATATACTTCATGTACAATTTTTCTAATTCTTTTGCAGTCTCATCTCTTAAGTTGTTTAATTTATTTTTTTCTTTATAACTTGTTCTGATTGTTGGTAGTAATTCTTTTTGTACGTTTTCATCTTCAAACACCTTAGAGAATTGACCAATCACTTCAGAAAGTTCATTAAGATTTATTGTTGGGGCAATATTCAGTGGCTCTAAATTAATGCTTCTCATATTAACGATATGTGGGTAGCAATCTAAATAGTAATTTAAATCATCAATACCGAATATCCCGATATCATAACTATTTAATCCCGTATTTTTAGCTATATATTCTATAATTTTGGGCTTAGCCCCTCCTGTTAAACTACGGTTGGAAAAAAGCATATAATGATCAATATTATTATTTTCTACCATTTTCTTGATTTTTATAACTTCTTTTGCAAGAACATTACTCTCACTATTTTCACTATAAAAGTCAGGATCCGTAAAATGTTTATTAATACCTTGAGTGTGTTTTGCTTGAATGATGGTGAGTCCTTCCCAAGGTTCTTGCTCGCTAGGATAAGAATTTGCTTTACCGCAGAATTCCCCATCTTTACCACCATCAGTCCCAACAGAAAATCCTTGTGTTCCTTCACCAAGAATTTTTTTACAAATGGCCACTACAAGATTTTCAAAACGACTATCATCTAAATCACAATATTGATACATAATTTTTGTTACTCCAATGTAAACTATGTGCAATATTGTACCAATACTTTATCGTATTTTTCAGTGGATCGAAGAAAAAATAGATGGATAAATAACTGATCTGCACCCCAAAAGTTAGACTAACCTTCTAACTTTTGGGGTGCAGATCATCGTTTCAGACGGTTTTTAAATGATAAAGTGCGGTCAAATTTCAACGTATTTTTGTAATTAACCGAATACTTTTTCCAAATGTGCTTGGTAATCAGTTAAGTATTTTTCTACTTGTGGATTTTTAATTACATCGTTACATAAGAATGTCGGCAGACGAGTCAAGCCGATAAATTCGTTGAGTTTGTGGAAGTGCATGTATAACGCATCCACACCTTTGCCTTCGAAGAAGTCGCCTTCACGAGTGAACGCTTCAATCGGCGCATTCCAAGTAAGCGAAAGCATGTGTTTTTTGCCTTGCAATAAACCACCTGTGCCATAGCCTTCAGTCGGATTGACACGATGGCGGCCATCACTGTGGTAAAGCTTGCCGTGTCCCGCGGTTAATACTTCGTCTATGTATTTTTTCACTGTCCAAGGTTCGTGCATCCACCAACCTGGCATCTGCCAAATCACAGCATCCATCCACAAGAATTTTTCAACTTCTTCTTCAACATTATAGCCGGCATCAATCACGGTTTCTTTTACATTGTGTCCAAGTGCGGTCAAAACTTCTTTCGCTTTTTTATGAAGTGTATGATTTAACTCACCATGTGAATGACCAAACTCTTTTCCACCGTCTAGTAATAAAATATTCATATTTGCTCCTTTAGCTGATAATTTACCGATTACAAAGCACTTTAGTAATGCAACAATTTAACCAATCAATAAGCTCCAACTATTAAACGTACTACTCAAATTCGAAAGTTTGATAGAAGTTAAAAGCGCAATAAAAAAGCCTTGAAGTCATTATTTTCAAGGCTTTAAAGTCTTTCATAGGACTTGATAGGTTTATTTTGTGGTGGGCTGGCGTCATCTGAATTATCATCAACAACCCCTATTAATACTGAATTCATACAATTCAACATTTGCCACGTATAACTAAGCGTATAACTAAAATTCAAAGTCATCAAACCATGAAAGGGTCATACGTGATGAAATATACCATTCATCAGCTAGTTTGAAAAGGACAGATTTAATGCGTTCTATGTCGATTGATGACAGTCATCTTTACTCATTTTCTATCAATTCTAAAAGGTACTCCCTAGCCTATATCCATTCCACGGGGCATAGGGAGCGTGGTTATCAACAAATTATCGTATATCTAGCCATCATCATCTTTATACCTAAAAATTAAGATAGATAGGCTCTACAATGTGATGTAAGGCTATATTAAACCATTCCTTTCTATTTCTCTGTCTATACGAAATAACTTTCTCCACTCACTTAAATAACGCTTTTCAAGGCGATTACCCTTAATAATTCCTAACCTACAATCAAATCTTTTTAGTATGTGTGGGATAGTTGCCATTACAATCATCTCATCGCTTTTCTGTTCTTCTTCAAGCCATAGCTTAAATTGTTCTTTGAGTGATAAAGCATTATCTGTTTTGTTTGCTCTTTTCATAGTAAGCCTCCTGTTGGTGGATAACATAGAGAACTTTAACAATCGATAACTTCCTGTCTAGAAAAGGCTACTAATTTCTCGATCTAGATCGCAAAAAGAAAATATTTTTAGACAAAAATGTTAATTTCGCGGTTGTGAAAATTGAGTTGAATGAGCGGTTTTAACAAATAACTCATCTAGAGATTTATTATCCCCCCTATACCCGATTAAACGCCTAGAAAACTGTAATAGCGATTAAAAAGAGTTTGATGGCTGGTACTTAAAACCGTTTCCCCTAACTTTCATATCCCCCTACCCCATTAAGCAATAAAAAAGGCTTAATGAAATACATCAAGCCTTAAGTTTTACTAGTCTCTTTGCTAATGGATAAATTTGGGTAGTGTTTCAAGATACTCTTGATTACTGCTGTACAAGGGAAAAATAGTATAATAGAATTTCCTGAATTTTATTCAAATAAGCGTGGGGACACTATGGCTTACAATTCAGATTATCAAACAGAACTTATAGAGAATTTGGCAAAAGAAATCATTCAAAAGTGTGGTGTTAATTGTCACAGAAATAATGTGAAAGATCCACTTGCAGTCGATATTTGTACAAAAGACAATATCAAAATAGATGTCCAATATTCAAATAATTACGCAAAATATGGTGATTTTAGACTTGATATTATTTCAGCTTACACACCAAAGAATGCGCTCCCTAACAGAAGTTATAAATATAATCCAAGTATTAATATCATTTCAAATTTTAAGGAAAAATATAATTGCAATATTTCCAAGGTTGGCAAACTTTTCCAAGAAAATTATTTGGATTACTTTATTATCTTATTTTACAACACAAAATACACAAACCAAAACCCAGACTTTATTCTCTTAATTAGCAAGGAAGATTTAATTAATTATTGTAAACCACAGGTAGCAAATTTATTTAGTCAAATTAAAACCAATAATAAGAAAGACATTGGCTCGGTTGATCAACATGGTTCAGCATTTGTGCCATTAAATGTTACTGATTTATGCTATAGTACAAATTGCATTTTTGGAAGCTACGAAGAATTTTTAACTAAAAAAGAGCAAGTAAGACAATATTTATTCAGTTAGTCTTTTATATACTAAATCAAAATAATTATTATCTATTTCACAACCTAGATACTGACGGTTTAATTGCTTAGCTACAAGCAAATGACTTCCACTTCCAGCACAAGGGTCAAATACTATGTCTTGCTCATTAGTATTGTCTAGTATTAACTCCTTCAGAAGCAAATGATTTTTTTCTGTAGGGTGTTGTTTACTTCTACCGTTGGGGAATTTAAAAACAGTGTTTTTGCAGTGGGCGTTAAACGTTTTTGCCCCACTACGTTTAAACCAAACTGCCATTTCTACACCACTCAAATAAACATATTGTCCGTTCATTGGTGATGGATTGCTTTTTTCCCAAATGATAGGGCGAACGGTTCCTTTTTTGTTGGTAAAAAAGGTAAATATCTCACTAAATTGCTCTTTTCCACAAAATATAACGATTGAATTTTTAGTTACTCTATAAACGTTTTCCAAAAACTCGTTAAGGTCAAATGTTAAGACATCAGCTTTATCCTTATCAAGAGTCCGCAACCCATTGCTTTGACGATTTACTGCATTATATGGAATGTCAGTCAGCGTAAAATCAACACTAACATCATTCATATTCACCATATAATCCATACAATTTACATTAAAAACTTTGTTCATATCAATTTCTACCTTATCTAAAACTTCAAATAACAAGATCAATTCAACACTTAGACAGGTATCGTAGATCTATCATCGGTCTCAAAGGCCTATTTGGGCATAATGGACAGATTGACAGTGGGGCATGATTTAACTTCCTTTGGCTAGATAACCTTTTGAAATTTGAAATATCAACTAAAAAATTATTGCTTATCTTGGTCTGATAGATTTTCAAAAAATTGCTTTAAGAGATCAATTCTTTTGGTTATGCGAGGTATAATACAATCTCTCTTTAAGCTTTTTCAATCGAAGGGGGATTATAACGTATCTAGGGGCACAACATCACCATTATTTTAATAACATAAGCTAAATTTTTAATGCTTATTCTACGATATTGAACTGATTAATCTGCTTCGTTAGTTTCGCAATTGGTTTCGAAATTTCGCAGTTTGTTTCGCAATTCTCTTCAACCTGTTTGTTATACATTCACCCAGAATTATTCCAAACTGAACGCAACATAAATTTAGATTTTCTCAAGTATGATTTGGGAACTAAGTTAGTATGATTTTGTAACGTCATTGTTTAAATATTGAGCTAAAAATGCCATTTTTTCTTTTTGGTGTTATGAAATCATACTTATTTTAGGGGTGTACTTGGTATGATTTCGTAACGTGTTTATATATCTGCCATATACTATAAGAAAACATTGTTGTTTGTTGGTGGAAAAAATCATTTTTAAAGTATCAAATATAGGGTAAAAAAGACTAATAAAAAATTTTGGTCGAGAACAAGCTACTTCGCTAAACAATTACGCCATTTATGAGAGGCGGTTTTTGTTGGTCGTAAGTCATGAATATTTACGCCATTTTTAATAACTTCATCTACTGGCTCAATCGTTACCGCATAATAAGACAATCTACCCTTTCCACCTTGTCGGCTTTTCTCTATCCAGCCTTTTTCTTCAAGTCCTTTTAATGTTTTGCTTAATAGCTGTCGGCTAATATTTAGCTCTTCATCAGCCCTGTTATATGGTAATGCTAAATAGCCATTATTTGAGCCGTTATACTCTCCGTAAAGGTGTAGAAATACTTTTGTTTCTGTGCTTGTTAAACTGCGAAAATGAGGGCTTTTTAAAATATCTTTTCTAAGCCCTACAAAAGGGCTTGTATCTCTTCTCGCTTTATTTCTTGCGTGGCTTGCCATATAATTAACCTGTTCAATTTTAATTTAATCTTGCCTATGCCCCCGTGATGAAAGCATAGGCATTTTTTTCTAGTTAAATCGTTGTAAAATGTTTTGCGTTGCCAATTCATTGAAAGCTACTTCTCCCCTTAATTGAGCTTTCATATTGGCGAACTTAATCAAACGCTCTGCGGTTAATCGGTCAGGAATACTATAACGGTAGTATTTGTTGTTGCCGTCTGCTGTTTTCTCCCATTCCCGATGGAGTTTAATGTCGAGCTTATTCTCAAGTGAAGATATATAGTTTCTTCCGCTAGTGAAATTAAGCTGAAATACGCCCTCCCTCTCTGAAAAGCTACCACCATTTCTAAACGTGAAATTAATTAGTCTTTCTTCATTTGTTAATTTATTCATTGTTTTACTCTCCTAAGTCCACCAGCCCTATGATTTGCTGTTTTAATTCTTCAATATCCATTAATGCTAAAGTTGCTTTCTCACTAATAAATCCTAATGCCTCCTCTAATTGGTAATCCGTTGCCTGTTTATCTAATATTTCATCAGCTATCTGATAAATACTTTCAATCATCGTTAAAATACCGCCTAGCGTTGCCGTATTGCGATTTTCTGTATTAACTTGAATTTGTATTGCTCATTATTAAAACCCTCCTATGATCGTTATATTAAAGATTTTTGGTTTTGCGGTTTTCTGCTAGTCTTTTAATAAAAGCTAATATCTCGCTTTCTAGATAACCGACAGAATTTACGCCTAAATGGATTTTCTGAGGGAAGTCAGGTCGGTAACGTTTGGAATTTTGATTCTGCCAGTCTGAAAAGGTGGTTTTACCTACGCCCAGCATTTTCATTACATCAATACGTCGGATAATGCGGTCTGTTTGAAATTGTTGATTCATTGGTTTTCTCCGTAAATTTAGTGTTGGAACTGATAAACCCTTTTGGGCTTTCGTTGTTTCGGAGAGGATTATGGCGTGTAAAAAGAGGTACTAATAGACTGAATAGTCTTGTTGAGTATAGATATTCTAGGTAATAAAAAAGGGCTATCCCCTTTTGAGGAATAGCCCTTTAAAAATGTTACAAACCAATCAAATAAAGCCTTTAAAGGTATCAACCCCTTTTGGAGTTCTACCTCTATTTTTAACTTTATTAGGTATTAAAATTTGATAAAACGCCTCACATAATTTTAAGCTATCAGAATAGTACTTTTTAATATAATCTTCGAAATCTTTCTTTGTTGGATAAGAATGAGGATTATCAATATCACATTTTTCAGCAATCACTTTCGAGAGTCTAAACACTAGCTCTAGATTCTCGCTTGAATGTCCATAAATAGAAGAATTGTTATAATTAATTATTTTTGGTGATGATTGCCCTTTTAATTCTGCTATTTCAGCCTTTAACTTATTATTCTCTGCTATAAGTTGCTTTATGGTTAAATCTCTGTCATCCACAGTATTTAATGAACTCTCGTTTATCTTTGATTCAATTGTACTACGCATAGTGTTAATACTTAAGATACTCTCTATTCTTTCTCTTTTCACATAGATATCAGATTGCTCTCTTGGCAAATAATCCACTGAAGATTCATGCTCTGGTTGTTCTACATCATCAAACATAAGCCAGTTAGGTAATGAATTATCTCGAACGTATTCTAAGGTATCAAAAAAAAGATTTGGGGGTAAATATGTTTCTTTTTTATCAATCTCTAAAGGAACATCGAACACATCAATTCCGTGTTGCTCATGCCATTCAGCAAACTCCTCATTCCCCCATATTGGTTCATCACTATTTCTAATATCATGAGGCGATAACTTAATTAGTAAATATCTTGCGATTTCTCCATATGATGATTTTGGATTATGCTCTTTCAGAAAATCTAACAATTCAGATATTGAAATATACTCTTGTTGCCGTTGTTGTTTTAGATGTAATAATTCGCTTTGAATGTCAATCATAAAACGCCCCTTAGCGTTGCCCTTATTGGAGGAAGTGCGACAAATAGCAATAAGGGTTACTATCTTTCAGTGTGGTTAATTACGCCTCACCTAGTCGCACTATGTTCAATCTCTATTTAATCTAAAGTTTTCTAAATTAGTAAAATATACTAAATAACATCTCAATTTTACTAAGTTTTATTAAGTTTTAAACTACTATCTGTAAATGATATTTAGGAATTGCCCCTTGCGAACATTCTTCAATAAAATCACCCCATACTTGAAGTAATTTAAATCTCTGCTCTAATCGTTCGCCACGGTCATAAGCCGCCTTAATTCGGTCTGACTTCATGTGAGATAATGCCACCTCAATCAATTCGCTATCATAGCCTTTCTCATTAAGGTAAGTACTAGCAATAGCCCTTAATCCATGAGCCACCAACTTTCCTTTATACCCCATTCGTTTAATCGCACTATTAGCTGTCTGTGTATTTACGTGTGATTGTGGATTTTTCATACTAGGGAATAAATAAGTTTTTCCCCCGCTCAATTTCTTAATTTCTCTCAATAAAGCTAAGGCTTGTCGTGATAGTGTTATCTTATGAACTCTCCCCTTATCATCTTCCTTAATACCTTTTTGAATATAGATAGTCCATATCTTGGCTTTTTCATCAATATCCTCATAGCGTGCTGTTGCCGCCTCATTTGGGCGTGTCATAGTAAGTAATTGCCATAAGATTAAATAACGTGTCTGTAATTGAATTTGAGCGTGATTTAACGTGTATATAAATTCGCTTAAATCTTCGGGCTTAATCGTTTTGAAATGCTCTACTGTTGGGCTATCAAATTCCTTTGATATATTCGCTGTTGGATTTGACTGTATTATTTCTCTGTGTAAAGCATAAGTCATAATCTCATTATGTTTCTGAATTGAGCGTTTAAGTTTCTCTAACTTGCCCTCGTCTTGATATTGTTTAAATGCTTTCAAAGCTAAAGGAGCGGTAATTTGAGAAATTGGTAAATGTCCAAAGTGTGGAAGTAAGTTTCTTCTTATTAAACTTTCTACATCTTTCTGATAGTCAGCTGAAAAATTCTTTTTAGTTTTTCTATATTCAAACCACGCCCACGCTACGGATTCATAGGTATTATTCAGCTCATCTTTTTTTGTTTGTTCTTGTTGTCGGCGGTATGTTGCGGGATCGATGTTTTGAGCAAGCAAGGATAAATATTCCTCTCTGATTGCTCTAGCTTGTTGTAATGAAATATCAGGGTATTTACCGACGCCAATTAATGCTCTTTTCTTCGGCTGTGTGAATGGCTTGTAATAGTTAAATCTCCATAACTTAGCCCCATTGGGTTTAATCAACAAATAAAGCCCTTTACCGTCGGATAACGTGAATTCTTTTTGCTGCGGCTTTGCTTTGTCTATTTTCGTGTTGTTTAGTGGTGTAATTGTGCGTGCCATATCTCACCTTTCTGAATATTAAAACTGTTCTGAATAACTCCGACGACAATTCAGACTTTCTAAAATTTGGATATAGCTAAAATATCGTTAATGTCATTAACCAGCAGACTTTGAATGATTTTAGTTATACCATTTTAGCTATACAGTAATCAGTATAACTAAACGTATAACTAAAATTCAAGGATTTGATAGGTTTTGATAGGTTTCGATAGGATAATAAAAAAGCCTTGAAGTTATTATTTTCAAGGCTTTAAAGTCTTTCATAGGACTTGATAGGTTTATTTTGTGGTGGAGCTGGCGGGAGTTGAACCCGCGTCCGAAATTACTCTACCTTCAGTACTACACGTTTAGTCTCGTCTTTAATTTCACTTAAGCATGCGGACAGACACGCTAAACTTAAGCTAGTTTGATTCAATTTAGTGCTTCGATCCTCAAACGGTGGCTTCCACACGATCTCGTTTTGGTTTGACTCCGCTTTATCCCCGTCTTACGAGCGGAAGCTGGGGAGCGAAGGCTATGAGCAGGTTATTAAGCTGCTAAAGCGTATTGTTCGTCGTTTGCGACTATTTTTTTGCGGTTTATTTACGAGGCCTACCGCACCTCGACGTGCACCTTGGGCTTCGCTAATCCCGTCGAATCCAGAATCAGCCCCAAAATCGTTCGGCAGTTTATCAAAAAATCCAAGAAAGGAAAAGAAGCTATTTATTAACCTAAGAAGTTAGGGTAAAATTTTGCCACTTTTTAATAAGGAATCGAATAATGAAAACATTAAAATCTCTGACCGCACTTTCATTAGGTGCATTATGTTTAGCATTTAACACACAAGTTATTGCAAAAGAAGCAACACCCGCAAAAACAACACAAGCAACTCAACAAGTGACAAAAGCGAGTGATAACATTGACAAATATCTTGCCATCAATATTGGTAATCGTGAAATGGTGGTTGATGAAAATGGCCAAGCATTAAGTGCATTCAAACATGAAATCACTAACATTGGTCAAAAACCAATCAAAAACATTCAATGGGTGGGCGTATATGTGAATAACCGTAAAGTTATTTACAGCCAAGATATGCAAATCAATTTAGAAACTCCATTACAACCGGGTAAATCCATCAATATTAATTTACAAATTCCGTTTGTTCAATTGGCTGAAGATGCTCGTAAAGTCTTTATGAACCAACAAGAAAAAATTGATGTTTATCCTATTGAACGCGTTATCCTGTTTGGTGATAAAACCGTTCTTTCTGATCGTTAATTTTCTTATCTAGCCCACGTAATGTGGGCTTTTTAATAACTGTATACTTGAACAGTTATTTTCTTTTCGATATACTAAAAACACGCCTAATTTTGACCGCACTTATAGCATGAACTCCACCCGAAAAATTATTCACATTGATATGGATTGCTTTTATGCCTCTGTTGAAATCCGTGAAAATCCAACGCTACAGGGCAAACCTGTCGCAGTGGGTGGTAGTTCTCGACAACGTGGTGTGCTCACTACCTGTAATTACGAGGCTCGAAAATTTGGGCTACACAGTGCGATGCCTACGGCACAAGCCATCAAAAAATGCCCTAATCTGATTTTAGTGCCAGTTAATATGCCGCTTTATAAACAGGTATCCGCACAAATTCATCAGATCTTTCAACGCTATACTTCTATCATTGAGCCACTTTCATTAGATGAAGCTTATTTGGATGTCACGGATTGTACACAATGTTCAGGATCTGCCACTTGGATCGCACAAGAAATTCGCCAAGCGATTTTTGATGAATTAAAACTGACCGCCTCAGCTGGCGTTGCCCCCCTTAAATTTCTCGCCAAAATTGCTTCCGATATGAATAAACCGAACGGACAATTTGTGATTCAACCTCATGAAGTTGAACAATTTGTAAAAACACTGCCATTAAAAAAAATCCCTGGCGTAGGCAAAGTCACTTCTGAACGTTTATTAAAAATGGGATTAGAAACTTGCGAAGATGTACAAAAACTCGACCAATCTATTTTGTTAAATATCTTCGGTAAAATGGGCAAGCGAATTTGGGATTTTAGCCATGGCATTGATGATCGTGAAATTCAAGCGCATCGGGAGAGAAAATCTATCGGTGTAGAACGCACTTTATCTGAAAATATTCGTCATCTCGAACAAGGTATAGCGTTGCTAGATAATCTCTATGCCGAGCTTATTCGCCGTATTGAACGAAGTGCGCCGAATGTCCCCTTAACGGCTTTTCGCAAAATTGGGGTGAAATTAAAGTTTGAAGATTTTCAGGTGACAACCTTAGAAAAAACTGGCTTAACTTTATCGTTAGAAAGCTTTCAGCAATTACTGGAACAAATTTGGCAGCGTAGCCATGGGAAGTCTATTCGTCTTGTAGGATTACACGTGACTTTGCCGGAAGAAAGCCATTTAGAACAAATGAGCTTGTGGTAAAACAAAAAAGAAAATGACCGCACTTTTATTCATTCCATCCCGAGTAGGATAACGAAAAAACAAAAGTGCGGTCATTTTTTTATGAATTTGTTGAGTTGGTCGATAAGCCGAGTTCTGTCGTGGACAATCATTCCTCTAGGCGACAAATTACTCTGCCGCTCAAGCAACCTACCCGAACTCTGGACGGGCCACCCATTGAGTTCCTATTTGGTCTTGCTACGAGTGGAGTTTACCTTGCTGCACGTTGTTACCAACGGCACGGTGTGCTCTTACCACACCCTTTCACCCTTACCGTTTTCACGGCGGTCTGCTCTCTGTTGCACTGGTCGTCGGCTCACGCCGCCCGGACGTTATCCGGCACTCTGCCCTTTGTAGCTCGGACTTTCCTCTCGTTTACTTGTCCCACTAGGTCGTGCGAACACGGTTAAGGGCTTCAATAAACCAGCGATTGTCTAACCAACTCGCGGCGTAGTATAGGGGGAATTCAAAGAGCGGTCAAATTTTCATTCTTATTTTTAATAACTTCCGTTAGAATAGCCCCATAAAATACGGTTATTTTCAACCGCACTTCTATCATAAGGATTTCCTATGAATTATTTACAAATCGCACGAGAAACCCTTTCTGTTGAAAGCCAAGCGCTCACACAACTAAGCCAACGCTTAGGTGATGAGTTTTCTCAAGTTGTGGATCTTATCCTTGCTTGCGAAGGTCGTTTAGTTATCGGTGGTATTGGTAAATCAGGGCTAATCGGCAAAAAAATGGTGGCGACTTTTGCTTCCACGGGAACCCCAAGTTTCTTCCTTCACCCGACCGAAGCCTTTCATGGTGATTTAGGTATGTTAAAACCGATCGACATCGTGATGCTGATTTCTTATAGCGGTGAAACCGATGATGTAAATAAACTCATTCCAAGTTTGAAAAACTTTGGTAATAAAATTATTGCTTTAACCAGTAATAAAAACTCGACACTTGCTCACCATGCGGATTATGTTTTAGATATCACCGTAGAGCGTGAAGTCTGTCCAAACAACCTCGCTCCAACCACTTCTGCGTTAGTGACTTTAGCCTTAGGCGATGCCCTTGCGGTTTCATTGATTACTGCTCGCCATTTCCAACCAGCTGATTTTGCGAAATTCCATCCAGGTGGAAGTCTTGGTCGTCGTTTGTTATGCAAAGTGAAAGATCAAATGCAAACTCGCCTACCAATTACGACACCAGATACCAGCTTCACTGATTGTTTAAGCATTATGAATGAAGGTCGTATGGGTGTGGCATTAGTGATGGAAAACCAACAACTTAAAGGCATTATTACCGATGGTGATGTGCGCCGAGCATTAACCGCTAATGGTGCTGACACGCTTAATAAAACCGCGAAAGAACTGATGACCTCGTCACCGAAAACTATTCATGAAAATGAATTCTTAGCGAAAGCGGAAGACTTGATGAAAGAGAAGAAAATCCACTCTCTTGTTGTGGTCAATGATGAAAATAATGTTGTGGGTTTAGTGGAGTTCTCAAGCTAATGATTAACGAAAAATTAAAGAAAATTAAATTGGTCATCACCGATGTTGATGGCGTATTAACTGATGGCCTACTCCATTATGATGCAAATGGCGAAGCCATTAAAAGCTTCCATGTGCGTGATGGACTTGGTGTCAAAATGTTGATGGATGCAGGTATTCAAGTCGCCGTATTATCGGGCAGAGATTCTGCGATTCTGCGTAAGCGAATTAGTGATCTCGGAATTAAATTGTTCTTTTTAGGTAAGCTTGAAAAAGAAAGTGCTTGTTTAGATCTCATGAAACAAGCAGGTGTTACCGCAGAACAAACTGCCTATATTGGTGATGACAGCGTCGATCTCCCTGCTTTTGCAACCTGTGGCCTTTCTTTTGCTGTGGCAGACTCTGCGCCTTATGTGCAAAATGCTGTGGATTATATACTTTCACTTGGCGGCGGGAAGGGTGCATTCCGTGAAATGTCCGATATGATTTTACATGCTCAGGGAAAAGATGAAGTCTATACTTCAGCCAAAGGCTTTTTAAAATCAGTCAAAAATATGGGACAATAACACCTATAACACTATTCAAAATACCTAAAAAAATAACCGCACTTTGATGATTCAAAAGTGCGGTTATTTCTTTATATATTTTATTGATTTGCCGGTAAAGCACCCGAATTCCAAGTTGGTGCTTCAGCTGGTTTCTTCACTTGCAACATAAAGCGCTGATTTGCCGTTGCTTGCGGTTGAACGATCGTACCCGACGGAGTCGAGAACGAAATGCCCCCTTTCAACAATTGCTGTACACTACCGGTATTAAATTCAGCCCCTTTCCAACCAAGGTTGAAATCATAGCCTGATGAAACCCAGAACTCTGAATTTTTACGTACTAAATGTTGATATTTCGGTGTAATCGCAATATGTACCAACACACGATCGCCTAAAGAATTCAATTCAAACTTACGAACGGTTCCCACTTCAACACCTCGATAAAGCACAGGTGATCCTTCCGTTAAATTCATCGCATCACTGGTTTCCAAAATAAATGGCACGCCATTACTGTATTTATTTCGAGGTTGTGCGGTTTGCGCTAAATTAAACTGTGTTTTTGATGGACCTTTACCTAATTCAATATCAATGTAAGGCTGTAAAAGGCTATCTAAATTTTCAATTCCACCCGCTGAGATTTGTGGGGAAATCACTTTAAATACCGTACCTTCTTTTGCAATCATCCCCATATAACTTGGGTTAATTAATGCTTTTGCTGTGATACGATTTGTTTTTTGATCAAGGGCAATCTGCTCAACTTCACCAACATTCATACCAAGATAACGCAAACTCATTCCTTTACTTAAAGCCGTTGCATCATCTGTTATTAACGTAATCACTTGCCCCGCTGATTTAGCTCTCAATTCACTTGGATAAAGTGTTTTATTTTTGCCTGAACCCGTATTATCAAAACTAATTGCGCCTTTTAATGATCGCGCAACCGGTGAAGCCTGGATACTAATGCCTTTCGGCGTAATATCAATCTGTGCCGCACTTTCAACCCAGAATACGCTTTTATCTGTCAGAAGATCTTGATAAGCCGGATAAATATACACATCAATATCAAAATTATTAGCTTTCGGTCTTACGTTAATAATTTTACCCACTTCAAACTGACGATAAAGCACCACAGAACCTTTGCTAATACTTGGCAAATTAGTGGAATGTAACACAATCGTTGGATTCACTAAGTTGCCCGTAACGCCTGTTTCTGCACTGCTAATATCCTTATAAAGTGGATAGGTAGAATGCGGTGCGCCACTTCCTTTTTTCGCTAAGACACGCACGCCACCTTGCAACCATTTTGATGGTGTTGCAGATTCAAAACGTAAGCCATCAATACCCAAACTCACATCAAAATTAGAGGCAGCGACAAACTGGGTGTTTTCATGAATAAGATTGCGATATTCTGATGCAATCGCCACTTCAAATTTGACACCATCAACATTCAAGTGCTGTTTCACAATTTGCCCAATGGCAATATTGTTATAAAACACCGACTGTCCTTCCGCGATACCATAAGTCTCTGGTGCCGTTAAGGTCAAAACCAAGGTATTTGGTGCTTTGAGTAATAACTCATTTTCTCGAATGACTTCGAATTGCGTTTTGCTTTCCCCACTTCCTGGAATAATTTCGAAATAATCACCACGGAAGAATTTCTGTGGGTTAGCAATATCGCCTAAATCTAACTTACGATTTTTTAATACAATATGTGTATTGGTTTTTAAGAGATTTGCCTGGCTTGGCTCAATTAATAATGTCCCTTGTAAAATATCTTCATTGTTTTCGACTGTTCTTAAAGACGAAAGCAAACCAACTTGCTCATCACCATAATAAACTGAAGTTTGTCCTGCTTGTAAACCGGCTGAAACAGGTAGAGTCACCTCAACTTCAATCCCGCGTTTAGCCGCTTGTAAATTAGAATAAAGGATATAATTGCTATTAGTCACCGCTTGCGGGCTATCTGATGGCGAATCGAATGATACGGCACCTTGCACCACAGCATTTAAACTTTCCACCGACACATTCATACCGGATGAATTAATATTGGCGTTAATACCGCTAATATTCCAGAAACGTGAATCTTTCTTCACAAAATGCGCAAAGGCCTTATCAATTACTACATCAATTTCAACTTTATTGTCTTTATTAAATCGGTAATCATAAATTTTCCCGACTGGCATTTTTTTGAAATACACAGAAGCACCAATCGAAATTGAACCTAAATCATCTGAAATTAAATGAATTAACAAATCCCCTGGATTGACTTGCGCAATAGGACCTTGCTCTTCCGCAATAAATTCATCTTCAGAGTCACCATCACCTGGCTGGAGCGTAATATAATTTCCTGAAACTAAAGAGTCTAAACCCGAAATCCCCGCAAGAGACACACTCGGCTGAACAAGCCAGAACTTGGTATTTTCTTTTAACACTTCTGTTGCTTCAGAATAAATATTTGCCTCAACTTTCACTTTTTGCATATTGTCGGTAAAGTTAACCTTCTTCACGACACCAATTTGCAAACCTTGATAGCGAATAGGGGTTTTATCTGCAACGAGCCCAGCCCCATTAGAGAACGTGATCGTAATAGTCTTTCCTCGTTCTTGTACAATTTGGAAAAATAAAATGGCACCAATACATAATGCGATAAAAGGTAACAACCAAAACGGTGAGATGCGTTTATTCTTACGTAATAACGCTTCTACATTGTTAGATTGCTCATCAATAGATTGAGATTCTGGTTTATTGTTTTCTGTCATAAATTTTCCAAATTAATCGACTATCAAACTGAGAAGTTGAAATCATAGTTAAAAACACTGCTGCACCGAAATAAAATGCCGCAGGGCCTACAGTAAAATTAATAATCTGTCCGCGTGTTACTAGAGACATCATCAAGGCTAGCACAAAAAGATCCAGCATTGACCAACGTCCTACAAAGTGAACGATATGTAATAATCGCATTTGCCATTTAATTGAATGTCGCCATTTAAAATGCACGCTAGCCAGTAAATACAACATAATTAGGATTTTGCTTACGGGCACAAAAATACTGGCAAAGAATACCACGAAAGCAACAAAATAGCTGCCCATGCTTATAAATGACATCACGCCCGACATTAAGGTATCTTGTGACAAATTGCCTGTTAAATAAACGCCAGATATTGGGAGCAAGTTTGCAGGGAAAAGCATAATAATCCCGGCTATTAATGTTGCCCAAACGCGTTGCAATTTTATACTATCGGGTGTTTCAATAAGCGATGCACAACGTGGGCAAATGGCTCGATGACGGTGATCGTATTGTTGATCTTCTTTTAAAAAAGTGTAATCGCAAGCGGTACAAAGCTCTAAAGGTTTATCACTTTTGGTAACCGGTTTCTGATCGGGATAAAAATCATGCCATAAATCATCTAAATTAATTTTAATGAATAATAAAGTGGTTAAAAGCGCAGTAAAAACAAAAGCAATTAAATACACATCCACTTCTAATGTGGCATATTCGCGCACTTTAAACATGGTAACAGCCAGTGCAACTAAATAAACGTCGAACATCACCCAAGGCTTAATATAACCCACAAATAATAAGACATTACGTGGCTTAATTTTGAGTAATTTAGAAAGCTGCAACATAATGACTAAAATCGCAAAAGACACCGGCATTAAAATCGCACAGATAAAAATCATAAATGCGGTATAGGCATAACCACTCACCGCCATTTTCCAAATACCTTGCCAAACGGAAGCATCAATTTTAGTGCCCAGTAAATCTAAACTTAATAGAGGATAACCTAAAGCAAACGGCATTAAAATTAAGATAGAAAGGGCAATTAATGAGCAACGCTTAAGTGACCAACGACTACCCGATTGCAATTTCTGATGGCAACGCGGACATTGTGCGTACTCCCCCGCTTGCGGACGACAAACAGACACTGTTGCGTCACATCCAATGCAACGCACAAGTTTATAAGTAGCATGAGTAAAATCAGGTGTTTTTGTCATTATTTCATCAAAAATTTAAAAAGTGGACTATTTTAGCCTTAATTGAGGGGATTTGTGAAGTTATACATCTGTGCTAGAAACGGAATTATTCCGCCCAACCATTGTCAATCCTTATAAAAGTGCGGTAAACTGTGCAAGTTTTTATTTTTATCCTAGGAAAACGCAGAAATGACAGATTCTCAAGTTGAAGCCCAAGCTGAAAATAATGCTGAAGGCGTTCAAAAATTAACTGATACAAAAGCGATTATTGCATATCTTGTAGAAAAATTCCCGCTTTGCTTTATTGCAGAAGGTGAAGCAAAACCATTAAAAATTGGTCTTTTCCAAGATCTTGCTGAAGCATTAAAAGATGATGAACGTGTCAGCAAAACTCAATTGCGTCAGGCTTTACGTCAATACACTTCTAACTGGCGCTATTTACACGGCTGCCGTGAAGGAGCTGAGCGTGTGGATTTATACGGCAACCCAGCTGGTGTATTAGACGCTGAACACGTTTCTCATGCGGCTCAACAATTAGCTGAAGCAAAAGCTAAATTTGCAGAAAAACGTAAAGCAGAATTAGCAACGAAAAAAACACAACAAAAACGACCTGCTCGTAAACCAAATTCAAATCAAGCAATTCGCAAACCAAAAGCACCACAAGTAAAACTAAGTGCGGTTGATTTCACAACACTTTCTGCGGGTAGCAAAGTGAAAGTGAAAGTGGCTGAACAAGCGAAAAATGCGACGGTATTAAATGTGGAAAAAGATGGCGCACGCGTAGAACTTGAAAATGGTTTAGTGATGACAGTCACCGCAGATCGTTTATTTGCCTAATAATTTATTTCTTATCGGGAAAGGTTAAATGAAATTACATACAACCAAAAGTCTTATTGCGACAGCAATTTTAGGTGCGTTATTTCTTCATTCGTCTGACACATTTGCTGTGCAGCCGAAATTAAAGCAAAGTGATATTACGATTCCTTCGGCAACTGATGCAAATCAGTTAGCAACTAAGCGTGCAACGACACGTTTAACCCAATCACATTATCGTAAATTCCAGCTTGATGACGCCTTTTCCGAAAAGATTTTTGATCGTTATATTAAAAGTTTAGATTACAGCCATAACACCTTTTTAAAATCAGATATTGATGATTTACGTGCTAAATATGGCTCAAAATTAGATGACCAACTTAATGAGGGCGATCTTTCTGCAGCATTTGCTATTTACGATCTGATGATGAAACGTCGTTATGAGCGTTATGCTTATGCTCTATCTCTATTAGATAAAGAACCAGATTTAAAAGGTAATGATCAAATTGAGATCGATCGTGAAAAAGCCGCTTTCCCAGCAACGGAAGAAGAAGCGAATAAGCTTTGGGAAGAACGCGTCAAAAATGATGTAATCAGCCTGAAATTAAAAGATAAAAAATGGCCTGAAATTAAAGAAAAACTCACTAAACGTTACAATTTAGCGATTCGTCGATTAACTCAAACTAAAGCAGATGATATTGTTCAGATTTATATTAATGCCTTTGCTCGAGAAATAGACCCACATACAAGCTACCTTGCGCCACGTACTGCAAAAAGCTTTAATGAAAGCATGAACCTTTCTTTAGAAGGGATTGGTGCAACATTACAATCTGAAGATGACGAAACCAGTATTAAGTCTTTAGTACCAGGTGCACCGGCTGAACGCAGTAAGAAATTGCAAGCGGGCGATAAAATCATTGGTGTGGGCCAAGAAAAAGGCGAAATCGAAGATATTATCGGTTGGCGTTTAGAAGATATCGTTGACAAAATCAAAGGTAAAAAAGGAACAAAAGTTCGTCTTGAAATTGAACCTGCAAAAGGTGGGAAAAGCCGTATTGTCACTTTAGTTCGCGATAAAGTCCGTATTGAAGACCAAGCAGCAAAACTTACAGTTTCTAAAGTAGATGGTGAAACTGTTGGTGTCATTAAAATTCCAAGTTTCTATATTGGCTTAACTGATGATGTGAAAAAATTATTAGTAGATGCTGAGAAGAAAAAAATTGGCGCTTTAATTGTGGATCTTCGTGAGAATGGCGGCGGTGCATTAACAGAAGCCGTGGCATTAAGCGGTTTATTCATCACTGATGGTCCTGTGGTACAAGTACGAGATGCGTATCAACGTATTCGTGTACACGAAGATGATGACAATGCTCAACAATATAAAGGACCATTGTTGGTAATGATTAATCGTTTCAGTGCATCAGCCTCTGAAATTTTTGCTGCGGCAATGCAAGATTACAATCGTGGTATCATTATTGGGCAAAATACCTTTGGTAAAGGTACCGTACAACAAAGTCGTTCATTAAACTTTGTTTATGATTTAGACCAAACACCACTTGGTGTATTGCAATATACTATCCAAAAATTCTATCGAATTAATGGTGGTTCAACCCAATTAAAAGGTGTCGCTGCAGATATTAATTTCCCTGAAATTATTGATGCCAAAGAAATTGGTGAAGAAAAAGAAGACAACGCATTACCTTGGGATAAAATTCCACCGGCGACTTATTCTGAAACCAATAAAGCACGTAAAGATGTTGAAGCATTAAATGAAAAACATCTAGAGCGTATTGCAAAAGATCCTGAATTTATTGCTTTAAATGAAGATCTTAAAATCCGTGATGAACGTCGCGAGCGCAAATTCTTATCATTGAATTTCCAAGAGCGTAAAGCGGAAAATGATAAGGATGATGCGAGACGTTTAAAAGATCTCAATGATCGTTTTAAACGTGAAGGTAAAAAAGCATTAAAAGATATTGATGATTTGCCAAAAGACTATGAAGCACCTGATTTCTTCTTAAAAGAAGCGGAAAAAATGGCAGCTGATTTAGTTAAACTTAATGCGAATCAACAAAAAGTGGATGCTGAAATAAAACAAGAAGCGGCAAAAGCAACAAAATAACGATTATTTTGACCGCACTTTGGCAGATGAAAAAAAACTGAAGTGCGGTTATTTTTTATGAATATTTTTAAAGGTACAGCAATGTTAAAAGGAACAATGAAATTAAGCGCATTAGTCTTATCATTATCAATGATGACGTCAGGTTGTGCATTAGCTGAATGGGCCAAAACAGTTGGACAGCCTCAACAAGCCGAAAATAAAGGCGTTGATATGTCTAAATTAAGTCCAGAAGAGCGAGCAAAACTTGAAGCTGAAATCAAAGAAGATCAAGCTCGTCTTGCCGCTGAAAAGCAAGCGATGCTAGAGATGTCATTAACGCATGAAATTGGTGAACAAAATCTACAGTTCAAACCAATTTTGGCTAAATTATATGCCGATAATAAATATGACCTAATGTGGAAAGACAAGGCGGCTGAGAAACAATTCCTACGTGAATATGCAGCCATGGTGGCATCTGGTATTTCTAAACGTTCAGCTCAATCGTTAGTCAATTTACATAATGCTGAAAAAACGGGCGGACTCACCTATGATGTGTTGTTAAGTGATGCTTTCCTTGATTACTTGTATTACAGCAAGAACGTAAATCAACAAGCACAACGTTGGTTATACGCAACGAATGCTTATAAACCAGAATTACCAAATCAAGAAATTATTGACCAATGGCAAAGTGCGGTTAAAAACAATGCCGTTTCTGGTTTTATAAACGGATTATCTAACCATAATCGTTTATACCGTGAAACCGTACAAGCACTTCCATCGATGATTTCAGCTTCAGGTATTTCTGCAATGGGTAAAAAACTCGCTCTTAATGCACAACGTTTACGCGTTATTCCTGATTTTGAAAATGGAATCTTTGTTAATATTCCAAGCTATCAATTGAAATATTATCGTGATGGCAAAGCAATTTTAGAATCGCGCGTTATCGTGGGGAAAAATGAACGTCGTACACCAGTGATGTACAGCCGTTTGAGCAATGTGGTTGTTAATCCACCTTGGAATGCTCCAACACGTTTAATCAATGAAGATATTTTACCGAAATTAAAACGTGACCCAGGCTACGCGGCTGCACACAACTACTCTATTTTGGACAGTAAAGGTAATACTATCGATCCTTACTCGATTAATTGGAGTAGTATTGGGGATAAATTCCCATACCGTATCCGTCAAGCCGCTGGCGACAGTGCATTAGGTAACTACAAATTTAATATGCCAAGCTCTGATGCGATTTATCTTCACGATACACCAAATCATAGCTTATTCAGCAAAAAAGACCGTGCATTAAGCTCAGGTTGTGTACGTGTAGAAAAATCCGATCAACTTGCCTCTATTCTGTTACAAGAAGCTGGTTGGTCAGAAGATAAAAAACGTAACGTTTTAGAAAGTAAGAAAACAACGTCTGCGAGCATTCGTACAAATGATCCTGTATTCTTGTATTATGTGACTGCATGGGTTGAAAACGGCCAAACACAAGTTTTACCGGATATTTATAAATACGACGATAGCGCGACTTTTAATGGTATTGACTGGGCTGTTGTAAAAAAATATCTTTAAACAATGTTCACGCTAGAACTTTTTAAAGAAAAAATTGTCTAGGGTGAGAGATGGGTAATAAAAGAGACTAAAAAAATGGGTAACATTGACAAAAATCGTCGTAAATGGCTTTCATTAGGCGGCATCGTTTTAGGCGCAAGCATGATGCCGAGTACGGTGTTAGCAATGGTCTCTACCCCTAAACCTCGCATTCTTAGCTTCTATAATGTCAACACCAATGAACGATTAAGCGGTGAGTTCTCAGCAACAACTGGATTTAATCGTTCATTACTTGGTAAACTTGATTACTTCATGAGAGATCGCCGTACAGATCAAGTACGCCGAATGGATCCAAATCTCTTCATGAAGTTTTATCATTTACAAAGTGATTTAGGTTTACGTACTGCGCAAATTGATGTGATTTGTGGCTATCGTAGTGCTGCGACAAATGCCATGCGTCGTAGACAAAGTCGTGATGTAGCAAGCAACAGCTATCATATTAAAGGCCAAGCGATTGATTTTAAAATCCCTGGTGTGCCTTTAGCAAGATTACGCCAAGCGGCTGAAAATCTTGATAGCGGTGGTGTAGGATATTATCCGTATAGTAATTTTATTCACGTAGATACTGGCCCTGTAAGAACATGGCGTGGTGCATAAAAAACAGTTTAATTTTAGACCGCACTTTAGTGCGGTTTTTTGTTATCAACGATAAGGAAAAAAAGATGAATATTGAAATTATTCCAGTTACAGCCTTTCAGCAAAATTGCTCTCTTATTTGGGATGATGAAAAAAATGCGGCAATTATCGATCCTGGTGGTAATGCGGAAAAGCTTATTCAACGCATTGAGGAATTAGAATTAAACCTAAAAGCAGTCTTATTGACGCATGGTCATCTTGATCATGTAGGGGCTGCAGAAGCGATTCGCGATCATTTTAACATTGAAATTTGGGGCTCACAGGAAGAAGATCGTTTCCTTTTTGAAAGTCTACCACAGCAATCTCAGCAGTTTGGCTTACCTTATATTTCTGCATTTACACCTGATCGCTGGTTTAATCAAGAAGGCGAAAAAATTCAAATTGGTACATTTACCTTTGAAATTCTTCATCTTCCTGGTCATACACCTGGCCACATTGGTTTTATTGAGCATGAAAAAAATATTGCTTTTACTGGCGATGTCCTTTTCCAAAACAGCATTGGTCGTACAGACTTCCCTCGTGGGGATTTCGATACATTAATCTCATCAATCAAAAATAAATTATTTACATTAAATGATGATATGGTTGTTATTGCAGGACATGGCCCTTACACAACTATTGGACAAGAAAAACGAAGCAATCCGTTTTTGAAGTAAAGATCTGAATTTTGGATAAAAAAAAGCTCCTAATTTCTTAGGAGCACCAAAAAGGAATTTATGAATAAAATCTCTAAAGTTTAGCTTTATCAAAGGAATCTCGATAAAACGCTAACGATTATATTGACATATTCTGACAAATGCAAGCTTTTTCTTTACACTAATTTACAAATCTTTACAGTTTGCTATTTTTATAACCACTTCGACGGCTTTTTCCATCCCTTCAAGGGTCACTAATTCATGTTTGCTATGGAAATTATAGCCACCAGTAAAGATATTTGGACAAGCTAATCCTTTTTCCGCTAAAAATGCCCCATCGGTTCCACCTCGTATTGGTTTGTGATTTGGTATAATACCGCAAGCTTTCATTGCTGCATCCGCGAGCTTAATCGCCTGTGGGACATTTTTGACTGTGTCATACATATTTTTATAACTGTCTTCAATCACACATTCCACAGGGTCTTTTAGGCTTTTCTCTCTATTAAATTTTTCTACAAGTTGATAAATAAACGCTTTACGTTGCTCAAAATTAGCTTGGTCAAAATCTCGAATGAGATAATGTAACTCAACTTTCTCAATATCCCCTTTAAAATCATCTAAATGGAAAAAACCCTCTTTTCCTGATGTTTTTTCGGGAACATCATCTTTTGGAAAGCCTTGTTGAAACTCACAAGCTAAGGTAAGCGCATTCACTAATTTGTTTTTCGCATAACCTGGATGAATTCCCCGTCCTTTAAAGGTGATTTTTGCCGTTGCCGCATTAAAATTCTCATACTCGAGCTCGCCCACTTCCCCACCATCAATGGTATATGCCCAATCACAAGGGAAATCATCTAATGGGAAATAATGCATTCCTAAGCCTATTTCTTCATCAGGCGTAAATGCCACTCTAATATTGCAATGTGGGATATTTTCCTGTTGTAAGACAGAAAGTGCGGTCATAATTTCTGCGATTCCAGCTTTATTATCCGCACCAAGTAAAGTGGTTCCATCTGTCACAATCAAAGTTTTGCCAATAAGCTGATGTAAAAATGGATAATACACGGGACTAATAAACTCTTCCCCTAAACCTAATGCAATATCTCCCCCGCGATAGTTTTCGATCACTTCGGGTTGAACATTTTTACCGCTACATTGTGGTGAGGTATCTAAGTGGGAAATAAAACCAATGGTTTGTGTTAAATCAGGATGATTTGAGGGTAAATAAGCCGTGACGACGGCATGCTTAGTTACATTGACATCTTGTAAACCAAGTTCAATTAATTCTTGCTGCAAATGCAACGCTAATTTCATTTGTCCTGGCGAACTGGGTGAATGTTTTGCGGACGATTTAGATTGCGTATCAAACGCGACATAAGTTAAAAATCGCTGTAATAATTCATTGTTATTATGTTCTTCCATTTTAAAATTCTCCTTTATATCGGCACTAGTCTAATCCCAAAATTCGTTGCAGTTCTTGATATATAACAATAAAGTAGAGAGTTATAAGATTTTCTGAAAAAAGTGCGGTCAAATTTTCGATAAATTTTTTCCTAAAAACACGATTAAATCCTTTTCATCATTAACAATTCGCTATATCATATCTGTTCAATTTTATGTCGCCCCTGCATCATTTTTTGCAGGTTTATTTCTACTCAGTACCAATCAAATTGGTGAAATTAGGGAGAAAACCAAAGCTAGTGGAAAATCTGGTTCAAAACAAGCCTATTATTGAGCTTCGTTCTATCAAAAAATCCTATGGTTCCAACACAATCATTAATGATTTCAATCTAACCATTAATAACGGTGAATTCGTCACAATTCTTGGCCCTTCTGGCTGTGGTAAAACGACAGTTTTGCGTTTATTAGCGGGTTTAGAAGAATTAGATGAAGGTCATATTATTTTGGACGGTGAGAACATTACTAATGTTCCGGCGGAAAAACGCCACATTAATACCGTATTCCAAAGTTATGCATTATTCCCGCATATGACTATTTTTGATAACGTGGCTTTTGGTTTGCGTATGCAAAAAGTGGCAGAAAGCGAGATTAAACCTCGTGTTCTGGATGCATTGCGTATGGTGCAATTAGAGGAAATGGCCGACCGTAAACCAGCTCAACTTTCTGGTGGTCAGCAACAACGTATCGCGATTGCTCGTGCTGTTGTGAATAAGCCAAAAGTGTTGCTACTGGATGAATCTTTATCTGCGCTGGATTATAAGTTACGTAAACAAATGCAAAACGAACTTAAACAATTACAGCGTCAACTTGGCATTACCTTTATTTTCGTTACCCACGATCAAGAAGAAGCGATCACCATGTCTGACCGTATCGTCTTGTTGCGTAAAGGTAAAATTGCACAAGATGGTTCACCACGTGAAATCTATGAAGATCCAGCCAACTTATTCGTCGCTCGCTTCATTGGTGAAATTAACGTATTTGATGCCACTGTAATTGAACGTAAATCTGACGATGAGCTACTTGCTAACGTAGAAGGTCGAGTATGTGATATCCATACAAGCATTTCCGCTGAAAAAGGTCAAAAACTACAAGTGTTATTACGCCCAGAAGATATTGTGATTGAAGAGCTTGACGAAAATGAACACTCAAATGCAATTATTGGTCGCATTGTGGATCGTACCTATAAAGGGATGACACTTGAGTCTACAGTGGAATTTGATCACAACGGTAAACGCGTATTAGTGAGCGAGTTCTTTAACGAAGATGACCCACATATGGATCACAGCGTTGGTCAACGTGTAGGTATTACATGGCACGAAGGTTGGGAGGTTGTACTCAACGATGAAGATAATCAATAATAAATTCCAGAAAATTACTGTTGCAATTATCTTCAGTTGGTTAATCTTCTTTGTGCTAATTCCAAACTTATTAGTATTAACCGTAAGTTTTTTAACCCGAGATGGTAGCGACTTTTATGCTTTGCCATTTACTTTAGATAACTACACTAACCTGTTTAATCCGCTTTATGCGCAGGTTGTGTGGAATTCATTGTATATGTCTGGCATTGCGACGATTATTTGCTTACTCATTGGCTATCCATTTGCCTTTATGGTCAGCAAAATTAATCCAAAATATCGTCCATTTTTGTTATTCCTCGTGGTATTACCATTCTGGACAAATTCACTGATTCGTATCTATGGGATGAAAGTCTTCCTTGGTGTGAAAGGTGTGTTAAATACCATGTTAATGGATATGGGCATTTTGAGTGAGCCTATTCGTATTTTAAATACCGAAGTAGCTGTAATCATTGGTTTAGTGTATCTCCTTTTACCATTTATGATTCTACCGCTCTACTCTGCTATTGAAAAATTAGATGGACGCTTATTAGAAGCGGCAAGAGATTTAGGCGCGAATGCGGTTCAACGTTTCTTCCGTGTTATTTTGCCATTAACCATGCCAGGTATCGTAGCGGGTTGTTTATTAGTATTACTACCTGCAATGGGTATGTTCTACGTAGCTGACTTACTTGGTGGTGCGAAAGTATTATTAGTCGGTAACGTGATTAAGAGTGAATTCTTAATTTCCCGTAACTGGCCATTCGGTTCAGCAATCAGTATCGGCTTAACCATCTTAATGGCATTATTGATTTTCGTTTACTATCGTGCAAATAAATTGTTGAATAAGAAAGTGGAGTTAGAATAATGAGCCGTTTACTACGTAATATTTTTATGTTTGTGGTATACGCTTATTTGTATATCCCAATTATTATCTTGGTAACTAACTCCTTTAACGAAGACCGTTATGGTTTAAGTTGGAAAGGCTTTAGTTGGAACTGGTATGAGCGTTTATTTAATAACGATACCTTAATCCAAGCTGCGTTCCACTCTGTCACTATTGCTTTCTTTGCTGCAACGTTAGCGACTATTGTGGGTGGTTTAACCGCAATTGCGCTTTATCGCTATCGTTTCCGTGGTAAACAAGCAGTAAGCGGTATGTTATTTATCGTCATGATGTCACCAGATATCGTAATGGCGGTTTCTCTACTTGCCTTATTCATGGTTGTAGGGATTTCGCTTGGTTTCTGGTCATTATTATTGGCACACGTAACGTTCTGTTTACCTTATGTTACCGTAACGATTTTCTCTCGCTTAAATGGCTTTGATGCAAGAATGCTTGAAGCAGCGAAAGATTTAGGTGCTAGCGAAGTCACTATTTTGCGTAAAATTATCCTACCACTTGCTTTACCTGCAGTGGTATCAGGTTGGTTATTAAGCTTTACTATTTCATTAGATGATGTTGTTGTATCCTCTTTCGTAAGTGGTGTAAGCTATGAAATCCTACCGTTGCGTATCTTCTCACTTGTAAAAACAGGTGTAACACCAGAAGTAAACGCATTAGCAACGATTATGATTGTGCTTTCATTAGGATTAGTAATTTTAAGTCAATTAGTTACACGCAAAAATAATCATTAAACATTGATATAAAAAGGTTTCACAAATCTTTTAAGATCAAATAAAATACGCCTTGACGCACAATCAAGGCGTTTTTTTATACCTGCATTAATGCAGGTGGTTTTTTACCCCTCTTTTACGGAGAACAAAGAAAAATGAAAAAATTTGCAGGTTTGCTTACTGCCGGTTTAGTTGCCGCTACATTAACTGCTTGTAACGACAAAGAAGCCAAGTCTGATGCAACAAAAGCACAGGCTCCAGCAAATGATACTGTGTACTTATATACTTGGACTGAATACGTACCAGATGGCCTTTTAGATGACTTCACAAAAGAAACTGGTATCAAAGTTATCGTAGCAAGTCTTGAATCCAATGAGACGATGTATGCTAAAATGAAAACCCAAGGTGATGCAGGCGGTTATGATGTTATTGCTCCATCTAACTACTTTGTATCTAAAATGGCACGCGAAGGTATGCTACAAGAATTAGATCACAGTAAATTACCTGTTATCAAAGAATTAGACCCTGATTGGCTCAACAAACCTTATGACAAAGGCAATAAATACTCACTTCCTCAGTTGTTAGGTGCGCCAGGTATTGCATTTAATACCAATACCTATAAAGGTTCTGACTTCACTTCTTGGGGTGATTTCTGGAAACCTGAATATGCAAACAAAATCCAATTATTGGATGATGCGCGTGAAGTATTCAATATTGCGTTATTAAAAATTGGTCAAGATCCAAATACCAAAGATCCAGCAATTATCAAGCAAGCTTATGAAGAGTTATTGAAATTACGTCCAAACGTACTTTCTTTCAATTCTGATAACCCTGCAAACTCTTTCATCTCTGGTGAAGTAGAATTAGGTCAATTATGGAATGGTTCTGTACGTATCGCGAAAAAAGAACAAGCGCCATTAAATATGGTGTTCCCAAAAGAAGGTCCTGTTCTTTGGGTTGATACTTTAGCGATTCCTAAAACCTCTAAAAACCCAGATGGTGCACACAAGTTAATTAACTACTTGTTAGGTGCAAAAGCAGCGGAGAAATTGACTTTAGCGATCGGTTACCCAACAGCTAACCTTGAAGCGAAAAAAGTACTTCCAAAAGAAATTACAGAAGATCCATCTATCTATCCACCAGCAGAAATTCTTCAAAAAAGCTACTGGCAAGATGATGTAGGTGATGCGATTCAATATTATGAACAGTATTACCAAGAGTTAAAAGCAGCAAAATAATGCGCTTTTAAGTGATAACAAAAAGTGCGGTCAAATTTGACCGCACTTTTTTATATTTACCATTTTCGAAGAAACTATTTATAGCGTTTTTTGGATGCGTTTTTATCTTGCTCTTGTAAACGTTCAAGTTTTTCTTTAATTTGAATTTCCATCCCTCGATTAGTTGGGAAATAATACTGGGTATCTTTCAGTTCCGGTGGAAAGTAATTTTCCCCAGCGGCATAAGCATTAGGTTCATCATGAGCATAACGATATTCAGCGCCATAGCCTAATTCTTTCATTAAAGCCGTTGGCGCATTACGTAAATGAGGTGGCACATCAAAATCAGGAAACGCTTTCGCATGCTGTTTGGCAGCATTAAATGCTTTATAAACCGCATTACTCTTCGGTGCTACCGCTAAATAAATAATGGCTTGCGCAATAGCCCGTTCTCCTTCATAGGCGCCCACTCTCGTAAAACAATCCCAAGCTGCGAGAGCCACTTGCATTGCGCGAGGATCAGCATTGCCGACATCTTCTGAGGCAATCGCTAATAAACGTCTTGCAACATAAAGAGGATCGCCACCTGCGGTAATAATTCGTGCATACCAATAAAGTGCAGCATCGGCTGCCGAGCCACGAATGGATTTATGTAAAGCAGAAATCAAATCATAGAAGCGATCACCTTGTTTATCAAAACGCGCTTGTCTCTCACCTAATACTTCTTTCAACAAAGTGCGGTCTAATTTTTTACCGTTTTCTGTTTCAGAAGCCATATCCACCATCAATTCAAGACAATTTAAAGCCAAGCGCGCATCACCATTCACATATTCGGCTAATACCTGTAGCAAATTCTCTTCTAAAACTAACCGCTCTTTACCTAATCCTCGCTCAGGTTCAGAAATCGCCTGTTTTAGAACTTGTTCGACTTCAGTAACTGTCAATGATTTGAGTAGATAAACTCTCGCACGAGAAAGCAATGCATTATTTAATTCAAAGGAAGGATTTTCCGTTGTCGCACCAATAAAAATAATCGTACCATCTTCAATATGTGGCAAAAATGCATCTTGTTGGCTTTTGTTAAAGCGATGTACTTCATCCACAAATAAAATCGTTTGGCGATCTGCAAGTCGATTTTGTTTCGCTCGCTCAATTGATTCTCGAATTTCTTTCACACCGCTTGTTACCGCGGAAATTCGTTCAACTTCTGCATTGATACGATGAGCAATAATTTCCGCCAGTGTTGTTTTACCTGTACCCGGCGGTCCCCACAGAATCATAGAATGAACATGCCCCGCTTGAATTGCTTTACGAAGCGGCTTTCCTTCCCCAATTAAATGCGTCTGCCCATAATATTGCTCCAAATTAGTTGGTCGCATACGGGCAGCTAAAGGGCGAAAGTCATTTTCAGCAAAATCAAAATTAAGATTAGACATATTCTTTCCTTAATAAGCAAAAGGTGTGAAAATTATCATTCACACCTTATGGATTATTTTTTACCTTTACGTTGGTCATCCAATTCTACACCTTTCGGTACGCTAAATTGGAATAAGCTATCCGCTAAGGTTTGGTTTGTAATGTTGCGCAATACATAAAGATTGGTTTGACCATCTTTTTCTGTAGTGCTGAAATTTTTTAACACACCATTTGCATCGACACGAATATCAAATTGTTTAATATTGCTATTTTTTGCCTTTGGTTTTAACACAAAGGTATCCGCATTCTGTGTCACTGAATATTGATTCCAGTGGCTTTTATCATTACTGGTTAAAAGTACGAAAGGTGTATTATTGACAGCATCTTTCACCCATTGAGCGGTAACTTGTTGCACGAATGGATCGTAATACCAAAGGGTTTTACCATCTGCAATAATTTGTGTTTCTTGTGGTGATTTGGTATCCATACGGAAAAGATTTGGACGTTTAATTTGAAGTTTTCCACTTCCTTGTTGGACGTTTTTACCGCCAACAGAGGTCACAGTTTGAGCAAAATCAGCACTCAATACTGTCACTTGATTTAAGCGATTTTGTAGCTCATCTGCCGCATCCGCAAAAGCAAAACTACTCGCACTCAACAGTGCAGTAAGTGCGGTCATTTTTAATAATGTTTTTTTCATTCTACTTTCCTTTTTGTAAAGTGAAACTTAAGAGAATTAATATTCGGAACGTCGAGCTAAAATTTCTCGTTTTCCATTTTTCATTGGGCCTAAAATGCCTTGTTCTTCAAGCTGATCCATAATTCGAGCTGCTCGGTTAAACCCAACACTAAATTTACGTTGAACATAAGAAGTCGATGTATTGCCTGTGCTTAAGACAAACTCAACGACGTCATCAAATAATGCATCAAGATCGCCACTACTTGTCGTTGATTTTTCACCTGAGTCTTCATCATCCGCGCCATCTAAAATGCCATCAATATAATTCGGTTTACCACGTGCACGCCAATCGTCTGCCACACGTGCTACCTCATCATCACTCATAAAGGCACCGTGTACACGAACGAGATCCGAAGAACCTTGGCCTGAATATAACATGTCACCACGACCCAATAAGGCCTCTGCACCGCCCTGATCCAGAATCGTTCTAGAGTCAATTTTACTTGCTACAGTAAAGGCGATACGGCTTGGAATATTAGCCTTAATCAAACCTGTGATTACATCTACTGATGGGCGTTGTGTGGCTAAAATCAAGTGAATACCAATTGCACGAGCTTTTTGTGCTAAGCGCGCAATTAACTCTTCAATTTGTTTACCCGCAACCATCATTAAGTCCGCAAACTCATCAACGATCACAACAATATAACTCAATTTTTCTAATGGAGGCGGCATCTTATCCATTGTATCGCCAGGCTTCCAAATTGGGTTTGGAATTGGCATATTGAGTTTTTCATATTCTTCAATTTTTTCGTTATACCCTTCAATGTTACGCACACGTAAGGCTGACAACAATTGATAGCGGCGTTCCATTTCTTCTACGCACCAACGCAGTGCATTTGCCGCTTTTTTCATATCCGTTACCACTGGGGTAAGCAAGTGTGGGATATCGTTATAAATAGAAAGCTCAACCACTTTCGGGTCTATCATAATAAATTTCACTTGATCCGGTGTTACACGGAAAAGCAAGCTTAAAATCATGGTGTTCACACCAACAGACTTACCTGAACCTGTTGAACCCGCAACAAGTAAGTGAGGCATTTTAGCCAAATCAACTACAACAGGTTTTCCGCTAATATCTTTCCCCAAAGCCATTGAAAGCAATGATGTTGAGGAACGGAATTCATTACTGTCGAGCACATCACGCAATGGCACTATTTGACGGTGAGCATTCGGTGTTTCAATACCAATATAAGGTTTACCTGGAATCACTTCCGCCACACGGATCGCACGGAACATCAACGCACGTGCTAAATCGGTATCAATGCTTGTTACTTTGGATGCTTTTACACCCGGCTGTAATTCAAGTTCATAGCGAGTCACCACTGGCCCTACTAACACATCTTGTACCGTTGCTTTGACATTAAAATTCTTCAATTGTTGTTCTATACGTGCGGATGTGTCTAAAATTTCTTCACGCGTAATATCTTGAGCCTGTGTAGGGCGATGCTCAAGTAAATCTAAACTTGGTAATGGTGTCGTTGGTTTTTCACGTTTATTCGTTGGTTGTTGGAATGCTGGGTGAATAAGCGTATCAGAATACGGCTTATAGGTTGTTTCAGTTGCATTCTCAATATGAATTTCACGCGCTTTAGGTGCTGAAACTGCCGGTTCATTTAAGATCACTTTTAATGCATCTTCAGCATTCGCAGCTTTTGCTCGCACTTCCATTTCTTGCAAACGCGCTTGTTCTTGTGCGGCAAACTGACGTGCTAATTCATCTTCTAAACCATCATTTTCTGATTCTAAAGGTTCATCATAAGTTGGATAAAGTGCGGTCGTATTTTCAGGCGTTTTAAGTGATACTTTTGGCATCACATTTTCTTCAAAAATGTCATCTGATTCGTCCACACTTTGATGATTCACTTGCGGATTTTTCCATGTTGCTGAAAAATCTTCTTTTGTCGGTAATTCAACGGAAGAATTGGCAGAGATAGACACATTCGGTAAATTATCAGATTCAACCGTGAAACCTTTAAACTTATCTTCTAATTTTTCAACATCTGCAGGTTCTGAAACACTCGGAGAGGATAACCCACTGATATTAATTAGCTGCTCAGGCTTAACAAAGGTATTTTCAGACTCATCCTCTTTTTTATCTTCTGCTGATTCTGTTTCCAATTGAGAATCAGAAAAAGCGAGTTGTTGAGGTGCCTCAATCACAATTTGTTCAAGATCATCTACAGAAGTATGCTCTGCATGCTCCTCTTCTGCCGGCTGATTTTTCATGGTTAGCCAATGGTAGAATCTCACAATTAAACGAATTAATGATGCACCAGAACAGAAAATAAAGCCTACAACTGCGCAGATAAAGCCCACTAAAATACAGCCAAACTTACCGAGCGTAGGATATAAATTTACCACTAAGCTGCCACCAAACACGCCGCCAGCTAAATAGTAGTTCGTATTTGAAAGCAGCAGCGTTGCCATCATGGTTAAGCCAACGATGAGAGCAATAAAGCCAAAGGAACGTAATGCAATTCGAGTTGCCGAGAGAGAATGAACCGCTTTGGTTTTCAGTAAATAAATCGGTACAATGAAAATGACAAACGGAATGAGATGACCTACATAGCCGAGAAAAACAAAAAACGCATCAATTAACCAAGCACCAAAAGCACCGGCTTTATTAATGGTTTCAGTTTGAAAGCTTGCCGTCGACCAAGAGTTATCTAATGGCGTATAGCTTGACCATGCCACGATTAAATATAAACCTAAAAGTGCGGTCAATCCGAGTAATAATTCTGCTAAATATTGTTTCGGTGTAAATCGTTTTGTAATTCGTTTAATCATTTTTATTTTAGTACGAGATAATTAGTTTGTTTCACTTCTTCCATGACGACATAAGTTCGGGTGTCATTCACACCAGGTAAGCGCAATAATGTAGTACCTAATAATTTTCGATATGCCGCCATATCTGCCACACGTGTTTTGAGTAAATAATCGAAATCGCCTGATACCAAATGACATTCGAGAATTTCATCAAGCGCTTGAATCGCAGCATTAAACTCTTCGAAAACATCTGGTTTACCGCGCACAAGCGTGATTTCAACGATCACCAATAAAGGGGCATCCAGTAATTCAGGATTTAGTAGTGCGCGATAGCCCATAATCACACCTTGTTTTTCTAGGCGTTTTACCCTTTCTAAACAAGGCGTTGGCGATAACCCCACTTTCTTTGATAAATCGATATTAGAGATTTTACCGTTGCGTTGTAATTCATTTAAGATTTTGATATCAATACTATCCAACGCTTTATTTAATTTCTTTTCCATAACCTTTCCTTATGTACGGCGCATATTCTATCTAATTTATCAAAAACTTTCAGTAATCAGACAACAATAGGACAACGTTTTTTTAGAAATTATCCAAAATAGCAAGTGCATCAGAGAGTTTTTTCACCGTAAAAACTTCCATATTTTCGACCGCACTTTTTGGCTTGTTGGCAAAAGGCACAATCGCACGTTTAAAGCCATGTTTTGCCGCTTCACTAATACGTTCTTGACCACTGGTCACCGGGCGAATTTCACCCGCTAACCCTACTTCACCAAAGACAACTAAATCTTGTGGTAATGGTCGATTACGGAAACTGGAAATTAATGCAAGTAATAACGCAAGATCTGCCCCTGTCTCCCCGACTTTTACCCCACCAACAACATTCACAAAGACATCTTGATCCGACATTTGTAATCCACCATGACGATGCAATACCGCAAGCAATAAGGCTAAACGATTTTGCTCTAACCCCACCGCCACACGACGCGGATTTGCAAGCATAGAATGATCCACCAATGCTTGAATTTCGACTAAAAGCGGACGAGTGCCTTCCCACAGTACCATCACGGAACTACCTGGTGTTTGTTCATCGCCTCGACTTAAGAAAATCGCCGATGGATTTTTCACCTCGCGCAAGCCCTGCTCTGTCATACCAAATACGCCCAGCTCATTCACCGCACCAAAACGGTTTTTATGGCTACGTAACGTACGGAAACGGGAATCTGCCTCCCCTTCCAGTAATAACGAACAGTCAATGGCATGTTCCAATACTTTTGGACCTGCAAGGGTGCCATCTTTCGTGACGTGTCCAACCATAATGATGGCGACTTGTCGGGTTTTCGCATAACGAGTCAGAAAAGAGGCACATTCACGCACTTGTGCCACACTTCCTGGAGAAGATTGAATATCCGAAAGATGCATAACCTGGATCGAGTCTACTACAATAATTTGAGGTTTCAGCTGATCCGCTAGATTACAAATTTGCTCAACAGATGTTTCAGATAACATATTTAATTTATCTGTCGGCAGATTCAAGCGATTAGCTCGCATTGCCACCTGTTGAAGTGACTCTTCCCCTGTCACATAAAGTGCGGTCATATTTTTCGCTAATCCGCACATCACTTGAAGTAACAAGGTACTTTTCCCCGCACCAGGATGACCACCAATTAAAATGGCACTCCCCGGCACGATCCCGCCACCTAGCACGCGATCTAATTCTTTAAATCCACTGGTGAAACGCGGTGTTTCTTGTAAGCTAATTTCAGAAAGCGTTTGGATTTTTGCGCGAGTTTCTCCTGCATACCCGCTAAAACGATCATTTTTTGTGGAATTTGAGGCTGAAATTAGCCGCACTTCACTGATCGTATTCCATGCTTTACAGGCAGAACATTGCCCTTGCCAGCGCGAAAATTCCGCGCCACAATCATTACATACATAAGCGGTTTTAGGAGCTTTTGCCATTTTTACTATCCTTTAGAGAACCCGTTTTACGCCATCAACATCATTAAACCAAGCATTCTTTCAAAATACGCTCGGCTCTTTAGTAATGCTTTTAACTTTTCAATAGTTTGAACGTTATCTTTTGTCTCACTATGAAAGGTAATCAAGCCTTTAATTTCATTTAGGAAAAACTGATTACTTGCTAATAACTCAGCTGATTGACTTTCTTCCAGTTTTTCAAACAAGGCTTTGTTGTCATCATAATAATGATAAAGGTTAAAAAATGCGCCCACACGCTCAACGGTTTTCATAAAATCGAAAGCAAACACATCTGTTGGGAATGAAAGCGTTTCTTCAATTAATTGCTGTTCCATTTTCATGACCGCACTCAATTTCTGGCGAGAATCTACCGCACTTCCCTCACGTTCCTCTTTTAAGAAATCACGCCATTTATTTAACCAATCAATTAAAAGAGGTTTGCTACCTAATTGATAGCCACGTTTTGCTTTGCTTGCTGAACTAAAATAAACATCCTGTTCAAAAGGTAAAAGTGAGACAAAATGGAAAAGATCTGAAACAAGCCCTTCTTTTAATTCAAATTCAATTTCACAGATAGGCTGTGTTTTCTCCCCAGACAGAATCTTCCCTTGATCAAAAGCCACTTCAATTTTTGATGCACCAAATGCAATTAACCAAAAAGTGCGGTTAAAATCTGTTGAGAAAATCGGTTGTAATGTAGCGGAAGGTAAGTTTTCAAATGGATACAATGAGGTTAATTGTTCCGTTGTAGGTACGGAATTATCAGGTATAGATAAATTGTATTCTGGACGGCTATGCAATCCGCCAACCACTTTTCCATCTGTTTTTAAAGTGAGGGTAAAATCATTATTTTCCTGACGGACACGCAATCCCATTTTTTGTTTAGCCAAAAAATGATCCGGATAATCGAAATAGGTATTTCCCAGAAAGACTGTATTTTGTTCTAAGATTTTGAATTGATTGAGATGTGTTTTTAAGGTATCTAAAGCATCAGAGGTAACTGCAAGCTTTAATTCAACTTCATTACTCATTTTATTTTTCCTTATCAATTTTAACTGTTTAAATATACATATAATTTTATACAAATCAAGATCTTTTTCGTGTATTTCCTTATAAAATCAGGTAATATGCAACCGAAATTTTAACCCTTGTTATGGAGTAAAACACCTATGGCAATGAATAATATTCTCGGATTATTTGCCCATTCTCCTTTAAAACCACTGCAGAAACATTCTGACAAAGTTACTGAATGTTGTGATTTATTAATTCCATTCTTCCAACATACCTTTGTAAAACAATGGGATGATGCAGAAAAAACACGTCTAGATATTTCTCAATGTGAACGTGAAGCAGATAGTTTAAAACGCGAAATCCGTTTGAAATTACCTCGCGGTTTATTTTTACCCATTGATCGTACCGATTTACTCGAATTAGTTACCCAACAAGACAAATTAGCTAACTATGCTAAAGACATTGCTGGTCGTATGATTGGTCGCCAATTTGGAATTCCTGAAGAAATGCAGGAAGAATTTTTGCACTATGTGAAACGTAGTTTAGATTCTATTCATCAAGCTCATTTAGTGATTGAAGAAATGGATAAACTACTTGAAACCGGTTTTAAAGGCCGTGAATTAAAGTTAGTGAACCATATGATTCAAGAGCTAGACAGCATTGAAGATGATACGGATCAAATGCAAATTAAATTGCGTAAAATGCTCTACACGATTGAAAGTCGTTATAACCCTATTGATGTGATGTTCTTATATAAAATCATCGAATGGGTAGGCGTATTAGCCGATCAAGCTCAACGTGTTGGATCTCGCATCGAATTGATGCTAGCCCGTTCCTAATTTTGACGACATTAACTACAACATAGGAAATCACTATGGAAATTATTAATGCATACGGTTCGTGGTTAGTCTTAATTACTGCGGTATTCGGTTTTTTTATGGCATTTGGTATTGGTGCCAACGACGTATCAAACTCAATGGGCACCTCAGTTGGTTCTGGGACCATTACAGCCAAACAAGCAATTATTATTGCCCTCATTTTTGAATCTGCCGGCGCGTATTTAGCTGGTGGCGAAGTAACTGAAACCATCAAAAGTGGTGTGATCGACCCAACTCAATTTGTCGAGATGCCTGATGTATTGGCATTAGGGATGCTTTCTGCTCTCTTTGCATCGGGAGCTTGGTTGTTTATCGCCACCAAAATGGGTTGGCCCGTTTCAGGTACTCACACCATCATCGGGGCTTTAATTGGTTTTGCTTGTATTACGATTGGCCCAAGTTCTGTTGACTGGTCTACTATCGGCGGGATTGTGGGAAGTTGGTTTATCACCCCGGTGATTGCTGGGCTTTTAGCTTATACCATCTTTGCAAGTATCCAGAAACTCATTTTCGATACAGAAGAACCGCTGAAAAACGCACAAAAATACGGTCCTTACTACATGGCAATTACCGTATTCGTACTTTGTATCGTTACCATGGCAAAAGGTTTAAAACACGTTGGTTTAAATCTTTCCAACAATGAAACGCTCGTTATTTCATTGCTTATCAGTGTTGTTGGTATGATCTTCTGCCATTTTTACTTCCGCAGCAAAGCATTTACTGCAAAAGCAAGAAAAGGATCATTCGGATCGGTTGAAAAGATTTTTAGTATCTTAATGCTTCTAACCGCTTGTGCAATGGCATTCGCACATGGGTCTAATGACGTAGCTAACGCAATTGGTCCGCTTTCTTCTGTAGTATCAATCGTGCAAAATGGCGGGAAAATCCTCAGTGGTGGTGATTTAGCTTGGTGGATTTTACCTTTAGGTGCATTAGGTATCGCCGTTGGTCTTATCGCAATGGGACAAAAAGTGATGGCAACCGTAGGATCAGGTATTACCGATTTAACCCCAAGTCGTGGTTTTGCTGCACAATTTGCAACTGCGATGACTGTTGTTGTGGCATCGGGTACGGGTTTACCAATCTCTACTACACAAACTTTAGTGGGTGCAATCTTAGGTATCGGTTTCGCACGTGGTATTGCAGCGCTTAACTTAACGGTTATCCGTAACATCATTAGTTCATGGGTTGTAACGTTACCTGCTGGTGCATTCTTTGCGATTGTGATTTTCTACATCCTTCGCGCGATTTTCCACTAGTATAATTATTAAAAGTGCGGTTATTTTTCATTTCATTTTCCAACCGCACTTTGTTCATGAATCTAGGAAGTATTATGTCAAAAGTGAGCAAACTTTTATTTTCTTGTGTTCTATTGGGCTCAACCATTGGAACAGTTCAAGCTGAAACGCAATATGTGACAGAAAATCTGAACACCTATTTACGCCGTGGTGCAGGTGATCAATTTAAGATCGCGGGGGCAATCCAATCTGGCGAAGCGGTAACAGTCTTGGAACAACAAGGAAAATACACCCTAATTCGTGATAATAAAAATCGTGAAGCTTGGATTTTAACTTCTGAACTAAGTACTACACCAAGTAGCCGTGAAGAAAATCCGAAATTAAAAGCACAGGTACAAGAATTAACGTTAAAACTGAATCGCGTCGATTCAGATTGGCAACAACGTACAAACGAAATTCAACGCCGTAGTAAACAAGCGGAACAACAAAGCAGTGAATTGCTTGAACAAAATTCACAACTTAAACGTGAATTAGAAATGACGAAAAACAAAAATCGTGATTTAGAAGCGATGCTTGATGCTAATAAACGCGAAATTGCAATTCAATGGTTTATTTATGGTGGTTCTGTGTTAGGCGTAGGTTTGTTAATAGGTCTCGTGTTACCTCACATTTTACCTAGACGTAAACGCCGTGATAACTGGTAATGATTCATCGTTGAGGTAGGCATTTGCCTACCTTTTCTTTATATTTTGACGGGAGAGCAAAATGGAAATTTATCTTGTCGGCGGTGCAGTACGTGATCAACTTTTAGGTTTGCCGATTAAAGATCGTGACTGGGTTGTCGTGGGCGCTACACCAGAAATGTTGTTAACTCAAGGTTACCAACAAGTTGGCAAAGACTTCCCCGTTTTTCTCAATCCTGAAAACCATGAAGAATATGCACTTGCTCGTACAGAACAAAAATCAGGTAAAGGTTACACCGGATTTATTTGTGATTTTTCAGATGAGATTACGCTTGAACAAGATTTAATTCGCCGAGATCTTACCATTAATGCCATTGCCCAAGACAAAGATGGCAAGCTGCACGATCCTTATCATGGTGTAGAGGATATTCATCAACGTATTTTACGTCATATCTCACCTGCTTTTGCTGAAGATCCACTGCGTGTATTACGTGTTGCACGCTTTGCGGCTCGCTTTCATCATTTAGGTTTTTCTATTGCCGAAGAAACCCTTAAATTAATGGCTGAACTCACTGAACAAGGTGAGCTCGCTCACCTAACGGCTGAGCGAGTTTGGATGGAAACAGAAAAAGCATTAAACGAACAGCATCCTGAAATTTATTTTGAAACGCTACATCAAGTCGGCGCACTCAAAATACTTTTCCCTGAGATTGCCGCCTTAGACGGTGTACCGAATCCAGCCAAATATCATCCTGAAATTGATAGTTTTATTCATACCATGCTCGTATTGCAACAAGCGGTTAAACTCACAGAAAATACCAATTTGAATAAAAGTGCGGTTCGTTTTGCAGCAATTTGTCACGATCTAGGTAAAGCCTTTACACCAAAAGAAATGTGGCCAAGTCATCATGGTCATGAAAAAGCGGGGATTAAACCAACTCGCTCATTATGCAAACGCCTTAGAGTGCCTAATTATATTCAAGAATTATCCGAATTAACTTGTGAATATCATACGCATGTACATAAAGCCTTAGAACTTCGCCCTGAAACAGTGGTGAAACTCTTTAATACGTTTGATGTTTGGCGTAAACCTCAGCGCTTCAAAGAATTTCTATTAGTATGTTTATCTGATACTCGCGGACGAACGGGCTTTAAAAATAAAGAATATCCCCAAATTGATTATCTCAAAGCGCTTTATCAAGCTGCCCTTGCTGTTGATGTACAGCAAGTCATTGCAGATGGTTTTGAAAAACAAGGTATTCGAGATGAATTAACGCGTCGAAGAATTACCGCGGTGAAAGCAGAGAAAACACGCTTAAATGCTTAATCCATCTTTACTAAAAGTAAACTAACCCTTACAATATGTGCAATTTTTTAGTAAATATTTTGTTATGAAATTATTAAAATCTCTTCTAGCACCTGTATTTGCAAGTGTGATCTTATCCGCTTGTACTCTTGATGCAGAGCGCCCAACAGATGTTCAACATATCGATAAAAACGATATTACGTGGCAACAGCACCTCAAAAAAATCAAACAAATTCAATCTTATAGCACCAAAGGACAAATTGGTTACATCAGTCCACAAGAGCGTTTTTCGAGCCGCTTTGAGTGGCAATATCAAAATCCGAAAGCCTATAAGTTAAAACTTTATTCTCTGATTAGCAAAACGACACTAACTATGGAAATGCATCCAAACGGGATGACGATTTCAGATAATAAAGGCAACCAACAATCGGATAAAAATGCCAAATTATTATTACGCGAAATCATCGGAATGGATGTGCCATTAGAGCATTTATCTTATTGGTTAAAAGGTCAGCCAGCGGATAACGCAGATTACCAAGTTGGAACGAATCACCTTTTATCCGAATTTAGCTACCCACTTGATGGCTCGATGTGGACAGCCGATTACTTAAGTTATCATGCAGATAATTCGATGCCTGAAAATATTCTGTTAAAGAACAAAAGTACATCGCAAACCCTAAAAATTCGTGTGGATGAATGGGTGTTCTAATGAAAACACATCACTTTTCGACCGCACTTTCAACTTCTCTTGGAAAGCCTAACCGCTTTCCAAGCCCCGCAAAACTCAATTTATTTCTCTATATAAACGGTAAACTGCCAAGCGGCTACCACGAATTACAAACGCTTTTCCAATTTCTTGATTTTGGCGATTGGCTCACCATTGATATTCGCCAAGATAAACAAATCCACATCACACCAGAAATTCCAGGCTTACCTCTAGAGCAAAACTTAATCTATCGTGCAGCCACGCTCCTACAAGAAAAAACAGGCTGTACACTCGGCGCAACAATTCATTTAGATAAAATTCTGCCAATGGGCGGTGGTATTGGGGGCGGTTCATCCAATGCAGCAACTACTCTCCTTGCTTTAAACTATTTATGGCAAACCCATTTATCCATTGATGAACTTGCTGAGCTCGGACTAAAACTTGGTGCAGATGTCCCCATCTTTGTTCATGGCCAAGCCGCTTTTGCAGAAGGCGTAGGTGAAAAAATCCAATACTGTGAACCACAAGAAAAATATTATGTGGTACTAAAACCCGAGACTGCGATTTCTACTGCAATGGTCTTTAGTGATCCCGATTTGCCTCGCAATACAGAAAAAAGATCCCTTGCCGAACTTTTGAATCAACCATTTGCAAACGATTGCGAAAAAGTCGTGCGAACTCAATATCCTGAAGTTGAAAAAGCCCTACTATGGTTGCTACAATATGCACCAGCCAGATTAACCGGAACCGGGGCTTGTGTTTTTGCTGAATTTGATGATGAAAAATCAGCACAAGCTGTTTTCCAACAAAAACCGAAGGAATTTTTCGGCTTTGTTGCTAAAGGATTAAACGTTTCACCATTACATGTGATGTTGAAACAACTCTCGACCAACCAATCTATCTACACTCAACCTGAGGTTATATAAAATGCCAGACATTAAACTCTTTGCTGGAAATGCTACGCCTGAGCTAGCGAAAAAGATTTCTGAACGTCTTTACATTTCATTAGGCGATGCCACTGTTGGACGCTTTAGCGATGGTGAAATCCAAGTGCAAATTAATGAAAATGTGCGTGGTGCAGACGTGTTTATTATTCAATCTACTTGTGCACCAACGAATGACAACCTGATGGAATTGATTGTAATGGTTGATGCTTTACGTCGTGCATCTGCCGGCCGTATTACTGCCGTTGTTCCTTATTTTGGTTATGCTCGTCAAGATCGTCGTGTGCGTTCTGCTCGTGTTCCAATCACTGCAAAAGTGGTGGCAGATTTACTTTCAACTGTAGGGATTGACCGCGTATTAACTTGTGACTTACACGCAGAGCAAATCCAAGGTTTCTTTGATGTACCTGTTGATAACGTATTCGGTTCACCAGTTTTACTTGATGACATCTTGAAGAAAACGGATCTTGTCAATCCTATCGTTGTTTCTCCAGATATCGGTGGTGTTGTTCGTGCTCGTGCAGTTGCGAAATTATTAAATGATACAGAGATGGCGATTATCGATAAACGTCGTCCACGCGCAAACGTATCACAAGTTATGCATATTATCGGGGATGTTGCAGATCGTGATTGTATCCTTGTGGATGATATGATTGATACAGGTGGTACATTATGTAAAGCGGCTGAAGCATTAAAAGAACGCGGTGCAAAACGCGTATTTGCTTACGCAACTCACGCCGTATTCTCTGGCGCAGCTGCACAACATTTAGCGAGTGATGCCATTGATGAAATCGTGGTAACGGATACCGTTCCACTTTCACCTGAAATGAAAGCACTTGGTAAAGTACGCGTGCTGACTCTTTCAACTATGCTTGCTGAAGCAATTCGTCGTATCAGCAATGAAGAATCTATTTCAGCAATGTTTGAATAATTCTTTCGCTTAGCATTCATTTTAAAAGTGCGGTCAGAAAATCCAGTGTTTTTTGACCGCACTTTTTTATGCTGAGACTAAAAATAAGGCAAAAAAAAGTGCCCCACTGGGGCACTACTCGGAAAGCAAAATAGATGTCGGCTATTTAAAAATAGCACTTGTTTTTAGTGGTTTAAGAATACGGCAAAGTCCTTTATATTGCAAATAGCAATGTTCAAATTTGTGAGCTAAATCACGCTTTTTCTTCACTTTTTTATGTTTAATCGTTTTTGTATAAAAAAAGAGGAGCATACAGCTCCTCTTCTCTAGAAATAGAATTAAATTAACCGTTAATAAATTTTTCGCCTAATTCAATATCTGCACGCAATGTTGGTAACATTGCTTCTAAAGCTTCTTGTTCAAATTTGCTTAAGGTACCGATTGGTAAAATTTCTTCTACACCTTCTTTACCTAAACGTACTGGTTGAGCGAAGAAACGTGCATATTTACCGTCACCTTCCACATAAGTACATTCAACCACAGTTTCGCCACTTAAGCCTTTCACTAATGAACGCGCAAAACGTGCTGCAGCTTGAGCCATAGAAAGTGTCGCAGAACCGCTACCTGCTTTTGCTTCAACCACTTCAGTACCTGCATTTTGGATACGTTTTGTTAAAGGTGCAATTTCCTCTTCTTTCCACTCAGCATATTGAACTTGTGAAAGTAATGGAAGAATAGTTACACCTGAGTGGCCGCCAATTACCGGTACGCTTGTACGAGAAACATTTAAGCCTTTTAATTCAGATACGAATGTTTCAGAACGTAACACGTCTAAAGTAGTGACACCGAATAATTTACGCTTGTCGTAAACACCCGCTTTTTTCAATACTTCTGCAGCAATCGCAACAGTCGTGTTCACAGGGTTGGTGATAATACCTACACAAGCTTTTGGACAAGTTTTTGCAACATGTTCAATTAAGTTACGCACGATACCCGCATTGATGTTGAAAAGATCTGAACGATCCATACCCGGTTTACGTGCAACCCCTGCAGAAATTAAAACGACATCAGCACCTTTAAGTGCAGGTGTTGGATCTTCTCCCGCAAAACCTTCTACTTTCACCGCTGTTGGAATATGACTCACATCTTTAGCCACACCTGGTGTCACTGGTGCAATATCATAAAGTGCTAATTCACTTTCAGCGGGTAATTGTAATTTAAGTAATAAGGCTAATGCTTGACCAATACCGCCTGCTGCGCCTAATACTGCAACTTTCATAAAATACTCCTCATGTATTAATTAATCCTAACTAGGTAGAATTTTAAAGTCTTAGTCATTAAATTACAAACAGAGAAATTCAATAATGCGATCTAGCTCAAACTTTTCAAACTGTAAATTTATTTTAATTGCTTAAAATGAATTTTTATGCAATTCTTATGCAAATTCCCCTATATGAGAATAACTATGTCAGATCAATTAACAAAAGCATTTAAAGAACTGCTCCATCAAGAACGATTTGCTTCTCAGAGTGAAATTGTTGACGCCTTAAAAAACCAAGGATTTCAAAGCATTAACCAGTCTAAAGTTTCACGCATGCTAAGTAAATTTGGTGCAGTTCGTGCGAGAAATACGAAAATGGAAATGGTGTATTGCTTACCAAGCGAATTAAGTGTACCCGCCACCAGCAGTCCATTGAAAAATCTGGTTTTAGATATTGATCATAATGATTTTGTTATCGTCATTAAAACCTCTCCAGGTGCGGCACAGTTGATTGCTCGCTTATTGGATTCCATTGGTAAACCCGAAGGCATTTTAGGCACGATTGCAGGAGATGACACTATTTTTGTGACACCAACAAAAGAGACAACAATCAAATCGCTTTTAGGACAAATTCAAACGCTCTTTGAAAGCAATCTATAATGAATATCTTAGTGACCGGTGGAACGGGATTTGTTGGGAAACCCTTAGTTGAATCGCTACTTTCACGTGGCGATAGCGTTACCGTATTAACTCGCTCTATTGAAAAAGCCCAAATTATTTTTCCTGAAAAAACACCACAATTTTTGACCGCACTTTCAACACTCAAAGATTTGAATGGCTTTGATGCTGTCATAAATCTTGCCGGTGAGCCTATCTTCGATAAAAGATGGACTGTTCAACAAAAAGAGAAACTGCTTCACAGTCGTATTGATTTAACCCAACAGATTGTTCAACTCATTAACCAAAGTGAACATCCGCCTGTATTGATTTCAGGTTCAGCCACCGGAATTTATGGAAACTGTGGCGAAGACCAGATCACTGAAGGCACTCCTCCAGGTAGTCAATTTACCGCACAACTTTGTATTGATTGGGAAAATGCAGCTAAACAAACCAACACAAGAGTCTGTTTAGTGAGAACAGGATTGGTGCTTTCTCCAAAAGGCGACGCTTTTGCTAAAATTCTACCGCTCTATCGCTTTGGATTAGGCGGCAAATTAGGGAATGGCGAGCAATATTGGAGTTGGATTGCGTTAGAGGACATGGTAGAAGGCCTTCTCTTCTTACTTGACCATAATGATTGTGAAGGTGCATTTAATTTTACTGCGCCACATCCTGTTAAAAACAAGACATTCAACCAATTATTAGGTCAAGCACTACATCGACCTTGTTTTGCTCAAGTGCCTCAATTTTTACTCACTTCTCTTCTCGGTGAACGCGCTTGCATTCTATTAGACAGTCAGAATGCCTATCCAAAACATTTGTTAGATTGCGGATTTACATTCCAATACTCAGAATTAAGTGATTACTTTCACAAAATACTTTAAAAAACAAAAGGCTGGTCAAAACCAGCCTTTAATATTTTTCATCGCCATTAAGCTAAATATTCTAAAAATTCCCCTACGGTGTGGAAGGATCCAAATACCAGCACAATGTCATTTTTATCGGCATTTTTAACTGCACTTTGCACACCTTCAGCTACAGAATCTTCAGAAACACTTTTTGCTGATGGGCAAACTGTTGTTAATTTTGCATTTAGATCATCGCCAGATTGACCACGGTAACCGCCTAATGTGACACAATACCATTGGTCAATAACAGATGTCAGTTGATTAAACACCGACTCCGCATCTTTATCTTTCAGCATACCGCAAACAGCAATGATGCGACCTGATATTTGTGCTTTAAGTGCGGTCAATTTTTCGGCTAAATATTTTGCCGCATGGGGATTATGCCCCACATCGATGATCACTTTTGGTAACTGTGAATAAGGGATATTCAAGCGTTCTGCCAGTTTTTCTAGCTGATTACCTTTCAATTGTTGGAAACGACCAACTAATTCCACTTCAATTAATGAACGTTTAATGGTCTCGACAGAAATATCAAAAGGTAATTGCTCAACAGCCGCCAAAGCGGTTGCGGCATTGGCTAATGGAATTTGGCAAAACGGCAAATTTTCTAACCGCACTTTGTTGCTCTGCCACATCCAAGTTTGCTCATTGGCTTTAAACGACCAAGTAACATCTCGACGTGAAACGTGGCAATGTAATTTCTCCGCTTGTTCTAACATAGGTTGCGGGACATTTAGTTCGCCAATCACAACAGGTTTATTCGCACGGAAAATACCTGCTTTTTCAAAGCTAATTTCTTCACGTGTTGAACCTAGAAAATCCGTATGATCAATATCGATACTGGTGATAACGGCCAGATCATTATCGACAATATTGGTTGCGTCCAAACGCCCACCAAGCCCCACTTCTAGAATGACGACATCAAGTTTCGCTTGTTTAAATAAATGCAAAGCCGACAATGTGCTAAATTCAAAATAAGTGAGGGATTGCGTTTTATGCTTTTCGATGAAATCAAAAGAAGCAGTATGCATTTCATCCGGTAAGTCTTGATTTTGAATACGAACCCGCTCGTTATAACACAATAAATGAGGGGAAGAATACACTCCCACACGCAAACCGTGATTTAACAAAATGGTTTCGAGCAAACGGCAAGTCGTGCCTTTGCCATTTGTGCCCCCTACCGTGATCACATAAGGTGCGGGGTCCAAAAGGTCCAGTTCCTCTGCCACTAACTTAATACGCTCTAGCCCTAAATCAATCGCTTTGAAGTGACTGTTTTCCAAATAAGAAAGCCACTCAGCGAGTGGCGAAGTGGCTTTTAAATTCATTGTATTAGGCATTTTCAACAACTTCTACTTCAACAAAAGGTGAAGGTTGATTGGTGAGTTTGCTTAAAAGGTTTCCTAGGGTTGAACGCATTTCTGAACGTTTCACGATCATATCAATCGCCCCTTTCTCAAGTAAGAATTCACTACGTTGGAAGCCTTCCGGTAATTTCTCACGTACAGTTTGTTCGATAACACGTGGGCCTGCAAAACCAATTAATGCTTTTGGCTCAGCGATGTTCACATCACCTAACATGGCAAAACTTGCAGATACCCCACCTAATGTTGGGTCGGTTAATACCGAAATAAACGGCACACCTTTTTCACGCATTTTTGCTAACACCGCACTGGTTTTCGCCATTTGCATTAAGGAGAAAAGTGCTTCTTGCATACGTGCACCACCACTTGCAGAGAAACAAACAAACGGACAATTTAATTCCATTGCTTTTTCTGCCGCTTTCACAAATTTTGCACCCACAACCGATCCCATTGAGCCGCCCATGAAGCTAAAGTTTGAAGCAGCAACAACAATAGGCATATTGTAAAGTGTACCTGTCATTGTGATTAATGCATCTTTTTCGCCCGTTTCTTTTTGAGCTGCAGAAATACGATCTTTATATTTTTTTAAATCTTTAAATTTAAGAATATCTTTTGGTTCTAAATCAGCCGATAGTTCTTGGCTTGAACCTTCATCTAACAAGGCTAAAAGGCGCTCACGAGCATCAATACGCATATGATGACCGCATTTTGGACAAACATATAAATTACGTTTTACTTCTTCACCGTAAAGCACTTGTTCACAAGAGGTACATTTTGTCCAAACCCCTTCTGGTACGTTAGCTTTACGTGATGCAGAGGAAGAGGTTCCTTTGCTAAAAATTCTATCAATCCAGCTCATTTTTTACCTTTTTTATTAACTAGAAAAGTTTGCGTATTTAATCATAATTTAGCGAAATTTGCTAGTCAGATGAGATTATCTTCTAAAAACAATGGCCCTAAATTTTTCTGTGGAATCGCAAATTTTTCAGGGTAAATCACATTAACTAAATACAGCCCTTCTGGTTTCGCTGTTGGCGCGGCCAATTTACGATCTTTTTGCTCTAACAACCATTTCATCCACTCAACGGGTTGATTGCCTGCGCCGACTTCAATCAGGCTTCCCACAATGTTGCGTACCATATGATGCACAAAGGCATTGGCTTGAATATCTACAATAACGTACTGCCCTTTTCGCACCACATTTAAATGATGCACATTTCGCCAAGGGGTATTCGATTGACATTGTGCCGCGCGGAAAGAGGAAAAATCATTTTCCCCCAATAAGAACTGCCCCGCTTGGTGCATTTTCTTTTCGTCTAACTCTAAATGGCAATGAGTAATCCCTTCCGGCAAAATGGCTGAACGTAATTTATTGCAATACAAGATATAACGATAACGACGCGCGGTTGCCGAAAAACGGGCGTGAAATTCATCATCCACCACTTTTGCCCAACTCACTGAAATGTCATCAGGCAAATTCGCATTCGTGCCAAATGCCCATGCTTTTTCGGGGCGAACTGCTGTAGTTTCAAAATGCACCACTTGTCCTGTGCCATGAACACCAGAGTCTGTTCTGCCCGCACAAAACACTTCAATTTTTTCATTTGCCACAAAAGATAACGCTTTTTCTAATTCTTCTTGCACACTGCGCACTTTCTCTTGTCGCTGCCAGCCACAATATTGTTTTCCGTTATATTCAATACCTAAGGCTATCTTCATTGAAAAATACTCCTAAAACGATTTCAAATTTGACCGCACTTTGCCCGAAAAGAAAAAACACCAATAACTCATCATTATTGGTGTTCTTATCACAAGCTAAAAATTAAGCACGTTTGAAGTCAATGTGAACCAATTTTGGTTTGAATGGGTGACGTTGCATTGCTTGAACTTTCACTGCAACTTCTTTACCTTCAACCACTAAAGTGATTACATCGCTATAGAAAGAATCGTGAGCTTGTGCGTTGTTTAATTCATCGTGATTTAAGATGATTGAAACAGGTGCTTCGCTGCCACCATAAATGATTGCAGGGATTTGACCGTTGTGACGCAGGCGGCGGCTCGCACCCTTACCTTGCGCTTGACGAACTTCAGCGTTAAATTTAAATGCCATTTTAATGTTCTCTTGATTAAAAGTTTAAAATAAAAAATTGCAGGCGACCCAGCAATTTTCCTAAATTTGCTCAAAGACAAACTTTGAGAGCGGCAGATTATAAAATATTCAGCCCCACAATGCAAATTTACATAGCAAATTTTTTCTAGGCTTTTCAAGGCAAAGCGATTAAAATGAACCCCAATTTTTAATTAATTTTAACTAACTGATTGTAAGTGGGTTTCAAATGGAATTTCTTATCAGCTTTTTTACCGATTACGGTTATTGGGCGGTGCTATTTGTTCTGATTATTTGTGGTTTTGGTGTACCTATTCCAGAAGATATCACGCTTGTCTCCGGCGGTGTAATTGCAGGGCTCTATCCTGAAAGTGTCAATTCCCACTTAATGTTAGTCGTGAGTATGATTGGCGTACTTGCCGGCGATTCAACCATGTACTGGCTTGGTCGTATTTACGGCACACGAATTCTTCGTTTCCGCCCAATGCGCAAACTAGTAACCTTAGAACGTCTCAAAATGGTACGTGAAAAATTTGACCAATACGGCAACCGCGTATTATTTGTAGCTCGTTTCTTACCTGGTTTACGTGCACCAATTTACATGGTTTCTGGTATTACCCGCCGCGTCAGCTACACCCGCTTTGTATTAATTGATTTCTGCGCCGCAATTATTTCCGTGCCAATTTGGGTTTACCTTGGCGAATTTGGTGCGAAAAATTTAGATTGGTTACACGAGCAAATTAAAAAAGGCCAACTTGTTATTTATATCCTAATCGGTATTTTAGCCCTATTCCTATTTTGGAAATGGAAAAAAACGAAGAAATCCAAAGCTAACTAATCTCATATAATTCAATAAAAAGTGCGGTAAAAAACAACATCGTTTTCTACCGCACTTTTTTTCATTCCAACTAAACTTTAGCGGCTAAATACCGTTCCACTGTATCCACAATCGCTTGAGTTTGCGGATCAATTTCAATATTTACTAAATCGCCAATTTGGCGTTTGCCGATAAGTGTTCTATGTAAGGTTTCAGGGATTAAATTCACGCAGAATTCATCATCTTTTACTTCACCAATAGTGAGACTGATGCCGTCAATCGCAATAAATCCTTTTGTTAGGATATATTTCATCACGTCTTTAGTTGGTAATTTAAACCAAACCTGACGATTGTTTTCGCTTTCGATAATTTGTGAAACGCTCGCAGTGCAGTAAACGTGGCCGGATAAAATATGTCCACCAATTTCTGCGCCCATTTGCATTGCGCGTTCGATATTCACAAAATCTCCTGCTTTTAAGCTGCCGAGATTGGTGATGCGCAAAGTTTCCTGCATTAAGTCAAAGCTCACAAGATCATCGTGAATTTCAGTCACCGTTAAGCACACGCCGTTATTCGCCACGGATGCACCGATTTCCAAGCCTTTTCGCATTTCAGCTGGTAATTTTACGATCTGTGTTCTAAAATTATCGCTGTCTTTAATTGCATAAATTTGGGCGATGCCCTGTACAATACCTGTAAACATTATTATTCCTTCATTAAAAATTTTTCCAATATTATAGCAAAATTTATGAATTCTCGTCTTTTTTCTCAATACCGTATTGATATTCAAAAACTTATCCGAATTGCGACACCTATCGGTCTTGCCCAGTTAGCTCAAACTGGCATGGGCACCGTGGATGTGATTATGGCAGGGCGTGTGAGCTCGGCTGATGTAAGCGGTGTCGGTATTGGTGCCTCCATTTGGCTACCTTTGGTGCTTTTCGGTCAAGGCTTATTACTCGCCTTGCCACCAACAATTTCCTATTTAAATGGATCTGGGCAGCGCCATCGCATTGCTCACCAAGTGAGACAAGGCCTTTGGATTTCATTTTTAGTGATGATTCCCCTTGCACTCATCATCTATCACAATGATTTCATATTACAGTTTATGAATATGGATGCCCACATGGCAGATGTGACGATGAATTATTTGCGTGCGATGGTGTGGGGCTTGCCTGCCTATTTATTGCTGATTAATTTCCGCTGTTTGAATGATGGCATTGCTAAGACCAAACCGGCCATGGTGATTACCTTCATGGGGTTAATGCTGAACATTCCACTGAATTATATGTTTATTTATGGCAAATTTGGTGCACCGGCATTAGGTGGTGTCGGTTGTGGTGTGGCAACGGCCATTGTCAACTGGGCGATGGCAATCTTGATGATTAGCTATTCTGCCAAAAACTATAACGAACGTAGTTTGAAAGTCTTTGAAAAGATTATTGAAAAGCCAGACATCAAAACACTGAAAAAATTGACCGCACTTGGCTTGCCTATTGCCATTGCGCTGTGCAGTGAAGTCTCACTCTTTGCATTAAGTAGTTTATTACTTTCCCCATTAGGCGCAGATGTGGTCGCCAGCCACCAAATTGCCTTAAATACTAGTGCCGTAGCCTTTATGTTCCCAATGTCTATTGCCATGGCTGCAACCATTTTAGTGGCGCAAGAACTGGGTAATCATGCACCACAAAAAGCCAAAATCATGGCTCATGCAGCTATTATTCTTGGCTTGATTGTGGCAAGTGTATTGGCGTTGGTGATTTGGGTATTTAGTGCAGAGATTGCCGCATTAATTGTAGGCGATAATGCCACCGTTATTGCTCTTTCAGGCAGCTTATTAGCGATGGCAGCGATTTATCAATTTTCAGATTCAGTGCAAGTCGTCGTGAGCGGTATTTTACGTGGCTATAAAGACACTAAAATTATCCTTTATATCACGTTACTTGCTTATTGGGGCGTAGGTATCCCTGTTGGTTATATTCTTTCCCGCACGGATTGGATTGTTCCAAGCATTGGCGCAAAAGGTTTCTGGGTCGCGTTTATTATTGCATTAACCATTGCTGCAGCTTTACTCTTTATGCGGATGCGAAAAATCCAATCACAACCTGATGAAGCCATTATTCAACAGTTAGAAAGATTGAAATAGTTAAAGTAAAAAGTGCGGTCGAATTTGACCGCACTTTTTATTCTTGAATTTAAAATTAGATGCTTTTTAAACTTCTCTATACCCTTCATATTCCCAATCAAAATATTTTTGTAACTGAATAACAATATCATCCCAGGTTTCCCCTGATATACTATTTATCATGAGTGACAAATAATTTTCTATGTCATCTAATGTTTTCAGAGCAACAACCATTCCTTTATTTATCACCAAGACCTTTTCTCTTTGCACCATTCCTACATTAAAAACATTAGTATAAAAATAGTCACTCCCAGAATTTCCTTTTGTTCCTATTGCTAATGTTAAATTTAAGCAATAAGCTGGCTTAAGAACTAGTAAGGATGCCTCATCCCTCGTTGAAAAGCCATAATCAATCCATTTTAAATCAGCTATAAGCATTTACTTCCCCTATGAACTCTAAACTATACGTTTTATAAATGAAAACTTATCAACAAGCAATTAAAAACTAACATCAGAAAATTTATGCCATTTAAAAGTAAAAAATAATTTGTACAGAGTACTTTCAAACACAAATATAAAGTGCTCCATCATGCTATTTTGTTTTTTTTTAGTCGTTAGAAATATAATAGGAAGAATGAGGATATGAAGTTTCAAACTTGCTACTATTGACTCTTTTGCTAGAAGAACATAATTTATGTTCTTAACTACTGCATCAAATTGTACATAAAAAATAGCCACAAAATAAATCAAAGAAAAAACAAGAATACTAGTAAAATATCCAAAAACATATTTCATTATTCTATTACCTTTGAGCCAGTCATATTCTCAGTGAAAAAATCATATTTTCTCTATTGAAGATAAATTCAATCTAATCTATTACTCCAGTAAAAAATAACGCTTTATCCAGTAAACTAATTGTGTTAGTAATGTTAAAATAATCGCTCTTTTAAAAATAAAATAAAATTACTCATTCCCTCACTATTTTTTAATTTATCAATTAATAGTATAAGTTTTCAAATAATATCATCAAAAGTTAAAAGTATAGGCAAGTTTAACTACACTTCATACTATTCCTTTGCCCATGGTCTTTTATAATCATGCATTTCGATATTTTTAAGACACATATTTTTCAATATAGCTTCTCCGAGTTGATTGTTTAGTTCATCTGATAAGGAGTACTCTGATAAAAAGGTTTCTAGATTAAAGAATTTTTCAAAATCAATTTGATAATTAACTGTATATCTACCAGTTCCTCTTCCTTTTAAACCTAATTCACTTAACTTCTGATATACTCTTCTATCATTACCCCATCCAGAATACCAAGCTTTAGGAAGTTCAAAAGCAATCTCCCTAGGAATTGCATAGCAATTAACATCAATAAATGATTGAAAATTATTGAGATTATATTCTAAAACTGTACTTCTCTCCCCTATTTTCAGATCAAATCTAATAAAGCCTTTAGCACTCCAATACCCTAATGACTCTAGATCATCTAAACAAATAAAACGCCCATCCGATAAATAAAATGCCCGTAAAGAATAAGCAAAATCAGCACCTAAAGCAATTTCATGAACCAAACTTTCTATATGGTCCTTCCTTACCCAATTATCATCATCTAAATAACAGATTATATCTTCTGATACTAAGAATGGAGCAATTGCATTAATTGAACTATTAAACATTTGATTTTTACCCGTATTCATTGGCAAATAAATAGGAATAACATCCGGATATTTATCTAAAATAGTTTTCGCCTTATACCGAAAGTCTTCTCCATCTACAAAAATATAATGCTTACATGGGTAAGATTGATTTTTGATACTTTCAATTGTTCTCTCTAACTCATCACGGCCAATTGTTGCAGTAATTACAGCTACAGTTAGTTGATTAGTTTGCTGGTTAATTAGTTGATTCATTGATATATTCCATATTACTATCACATCATATTATCAAAATTTAGTTAATTTTAACCGCACTTTTGTCTTTTACATCACCACCACATCAAACTGTTCTTGGTTGTAGTACTGCTCGGTTTTAACTTGAACTTGTTTGCTAATGAACATTTCTATCTCTGGCAATAAACCGTGCGATTCTTCTTTGATTAAGTAATCTGCCACGGCTGGAGAGGCATAAACCACAAATTGTTCACTCGAGAATAAGTGGTTAACGCGAATGATCTCTCGCATAATTTCATAGCATACCGTTTCGACGGTTTTCACACGCCCACGACCTTGACAAGTTGGGCATTCATCACACAAAACGTGTTCTAAACTTTCGCGTGTGCGTTTACGAGTCATTTCCACTAAACCAAGTTGAGTAAAACCATTTACATTGGTTTTTACGCGATCTTTCGATAGAGCTTCTTCCAAGGATTCAATCACGCGATTGCGATGCTCATCGGTTTGCATATCAATAAAATCAATAATGATAATACCGCCTAAATTACGCAGTTGTAGCTGCTGTGCAATGGCTTTAGTGGCTTCAATATTGGTGTTAAAAATCGTTTCATCTAAATTTCGATGACCAACGAATGCACCGGTATTGATATCAATAGTCGTCATGGCTTCAGTTTGCTCAATAATGAGATAGCCGCCTGATTTTAAATTCACGCGTTTTTCAAGTGCATTTTGAATACCACGTTCTACACCATAAATATCAAAGATCGGCTGACTTCCCGTATAAAGCATTAATTTTTCACTTAATTCAGGCATAAATTCATCGGTAAATTCTTTAACTTCGTTAAAACAAAGTTTGGAATCAATATGAATTTTCTCTAAATTAGCACCAATAAAATCACGCAAAATACGTTGTGGTAATGCGGGTTCGCCATAAATTTTAGAACGGGTTGGATATTTGCCTTTACGCTCAAGCACTTTACGCCATAAACGTTTTAAAAATTCCGCATCTTGGCGTAACTCTTCTTCTGTTGCGCCTTCGGTGGCGGTACGAATAATAAAGCCGCCTAACTCATCACAAAAAGGCTCAACAAGCGCTTTTAATCTTGCGCGCTCTTCTTCACTTTCAATGCGTTGTGAAACACCAACATGGCTATTTTCCGGCATAAAGACGAGATAACGAGAAGGCAATGTAATATCGGTAGTTAATCTTGCACCTTTAGTGCCCAAAGGATCTTTTACCACTTGTACCACGATATCCTGCCCCTCGCGGACGAGTTCAGAAATGCTTTTTGCTCGGAATTGCTTTTGTTCGTTCACATCCACACACTCGGTATGTGAGACAATATCGGAAGCATGTAAAAATGCCGCTTTTTCTAAACCGATATCCACAAACGCGGACTGCATCCCCGGTAAAACACGGGTTACTCGCCCTTTATAAATATTCCCCACGATGCCACGTTTGGCTTGACGTTCAATATGAACCTCTTTTAAAACACCCGTTTCCACTAGCGCAACGCGGGTTTCATTGGGCGTAACATTCATTAATAATTCAACAGAATTCATTTTTTCGACCTTAGTTTTAATGGTATAAGTCTATCGAAAAGGAAAATAGAATAATAGACCCAAATAAGGTAAAATATGACCTTTCTCAAATTTTCATGACTTTTTTTGGGGTATTTAATGTTTGGTTTAGACCCAACACTTATTACTTTTAGTATTTATATTTTCGGCATGATTTTAATCGGTGTCCTTGCCTATTATTATACAAACAACTTATCCGATTATATTTTAGGCGGCCGTAAACTCGGAAGTTTTGTGACCGCCATGTCTGCAGGCGCATCTGATATGTCCGGCTGGTTATTAATGGGCTTGCCAGGTGCGGTGTATGTGTCTGGACTGGTTGAAGGTTGGATCGCCATTGGTTTAATCCTCGGAGCTTATTTTAACTGGTTACTCGTAGCTGGTCGTTTACGGATCTATACCGAATTTAACAACAATGCACTCACATTACCGGAATATTTCCACCATCGCTTTGGCACATCACATAATCTCTTAAAAATTGTGTCTGCAACAATCATCCTAGTATTCTTCACCATTTATTGTGGTTCCGGTGTGGTTGCAGGGGCGAAATTATTCCAAAACCTATTCTCAGTCGACTATTCCACCGCCATTTGGTACGGCGCATTAGCGACCATCGTCTATACCTTTATCGGTGGATTTTTAGCCGTAAGCTGGACGGATACCATTCAAGCTACATTAATGATTTTTGCACTGATTTTAACGCCTCTCTTTATCTTTTTAAGTTTGGGTGATGCATCACAATTTACTGAAGTGCTACATCAAGCAGAAATCGCAGCAAATAAAGACTTTACCGATTTATTTAGTTCTACTACACCATTAGGTTTATTAAGTTTAGCGGCTTGGGGCTTAGGTTATTTTGGTCAACCGCATATCCTTGCGCGCTTTATGGCTGCTTACTCGGTGAAATCTCTCATTAAAGCACGCCGCATCAGTATGACATGGATGGTGATTTGTCTTGCCGGTGCAATTGGTATTGGCTTCTTCGGTATTCCTTATTTCTTTGCTAACCCCAATGTAGCTGGCGTGGTAAATAATGAACCAGAACAAGTCTTTATTGAACTGGCTAAATTGCTCTTTAATCCATGGATTGCCGGTATTCTACTCTCTGCGATTTTAGCGGCAGTAATGAGTACACTTTCCGCTCAATTATTAATTTCTTCAAGTTCTATCACTGAGGATTTTTATAAAGGTTTTATTCGTCCAAAAGCTTCTGAAAAAGAATTAGTTTGGCTAGGTCGTGCAATGGTTTTAGTTATCGCGGGCATTGCGATTTGGATTGCACAAGATGAAAACAGCAAAGTATTAAAACTCGTTGAATTTGCCTGGGCGGGCTTTGGTTCTGCATTTGGTCCTGTCGTGCTTTTCTCCTTATTCTGGAAACGCATGACTTCATCAGCAGCGATGGCTGGCATGGTTGTCGGTGCAGTGGTTGTCTTTGCTTGGAAATCGGTGATTCCTGAAACCAGTGAATGGTTTAATGTCTATGAAATGATCCCAGGATTCATCCTTGCTAGCTTGGCGATTATTGTGGTTTCTCTCCTTTCCGCAGAACCTGAAAATGAAGTTAAAGAAACCTTTGAGAAAGCAGAAAAAGCCTATAAGGAAGCAAAATAATGATTGATTTTCGTCCTTTTTATCAACAAATCGCCACCACGAATTTATCTGCTTGGCTAGAAACATTGCCTTTGCAGTTAAAAGAATGGGAAAAACAAACCCATGGTGATTATGCAAAATGGTCAAAAATCGTGGACTTTCTCCCTGATTTGCAGGCAGATACTATCGATTTAAAAAATGCGGTGAAATCTGACCGCACTTCCCCACTTTCAGAGGGCGAAAAACAACGTATTATCCATCATTTGAAACAATTGATGCCATGGCGAAAAGGACCTTATCATTTATTTGGTATTCACGTGGATTGTGAATGGCGTTCTGATTTCAAATGGGATCGTGTTTTGCCTCATCTTGCACCATTAAAAGATCGTACCATTTTAGATGTGGGCTGCGGTAGCGGCTACCATATGTGGCGAATGGTTGGTGAAGGCGCAAAAATGGTCGTTGGTATTGATCCTACTGAGCTTTTTCTTTGCCAATTTGAAGCAGTTCGAAAATTACTAAATAACGATCGTCGAGCTAACTTAATCCCATTAGGTATTGAAGAAATGCAACCACTTGCGGCATTTGATACCGTGTTCTCAATGGGCGTGCTTTATCATCGTAAATCACCGCTCGATCATCTCTCGCAGCTAAAAAATCAATTGGTAAAAGGTGGCGAATTGGTGTTAGAAACCTTAGTGGTTGATGGTGATGCCAATACGGTCTTAGTGCCCTCAGATCGCTATGCAAAAATGAAGAACGTGTATTTTATTCCTTCCGTTGCCGCACTCATTAATTGGTTGGAAAAGGTCGGTTTTACTAATGTGCGTTGTGTGGATGTCGCCACCACGACATTAGAAGAACAGCGTAAAACGGATTGGTTAGAAAATGAAAGTTTGATTGATTTCTTAGATCCAAACGATCACAGTAAAACCATCGAAGGCTATCAAGCCCCAACTCGCGCAGTGATTTTAGCCAATAAATAATGGTTTAAATAAAAAGTGCGGTCAAAAAATTCCATGTTTTTTGACCGCACTTTGCTTTTTTATTTTAAAGCAATATGTACCGTAATCTCTTCACGATCATGATACAAATGCTTCGCCTGAATATCAAATTCCAGTTCTTTTTCTGCGAACATCACCGCAAGATTTTCTAAACACAACATCACTTCTTGATAACGTTTTTTCATTGGCAATTTCAAATTGAAAATAGTTTCTCGGCACCAGCCGTTAATTAACCATTTTCCAATTAAATTCGCAATTCGACTTGGTTGCTCCACCATATCACACACAAGCCAATCAATATGCTTACGTTTTGGTGGTTGGAATTTAAATCCATCTTCCGGACAGTGCTCAATTCTGCCGGTATCATGCAAACTTGCCGCCATTTTGCCGTGATCAACCGCATACACAAATAAACCACGTTTCACTAATTGATAGGTCCAGCCGCCAGGGCAAGCACCGAGATCAACACCAACCATATTTTCATTCAAACGTTTACTTTCTTCATTTCGAGGAATAAAGGTTAAAATCGCCTCTTCCAATTTTAAAGTTGAACGGCTTGGTGCATCCGCTGGGAATTTTAAACGTGGGATTCCCATAAAGTGGGTGGAGTTATTACCAAGATAGGAATACCCCACATAGCAACAATTCGGCTGCGTGAAAAAACAATGCAAAATCTGACCGCGCTTTACATTCGGTTTGCCTTGTAACCAACCTTTCTTTTTCAACGCTTGGCGCAACGGCACGGTAAATTTTCGGCAAAATGTCGAAAGCTCCTTGGCTTCATTCGTATCTGCTGTTTCAACAAATAGCTCTACTGCTTGCTTAAGATTAATGTCTTCTGCAATTCGTTCATATTGAGCCAAAATTGGCGAAATACGATCTTGAGGATCTAGGTTTTCTAAGAGATCTGACACAACGATCATTTGACGTGCAAAAATCAAACGATTAAAAGGGATTTCTCTCGCTAAACGATCTGCATCACCTGGTTGATAGCATTCAAAAATGACATAGCCGCTGTTTTCTACTACGCGAGCAAAACCAAATACGCCACGCTCAGAAGCTCGGTCGGTAATTTCTGCGGCCACTTCTTTTTCAAAGCCAATTCGACAATATAAGGCTAATTTATTCATATTTTCCCTAATTTTATTGAATCTTTAATCCACGTTCTAAAGGCTTGAATCTGTTCATCATCTAAACGATCTAAATGATTGACTACATAGAATGATTTCGGATCCCGTAATTCGGTTGGTAACACAATTTTCAGATGACCATTTTCAATTTCTTGCTGAGCCAAAATACGATTAGCCAGCACGATACCCTGACCATGAACGGCAGCTTGTAATGCCATAAAGGTATGGCTAAATAATGGACCTTGCTGAATATTCAAATCATCTAATTTGAGATAATCTGCCATCGCTTGCCAGTTATCTCGAGTATGTGTGTGAATCAGCGTGTGCTTTTTCAAATCATCTGGACGGCGAACGGGAATTTTCTCAAGCAATGAAGGTGCCGCCAAAATCACTAAGTTTTCTTCACCTAACCGATCGACTTGTAAATTTTCCCAATCACCTTTGCCATAATAAATGGCAATATCAATTTCTTTATTTAATAAACCTTCATCTTGATCCACGCCCTTCAAGCGTACTTCAATTTCAGGGTGTTGCTTATTAAAATCACTCAAATGTGGCACAAGCCATTGAATACCAAAGGTTTGTGGCACACTAATTGCCAAATGTGGCTCTGCTTTAAGTGTTAATAAACGTTCAGTCGCTTCATTTAATTTTCGCAAAACTTTGTTAATATCAACAAAATAGGCTTTCCCAAATTCTGTCAATTCGAGTGAACGATTTTTACGTATAAAAAGCTCAACACCTAAAAAATCTTCTAATAATTTTATTTGATGGCTCACTGCGGCTTGTGTCACAAAAAGTTCATCCGCAGCTTTTGTGAAACTTAAATGTCGTGCAGCTGATTCGAAAGACTTCAATGAATTCAAGGGAGGCAAACGTTTATACATAATTCTTCCCAACGGCTAAATTTTAGTTTATAATGATTAAGATCTAATTCGGATTAGTTTTTTTTATGCGTCAAATAAAAAAACATCATTTGTCCTTCCATCACCTTCTACCTACAATACACCCATACTTAATGATTGGTAATTCCTTACAAGTTAATGAGTTTCAGACTTAAGTATGATGTTGTGTTTGCATATAGTTCGGTTCTCCGAACTGGAGTAACAATTAAGTTACTCATTTACTTCCTGTATATATTAAACCATTCTGGTTAAGCGCTGCTCATTTCGAGCGGCGTTTTTTTATTTCCGCATTCTAACATAAGCAAAATTTTATTTCCTGACCAACTTCACAAATTTAAAAATCCAATAAAAATTTTGAGAAATCACAATATTTTTGTGTTTAAAGGTTTTCATAGTTGCCGTTATGGTGTAGATTAACTGCATTTCCATTCATAAAATTATTTATACAAATTAAGGAAGCAAAATGAAAGACTTAGACTGGAACAATCTTGGATTTAGTTATATCAAAACAGATTATCGCTTTATCGCACATTGGAAAGATGGTAAATGGGATGAAGGGAAACTTACCACTGATAATATGCTACATATCCACGAAGGTTCAACTGCAATTCACTACGGTCAACAATGCTTTGAAGGCTTAAAAGCCTATCGTTGTAAAGATGGTTCAATCAACTTATTCCGTCCTGATCAAAATGCAAAACGTATGCAACATACCGCAGATCGTTTATTGATGCCTCAAGTGCCAACAGAATTATTTATCCGTGCTTGTAAAGAAGTAGTAAAAGCAAACCAAGAATGGTTAGGCCCTTACGGCTCTGGCGCGACATTATATTTACGTCCATTCCTCTTTGGTACGGGGGCTAATATCGGTGTAAAAACTGCACCTGAATTTATTTTCTCTGTATTCTGCTGCCCAGTAGGCGCATATTTCAAAGGTGGTTTAGCACCATCTAACTTCATTACGACTGATTACGACCGTGCTGCACCTATGGGTACAGGTGGTGTAAAAGTGGGTGGTAACTATGCAGCAAGTTTGCTTCCTCATGAACTAGCCGCAGAACAAGGTACACCAGAACGTAAATTTGCAGACGCGATTTACCTTGATCCTAAAACTCACACTAAAATTGAAGAAGTAGGTGCGGCAAACTTCTTTGGTATCACCAAAGATAATAAATTTATCACGCCTGCATCTGAATCTATTTTACCAAGTATCACGAAATACTCATTACTTCACATTGCAAAAGAACGTTTAGGTATGGAAGCCATTGAAGGCGATGTCTATATTGATCAACTTGATCAATTCGCCGAAGCGGGTGCCTGCGGTACTGCCGCAGTGATTACGCCAGTAGGTGGTATTCAACACAAAGGTAAATTCCACGTGTTCTATTCAGAAACTGAAGTAGGCCCTGTTACACGTAAACTTTACAACGAGCTAACCGGCATCCAATTCGGTGATGTGGAAGCACCTGAAGGCTGGATTGTAAAAGTAGAATAATTTTCCTTTCTATTAACAAATCGAGATTCATTTAATTCAAGGACTAAGTTCTGTCACTATAGGACTTAGTCCTTTTAATTTTTACACGCTTTGTATAACGTATGTTTCAGTAGAAATACCTCATTAATAATATTTAACTCACGCCAAAATACTTCAAAATCAACCGCACATTTCCACTTTTATTGTGTGCCTATATTTCAAATTATGATCTTCATCACAGTTTTATTCAAACAGATCGATTAGAATAAAATTGTCCATTTTTTCAAGCAAATAAGGAAGAAAAATGATGACTCCCTCTGCACTTATAGGCGAAGGAATTAACCTGATGTTTTCAGGGATGGGTTTTGTATTGGTCTTTTTGCTCATTTTAATTTGGGCTATTGGAGTGATGTCTAAACTTATCAACCGATTCTTTCCAGAACCTCAACCCGAACCCAAAACTTCCCAAAATTCAACCGCACTTTCTGCGGCACCTACTGACGATTTTGAGCGGTTACGTCCTGTGATTGCAGCGGCTATCGCACACCATCGCCGTACCCAACAGTTCAAATAAAATAAGGATTTTACCATGGCTAAAAAAATTAAAATGACAGAACTGGTGCTTCGTGATGCCCACCAATCACTTTTCGCAACGCGTTTGCGTCTTGATGATATGTTACCAATTGCTCATGAATTAGATGATATTGGCTATTGGTCGTTGGAAGCTTGGGGTGGTGCAACATTTGATAGCTGTATTCGCTTTTTAGGTGAAGATCCTTGGGTTCGTTTGCGTGAATTGAAAAAAGCTTGTCCAAAAACCCCATTACAAATGTTATTACGTGGTCAAAACCTATTAGGCTATCGCCACTATGCTGATGACGTGGTAGAACGTTTCGTGGAACGTTGTGTAGCGAATGGTATGGATGTTTTCCGCGTATTCGATGCGCTCAATGACCCGCGTAATATGAAAGCAGCGTTGCAAGCAGTACGTAAATTTGGTGGCCATGCTCAAGGGACATTAAGTTATACCACCAGCCCTGTACATACTATGTAAACCTGGCTTGATACGACTGAACAATTGCTTGAAATCGGTATCGATAGCTTAGTCATCAAAGACATGTCCGGTATTTTAAATCCAATGGCAGCTGCAGACTTAGTGCGCGAAATCAAAAAATGTTTCGACGTAGAATTGCATTTACACTGTCACTCCACCACTGGTATGGCAGAAATGGCGCTATTAAAAGCGGTTGAAGCAGGTGTAGATGGTATTGATACGGCAATTTCTTCTATGTCAGGTACTTATGGTCACCCTGCAACTGAATCCCTTGTCGCCACCTTACAAGGTACTGAATATGACACCGGTTTGGATATTCCTCGCTTAGAAAAAATTGCTGCCTATTTCCGTAATGTGCGTAAAAAATATGCCAAATTTGAAGGCCAATTACGCGGTGTAGATAGCCGTATTTTAGTGGCACAAGTGCCAGGCGGTATGCTCACCAACTTGGAAAACCAGTTAAAACAACAAAATGCATCCGATAAATTAGATTTAGTATTAGAAGAAATCCCACGCGTGCGCAAAGACTTGGGCTACATTCCACTCGTTACACCAACCTCTCAAATTGTTGGTACACAGTCGGTTATTAACGTTCTCACTGGCGAACGCTACAAAACCATTGCGAAAGAAACTGCCGGTATTTTAAAAGGTGAATACGGTAAAACACCTGCACCGGTAGATAGCGCGTTGCAAGCTCGAGTATTAGAAGGTGCGGCACCAGTAACAGACCGTCCAGCCGATCACATTGCGCCTGAAATGGCGAAAATTGAAGCTGAAGTTGCTGAACAAGCTAAAGCGAAAGGCGTGAAATTGGCAGACAACGCTGTGGATGATGCTTTAATCGTGGCGCTCTTCCCGCAAATTGCGTGGAAATTCTTAGAAAACCGCAACAACCCAGCCGCCTTTGAACCTGCTCCAACCGGCAATGAAAGTGCGGTGGAAAATAAACCTGTTTCTAAAGCTGCACCATCTGCTTCTGGCTCTGCGGTTTATACCGTGGAATTGGAAGGCAAAGCCTTTGTGGTAAAAGTAAGCGAAGGCGGTGATATCTCTCATGTGGCGACTACTGCTCCTCAAGCTGCGCCGCAAGTGGCTCCTGCTCCAGCAACCGGTGGTACACCAGTAACGGCGCCGATGGCGGGTAATATTTGGAAAGTTGTTGCAACAGAAGGTCAAACCGTAGCAGCTGGCGATGTATTATTCATTCTCGAAGCCATGAAAATGGAAACCGAAGTGAAAGCTGCACAGGCTGGTACCGTACGTGGCATTTGCGTCAAAGCCGGTGATGCAGTCGCCGTAGGTGACACCGTGATGACCTTAGCATAAGGAATAGTCTATGGAGAGTATTATTGCGTTAATTAAAGGGATGGGTATATTCCATCTGCAATGGGGGCAAGCAGTAATGATCGCTGTGAGCTTGCTGTTGCTGTGGCTTGCTATCTCGCGCAAATTTGAACCTTTGCTGTTGCTACCAATTGGTTTCGGCGGATTATTATCCAATATCCCTGAGGCTGGTCTTGCTATGACAGCATTGGAGAATTTGCTTCATCTCGGCTCACCAGAACAAATTGCTGTAATCGCTTCGCAATTGGGTGTACCACCCGATCCAGCCTTGATAAAGGCAGCACTAAATTCTGCGCCGATATCGATGATAAATCAATTAGAAGCGTTATCTGTGGATATGGGTTATAGTGCTGGTATTTTAGCATTGTTCTATAAAGTTGCGATCAGCTACGGCATTGCACCATTGGTCATTTTTATGGGCGTAGGTGCAATGACAGATTTTGGTCCGCTATTAGCCAATCCGAAAACATTGCTACTTGGTGCCGCTGCTCAATTCGGTATTTTCGCTACCGTACTCGGTGCGCTAGCCTTAAATTATTTCGGTATTATCGAATTTACGCTACCTCAAGCCGCATCTATCGGTATTATCGGTGGTGCAGATGGTCCGACTGCAATTTACCTTACCAGTAAACTCGCACCTGAATTGCTTGGCGCGATTGCCGTAGCAGCCTATTCCTATATGGCATTAGTGCCATTGATTCAACCACCGATTATGAAAGCGTTAACCACAGAAGAAGAACGCAGAATCCGCATGACGCAAATGCGCCATGTGAGTAATCGTGAAAAAGTCTTGTTCCCGGTGATTTTGCTGTTGCTCGTTGGTTTACTCCTACCGGATGCTGCCCCATTACTCGGGATGTTCTGTTTCGGTAATCTCATGCGCGTTAGCGGTGTGGTAGAACGTTTAAGCGACACCACACAAAACGCCTTAATTAATATCGTGACCATCGTGCTTGGCTTGTCAGTGGGATCTAAACTGATTGCGGATAAATTTCTACAACCGCAAACATTAGGCATTTTAATTCTTGGTGTAATTGCTTTCGGAATCGGTACAGGTAGCGGTGTATTAATGGCAAAATTGATGAATAAATTCAGCAAAAACAAAATTAACCCGCTCATTGGTTCTGCTGGTGTATCTGCCGTTCCTATGGCAGCTCGCGTTTCCAATAAAATCGGATTGGAAGCAGATAACCAAAACTTCCTACTCATGCACGCCATGGGTCCGAACGTTGCCGGTGTAATTGGCTCGGCCATTGCCGCTGGGGTCATGTTAAAATATGTCGGTACGTTGATGTAAGGTAAAGATGCTGAAAAACACCTAAATGAGGTTCATTAAATAACAAAAAGAGCGGTCAAATTGACCGCTCTTTTATTTATTACGATTTCCTTTAGTTAATCAAACTCATCGCCAGGTTCTTCGCACCTTTGAAATCCACTTTACCACTTCCTAACATCGGAATTTCATCCACTAAGAAGACTTGGCTTGGGAGCATAATCGGCGGTACATTTAATCCTTTAATGCGTTCATTGATCTCATCTAAAGAAAGCGCAGACTTGATTAAAAGCACAATACTCTCGCCTTTTTTATCATCGCTCAAGGCAACGGCAACAAATTGATTTTCCTCATCAAATACTTGTGAAAGTTTCTCTTCCACGCTGCCGAGACTGATCATTTCGCCGCCTACTTTAGCAAATCGAGAATAACGATCTACAATGGTAATAAAGCCGTTATGATCGATATGACCTTTATCGCCGGTTTTGTAATAACGTACACCGTCAATTTCAACAATCACTTCTGCTGTTTTTTCAGGGGCATCCAAATAACCTTTCATGACTTGTCCACCACCAATCAAGATCAAACCGTCTTCACCGACTGGTAATTCTTGCAAGCTTTCTGGATCCACAATTTTGATAATGGTACCCGGTAATGGCATACCAACTGTACCGGCTTGATTGAAGGTAAATTCCTGTAAGGTTTCCGGATCCAGTAAATTAGGCATATTGACACTAGCTACAGGTGCTGTTTCAGTTGCGCCATAACCTTCGTAAATTTCCAAGCCAAATTTAAGTTTGAAGGCTTCTTTTACATCTGCTTTCAATTTTTCGGCACCCGCAATAACCATGCGCACGTTTTGTAGCATTAACGGATGGAATTTCTTATTGCGTACATACAATCTAAAGAAAGTTGAAGTACCAAATAAAATACTCACCCGATGTCGAGCACACATTTTTCCTACTGTCGCCCCATCTGTTGGGTCCGCCACACTCACCATTTTAATCCCTTCACACAATGGCAATAAGGTTGTCACGGTTAAGCCAAATGAGTGGAAAATTGGTAAGGAATTCAAAATCACATCATCTTTATGGAAATTTAATAATTCACCGATCTGTTTTATGTTCGTCAGTAAATTTTTATGGCTTAATTCAATGCCTTTCGGATCACCTTCACTACCACTACTGAATAAGATGGTTGCATTATCTTCCAAGCTTACGTCTGCAAAGTAACGTAATTTAATCCACCATTGTGGCGCTAAAAACGCCGTTAAAAATGACCGCACTTTATTCGCTTTAGTAATCGATTTTCCTAAATTTTCCATAAAGAGGGCTTTATCAGCCACCACTTGGCTAAAGTCAAAACCTTTTGTGTTCAATTTATCCAAGAATTTTTCAGAGGTAATGACTTGCGAAATGTTGGCTTTTTTCAACGCTTTTTCCATCACTTCAGGGCTTAGCGTGTAGTTTAAATTTACTGGTACTCTGCCCATCACCATTAAGGTCATATTGATAATTGCCCCGATTGATGAACTTGGTAATAACACACCGACATTTTTTTCATTCCCTAAAGCGACTTTCAAGGTTTTCACAAACATCAATACTGCAGCAATAAATTTCAGGTTATTCAGTTTGGTACCTTGTGCATCCACCGCGGCTTCTTTGAATAAATTCGATTTTGCCGAATTCAACCAATGGTGCATCAGCGGTTTACGTTTACTCATGACTTTTTCCCATACGGAGAAAGAAAGTTCGAGTACTTTTTGCTTCATCGCTGTCGCATCAATAAAGCCATGAATGGGTTTACCAAATGCTACTAAAATTTCACGTTTACCTTGGCGTTTAGTTAAATTCTTATAGAAAGAATCGGCACGAGAGAAGCTGCTGCCCCATAATCCACGTAAATAGAACGGAACCGTTGTGACATTCTCTAAATCTTTTAATACGTGCTCAAAGCCTTTTTGGAACTCATTGATTTGACCGTTATAGCTGATATGACCTTCTGGGAATAACGCCACCACTTCACCACGCGCTAAATATTCACGAATAGTTTCAATAGATTCACGGCTTGAGCCTCCACCAATTGGGATCACTTTGAAAATACGGAAGAACCAAGTGAGATACCATTTGTTGTAAATCGGACGATACATCACAAATTTAATCGCACGCGGGCTAGCCGCTTGTAACACCAACCAGTCAATCCAGCTAATATGGTTACCTAATAATAGAACTCCTCCACTTTGTGGAAGATTTTTTAACCCCTCCACATGAAAACGGTAATTTGCTTTTAACGCAAAGAGCAAGAATAAACGCGTAAATAAATGGGGTACTTTCGACATGGTATATAAACTTGCAGCAAAACATGCAGCAGAAGTCACTAAGAATAAACCTTGAGTCGAAACATTAAGTTGTACAAAAACAATGCTTAATAGCAAAAAGACCACCATGAACACGTTTTGCACAAAGTTGTTACCCGCCATAATTTTGCCGCTGATTTTCTCAGGTGCGAAATACTGAATCGTTGCATTCAATGGCACGATCAATAAACCGCCAGAGAAACCAAAAACAAAAGAACAAAGTGCTAATACTACTCCACTTTGAGCTAGGGTTAAGAAGAATAACGACACACAAATACCCAACGCACCAAGCGGAACAATACCTAACTCAATATGCAAACGAGAAGCACGTCCTGCAAGATATGAACCAAGCGCAAGCCCTATTCCACTCACCGCAAGAATCGCTTGAATGACAACAGCATTATCTTCATTGAACATCGCTTTATAATGCGCAGGGAATGCCGCCACAATAATTTGTGACACGCCCCAAAACAGGCTTAATCCAATAACACTCAACCAAATATTTTGATCTGCTTTTAATGTGCGAACATTATCTTTTAAATACCCTAAAGAAAGGTATTTTCTCATATCAAACTGACCATCTGTATTCTCAGCTTCTTGCTTAAAGAATGGGATTTTAAAAGCAAAATAGGCTTCTAATGCACTCAGCAATACTAACGCAACACCTATCACCCAAACACTTTGTAATACTTCATTCGGATCATCTGATGCCACATAATGTGCTTCAAAGAAGAAAGAAAATGCAAAAGAACTAAACAGAATGGCCACAATGGTGAGCGCTTGAATCACACCATTTGCCATACCGATATTCTCAGTGCCCACAATCGATTTAATAATGCTGTATTTGGCTGGAGAATAAACCGCACTTTGCGCTGCCAAAATCAATGTCAGTACAAAGGAAATAGCAAACATTCCCGTCATATAACTCAATAAAATCCCCGCACTGATCGCCACTGCCGCTAAACTGCTATAACGAATCACATTGGTGCGAGAAAATTTATCGTTAATAAATGCCGAAGGGGAAAATAAGAAAATAAACGGTAATAAAATCATCGCATTAATTAATGCCGTTAAAACCACCAAACTCTCGCCTGAAAAACTTTTCAGCAACACATTTTGAATGGTAATTTTATGTGCTAAATCCACACTGGCATTAATAAAGGCAATGGCTAAATAAGGCACAAAGCCAGCATATTTTAAGAGTTTCATTTCGCACTCTCCGCTTGATAAAGATTAAAGGTTTTCATATTCAAGAGATAAGGTTTCAACACCAACAATAAATCAAATAAATGTTTTAATTTTTCATCTTTTTGTTCGCTATTGGCTAATGCCGCTAAAGTCACATTCACCTCTTTTTCCGCTAACATTTTCGCAGCAGCTAAATAAGCTTTCACCACATCCATTTCAGCTACATCACAACGAGACAAGATCGCCAAAATATCACGTTCTTTTGCGGTAAAAATACCTTCGCGAGGATTCAATAATCCTTCTGCTACCATGTCTTCGATTTGCTGAGTAGAAAGATGAAACTCTTCAGAGAGTTGCTCGACTGAAAACATTTCATTTTCAGCCCCCATGATGATATCCAATAATCCAATAAGGCTTTCATAAGGATTATTCCAATCAAAACGAGGATGAGCAAAAAGTGCTTTAATTTGTGAAATCGTTGCATTGAAATTGCTTTGTAGATATTTAATAAAACTGAGCAACTTCACACAATGTTCATCATAGAGATGAAAATTCGGTTTATCTTTCACCGGCTCTGGCAACAAACCTTCTTTCACATAGTACAGCACCGTGGATTTTGGTGTCTGACTAAGCTTAACCAAATCATTCATTTTTAACATAAGGATTTCCCTCTAGGTTGATTTGTTGTGTATTGTAGCGTATAAAAACAAAAAGTAAATAGTGTTGCTTTACACTTTTAATTGGATTTAATAAAAAAGTTGCTCATCACATTATGAACAACTTTCTTAATCAGCTTTAGTTTTCAACTTTTCGCCATAGATCCTTACTGTAAATGACGCCCACTGAATTTTTCTTCGCCCCCATAATAGTTGGAGAAAGATAAACCGGTGTAGTGTACTGGAAAAGCGGTAAAGCAAGGTTTTCCTGTTGGATCTTCTCACTTAATTTTAAGTAAATTTCTGACCGCTCTTTTTCATTTAAGCTTTTCAATGCTTGCTCAAAAAGTTGGTCATATTCCGCATTGGCATAGCCATTTTTATTATCGGGACTTTTAGAATAGAACAAACCCAAGAATGCCATAGGATGATTAAAGTCTGCGCACCAGCCAGAACGAATGACTTGGAAATCCCCTTTTTGACGTTTAGCCTGTAATGTTTGCCAATTGACAGGTTGGGCATCCACGCGCAACATATCGGATTGTGTTAATTGCCCCACTAAGCGTTGCGCGATATTCACATGCAAGGGCGCATCATCATAAAGCACATTTAAATGTAGCGGATGTCTTTCATCTATTTTATTTTGAGCTAATAACTGCTCGGCAACAACGGGTTCCCATCTTGAATCTTGTCCATTTAACATGGCTTTCGGTAAAAAATACGAACTCGGAATTGCCGCTGGAATCTCATTATTCACAATATTCGTAACCGAAACCAACGAAGCAATCGCCTTACGCACATCTGCCTTAGCAACTTTAGGATCTTTCAGATTAAATTCATAAAAATATCCACAAAGCTGCGGAAAATGTTGAAGGTCCGCGTTCACTTCTGGTACATCAACCACCACATCAAAGTCAGATAATTTAGTGGCGAGAAAAGGCAAATATTCTACACGCTCAAAAGCCACATTATTTTTCTGCCAATAATAGGGATTTTTAGTTAAGTGTATGCTTTTCACGCTTTCGCTTTCGATCATATAAGCCCCGTTTGTCACCGGGTAATCAGGATCGCTATATTGAGGCACAAGACTGATATGCGCCAACATTTCCGGTAAATAAGGGGTTGCTTTATCAAGCTCAATACGTAAAGTGCGGTCATTTTCCGCATAAATTCCTAAACTCTTAAAAGGTTTATTTTTTTCTAAAACGCCTTTCGCATTTTTTAAATTGAGATAAGCTAAATAGGAGCTTAATGAGCTATTTGATTGAGACAGTGCTTGCCAAGAAAGCATGACATCTTGGGCGACTAAAGGATCACCATTTGACCAACGAAGCCCTTCACGTAAGGTAAAGATCCAGGTTTTGTTGTCTTTTGTTTCCCAACTTTCTGCGATACCCGGCACGATTCTCCCTTCCGGATCATAAGCGGTTAAACCTTCATATAAATCTCGTAATAAGCCCTCTTGTTCTGGATAACGAACAAACCAAGGCTCAAAAGAAGGGGGATGAGTAAACGCCCGAGTCAGTAAAGTCCTACTCGGTTTTGATGTATTTTCTTGTTTGATAGACTGGCTTTGTGTTGGTTGCTCATCTGTTTCTGTGTTTATCGATTTCTGGCTGTTTAATTTATCACAACCACTCAATCCAAAAACGACACCGAAAATAACCGCACTTTTAAGCCAAGTAAGGAAAGAATTATCCATTTTCAACGTCTTCTGTTTTAATCCAAAAGAAAAAGAACCAGTATTTTACCGCAATTAAAATGGCAATGATCGTTCGACCCACTACACTTGGAGTAAAATAAAAGCCAATTAAAAGCATCGTAGTTGAAAAGGTTAGAATAGAAATTTTTGCTTTTTTTGTTAATGCACGACGTTCATTAAAGGATTTCAGATACTTTTGATAAAGCTTAGTCCCTAAAAACCATTGCTCTAAACGAGATGAACCTTGCGCAAAAGAATAAAGTGTAAGCAATAAAAAAGGTGTAGTCGGAAGAAACGGAAGAAAAATACCAATCACGCCTAAAACCAAAGAAATACAGCCTAGTACAATATAAATTGCTTTAATTAAAGGATTTTTGGGGAAGAATTTAAGTGCAACAAAACCGACTATAACCGAAAAAGTGATTAAGCCAGAAAACAATAAAGCGTCGTTCATCATCATTCCTAAATAAAAGTGATACGCAATTATCACTGATTTTTTAGATTTTTCAACCTTGATATTATAGAATCTACCGCAATTTACTAAAGAAACTATTAGCAAAAGGAATATTTATGTCTAATCCATTACTTCATATTGAAGGCTTACCTCCGTTTTCTCAAATCAAACCGGAGCATATTCAACCGGCAATCCAAAAACTCATCGAAGAAAATCGTCAAGCCATTGAACAAGTTTTAAAACAACCGCACTTTACTTGGGAAAACTTTATTGAACCTCTTTCTGAAGCAGGCGAGCACTTAAGTCGTGCTTGGTCACCGATCTCCCATTTAAATTCAGTTAAAAACAGCCCTGAATTACGTGATGCGTATCAAGCTTGCTTACCACTACTTTCTGAATACAGCACCTGGGTTGGCCAACACGAAGGGTTATACAATGCCTATTTATCCTTAAAAAATAGCCCTGAATTTGCGACTTATTCCGTTGCACAAAAGAAAGCCATTGAAAATGCACTACGTGATTTTGAGCTTTCAGGTATTGGTTTATCCGAAGAAAAACAAAAACGTTATGGTGAGATTGTTGCTCGCTTATCTGAATTAAGCTCACAATTTAGCAATAATGTGCTCGATGCCACTATGGGCTGGGAAAAAGTCATTGAAGATGAAAGTGAATTAGCAGGTCTTCCTGAATCTGCATTACTTGCGGCAAAACAATCTGCCGAAAGTAAAGGCTTGAAAGGCTATCGCTTTACGTTAGAAATCCCAAGTTATTTGCCAATCATGACCTATTGTGAAAATGCAGCATTACGCGAAGAAATGTATCGTGCTTATGCGACTCGCGCTTCAGATCAAGGTCCAAATGCCGGTAAATGGGATAACACCGCGATCATTGAAGAAATCATGACATTACGCGTGGAGCTTGCTAAATTGCTAGGTTTTAATACCTATACTGAACGCTCACTTGCGACCAAAATGGCAGAAAACCCACAACAAGTGTTAGATTTCTTAAATAACCTTGCAGATCGTTCAAAAGCACAAGGTGAGAAAGAATTAGCTGAACTCAAAGCTTATTGTGAAAAAGAATTTGGCGTCACTGAACTTGCGCCTTGGGATATCAGTTTCTATTCCGAAAAACAAAAACAACATCTATATGCGATCAATGATGAAGAACTTCGTCCTTATTTCCCTGAAGATCGCGTTATTTCGGGTTTATTTGAATTAATTAAGCGTATTTTTAATATTCGTGCAGTTGAACGTTTTGGTGTAGATACTTGGCACAAAGATGTACGTTTCTTTGATTTAATTGATGAAACCGATGAAGTACGCGGCAGTTTCTATCTCGATCTTTATGCACGCGAAAATAAACGTGGCGGCGCATGGATGGATGATTGTATCGGCAGAAAACGCAATGCCGACGGTTCAATTCAAAAACCAGTTGCCTATTTAACGTGTAACTTCAATGCACCTATTGGTGATAAACCTGCGTTATTCACCCATGATGAAGTCACCACTCTATTCCACGAGTTTGGTCATGGTATTCACCATATGCTCACAAAAGTTGATGTGCCGGATGTTGCAGGTATCAATGGTGTACCTTGGGATGCGGTAGAGCTTCCAAGTCAATTTATGGAAAACTGGTGTTGGGAAAAAGAAGCCCTTGATTTTATTTCGGGTCACTTTGAAACGCACGAACCATTGCCAGAAGAAAAATTAAATCAACTTCTCAAAGCGAGAAACTATCAAGCGGCAATGTTTGTGTTACGTCAGCTTGAATTTGGCTTGTTTGATTTTACCCTTCATCATACTTTTGAAGTGGGTAAAGCTAACCAAGTACTTGATACCTTAAAAGCAGTGAAAGATAAAGTTGCCGTGATTAAAGGTGTTGAATGGGCAAGAGCGCCACATAGCTTTAGCCATATTTTTGCGGGCGGTTATGCCGCAGGTTATTACAGCTATTTATGGGCTGAAGTGCTATCTGCAGATGCCTTCTCTCGCTTTGAAGAAGAAGGGATTTTCAATCCAGTTACGGGTAAATCCTTCTTGGATGAAATTCTCACTCGAGGCGGCTCTGAAGAACCAATGGTATTATTCAAACGCTTCCGTGGACGTGAACCTCAATTAGATGCATTACTTCGTCATAAAGGCATTGCAAACTAATGGACTAAAAAAGAGCGGTCAAATTTTTGACCGTTTTTTATTTTTCTAATATGCAGAAAACAAAAAAGCCCTCGGTAATCCGAAGGCTTTTATTTTTACTATCGTAATAAAAATTAGCGACGTAAACCTAAACGAGCGATAGTGCTTTGGTATAAAGCAAGATCAGTACGTTTTAAGTAGTCTAAAAGTTTACGACGACGAGAAACCATACGTAATAAACCACGACGACCATGGTGGTCTTTTTTGTGCTCAGCAAAGTGAGCTTGTAAGTGGTTGATTTGTGCAGTTAATAATGCGATTTGAACTTCAGAAGAACCAGTATCTTTCGCATCGCGACCAAATTCAGCAACGATTGCTGCTTTTTTTTCAGTACTTAGAGACATTTTTTACTCCTAAAAGGTAGTGTTATTAATACATCATTCGCCGATCTCTAACTCAGCGATGACAAGGAGCCTGAATTTTAACGATTGAAGCCAATAAAAGCAAGGAATTATTGTACGGTTCCTCTTAAATGTTTAATCACTTTTAAATCCGTTCTTACAAATAATGTCTTGCGCATACTCGCTCAATAAAAATTGATACAATCGTTGCGTCAATTCGGTCTCATTCAGCATAGCGAGGACATATTCTGCTCGAATATCGTATTCGGATGGTAATGCATGACAAAGCATCCCCGCATTTTCTAATCTTGTCTGGTAATGCGCATAGCCTAACATCATATCCGCATAATCATTTTTCAAGAGATAATGCGAAGCCATTTCACCTGGTGGCATGACAACTTGATTTTCTGTTCCACCGACCAATTTCAATGCTTTCGATTTTAACCTTTTACCTTGTTCGGGATAATCTTTTTCAATGAGGTCAAAAAGCTGCCAAGTATAATCACCACAAGGATCACAAACTGGCGTCGACGTAGCTAATCGATATTGATCATCCAAAAGTAGCTCAAGGGTATCTCGCTGAAATTCTGGCTTATTCTTTGTTGTCAGCATAAGTTGATTATAAGTTAGCACCTGCTGCTGAAAAACTCGACTCCCTAGTGCAGATACATTTTCTGAATTCGCACTAATAAAAAGATCAGCTAACGCCCCTTGCATTATACGCGTTTTCAACAAACCAGCGGGCCCCAATATGCATTCAATTTCCACGTCATTATATTGCTTAAATGCACGAGTAAGCTCCAATAAGGCATATCGAAAGCTTCCCGCACTATAAATAGTGAGTTTATTCATCTCTCTGTCCTTCTAACAACACCTCATAAACCGGCACGAAATGGCTAAACGGTTGCTGTTGATATTGCGATTGTTCAACAATCATCGGTAAATGAAAAAGTGCGGTCAAATTTTCAGAAGTTAATATCTCATCCGTTTGCCCAAAGCGAATAAAATTTCGATTGATCAAAAGTGTTTTATCCGCAATCGCTTTTGCATGGTTAGGTTGATGCGTGGTGAAAATAATTCCCAAGCCGTGCTTTTTCGTTAATTGTTTTAAAAGTGATAGCACCGCATCCTGGTTGGCTAAATCAAGCGCTGAAGTTGGTTCATCCAACAGCATTAAACGACATTCGGATGCAATGGCACGTGCAATCAAGATCAACTGGCGTTGCCCTCCTGAAAGAGAAGCAAAATCTTGCTCGGCTAAGTGCTGCAACTGTAAATCGGCTAACGCTTGTAACGCCACTTCAATATCTTGTGGTTTGGGCTTACTAAAGGTGGCAATATGGTTTGAACGCCCCATTAGTACAATATCTAATACCGAATAGGCAAAAGGTGCACTAAAAAATTGCGGAACAAAGCCAATTGAGTCATTCAGCTGAATATTGCCTTGTAAGGGGCGATGAATGCCAAGTAACAGATCTAACAAGGTACTTTTGCCACAACCATTCTGTCCTAAAATCGCGAGAATCTCTCCTGCCTGTAAAGCAAAATTGAGATGTTGAAAAAGCAGGTTGTTTTTTTCATAATCAAATGCAAGATCATTTACTTTAATCAAATCAGTCACGCATCGCTCCATTTCGTTTCAAACGATAAACCAAGATGCCAAATAAAGGTGCGCCAATAAGTGCGGTTAAAATACTGATCGGAATTTCATTGTCGGTTAAGGCTCGAGCCGCATTGTCCACCCACAGCATATAAATCGCTCCCACTAACATCGTACAAGGCAATAAACGTTGGTGATTAGCACCGACCAACATGCGACTAATATGCGGAATAATTAAACCAACCCAGCCGATACTGCCGCTAATAGCCACCTGGCAAGCGACTAATGTTCCGCTAAGGGCAATCACCAACCAGCGTAATCGCCCAACTTTTACCCCTAACGCTTTCGCTTCTTTATCCTCTAAAGAAAGCAAATTTAAACGCCAGCTAAGTTTCAGCAACAATGTTGAACAACACACAAAAGGCACGAAGAAAAACAGCCATTTTTCCGTATTAGCCGTGGCAAAGCTGCCCATCAACCAAAACACGATACTCGGTAATTTTTCTTCGGTATCAGAAACGTACTGCAACAGGCTCACTAATGCAGAAAATAGCCCGCTTAAAATCATCCCGATTAAAATCAGCATCAGCAAACTTCTTCGGCCAAACTTTACGCTAAATAAAAAAACAAGCACTAGCGTACTTAAACCGAAAAAAATCGTACTGGCAAATAAGCCATACAGACTCAAACTAAAAAAGATGGCCAGTGTGCCGCCAAATGCCGAACCAGAAGTAACGCCAATAATATGTGGATCCACCAACGGATTACGGAAAATGCCCTGCAATGCCGCGCCGCTTAAAGCTAATCCGGCCCCCACACAGAGAGCGGATAAAATACGTGGTAAACGAACTTGGAAAATAACCTGCTGATGGATTGGATCAATAGGAAGTGCGGTCAATTTTGCCGCTAAAATTTGCAAAATCTGCTCTAAGGATAAAGCATAACGCCCTATTCCTAAAGAAATCAGGGCGCTCGCAACCAAGACAATGAGCAATAAGCCCATCAATTTGGAATGTTTATTTACCATTGTTATACGGCTGACGATAGAATTTCAAATAGTAGTCATTCACCATTTTATCTAAATCGATATCTTGGAATTTTTGCGGATATAGCGATTTTGCTAACCAAACTTCGCCTAATGCTAAGGCTTCCGGCATCGGATAACCCCAAGCTTTCGCATATTCCGGCATTAAAAACACTTGGTTATTTTTCACTGCATCAATATTCGCCCAAGCCGCATCCTCTTTAATTTGTGACACCACTTTAGGATAACGATCTTGTACCAAAATCACCGCCGGATTCCACTCTAGCACATTTTCCATGGAAACCTGTTTAAAGCCTTTCACTGTTGCAGCTGCGACGTTATAAGCACCTGCATGCTCCAACATTAAACTGGTATATTTACCTGAACCATAGGTATTTAAATCCGGGTTGGCCATATAGGTACGCACTCGTTTCTCCGCAGGAATGCCTCCCAAACGATCTGCCAACATTTTACGATTCGCAAAGGCTGCTTTAACTAATTCTTTGCCTTGTTGTTCTTTTTCAAACACTTGAGCAATCAACTCAATACCTTGGGTTAAACCTTCGTTATAAGCTTTATCCTCATCGGCCAAGGTAGGATTAAGTTTATCTTTATCACTGCCAGTTCGTAGCGAAATGGCAATCACTGGAATACCAGTATCAGCAATTTGTTTAATCATTTCCGGTGGCGCATAGTTGGTAACAAACACCACATCTGGTTTTAATTCCAACAAGCTTTCAATATTCACCGAATTTAAATCACCTGGCATGGCCATTTTTTCTAATTCTGGTGCTAAACGTACATAATTTTGCCCCAGTTGTTTTTTCCAATTTGATAACACCCCAACAATTTGTTTGGTGGCATCTAATTGCACGGCAATATTGAGGGTTTGATGCTGTAATACCACGGCACGCTGAATATGATCGGGAATCGTCACTTGACGATCCAATTGATCAGTTACAACACGATCAGCTAATGCCGATGTGGAAAAAATGCCAAACAAAGCTGCAGCGAATAAGCGATTAAATTTCATAAATTATCCTTAAAATGAAAACGGATCTTGATTATACAATAAAATATATAGCGATATACACAAAACAATTGATGAACTAAGCAAAACGACTATGCTTTACTGATCACCACCTTAATATCCTCCGGTGCGGCATAATAAGGTGCAGAGGTAATAAATAAATTAATGCCTAACTTGGCATAATCTGCCACATTATTTTTATTCACCCCACCTGCAACAGAAAGCGTAATATTTCTACCTTGTGCTTTGATGAGATCTAAAGCCGCTTTCACATCTTCAACTGACCATTTATCTAACTGAATAATATCGGGAGAGGCACTAATCATTTGTTCAAATTGTGCAAAATTGTCTGCTTCAAGGGTGACCTTATTTTCTGGTGCTTCACGCTTTAAGGTTTCCACAATATGCACCCAGTTATTCGGTTCAGCCAATAAATTACGATGATTTGTGAAAACCAGTAAGGTTTCACTCACGCCTTGACGATGAATATGTCCGCCAGCAGCCAACACTGCATTAGTTGCCAGTTTGCGGGTATTCGGGATACTTTTACGGGTACAAGCCACCACCGCATGCGGGTTAATGGCTTTGGCATTAGCAATCATCTCCGCCATGTATTGCGCCACGCCACAAGACCATTCCAATGCAAGCTGCACCACTTTCCATGCCTGCTGTAATTTATCCGCAGAATCGACCGCACTTAGCAACACTGCACCTGCTTCAACAGCTTCCCCTTCATTCACATAAATCTGTGGAGTAATGTCTAATTTTTTCAGTAACCGTTCTGCCACCGAAATCCCCGCCACTACTCCGGCATTTTTACGTTTAAATTCAATTTTTGCTGGGACTTTTTCTAGACCTAACGCATGCGTGGTTAAGTCACCGCGATAAATATCTTCCAATAAAAAATCATCGAGTTCTTTGTCTGAGAAATAAATCATAGTTTGTCCTTAAATTAATCGTCCTAAATGTAAATGAATTTGTCTATCCGCTAGAAAATCCGCTTCTTTAGGTTCATGAGTCACTAATAACATGGTGAGATTGAAGGCTTTAAGTAAACTTTTTACGTTCTGCCAAATCTGTTGACGGGTTTGCCAGTCTAATGATGAAAATGGCTCATCTAATAGCATCACATCCGGTGGATTGATTAGCGCCCGTGCTAGTGCTGCACGCTGTTGTTCCCCACCCGATAATTGGTGCGGATAACGATCGATCAACGCATCAATGTTCAACAGTGCCAATAAATCAAGTTGCTCCTGTCTTGTGCTTTTCGGTTTCGCTAAACTTAAGTTTCCACTTACGGTTTTATGGGGAAAAAGATACAAACGTTGATTTAAATAGCGACAACGTCTTTCCCAAGAGGCAAGGTTATCCGAAGTACATTGGTTAAATGCAATACTCCCCTGATAATCCGAATAACCGGCAATGGCATTGAGAAGCGTGGTTTTTCCACTTCCCGATTGCCCAACAATCGCCACTGATTCACCGTTGGCAACCGTTAGGCTAATATCCTTTAAAATACCAACCTGTAAATGTTGAATCTGTAACATCCTAAAGCTCCCGATTAAGCACGCGTAATAAAAAAAGCAAACAGGCTGAAATCATTAAAAGCCATAAGGCTGCCCCAATCGCAATTTCAAAATCACCGCTGGAAATATTGAGATATACAGCCACTGGCAAAGTTTCTGTTTTAAAACGGGTAGCACCAGCCAGCATTAAAGTCGCGCCAAATTCACCAATGGCGCGCGCCCAGGCCAAAATTGCCCCACACAACAAAGGCTTCCAACACATAGGGAGCTCAACTTTAAGCAGGCTTTGCCAAGGTGTTAAACCTAGGTTATAGGCGGCAAGCCGATAACCGTCATCAAAATTACTGAAAACTCCACGTGAATTACGCAACATAATTGAGGTGGCAATATAACTTTGTGCCACCACAATACCAAGCGGGCTAAAAATCCAACGGCTAATCTCTGGAATCCATGAACTCAGCCAACCTTGTGAACCGAACAACAAAAGTAGACTTAACCCCGTAACTAAGGGTGGCAAAACCATCGGTAAGTCCAACACGGTATCAATGAGATTTTGTAGCGGTAGGCGAATTTGACTCATCACCCAAGCGGCAGGTAATGCAATTAACAATGCAACAACTAGCGAAAAGAGCGAAGTCCCTAAAGAAAGCATTAAGGCAAAGTGCAGTTCATGATCAAACAACACCTGTTTAAAAAAATGCCAATTTAACTGCCCAATTAAAGCAAGCACCGTTCCCAATACCGTCAAAAATAGCAACATCAAGGGGAGCAGTGCTAACTTTAAACTAAGGCTTTTATTTAACCGGTAAGAAGCCTTCATCGGTAAAATACTTCACGCCTTCTGTATGGAAAAAATCAAATAGCTGTTTAGCTTCCGTTGGATGTGCCGAAGATGAAAGTAACGCTAAGGTGACTTTTTCTTGCGGTGTGCCTTGTGGGTTTGGCAAGATTTCTACTTTATCTCGTACTTTCCATGCACCAGAACGACCAACAACTGCCGCATCCACATCACCATTCAATAGATACATCATCAATTGTTTTACAGTAGCGGCTTTCACGACCACTTTTTCATTCAACGCCTGTTGATAACCCGATAGCTCAATGATTTTCTCCGCCCCTTTACCTAACGCCATCGCCTTGGCATCACCAATTCCCAAACGTAAGTTACTTTCAGCAAGATCTTTAAAAGAATGAATATTCGTACTTTTATCTTTGCGTACCGCCATTACTGGAATGTGTAAAACCAGCGGTTCAACAGCTTTAACTTGATTGTCTTGAGCCAATTTCTCGACATAATCTGCCGAACCGGATAAAAATAAGTCGCCGGTTTTTACTTGGTTATAACGTGCCAAAATTTGACCTGAACCACCGTATTCCACGGTGACCTTATTGCCCGTATTTTGCTCAAATTGTTTTACGATTTTCTCTACCGGCTCTTTTAAGCCCGCACCGGCATAAAGATAAAGATCAGCAGCTTGGCTGGAGAATGTGATCGCCATTAAGGCGGCTAAAGTGGCTAATTTTTTCATTTAAACTCCTTATTTGAATCGAATGGAATATAGCATAATCTTTATATAAGTTAAATTATAACGGATTTATACAAACCAATTTATCTTTTTATAAATTGAGATGTTTTTGCAATTCCTGAACTGAAGTGCGGTAAATTTTGGCGAGGTTTTCAAAGGTCATCAGTTCACTTTTTTCACCTTGCTGGAAACCAAATTCTTGATCGAGCATCGCAATATTTTCAGCTAAATAGACCGCTTGTTGAGGATTGTGAGTCGTAATCAGTAAGGCGATATTTTGATGTTGTAACTGTTTAATTTTTTCCAACACTCTAATTTGGTTACCAAAATCAAGACTGGCTGTCGGTTCGTCCATAATCAACAATTTCGCCTGTTGTGCAATGGCTCGGGCGATGAGCACGAGTTGTTTTTCGCCCCCACTGAGTTCATGATAATAACGTTTGGCAAGATGTGTGATTTGTAATTCCGCTAAAGCCGCGATAGCAAGATCTTTATCTTCCGCTTTTGGGGTTTGATACCATTTTAGATATGCAGAACGCCCCATCAACACCATATCTTGCACCAGAAAAGGAAAAAGTTGCGCGTGTGCTTGCGGCACATAAGCAATTTCGCGTGCTAATTCAGCGGCAGAATATGTGGCAAGCGGTCGATTTTGAAAGAAAACTTGCCCATTGAGAGCAGGCTGCAAACCAAGCAAGGTTTTTAAGAAAGTACTTTTCCCTGCACCATTGGCGCCAAGTAAACAGCAAATTTGCTGAGGTTTCAGTGCAAAATTGATCTTATCTAGCAGAGGCTTATTACCATAACCAATCGTCAATTGTTGCGTTTCAATTAAATTCATTTTCGCCCTCTCAACAATAAATAGAGGAAAAACGGTGCACCACAAGCAGAGGTTAAAATCCCTATTGGGAGTTCAATGCTCGCAACTGTGCGAGCAAGTGTATCGGTGAGAAGTAAAAAGCTCGCACCAAGCAACAAGGATGTCGGCAGCAATAAAATGAAATTGGCGCCTACCAATAATCGAGCGATATGGGGTACAAGCAAACCGACCCAGCCAATAATCCCCGTAATGGAGACCGCACTTGCGGTGCAAAGCGTAGTGAAAATAATCAAAATATAGCGCGTGCGTTGGATAGGTATACCGAGGCTTTTAGCCTCATCTTCTTCTAAGGCGAGCAGATTTAAGCGCCAACGCAATAAGAAAAGTGGCAGAATGCCGAGTATCAAAATAGGGGCAAGTTGAGTTAATTCTTTCACGCCAACGGCCGTGAAACTACCTAATAGCCAAAAGGTAATCGAAGGTAATTGGGTGAAAGGATCGGCTAAAATTTTTAACAGTGAAATACCTGCGCCAAGTAATGAACCGATAGCAATCCCTGAAAGTACTAAGACCAAAATAGGATCTTGATTACGGCTTCGTGATGCAACCATCGAAACACATAACACCGCCAAGATACCGCCACTAAAGGCAAAAAGCTGCACGTAAAACATCGGTAAGTTGTAGAAAATCGCCAATGAAGCACCAAGTCCCGCACCGCTTGAAACCCCTAAGATATCAGGAGAAACCAACGGATTTTTAAACATCCCTTGATAAGTCGTCCCCGCAGCAGCCAGGGCGGCACCCACTAAACAGGCGACCAAAATACGCGGTGTACGAATATGCCAAAGCACCGTTTCAACGGAAGAAGGCATTTGACATTCCGTTTCAAATAGACAATGAATCGCTTGTCCAAGTTGAAGGGGAGAAATCGGAAATCGCCCCACATTCAACGAAAGCAAAATGGTGCCGACTAATAAAATCACTAACGAAGTAAAAAAGAGTTTGGGATTACGTTGAACAAAATATGGCATAACTATTTCACATCATGTAGCAATTGAGTCGCTTGCTCTGCGGTTAATTCAATCTGATAGAACACGTGATAAAACGTTTGCACTTCTTTTGTAAATTCAGTCATAGGTTTACCGCTAACTAAATGCGAGACCCAACGCACCCCAAGCAAACGGTTCACACTAGGTGGCGAATCTAACCAACCAAATGGATTATTCGGGATTAAAAAAACTTGTCCATTTTTGACCGCACTTAACTGTTGCCATTGCGGATTCTCTTTTAAGGTTTGCAAAAACTCTGGGTATTGGCTAAAAATTACATCAGGATTCCATAATAAAAGCTGCTCCATCGAAACCTGCGTAAGCCCTTTATGATCGCCTTCTACCACATTTTTTAAACCCACGATTTCAATGGCTTCTGTATGAATAGAGCCTTTTTGCCCTGTTTGTAGGCCATCTGCACTACGAGCTAAATAGAAGGTTTTGGTCAATTTAGAGGCATTTTCGACCGCTTGTTTAAGGGTTTCTTCGGCATACTTTGCTTGAGGTTCTGTAAGATTTTCTACGCCTAACACGTTCCCTAAATAACGCAAAGTAGTGGGTGTTTCACTGAGTTTGCCGTCTAGCAGCAAATAAGGTACACCTGTTTGGTCAAAAGTCCGTTTTGCTTGATCGATATAGTTTGGGGTAACATTGCCTACATCAATAATTAAATTCGGTTGCAATGCCACAATTTTCTCTGGCGAGAGCGTACTGCCTTTTCCGGCAATTTTTCCCAAGGTTGGTAGAGATTGTTGTGCTGCAGGAAACAATTTTCCACGTTTTTCCATATTAAATCCCGCCAATCCCAGTAATTTATTGGGCGCGCTTGAAAGGAGCAACACATCAGCCGGATTACCCGCACTTAATACTTTTTCAATTTTAGTTGATGGAGGTAATTCCCCCGCCAAATAAGCGATTTCTTCTGTTGCAAATGCACTGGTTGATACACAAAGCGCAAGTGCAATACCTATCCATTTTTTCATATTCTTCCCTCTTTTAGCGATTTAAAATGAGATAACTTTATTTTAACGCTATATATTTTTTAACATAGTAAATAAATTTTGGTAGAATGTCATCGTTATGTTTTTTATTATATAGCATTTATTATTCATAGCTAAAGGTGAAAAAATGAAATGGGATGTGATTTATAAGTTTTGCTTGCTTTCTATGCTCATTGCAGGATTGGTAGGCATCTTGTTCAGCGGCTTAGGGATCTACTTTCAGTGGCCCATTCAAGGCATCTTTCAGTTGCATTTAGGTTCGGCATTACTGCTTATTTTGGGCGTGGCTTTACACTTCTTTAATCGAAAAAATAAAGCGGTCAAAATTGTGCAACAATTTACCGATTTAGTGACACATAATCGCTATCCCACCTATTGCAATTTAGATCGTTTGATTATGACGTTTGAACACTTTTCAATTCTTCAAATTGCGGAGCAACTTCAGCTCAACCCTTCGATTTTATTCTCCGAATTAGCTAACGGAAAAATAAACTTCAGCGATGCTAACCGCACTTTGCGAGAAAATTTCCCTCATAATGATGAAAAAATTTTCGCCGCGATCACCATTGCATTGAAGTTACGCTTCAACCCTAACCTAAAAGGATGTTCTAATGGAAAAGAAACTGCTTTGCATCGCCATTAGTTTAGCTTGCTTGCCTGCTTATGCCGAAAATGTATTTACCCTTGGTCAAATTGAAGTCATCGGTGAAAAATCAAGTGATCTCAGCACCGCGCGTATTGACCAGGCTGAATTACAAAAAATAACCAAGATCGAGTGTCTGATGTAGCAAAAAGCACACCGGGTGTGTTTGTCGAACATGGTGGTGCACGCAACGAATACAACTTACTCGTGCGTGGTTTTAATGCTCGCCGCGTACCCGTATATATGGATGGTATTCCTGTTTATATCCCTTATGATGGCGAAATGGACTTGGGGCGTTTTACCACCTTTGATTTATCTCGTATTGATATTTCTAAGGGCGCAAGCTCTGTGCTTTATGGCGCAAATACGATGGGTGGTGCCGTGAATTTAATTTCTAAAAAAACAACTCAACCTTTCGAAGGTTCTATTGGCTATGGCTTTTCACACGGTAAAAGTGGTGGCACAGCAACCAATAAAACAGATTTTAATTTAGGCACTAAACAAGAACTATTCTATGCGCAAATAAGTGGTTCTTTTGTTGAAAAACATGGCTTACAACTTTCTCATCATTATCAACAAATCAATCCAAAAGGCGATGATGGCGGTCGAGCCGAAAATTCTAAACAACGTGATAAAAAATTAAGTTTGAAAGTCGCTTATACACCAAATGAGCATGACGAATACACACTGGCGTTCTCCACACAAAAAGGCACAAAAGAATCACCGTTCTATTCTGGCTCTGATAGTTTTGAACGCTATTGGCGCTGGCCGATGTGGGATAAAGACAGTATCTATTTCCTTTCCCATACTGAATTTGGCGCCCACAATCTCACGCTAAACACGAAGGCATTTTATGACACCTTTAAAAATGATCTACGTGCTTTTGATGATGCCACATTCAGCACTCAAAAGAAAAAATCAAGCTTTAATAGCTATTACCGTGATTATTCCTACGGTGCTGGCTTTGATTTAGGCGGGGATTTAACCTCAAAAGACCGCTTAAAATTCTCTACCATCATTAAATATGACGTACATCGCGAACATAATGATGATGAACCGACCGCAGTAGATAAAGATCGTACCTACAGCTTTGGTTTAGAAAATACTCATCGTTTTAATGAGCAAACCTCTCTGATTACAGGCATCAGCTACGATAAACGCGATGCTAGCCGTGCAGAGAAATTTGAAAAACAATGTGTTTCAACTCACCAAAAAAATGCGATTTGTCCATTTGATATCGGTAATAAACACGCCTTTAATTATCAAATCAAACTTGCCCATCATTTCTCTGAAAATGATGAATTTGCGCTAAGTTTTGCGAAGAAAACACGTTTTGCCACAATGAAAGAACGTTATTCTCGCCGATTTGGTCGTACTGAACCGAATCCATTCTTAAGCCCAGAAACCGCTTACCATTACGAAGCTAGTTATATGCATACCTTCGGCGATTGGTTAAGAGTGGATAGCGCACTTTTTTATTCTGAAGTAAAAGATGCCATTGAAGAAGTCTCGATTAGCAAAAAACTCAATCAATATCAAAATGTAGGCAAAGAAGCCTTTAAAGGTGCTGAATTAGCGGTTAATCTTTTTGCAACAGATAATTTAACGTTAGGGGCAAACTACACCTATACGCATGCAAAAAATAAAACCCAAGATACCATTGTGAAGAATGTGCCAAAACATAAATTCTTTGCATTTGTTGATTGGAAAATATTACCAAATCTTTCACTTTATGTGAGCCAAGAAGCGGAACATGGCCGTTATTATTTAGATGGCGGTGAAACTGTGAAGCTCTCTGGTTTTGGAAACAGCAATGCGAAATTAATCTATGAACCGGTTTCAGGATTAAGTTTAGAAGCGGGTGTCTCAAACCTCTTTGATAAAAACTATTTCTATCAAGCAGGTTACCCAGAAGAAGGACGCGTTTATTTCGGCAATATCCGATATAAATTCTAAAATAAAAAACGGGCAACTTGTGAAACAGGTTGCCCGTTTTTTTATAAAGTTATTAATCTTTCAGCGCTTTGATTTTTTCAATCACATTTGTAGTTGAACAGCCATTTTCGAAATTCAATACACGAACATCGCCACCATTCGCCCACACTTCTTTGCTGCCTGCAATCTCTTCAGGTTTGTAATCGCCGCCTTTCACCAATAAATCCGGTAAAATCTCACCGATTAAACGTTGTGGTGTATCTTCATCAAAAGAAACCACCCAATCCACTGATGCTAAACCAGCCAATACTGCCATACGTGCATTCAGATTGTTAATTGGGCGACTTTCACCTTTTAAGCGTTTGACTGAATCATCCGTATTCACGGCAACAATTAAACGGTCACCAAGTTTGCGAGCATTTTCTAAGTAAGACACATGGCCAGGGTGAAGAATGTCAAAACAACCATTTGTCATCACAATTTTCTCACCGCGCGCTTTAGCATGATCGACCGCCATTTTTAATTGGTTTTCAGACATAATACCGAAACCCGTTTCAGAACGGCCATGGATGGCATTCTCTAATTCCACAGTAGAAACCGTTGATGTACCCAATTTACCGACCACAATACCTGCCGCCACATTAGCTAAATAGCAAGATTCTTCAAAAGAACGTCCATCTGCAAGTGCAGTAGCTAAGACACTGATTACCGTATCGCCCGCACCTGTTACATCGAATACTTCTTTGGCAACAGTTGGTAAATGGAACGGCTCTTGATTTGGACGCAGTAGTGTCATGCCTTTTTCAGAGCGCGTCACTAAAAGTGCGGTCAATTCAATGTCTGAAATTAATTTTAAACCTTTCTCAATGATTTCTTCTTCAGAATCACACTTACCTACTACTGCTTCAAACTCTGACATATTTGGTGTCAGTAAAGTCGCACCACGATAACGCTCAAAATCCGTGCCTTTTGGATCGATCAACACGGGCACGTTCGCTTTGCGTGCAATTTGGATCATTTTTTGCACATCTTTTAACGTGCCTTTACCATAATCTGAAAGCACTAACGCACCAAAGTTTTTCACTTCCGCGTCTAATTTCGCAAGCAACTCATGACATTCCACGTTTTGGAAATCTTCTTCAAAATCCAAACGAAGTAATTGTTGATGACGAGACAAAATACGTAATTTCGTAATGGTTGGGTGAGTATCCAATGCCACAAAATTACAATCAATTTTTTGGTGCTGTAATAAATTGGTTAAGGCTGTACCTGTTTCATCTTGACCAATTAAACCTAAAATTTGTACTGGTACGTTAAGAGAAGCAATGTTCATTGCTACGTTTGCTGCACCGCCCGCTCGTTCTTCATTATTTTGTACACGAACTACAGGAACCGGTGCTTCCGGTGAAATACGATTAGTCGCACCAAACCAGTAACGGTCAAGCATCACATCGCCTAACACTAATACTTTTGCTTGATTAAAATTGGCAGAATATTGAGCCATTTTGAAATCTCTCTGTTGGGATAATAAAATTTGGCGCAATTTTACCACAACTCAAATTTGCGATAAACTACACGCCGAACTAACCAGAAAAGAATTATGAAAAACGAAAAACTCCCTCAATTTCAACCGCACTTTCTTGCCCCCAAATACTGGGGGTTTTGGCTTGGTGTGGCGATTTGGCGAAGCCTTTTGTTACTTCCCTATCCAATTCTACGTCATATTGGCAATGGCTTAGGCTGGCTTTTCTCAAAATTAAAAGTGGGAAAACGTCGTGCCGCGATTGCTCGCCGAAACCTTGAACTCTGCTTCCCAGAAATGCCTGAGCAAGAACGTGAAGCCATTTTGCAAGAGAACTTACGTGCTGTTGGAATGGCAATTATTGAAACCGGCATGGCATGGTTTTGGTCTGATGCGCGCATTAAAAAATGGTCCAAAATTGAAGGGCTAAATTATTTAAAAGAAAATGCCCAAGACGGCATAATCTTTGTGGGTGTTCATTTCCTTACCCTTGAATTAGGCGCGCGTATTGTGGGATTACATCATCCTGGCGTAGGCGTTTATCGCCCTAACGACAATCCTGTACTGGATTGGTTGCAAATTAAAGGCCGATTACGTTCAAACAAAGATATGCTAAATCGAAAAGATCTGCGTGGCATGCTTAAAGCCTTACGCAAAGGTGAAACCATTTGGTATGCGCCTGATCATGATTACGGCCGAAAAAATGCCGTATTTGTGCCTTTTTTTGCTGTAAAAGAAGCGGCTACCACAACGGGCAGTTATTATCTGCTTAAATCTGCACCAAATTGTAAAGTCGTCCCTTTTGCTCCATTGCGTAATAAAGACGGCTCAGGCTATACGGTCAGTATTTCTCCACCAGTAGATTTTTCCGATCTTTCAGATGAAAAAGCGATTGCTGCAAGAATGAATAAAGTCGTGGAAAAAGAAATCTTAAAAGATGTGGAACAATACATGTGGCTACACCGCCGATTTAAAACGCGTCCAACTGAGGATGAACCAAGTTTGTATTCATAAGTGCGGTTGATTTTTCATCTATTTTCGAACACAAAAACGACACATCGAAAAATAGGGAAATTTTTCCTTATTTTTTTCTTGATCTTTATATAATTAAATATATAATGAATCTCGTTTTAGATAGTAAACTTGTTTTATTACAAACACACTACTGGCTAGTGCATTCCCCCCCACTCCTTTTGCACTAGCCATTTTTTTTTAAATCCCTTACCATATCTCACCTTTTTCTTTTCTCTCAAAAATAATGAACAATCTAGAACTTGAACGTTTACTAAACGAAAAACTTAGCACAGATAGAATCAATGATTACGCGCCTAACGGTTTACAAGTGGAAGGTAAAGCAGAAATCCAAAAAATCATTACAGGCGTCACCGCAAGCCAAGCATTAATTGATTATGCTGTCTCACAACAAGCTGATGCGATTCTTGTCCACCACGGCTATTTTTGGAAAAGCGAAAATCCGTGTATTCGCGGTATGAAAGGCAAACGCATCAAAACCTTACTTGTGAATGACATCAATTTATACGGCTACCATTTACCCTTAGATATTCACCCTGAATTAGGCAACAACGCAAAACTTGCTCAGTTATTAGGAATTGGCGATCTTCAACCTTTAGAAAATAGCGCAACCAGCATTCCTGTTTGGGGAACGTTAAAAAATCCTGTTACCGCTGAAGAGTTTGCGCAACGTATTGAACAAGTGCTTCACCGTAAACCGTTAATTTGCACGGAAAACGGACCGCACTTAATCCGTAAAGTAGGCATTTGTACTGGTGGCGGACAAAGCTATATTGATTTAGCGGCAGCACAAGGTTGTGATGCCTTTATTACCGGCGAGGTTTCGGAGCAAACAATTCACTCTGCTCGTGAACAAAGTATTCATTTCTTTGCGGCTGGTCACCATGCAACAGAACGCTACGGCATTAAGGCATTAGGTGAATGGCTAGCGGCTGAATATGGCTTGGATGTAGAATTTAAAGATATTGATAATCCAGCCTAACTGGTACAAAGTGTGATTGATTGCCGAAAGCACACAAAACAAGTATAATCTCGTCGATTTTTTTAACTCAAACATAGGAAAAAATATGGGTTTCTTAACTGGTAAACGTATTTTAGTAACAGGTCTTGCAAGCAACCGTTCTATCGCTTACGGGATCGCAAAAGCAATGAAAGAACAAGGTGCTGAACTTGCTTTCACTTATTTAAACGATAAATTACAACCGCGCGTAGAAGAATTTGCAAAAGAATTTGGTTCTGACATCGTCCTTCCTTTAGACGTAGCGACCGATGAAAGCATCCAAAACTGCTTTGCAGAATTAAGCAAACGTTGGGAAAAATTTGATGGTTTCGTACACGCTATCGCATTCGCACCAGGCGATCAATTAGATGGTGATTACGTAAACGCAGCAACTCGTGAAGGCTACCGTATTGCTCACGACATCAGTGCATTCAGCTTCGTTGCTATGGCACAAGCGGCACGTCCTTACTTAAATCCAAATGCAGCGTTATTAACCCTTTCTTACTTAGGTGCAGAACGCGCAATTCCTAACTACAACGTGATGTGTTTAGCGAAAGCATCTCTTGAAGCGGCTACTCGCGTAATGGCAGCTGACTTAGGTAAAGAAGGTATTCGTGTAAATGCAATTTCTGCAGGTCCAATCCGTACCTTAGCAGCATCAGGTATTAAAAACTTCAAGAAAATGCTTGCTACATTCGAGAAAACCGCAGCATTACGCCGCACAGTTACTATCGAAGATGTGGGTAATTCAGCAGCATTCTTATGCTCCGATTTAGCATCTGGTATTACTGGTGAAATCGTTCACGTAGATGCAGGTTTCAGCATCACCGCAATGGGCGAATTAGGCGAAGAATAATTTTTCGTACAATCTATTTTTAGGCAGGCTTTTCAGTCTGCCTTTTCTCTTTTTTTAAATATAACTATGTTCCAAGATAATCCATTACTTGCACAACTTAAGCAACAAATCCACGACAGCAAAGAACACGTTGAAGGCGTGGTAAAAAGTACAGATAAAGCTTATGGTTTTTTAGAGTGCGATAAAAAAAGCTACTTTATTGCCCCGCCTGCGATGAAAAAAGTAATGCACGGTGACAAAATCAAAGCCACCATTGAAAAGCAAGGCGATAAAGAACAAGCTGAACCTGAAGAATTAATTGAACCAATGCTCACTCGCTTTATTGCCAAAGTGCGGTTCAATAAAGACAAGAAATTGCAAGTTTTAGTTGATCATCCAAGTATCAACCAACCTATTGGGGCACAGCAAGCTAAATCCGTCAAAGAAGAACTACAAGAAGGCGACTGGGTCGTAGCAAATTTGAAAACGCACCCATTACGTGATGATCGCTTTTTCTATGCCACCATCAATCAATTTATCTGCCGTGCTGATGATGAATTAGCCCCTTGGTGGGTGACATTGGCACGCCATGAGCAATCTCGTCATCCTGTGCAAGGTGCAGAAAGTTATGAAATATTAGATCAACAAACACGTGAAGATCTGACCGCACTTCATTTTGTTACTATTGACTCTGAAAGCACACAGGATATGGACGATGCTCTTTATATTGAACCTATCGAGCAAAATGGTACGCAAACCGGCTGGCGATTAGTCGTTGCCATTGCGGATCCCACAGCTTACATTGCATTAGATTCACAAATTGAAAAAGATGCGAAACTGCGTTGTTTCACCAATTATTTGCCTGGCTTTAACATTCCTATGTTGCCTCGTGAATTATCCGATGAATTATGTTCATTAATGGCAAATGAAACTCGTCCTGCTTTAGTGTGTTACATTGAAACAGATCTTGCAGGTAACATCACGGCTAAACCACATTTTGTATCCGCTTATGTGCAATCTAAAGCGAAATTGGCCTATAACAAGATTTCAGATTATTTAGAACAAGTACCGGATGCATGGCAACCGGAAACACCTGAAATTGCCCAACAAATTGATTGGTTACATCAATTTACTCAAGCGCGTATTCAATGGCGTAAAACCCATTCATTGTTATTTAAAGAGAAACCGGATTATTCCTTTATTCTCGCTGAAAATGGCAAAGTAAAAGAAATTAAGGCGGAATATCGTCGTATTGCAAATCAAATCGTGGAAGAATCCATGATTATTGCCAACATTTGTGCCGCTCAATTCTTAGCGGAGCATGCACAAACAGGTATCTTTAATACACATACGGGCTTTGATAAGAAATTCTTAGAAAATGCCCATAATTTCTTAATGGCAAATTTAGCTAATGAAGAAAATCAAGCCGAGCTTGCAGAGCGTTATTCAGTGGAAAATTTGGCAACCTTAAAAGGTTATTGCCAAATGCGTCATGATATTGAACCAATTGAAGGTGACTATTTAGAATTCCGTTTACGTCGTTATTTAACCTTTGCGGAGTTTAAATCCGAACTCGCTCCACATTTTGGACTTGGATTAGAAGGTTATGCGACTTGGACATCGCCTATCCGTAAATATTCTGATATGGTAAACCATCGTTTAATTAAAGCAGTGCTCACACAGCAAGCTTGTGAAAAACCACAAGATGAAGTCCTTGCTCGCTTGCAAGAAGCCCGTCGTCAAAATCGCCTAGTTGAACGTGATATTGCAGATTGGTTATATTGTCGCTATCTTGCTGACAAAGTCGCTGAAAATGCTGAATTTGATGCAGAAGTGCAAGATGTGATGCGTGGCGGTTTACGTGTTCAATTATTAGAAAATGGTGCATCCATGTTCGTACCAGCTTCCACGTTGCATCCAAATAAAGATGAAATGCAAGTGAATGCTGATGAATTGGCGATGTATATTCAAGGGGAACGCCGTTACAAAATCGGCGATTTGGTGAAAGTGAAACTTACTGAAGTACGAAAAGAAACTCGCAGTATTGTCGGTCAATTAATCATTTAATAACCACTTCCCTTCCATCTAGAAATACCGCTCGTGACACAACGGGCGGTATTTTTTATAGAACCTAAGTTGTAAAAATATTTTGTACGTCGATAGTAATAAATAAAAGGATTATTGGGATATGTTGAAGAACATCGAGATGAGATATTGATATGACATCCCCGCCTTGAAGGCGGGGATAAAATAGATATTTAGGTAGAATTACATTTTAGGAATTTCAACGCCAGATGAAAGCACGTCTTGAATATCGGATTTTAAGACATCTGCTTTTGGTCCATAAATCGCTTGGATACCAGATCCTTTCACGATAAAGCCCATTGCACCTGCTTGTTTCCAACTTGCTTCATCACCCACTAACTCTGGATTATGTACGGTGATACGTAAACGTGTCATACAAGCATCAACATCTGCAATATTATTACGTCCACCAAGTAAGTTGATGATTTGAATAACTTGCGTGCTAGCATCCGCCACTTTTGGCTCATTGCTAGAAGCCTCACCTGAACCTTTCGCATCATAGTTACCATTACGGCCTGCTGTCGCAAGGTTAAATTTCTTAATCATAAAGTTCGCGATAAAGAACATGGCAACGGCAAATAGGATTGATACCCAAATAAAGTTGATTACATCCATACCAATACCGGCTTTAATCGCCATTGGTGTACGTGTTAAGAACTCAATGTTACCGAATGAATGCACACGTAAGTCCACAATATCTGCCATGGCAAAAGCACAGCCTTGTACTAAAGCATAAACAATATAAAGCGGTAATGCGACAAACATAAACATGTATTCGATTGGTTCAGTCACACCTGTTAAGAACACCGCAAGTGCAGAAGAAAGGAAAATACCTTTATAGAGTTTTTTCTTGTCTTCATCCACATTGATATACATTGCGAGGGTCAAGCCCATTAAGATACCAGTTGAACCAATCATTTGTCCTACTTTGAAGCGAGCAGGTGTCACAGTTGAAAGAAGGTCGTTATATTGCGTTAAATTACCTGCATCTTTAAGGTTGATTAAGTCAGTCACCCAGGCAAGCCAAAGTGGATCTTGACCAAATACTTGTTTACCTTGTTGTGCACCAGTTAAGAACTCATAAGTACCACCTAATGAAGTGTAGTTCATTGGGATAGTCAACATGTGGTGTAAACCAAATGGAAGCAATAGACGTTCTAAGGTGCCATAAATAAATGGTGCTAAAATTGGCGCTGAGTTTTGTGAGTTCGCAATCCATTGACCGAAATGATTAATACCGGCTTGAACTAAAGGCCAGAATAATGATAGGAAGATCGCCACTAATACAGAACGATAAATGACAACGAAAGGAACGAAACGTTTACCATTAAAGAACGTCAATACTTCAGGTAATTTACGGAAATTGTAGTAACGGTTAAAAGTTGTTGCACCCACAAAACCGGCGATAATACCAACGAACACGCCCATATTTAACGCAGGTTGCCCAAGCACATTCACAAAGTAATTCGCCACAGGAATTTCACCGGCCAATACTGTACTTACATGTGCATTTGGATCCGCTAGCATTTCAAGTTTCACACCGAAAAAGTTACCGGTAATTAAGTTAATTAAAATGAAAGCAAGGCCAGCTGCAAATGCCCCGCCCGCACGCTCATTTGCCCAGCTACCACCAATCGCTAAAGCAAATAATAGATGGAGGTTACCGATAATCCCCCAACCAATTTGGGCGATAATGTTTCCGACAAGCGCTAGCCATTCCGCATCGCTAATCAAAGGCAGTGAGTTACCAATACTCACCATTAAACCCGCGGCTGGCATCACGGCAATCACAACCATTAGGCACTTACCGAATTTTTGCCAAAATTCAAAACTGAGCATTTTTTTCATATTGATTCTCCTACAAGATGAGAGCTACTTCTACGCCAAAATGGTCGGAAACAATCGGTTTATTTTTTCCATTAAAAATAACCTGACTGGATAAAACCCTTTTTGCTTGATTTAAAAAAATATAATCTAATCGCTTTTCTTGACTATGGCCTTTCCAACCGTCAATCGCTTTCTCCACAGTGATACCGCTATCCTTTTGCTCTGCCATTTCAAATGTATCAAATAAGCCTAAGGATTTAATCTGCTGGTAAGCTTGCTGATCGCTTATTGCATCAGTATTGAAATCACCCATCAGGATTTTAAGATTCGCACTTTGACTTCGCTCTACAATATAACGAACATTATCAAGTTGGTTTTCACCATCACAATTTGGCAAATTGATGTGGCAAGAATAGCATTCAATTAACTGGCCTTGATATTCTACCGTCAAGCCAATGATTTTACGCGAGAGAATCGAGTCAAGACGTTGATGTTGGCTACAATAAAACGCATCAACATCATAAACAGGCAAACGCGTTAAAAATGCAATGCCTTCATCATATTTATCGTAACCAATATGCGAATTGCTCCAAACAAGTGAGTATTTCTGTGCAACGCGTTGATTGATTTTATTTAACAGAATGACACCATAGTTATCTTGCTTTAACGTTGGCGAAATAGCAGGAGACGACATCAATTGATTAACCTCTTGTAAGGCAATGATGTCATAGCCCTTTTCGATAATAGTCTCCGCAAGAATCTCTATTTTTTCCGCTTGGTTAGCTTCTAACCAAGCGTGTACATTCAGGGTAAGTAGTTTCATTGCTTCCCCTTAGCCCTCACAATGCCAAATGTCTGCATTATATTGAGCAATCGTGCGGTCAGATGAGAAAAAGCCCGCTTTTGCGATATTTTGAACGACTTTCTCATTCCAACTATCTTGATCTTCATAATCGGCTAAGATTTGTTCTTTCGCTTCAACATAAGCATTAAAGTCAATTAACGTCATAAACCAGTCTTTATTTAATAACTCATTATAAAGACGTTCTAAACGTGTTTTATTGCCTAATTTCACTACTGCAGGATTCAGAATAAAATCGACCGCTCTTTTAATATCCTTGTCGTTTTCATAATACTCTTTTGAAACATAGCCTGCTGTTTCATAAAGTTTAATAATGCTTTCTGAATCTTTACCGAACGTATAGATATTTTCAGCACCGGCTAATTCTGCAATCTCAACATTAGCGCCATCCATTGTGCCTAACGTTAACGCCCCATTAAGCATAAATTTCATATTCCCTGTACCGGAAGCTTCTTTAGAAGCAAGTGAAATTTGTTCTGAAATATCGGTTGCAGGAATCAGTTTTTCCGCCACGCTCACATTATAGTTTTCCACTAAATGGACGTTTAAATACTTATTCACTTCAGGATCATTATTGATTAACTCAGATAAGCAAAGAATTAAGTGAATAATATCCTGTGCAATGATATAAGCAGGTGCCGCTTTTCCGCCGAAAATTACCGTAATTTTACGTTTTGGCAATTTACCTGCTTTAATTTCTAAGTATTTATGAATCACATAAAGCGCATTCATTTGTTGGCGTTTATATTCATGGAAACGCTTAATTTGCGTATCAATGATTGAATTTTCATCTAAATCAATACCTTTATTTTCTTTAAGGTATGCTTTTAGTGCTAATTTGTTTTCAAACTTAATTTTCGCTAATTGTTGATGAACCTTTTTATCATCTTTAAAGGCTAACAATTTTTCTAATTTCGTTGCATCATGCAAATACTCATCACCAATCAATTCTTTAATGTAAGCCGCTAATGCTTGGTTAGAAAACTCTAACCAACGACGGAAGGTAATGCCGTTTGTCTTATTATTGAATTTTTCAGGATATAACGCATAAAACGCTTTAAGTTCTGAATTTTTCAAAATCTCCGTATGTAATGCTGCCACACCATTCACCGAATTTGAAAAGTGAATATCCATATGTGCCATATGCACTCGTTTTTGTTTATCAATAATTTGTACTGCTGGATCTTTATATTCTGCACGCACTAATTTATCTAATTTCTTAATGATCACCACTAAATGTGGCACCACTTCATCTAAATAATCTAGCGGCCATTTTTCTAATGCTTCAGCCAAAATGGTATGGTTGGTATAGCCCACCATATTACGTACGATTTCAACAGCTTCTGCAAATTTAATCTGATGTTTTTCGGTTAATAAGCGAATTAATTCAGGAATCACCATTGAAGGGTGTGTATCATTGATCTGTACATACGCATAATCAGCTAAATCATGTAAGTTACTACCACGCGCAATCGCTTCATCAATTAATAATTGTGCCGCATTTGATACCATGAAGTATTGTTGATAAATACGTAATAATTCCCCGTTTTTATCTGAATCATCTGGGTAAAGGAATAAAGTCAGATTTTCTTCAATCGCAGTTTTATCAAACTCGATACCTTTTTTAATCAGTTTAGGATTCACTGATTGAATATCAAACAAATTGAGATAGTTCTTCGTATCTTTCTTATAACCTAAAATATCAATACGATCTAATTTAGAGGTTAATGTAAATTTCTTAAATGGTACTTCATAGCTAATATCTGTTGGAATTAACCAAGAGTTATCCTCAATCCAATCATTAGGTTCAGCATGTTGTTCATTCTTTTTAAAGACCTGTTTGAACAACCCATAATGATAATTTAAACCAACCCCCTCAGCATTTAAGCCAAGGGTAGACATGGAATCAATAAAACAAGAAGCCAAACGCCCTAAACCACCATTTCCTAAAGATGGTTCTGGCTCAATATCTTCAATATGGCTTAATGATTTACCCGCACTTTCTAATTCCGCTTTGATATCTTGATACACACCAAGGTTAATCAAGTTATTAGAAAGTAATTTACCAATTAAAAACTCTGCTGAGATATAGTAAACCTTACGTTTACCCGCATTTTTAGGTTTATCTGCAGAAAGTGCTTTTACGTAATTTAATAATTGAATATAAGTTTCTTTATCACTTAATTGCTCAAGCGATTTATTGGTTTCGTTTTTTACAAATGTACTAAATTTAATCATTGTTTTTTCCTGATTAGCACGTTGATATAACGTGGTCATTTTTGCTAAAAAGTCTTTTTTATCTTGCGTTAAATCTGATTGCTGCATTCTCCATTGCCAGTTTCCACCAATTGTTGAAGGAACATTCATTCTTGAACTCGCAGGCAAATCTAAAACATCTTGCATTGTGGCAATCGCCGTATTGCTAACCGTTGCAAAGAGCTGACGAATCATCGCCTGACAAATCGATTCATCCTCATGGCGATGCGTATAATCATTGATATATTGCTGCTGTTGTTCAGTCAGGCTGTTATACCAACCATTGGTCACATCGTTATCATGTGTGCCGGTATAAACAATGGAATGCGGGATGCAATAATGCGGGCTATCTAAGCTTTCTCCGCTAACATCTTCAAAGCCAAATTGCAGAATCTTCATGCCAGGATAGTTACAGTCTGTAAGCAATTTTCTGGCTTTGTCATCAATATTACCTAAATCTTCGGCAATAATCGGTAAATCGCCCAATTGCTCTTTAACGGCTTTAAATAAGTCATAACCTGGGCCTGGCTGCCAGCTACCATCTTTAGCCACCTCTGCTTTTCCATCTACTTGCCAATAATCAGAGAAACCTTTGAAATGGTCGATACGTAGTACATCATAAATTTTGAAGCTTTCTTCAATGCGGTGAATCCACCAAGCGTAGCCTTGTTTTTTATGTTCTTCCCAAGCGTAAAGCGGATTGCCCCAAAGTTGTCCTGTTGCACTGAATTGATCGGCTGGGACCCCCGCGACAAAAAGCGGATTGCGTTCTTCATCTAATTGGAAGAGTTCTGGTTTTGTCCAAACTTCAACGCTATCTGCCGCCACATAAATCGGCATATCACCGATAATCTTAATGCCTTTTTGATTTGCGTAATTTTTTAATTCAGTCCATTGTTTGAAGAAGAAATATTGCGTCACTTTAAAGTACTGAATTTGCTCCGCTAACATGGTGCGATATTTTTCCAATGCACTTGGATCTCGAGCCACAGCTTTTTTATCATCCCATTTTTGCAATGCTTGATTGCCAAAATGCTCTTTAATTGCCATAAACTCAGCAAAATCATCCAACCACAAACGATTGCTTTTCTCGAAGTGTTTGAAATCAGCTTGGAATGATTGATTCTCTAAAAAATTTTTCACGGCTGTTTCTAAAATCGGACGGCGCGCGTAGAAGATACGTTCATAATCCACGCTAGTTGGATCATCACCAAAATTGACCGAAGCATAATCCGATTCTTTCAACAAGCCCATTTGGGTTAATAAATCAAAATCAATAAGATGAGTATTACCTGCAACCGCAGAGAAAGATTGATAAGGAGAATCACCATAACTGGTGGTAGTGAGTGGAAGAATTTGCCAATAAGTTTGTTTGGTTTCAACTAAAAAATCGACAAAATCATAAGCGGATTGCCCAAAACTACCAATCCCAAATGCATTTGGTAGTGAGGTAATGTGCATAAGAACACCACTTGAACGAGTAAGCATAATATCTCCTTTAGGACGTCATCATTTTTCGCTTATTCTAACCTAAACATATTTTAATGCAACAACATATACGTAAAAGTTTAGAACATTTTCGTAAAAGATTGGTTTTCATTAAAATTTATACGTATAACATTAAGGATTTTATGATATGCTATTAACACATTTATGGAGCGGCTGATAAAAGGATAAGAAATGAGCAAGTACAAGCAGGTCTATAACGAGATAAAAAGCCAAATTAATAATGGTAATTTAGCACCATTGCAAGAACTCCCGAGTGAAAATGAACTTATGCAAAGCTATGGTTTTTCTAAAGATACTATTCGAAAAGCGCTTTCCTTACTTGAAATTGATGGCTATATTCAAAAGCAACAAGGCAGAAATTCGATTGTTTTAAAACATGATTTATCTAAACCACAAATGCTTTCCGAAATTAAAACCGTCAGCGAGTTAAATAGTGCTTCAACACATCAAGTAAAAACCACATTAACCAGCTTGTATATTGTGCAAGGTGAAGAAGAGCTGATGCATATTTTTAATGTCGATGACCAGATTGATTTCTACCGTATTGCTCGCCTCCGTGAAATTGATGGCGAAGCCGTTGAATATGAGGTTTCTTATTTTGATCGCCGCATCGTACCTTTTATTAGCCGAGAAATCGCTGAACACTCTATTTATCACTATTTAGAAAACGAATTAAAATTAAAAATTAGTCACTCTCAACGAAAAATTGTCTTTCGCTATGCAAACGAAGAAGAAAAAAATGCGATCGATCTTGGTGAGTATGACATGGTTGTGAATGTGACGAGTACCACTTATTTGGCTGATGGTCGACCGTTTCAATATGGGAGTATTAGCTATCGACCAGATAAAATTGCATTTACATCAACAGCAAAACGACATGTCTAGTTTTTGTAAATGATAGGTTGTTATTTAAAAAATTCATAAAAAAAGTGCGGTCATTTTTAACCGCACTTTTTATTTAAGCTATTTTAACCAAAATTGTCCTTTGAAAATTTTTCCTAATGTCATCAGCACCAAACCGCTCATCATCACGTTAGCAAAGATAAATGCACCGTTTGCCAATCCGCTCAGTACGTTATGATGAACAAAAGAAACCGCCCCATTCGCTAAAGAAGCTAATCCGAATGAAAAAGCCCAGAACCCAATATTCAGTCCTTTTTCACTAATCCAAGGAAACAGGCGAATTAAAAAGAACATTTGTAAAAAACCGTATCCCCATAAGAGCTTAACGAAAAGATCGATCTCTCCCCCATTAAGCGATAAGTAAGCCGACGAGCCCACAAATGCTGGGGCAAGAATGATCCCCATTGTTGGACGAAATTGGGGTTCAATCTGCAACACGCGTAAACGTTGGAATAACACCGGTTCATAAATAATCCAAGCAATCATCCCTGCACCTAAGAACAAATAGCCTAAATCTTGATAGCCTAACAAGGCTAATGATGAGGCACTTGTAAAGTTAGTCGCCACAGAGGGCAAATAAAAAGGTGGCAGTGTCGATTTTTCCTCAAATGTGCCATCTTTCCATAACGCACTAATTCGCACTGAAGCAAACAATAATTGCCCAATTGTCCCGATCCAAATTAATCCCTCACCAATAAGAGGAAACCAGCGATACAGAACATCCCCGCTTAACATCGTTGTAATCGGTATTAATGCAAGAAAAGAAAAACGTATCGGACAACAATATTCATCTTGTACTTCTTGAGAGAAATAAATCATTTTATAAATATAGAGCAAGACGAAAAGTGCCCATACTGAAACAGACGTTATGCCAATAATATCACTCACATTTAGAGAAAAAGAGAGCGTATCGCCCATATGCAACCAGGCTAAAGATAAAGCGCTTAAACCTAATGGAATCGCAAAATAGCCTGTTGGTAATGGAAATGGTCGTTTATCAGTCATTATTATTCTCCTAAAAATTGATACCTTATAAGATTACCTCTAAATGCATGAATATTGATGTGGATTTATCTCAAAGACTAGAATAAAAATCTCATTTATCTAAATGAAAGAAAGGGCTAATAAAAATTAGCCCTAAATTGAATTAATATATTATTAATTATTTGCAGATCACTTCTAATCCGCCCATGTAAGGACGTAATACTTCTGGCACCGTAATTGAGCCGTCTGCATTTTGGTAGTTCTCAAGCACGGCCACTAATGTACGGCCAACTGCTAAACCTGAACCATTTAATGTATGCACTAAGCGAGTTTTCTTATCCCCTTTCGCTTTGCAACGTGCCTGCATACGACGTGCTTGGAAATCCCACATATTTGAGCAAGAAGAAATCTCACGATAAGTATTTTGTGCAGGCACCCACACTTCTAAGTCGTAAGTTTTGCAAGAACCAAAGCCCATATCTCCGGTACAAAGTAAGACTTTACGATATGGTAGATTTAAAAGCTGTAATACTTTTTCTGCATGGCCGGTTAATTCTTCAAGTGCTTCCATTGATTTATCTGGATCGACGATTTGTACCATTTCTACTTTATCGAATTGGTGCATACGAATTAAACCACGAGTATCACGACCATAAGATCCCGCTTCAGAACGGAAACATGGTGTATGTGCGGTCATTTTGATTGGCAATTCTGCTTCATCAATAATTACATCACGTACAAGGTTAGTCACTGGCACTTCCGCTGTTGGAATTAATGCGTAAGGTTGCTCACCTTCTAACGCTAAAGTATGGAATAAATCTTCACCGAATTTTGGTAATTGGCCTGTACCATAAAGAGTCGCATGGTTAACTAAATAAGGCACATAAGTTTCTAAATAACCATGTTGTTCGGTATGAAGATCTAACATGAACTGTGCTAATGCACGGTGCATTTTAGCAATTTGACCTTTCATTACCGCAAAACGCGCACCCGCTAATTTAGCTCCTGCAGCAAAATCTAAGCCATTGGCATCTTCACCTAATGACACGTGATCTTTGATCTCAAAATCAAAGGTACGCGGTGTACCCCAACGTAAAATTTCTTTATTTTCAGTATCATCTTTACCTAATGGCACTTCATCTGCTGGAAGGTTTGGAATGCTTAATGCGATTTGATTGATTTCTGCTAACACCGCATCAAGTTGGGTTTTCGCTTCATTAAGCTGTTCGCCCATGTTATCTACTTCAGCCAATAATGGTGCAATATCTTCACCACGTGCTTTTGCTGCACCAATAGCTTTGGAACGTGCGTTACGCTCTGCTTGTAATGTTTCAGTTTTTACTTGTAAATCTTTGCGTTGTTCTTCTAATGCGGTAAGTTTTTCCGTATCAAGAATAAAGTTACGTTTTACTTTTAATTTTTCTGCTACTTCAGCCAGATTATTACGGAGTAAATTTGGATCGATCATTGGAATTCCTTATTTTTCATTATGAAACAGATACCTTTATTCTAGCGTGCTTTGATCAAATAAACCAGTTAAAACCCTGATTTTTCTTTTATTAACCTCTTCAAAAATATCCAATTTTATGGCCGCACTTTGCCATGATTTAATTTTGTGATCTCTGTCAAATTCTGAGAATGAGGCACTAGAAACAGCAAAAAAAAGTTCTATAATGAAAATGAACGTTAACCAAGAGGAGTAACCTATGTTTCCTGAATTTCGCGATTTAATTACTAATCTCAAAAACAAAGATGCTTATTTTGATCGCTTGTTTGAAAAACACAATGTGTTAGACCAAGAGATCAAAAATAAGATTGATAACATAGAACTCGCTACTCATACGGAAATTGAGAACTTGAAAAAAGAAAAATTACGGATTAAAGACGAGCTCTATCAATACTTGAAAAAGAAAGCAGCTGAGTAATTGGTTTAATGTGAAGGCAAAGTGCGGTGAAATTTACCGCACTTTTTTGTTTTAAGCGGTTTTATTTTTTTGAGAGCCAAGATAAATCGCCACTAATGTCAGCACTGCCCCCGCCCATTGCCAATGATTGATGGGCTTATCTAATCCAAAGTAATCAATTACGAGCGCAACCACCGGTTCAGAAAGAAGCAACAAACCGGTTAAACCTAACGGCAAATAAGGAATGGTATAAGCAATCATGCCCCAGGCGACACATTGCATCACTGCACCATAAATAAACACCAATCCCCAATCAGTGAAAGTGGTGGGATAAAGATTATCAGGATTAAAAATTAGCGAAGGGACAATTAAGACAATCGCCCCACTTAAACTCAAAATAAACATTAACGAAAATAAAGCGCTGGGTTCTTCTTCGTGCACTTTTTTAATCATAATCATTGAAGTGGCAAGCATGCCTGCAGAAATGAGCCCAATGATAATGCCGTACATACCGTCAAAATTATGCTGTAGCTCTTCCCCTGAGATTAAGACAACACCCGCAACCGCTAGAAAAAGGCTTAACATTTGTAATTTCGTTTGGCGTTCACCAAAGAAAAAATAGCCAATTGCGGCCAAAAAGAAAATCTGCAAGCTATTCAGCAATGTTGAAATACCCGGCCCTACGGCATATACACTTTCATGCCAAAAAGATAAATCAAAGGCTAAAAAGATGCCAGCTAATGCGGCATACATCATCGCTTTACGGCTTTTCGGGAAACGCTGTCTTTTTAATTTCATTAAGAACCAGAAAATAAAAGAGGCAATAAGTAAACGCCAAAATGCAATGGCATAACCACCTACTGGCACAAACTTAACAATTAGGCTTCCTAAACCGAATAGCACGCAGCCCACGACTAACATCGGGGCGGCATAAGATTTTATTTTATCCATTAAATGAACATTGCCCAGACAGCCAAACTCGCCGCCACAAAGAACAAAATGAGTAAGCTGTTATAACTGAGTTTCCATTTATTAACACTATGCAAAAGCAATACCCCTGCTATTACTAAATGAAGAACAAAATAAATACCGTATGCGAAAACACCATCAAAACTGACCGCACTTACATCTTGATAAATAATAAAGATCAGTACTGCTAACGCATTCAGTGCAAGCAGTAAAATCATCAATAATGGCAGTAACGCAATGAAACCTTGCAGACGATTACGAGAAACAGACAAACATAAATTCGCTAATAATACGCCCATCACCGCTTGTGCCAATGGATTATATTGCACGAAATTTGGTGTTGGATTGCCGAAGAAAATCATCAAATAGGCAATTACACCCAATCCACTCACCAATGATGCCATTAAGAGAAAACCACGGCGAGCTGATTCATCTTTAGGTTGTTTCCATACTGCATATACGGCAGATAATCCGCATAAGCTAACAATATCAGTCATCACGTAATGATGTGGTGAGGCTAAGCTCATTCCAAGCCAAACTAACCAATAAAGTGCAAAATAGACATTTGCTTTGATTAAACGTCCGCGTTGTCCTGGACAAATTTCGCCTTTAATAAAGGCAACCAAACAAAGTAGCTGCGCAATCAGCACACCAAAGGCTAAATGAGGAATCAGTTTTTCAGCAGATTGCAAAGACTCTGCAAAACATTCAATAATTAATAGCAACCCAATTGGCAAGATAGCAAGAAATGCGGCTAAGGGTTTGGATTGTTCTTCTGACATAAGATTCTCGATTAGAAAAAGAAGGCGTCATTATGCCAAAATTTACAGCTTTTTTTAATGGCTTTCGTGCATTTTGACTCATTCCCTTTTAAAATAAGCAAAATTATAACCGCACTTTAGGAACCACAAAAAATGCTATTAAGCGTACTTTATATTATTGGAATAACTGCCGAAGGAATTACCGGTGCATTAGCCGCTGGACGAGAAAAAATGGATATTTTTGGGGTAATTATTATTGCCTGTGTGACGGCGATTGGTGGCGGTTCGGTACGCGATGTCTTACTTGGACACTACCCGCTTGGCTGGGTTAAACATCCTGAATATTTCATTATGGTGGCTGGTGCAGCGGTATTAACGGTTTTTATCGCGCCCTTCATCAAACATTTCATGCGCTACTTCCGCACGATTTTCTTGGTGTTAGATGCTTTAGGATTAATCGTATATTCCATTATCGGTGCGCAAATTGCCATTGATATGGGCTATGGTTTTACCGTTACATCCATTGCGGCAACAGTAACGGGTGCATTTGGTGGTGTGTTGCGTGATTTACTTTGTAACCGCATTCCCCTTGTATTCCAAAAAGAACTTTACGCCAGTGTATCATTCTTCTCTGCTGCTATGTATATGGCATTCCAATACATTCAATTAGAACACACGCTTTCAATTTTACTCACGTTATTCAGCGGTTTTGCACTGCGTTTACTTGCTGTTCGATTCGGCTGGGGCTTACCCGTTTTCGATTTCCAAGAGCAAGAAGAGGAAACAAATGATAAATTACCGAAGAAAACGAAGTAAGTAATAGCTATACAAACATTTGTTTATGCTAATTCTTCATCGAAAATGGAATAGAAATATTTATCTTCATTACAAAACTCGAGGAAACGCTCTGCTAAAGATGTGTCATCTGTAAGAGAGATACAGCCATAACCGATATCATCGTGCGGATAAAGTGCAATTCCTAACTTAGGATTAATTAAAAAACAAATACCACCACAAACTTTTCCAAAATAAAAAGCAATAACCAACTCACAATACAAGAAGATCTTATTGGAATCAAAATGCATGTTAAATATACTTATTGGAGGTTGTGGCTCATTTTTCAAATCGATTGATTCAAAATAATCTTCATAAACACCAGTATACTCATTTAAGAAATTACTCTTCTTGGCTTCTTCATATAAACTCAAGTATTCTTCTAAATAGCCAGATTGTTTTAATTCATCATCTACCTCTGAATTATCATCATATACTAGAGCACTAATAAGGAAAAAACCGTCCAAATCTTCAGAAAAAAATCTTTTAAGCAATTTAGAAGCTCTTTTTATGTTAGCCGTATCACCTAAATCATTTGCTCCAAAGTAACCCACCCATTTGTTACTTGTCGAAAATCCATTAAAGTTAATATTTCTAAAGCATAATGTATTATTTATTGGCGATTTTGATAATTTTTTCATATTTTCCCTACAAAATCTCATCATATTTTTAAGATATTTTATTACAACCATTTTTACTTCAAGAAATACTGAAAGTGAAAAAATGTGCTTTAAAATATGCCATCTAGCATAAAACTTGGCAAATCATAAACCATTCACACCGAATTCACAAAATCCTTAATTTTAATCATTTCACCTTACGCATTTTTACGATAAGCTACACCATATTTTTGTTGAAATAACAAGGGATTCGATATGTTAGAACAAATGGGCAAACAGGCCAAAGATGCGGCCTTTATTTTAGCGCAGTTAAACACCACTGAAAAAAATCATGCGCTCAGCATTATTGCAGATCAATTAGAACAACAAGCGGATCATATTCTTGCCGCAAACCAAAAAGATATTGAAATTGCGAAACAAAATGGCTTATCTGAAGCCTTAATTGATCGCCTTTTATTAACCGAAGAGCGCCTAAAAGGTATTGCGAATGATGTCCGCCATGTGATTTCTCTTGCGGATCCTGTGGGGAAAATCATTGATGGGAGCACCTTAGATAGCGGATTAAAGATCGAGCGAGTTCGTACACCGCTTGGCGTGATTGGTACGATTTACGAAGCGCGTCCTAATGTCACCATTGATGTGGCAAGCCTTTGCTTAAAAACGGGTAATGCCGTGATTTTACGTGGAGGAAAAGAAACACAACATTCCAACCAAATTTTAGTGGAAGTAGTACAAAATGCCCTTGAACAAGCGGGATTACCACGCCATGCAGTCCAAGCCATTACGGATCCGAATCGTGAGCTTGTAATGCAACTACTTAAATTGGATCGCTATGTAGATATGATTATTCCTCGTGGCGGAGCTGGTTTACATGAACTTTGTAAACAACATTCAACCATTCCAGTGATTGTCGGTGGTGTGGGTGTTTGCCATCTTTTTGTGGAAGAAAGTGCTGACCAAGAAAAAGCCCTTGCTGTGATTGCTAATGCAAAATGCCAACGTCCAAGTACATGTAATACGTTGGAAACGCTTTTAGTTCAACGCTCGATTGCAGAAACCTTCCTACCAAAACTCGCGAAATATTTAGCTGAGAAAAAAGTGAAATTCCATGCAAAATCGACCGCACTTTCGATTCTTCAAGCTGCCAATATCGATGTGCAAGAAGTGACCGAACAAGCGCTACGCCAAGAATGGGGGTCACTCGATCTCAATGTCGTAGTGGTTGAAGATATGGATGCGGCAATTGCTCATATTCGTGAATATGGCACACAACATTCAGAAAGTATCTTGACGGAAAATCAACGACTAGCCACTCAATTTATCAATCAAGTAGATGCGGCAGCTGTATATGTTAATGCAAGTACTCGATTTACTGATGGTGGGCAATTTGGTTTAGGCGCAGAAGTGGCGGTAAGTACTCAAAAACTTCATGCTCGCGGTCCAATGGGATTAGAAGCCTTAACCAGTTATAAATGGGTCTGTGTCGGCGATTACACTTCCCGCAAATAATCTGTTTCGTCTATAAAAAAACCGCACCTTGAAAGCATCAAAGTGCGGTTATTTTTTATCTCGTTTTTAGTGTTTACCAAATAATTTCATTGCGGGTAATACAATTGCACAAGCAATTGCCCCTACAATCACACCCACGACTAACGTCGCCACATTACCAAGTAAACCATCTGCTAATTGATAATCAGCGAGCAAATGATGAATGAAATCCACATTATGTACGAAAATACCGCCACCGACTAAGAACATCGCAAGCGTACCGATAAAACTAAGTGAACGCATAAATTTTGGCATAATCACTAAAATTGCATTCCCGATTGACTTAGCCACACCACCTTTTTTGATAAGGTATAAACCGAAATCATCCGCTCTAACAATCAATGCGACCAAGCCATAAACAAAAATAGTAATTCCGATACCGACTATTGAAAGGGAAATAATACGTGTCAGCAAGCTCGCTTCGGTTAATTCGCCCAATGCAATAATAATAATTTCAGCAGAAAGAATAAAATCCGTACGAATTGCCCCTTTAATTTTAGCGGCTTCATTAAAGGTTGTTTTTTCTTCATGCTCTTCATGAGCAATAAATTTATGTAGAATTTTCTCTACACCTTCAAAACACAAATATGCCCCACCAATCATCAGAAGTGGCACGATCAACCAAGGTAAAAATGCAGAAAGCAGTAAAGCAATTGGAATTAAAATGACTTTATTGACTAAGGATCCTTTGGTGACTGCCCAAACAATGGGTAATTCACGATCGGAAGATGCCCCCGTTACCTGATTAGCATTTAAGGCTAAGTCATCGCCTACTACGCCAACGGTTTTCTTGGCTGCCATTTTGGTCATCAAGGCGACATCATCAAGAATCGATGCAATGTCATCAATAAGAGTAAAAAGAGAGCTAAACGCCATATTCTTTCCTTTATAAAGTTAAAATTTAGAGAAATGAGTTTTAGACTGGTCGAATGCTTTCGACATCCAACTTTGCATCAAACTCTTTTTGTAATAAAAGTAGTTTTTTATCTTGCTGTAAATCCGTACGTGCCTGTTCACGCAAGTCTTGATACACTTTTTTACGGTAATCCATCGGGGTTAAAACATCGGAATCTTCAACAAAAATCGACAATTTGACTGGTTTTTCATATAAACGTTCAAGATGTTCCACTAAATTTTTAATATTTCGATCTTGTTTTAAATGCGCTTTTTCAGAATGAAGCCCGAGTTGAATTTCATCTTCTGTTTGCGACTTAATAAAGCAATTTAATGCCAACTCTTTTGAGAAACCACTTACGCCTGAGCGTTCGACAATATCCGTCCAAGGATCTTGTTTTTGCGTAATTTGAATAATTTTCTCACGCAATTCTGGTGTCACATCTTTCAACATTGCCTGTTTAATATCAGAAGGACGCACACTGTTATCCACTTTGGCTAAATCCGGATTGCTCCACTCCCAACGATAGGTTTCCGCATCCAGAATTTCTTGCTCTTCCGCATCCATTTCAGCATTGTCATCAATGGTATTTTCAACCGTCTCAACACTTTGCTTTAACGCTTCTGCTTGTTGAGTAATTGGGTTTGGCACCGCTGCCTTCGTTTGCGTCGCTTTCGGTGGTGTCATCTCTCGCACTGGAAGTGCGGTCATTTTTGGTGAATTTTTTTGCTCATCTAACGCTTGGAGATGATGTAAGGTTTCTTCCACTGCGGCTTGTTGTTCATCATGATGATGTTGGCGCTCTGATTGCTCAATTTGCGTTAATTGATTCAATGCCTCTAGCGCAGCAAGGCTAGCTAAATTCAATGAAGATGTGGTTTGCGTGGCAACAGGTTGAGAAGGTGAAGAATGCACAACCGCCGATTGAGCCATCGGCTTTTGCGCTTGTGCAGAATAATTTGCTTTGATGTTTTGCGACAGCACCGGCATATCTACATACCCAGAAACAGGCTGATTTTCAACCGCACTTTTCTGTGTATTTTGTTCAGGGGATAGCCCGTCTTGTTTAGGCGTTTGTGCTGCCGTAAGGAACTTTGGGTGGAATGCCAATGCCCTCAATAATGTCATTTCTGCACCAATTCGACGATTAGGCGCAGAAGCCAATTCTTTTCGACCCGATACAATTACTTGATAGAAGAATTGTACGTCTTCCGGTGAAATATGTTTAGCCAGAAAACCTAAGTGATCGTTTTCATCTGTGGCACTTTTAGCGAGTAACTGCATTAATGCAATTTGATGTAATTTCTCAGCTGTTTCTGCCAGTAACTCATCCCAATCGCCTGCTTTTTCTGCCACCGTTTGGATGGTTTTCATTAAACGCTCACCGTTACCTTGATGTAAGGCGTAAATGATTTCAATCGGTTGGTCTTCATCTAACAGCCCAAGCATGCTATTCACCACATCGGTGGAAACTTTACCGTTGCCCATGGCAATGGCTTGATCCGTTAAACTTAAGCTATCACGAATACTACCCTGTGCTGCTTTGGCTAATTTATCTAGTGCTGGCGCATCAAAAGGGATATTTTCGGCAGTAAGCACGCGATTAAGATGTGCTGAAATTTGCGGTTCATCTAATGCTTTGAGATGAAATTGCATACAACGGGATAAAATCGTAACTGGCAATTTTTGTGGATCCGTTGTAGCCAATAAGAATTTCACATATTCAGGTGGTTCTTCCAAGGTTTTTAACAATGCATTGAAAGAATGGCGGGAAAGCATATGCACTTCATCGATGAGATAGACTTTATAACGCCCCACTACCGGCTTATATTGCACGTTGTCTAATAGCTCACGGGTATCTTCTACTTTAGTACGAGAAGCCGCATCGATTTCAATTAAATCAATAAAGTTGCCCGCTTCGATCGCTTTGCAGTTTTCACATTCACCGCAAGGATCGGCAGTAATACCGTTTACGCAGTTCAAGCCCTTCGCAAATAAACGAGCAATAGAGGTTTTCCCCACGCCACGGGTGCCGGAAAATAAATAAGCATGATGTAAACGGTTTTCTTTTAAACCGTTTTCCAAAGCAGTGAGCACATGGCTTTGCCCCACTACTTCAGAAAAGTTTTTTGGTCGCCATTTTCTGGCTAAAACTTGGTAGCTCATCGCATCCCTTTAAAAATTAATGGCCTTCAAAATTCACTAAGGTGTAGCAATCAATGCCTAAATCACGTAAGCGTTTTTCGCCCCCTAATTCTGGCAAATTAATCACAAAGGCAGCATGTTTCACTTCACCACCTAAACGTTGAACTAATTTCACGGTAGCTTCAACTGTTCCACCCGTTGCTAACAAGTCATCAATGATTAACACATTATCACCTTGCGAAATGGCATCAGTGTGCAATTCAAGGGTGTCTTGACCGTATTCTAATTGATAAGACTGTGCAATCACTTCACGAGGTAATTTGCCCGGTTTACGAACAGGGATAAATGGCAAGCCTAAGGCTAATGCAACTGGCGCACCAAAAATAAATCCACGAGACTCGGTACCTATTACTTTTGTGAGACCTTGATCTTTATACTTTTCAACGATCAAATCGATTGTGGCTTTGAAAGCCGCAGGCACTTCGAGTAAGCTCGTGATATCACGGAAAATGATGCCTTCTTTGGGATGATTTGGGATAGATTTGATAGAAGATTTGATTAATTCAAGTTGTTTGTTCATAAATAATTGCTCAAAAAAGAGTAAGAAAAAATCCTGTTTTTAGGCTCGCATTCTAGCATAGAAAAATACAAAAGTGCGGTGAATTTTGACCGCACTTTTGTAAATAAAATGAATTAATCTGGGTAAATATCTTCTCCGTCTTTTCGAGTACGAAGAAGCTGTAAAATCCAGACATATTGTTCTGGGGTTGGCGTAACGAAATACTCAATTTCCTCGTTCATCGCACGGGCTGATTGCTCAGGATCGTCGCTTAATTGCATCGGTGGGCGAATTTCCATTTCATACTTGCCATTCTTAGCGTTATAGCGTGGAAACATTGGAATAACCACCGCTTTTGCCAATTTCGCCATTTTGTTTAACCCAGGAAGGGTAGCTTTATAAGTGGCAAAGAAATCCACAAAGACACTTTGCTCTGCACCAAAATCCTCATCTGGAAGATAGTACCCCATTTGACCTTGCTTGATGTGCGCTAAAAACGGCTTAATCCCATTTTGGCGAGCATGCATTTTTCCGCCAAAACGTTGACGCGCTAAAGTCCATAACCAATCCACCAACGGATTTCGGTGTGGGTTATACATTGATGTCATAGGCATGCCGTGTGTATGTAAAATAATGCCAGATGCATCAATCGCCCAACCATGCGGTACCATCAAAATGATGTTATGCCCTTCGGCTTTCGCTTGCTTGATATGCTCAAGGCCAATGAATTCGCTACGTTTTTGTAAATGTTTTTTAGAACGAATGGCAATTTCTCCAATACCAAGCATTACTTGTGCGACCGTCACAAACATGTCTTCAATTACTTTGTTACGTTTCTCATCTGTCCAATCTGGGAAACAGAGTTTCAAATTAATTTCTGCACGAATACGTGGTTTACCAATTTTTTTCGAGAGTGCACGAGCCAGTTTCTCTGCTAATTTATCGCGTAAACGAAACGGCACAAAAGCCAATAACAAAAGCACAAAAATACCAAGCCAAATCCCCCAATTTTTGGGGTGCAAATATGACCATGAAAAATGTGGTTCATAACCTGTTCGAGCCGTAATACGTAATTTTTTTTGAGAATCTGTCATAATCAATCGTTAAAAATGAAACCAACCTTGATCATACGCCATTTTTATCGTCATGATAAATGACATAATCACCACCATCGGTCTGATCAGTTGTTTGCCTTTTGCCATCACCATTTTTGCACCCAAATTTGCGCCTATCAGGCTTCCTGCCATCATCACTAAACCGACAGTCCAAATCACATGACCACCAATTAGGAAGAAAATTAATGAGGCTAAATTTGAGGTTAAATTCATGACTTTAGCATGCGCCGTCGCTTTAGTGAGGTTAAATCCTAGTAAGGTCACACAAGCTAGATTCATTAATGAACCTGTTCCCGGCCCAAAAAAGCCGTCATAAAAACCTAAAAGTGAACCAAAACATAACGCAAAAACAGCGTAAGAAATTCGTTGTTTACGATCACTTTCACCCAATTTAGGCGTAAATAAAAAGTATAAACCGATCGCTAAAATGAGAAATGGAAGCCCTTTTTTAATTAATGACGCATCTAAACTTTGAATAAGCAAGGTACCAATCACCGAGCCGATAAAAATCACCAGTAAGATGAAAGAAAACTCCGATAAATTGACCGCTCTTTTACGCAAAAAGTAAATACTTGCCGACAACGCCCCACCAAACGCTTGTAATTTATTTGTACCTAACGCCATCGCAGGTGGCATGCCTGTCATTAATAAGGCAGGGATTGTAATTAAGCCTCCGCCACCCGCTATCGCATCAATAAATGCGGCAATAAAGGCAGCAGCAAAAAGCATGGCTAATATATCAATCCCCAACTCCATGATTTAACTCCTACTCTAACCATTCGCTACTATTTGGCGAACTCAACACTTGTTGGCACAAGAACGGTTCTGGCGGTGTCACTTTTGGTTTAGAAGAGCCTGAACCGGGTTTTGCGGGTTCAAACCAAGAATAAAGTTCATCACCACAACCATCGCCTGCTGGTACAGGTGCTTGATCTTCACAATAAGCTGCATCTTTCGGACAAGCAATGCGCACGTGGAAATGTGAATCATGACCAAACCATGGACGAATTTTGTGTAACCAGGTACGATCATCTCCCGCAGTTTGACAAAGTTTTAATTTAATTGCTGGATTCACAAAAATACGCGTGACTTTGGGATCTTGTGCCGCCAGTTTAATTAGCGTTGCATGATTATTATTCCACACATTTTCATCAACACGTTGTGTTTGACGGTTCACCACAAGCAAGCCTTTTCCATCAGAATTTAGCGCTTCGCTGTCTGTCATGGTGCCCATTCGCAACCAAATATCCGCATCTAATCCCATTTGATGGCTTGCATGCCCTGTTAAAAAGCGACCACCACCCGGCATAGCAATATCCCCAACTAACATCGTTGGTAAGCCTGCAGACTTCGCCTTTTGTCCAAGACGCTGTAAGTAAGCAATCATATCCGGATGACCATAATAGCGGTTTTTATTCATACGAATGACTTGGTATCCCTCACCTTTATAAGGCAATGGCTCCGCCCCGATAATACAACCATTCGAATAGCTACCAATTGGATTCGCTTTACCATCTGCTGCAGGAATTGGACGTTTAATACGTTGCCAGTCTTGTGGTGAGGCTGTTGTTTGTAACGAGAAAAAAACACTCCCTAAAACAACCGCACTTGAAAGTAATTTTGCTAAAGATTTATTCATAAGATTTCCTAAAACGAATGACCTTATCTTCAATAAAAGAGAAAATAAACTTAATTTAAAAGAGTTATCTGCATTGCGCCTTAAAACGCAATAAATGGTCGAGTAACACAATCGCGACCATTGCCTCTGCAATAGGGACTGCTCGGATACCGACACAAGGATCATGACGGCCTTTTGTCACCACTTCGACAGGATCACCTTCTAAATTAATCGAGCGTCCTGGAATGGTTATACTGGATGTTGGTTTTAGTGCAATGGTCGCAATAATTGGCTGACCAGAGCTAATGCCCCCTAAAATACCGCCAGCATGGTTGCTTTCAAAACCATTTGGTGTCATTTCATCACGATGTTCACTTCCACGCTGTTCAACTACGGCAAAACCATCGCCAATTTCTACACCTTTAACGGCATTAATCCCCATTAAAGCATGGGCTAAATCTGCATCAAGTCGATCAAAAACAGGCTCACCTAAGCCAACAGGGACATTTTCTGCAATCACCGTTAGTTTAGCGCCAATCGAATCCCCTTCTTTTTTCAATTCACGGATTAATTCATCAAATTTTTCGATCGCACTTTCATCTGGACAGAAAAATGGATTGCTATTCACTTTATCCCAATCAATTTTGCCGACAGTTTGTGGCGCAATCTTCACTTCGCCGATTTGGCTTAAAAAACCACGCACTTCAATGCCAAACTGCTCACGTAAATATTTCTTTGCAATCGCACCCGCAGCAACACGCATGGCGGTTTCTCGTGCAGAAGAACGACCACCACCGCGATAATCACGAATACCGTATTTTTGTTGATAGGTAAAATCTGCATGCCCTGGACGGAAACGATCTTTGATATCGCCATAATCTTGTGAACGTTGATCACCATTTTTAATGATCATTCCAATGCTGGTACCCGTTGTTTTACCCTCAAATACCCCTGATAAAATCTGCACTTCATCGTCTTCACGACGCGGTGTGGTATAGCGTGATGTACCCGGTTTACGACGATCTAAATCTGGTTGAATATCGGCTTCCGATAATTCAAGATTCGGCGGTACGCCATCTACGATACAGCCTAATGCAATACCGTGAGACTCTCCAAAGGTCGTCACACGAAAAAGTTGTCCGATAGTATTCCCTGCCATATTTTCTCTCTTTAATTAATGATTTTTGGCTAATTTCGCCACATCAATAAATGGAATTTCTTCGCCAGTATCTTTATTCTTAATAAAGATATCTAATTGATTGAATGCAATATCAATATTATTTTCTGCAAATAACTCATTCACACGGCGATTGAGTGCATCAAGCGTATCATTTCGCTCAGACACTTGCCCAACATAAACACGTAGTTCGTGATCTAAGGTACTCGCACCAAAGGTTAAAAATAGCGCTCTTGGTTCTGGATCTTTTAAGATGTTTGGTTGCTCATTTGCAGCTTGTAATAATAAACGTTTCACCAGTTCTAAATCTGATCCATAAGCCACGCCAACTGACACCACTAAACGAGTAACGGTATTAGATAATGCCCAGTTAGTCACTTGTCCAGTAACAAAAGATTTATTTGGCACAATTACTTCTTTTCGATCCGGATCAATCATGGTAATAGCGCGAATACGGATTTTTGCCACCGTACCCGTTACATCATTGATGGTTACGGTATCGCCCACACGAATTGGACGTTCAAATAATAAAATGATACCGGAAACAAAGTTCGCAAAAATTTCCTGCATACCAAAACCGAGACCAACGGAAAGAGCGGCAAATAACCACTGTAATTTAGACCATGACATTCCGAGCGTTGAAAATGCCCATGCGCCACCCACTGCAACCAAGATATAGGTTAATAATGTTGTAATGGTATAAGGCGTACCTTGCGAAAGTTTCACTCGCGAGAAGAGCAATATTTCTAAAATACCTTGAATGTTACGCACTAAAATATAGGTAATCACAACAATGATTAACGCAACAATCAAGTTAAAGAGTGAAATCGTTTCTGTCACCACGCCTGCTTCAGTCGTTGAGGTTTGTTGCCACAAAGTAATATCACGCAAATAACTTACAACTGTAACTAAATCTGACCATACATAATAGAAGATGGCAAAAAGTGCGGTCCAAATAAAGAGATCGGCAAAGCGTAGTAACTGGCTACGTACTTCATTTAAGGCTAATCCCTCTTCTTGTTCGGTAATCACGACCACATCATCAGAGGCTGAAGCATCATTTGAATCCGGTTGTTTTTGCTGGCGTTTCTCTTGTAAACGACGATAAGCTAAACGTCTTGATGCTACTGTGACACCACGATAAATTGTATGACGCACCAACGACCACACAACCCATGCAATATAAGTATTAATAATATGTGTAATTAAATTTAAGGCGGTGTAGTAATACCCTAAAGCAATTAACGCAATTAAAACAACAGGTACCAATTGCAATAAGATTCGCACGATCTTGAAAATGGTTCTATCACGCTTATCTGTTGTCGTTGAACTCAAGGATTTTTCTGTACGAACAAAACGTGGTGCAATAATCACAATACAGAAAAGCAAAGCAACAATCGTATTAATTTCGCCGAGGATGTCATTGGCTAAGCCGGTATCCATGACATTACTGAAAATTGATGTATTTAGTAATAACACAACAGAAACAATAATACGTTTCGTGACATCTTGTAGGCTAGCTGCACTCTCTTTAGCAAAACCAAAGTGGCGCACTAAAATACCATTCGGACGAAGAATAGCTAAAATAAAGCTAAAGAACCACCAATAGCCCGCCATACTGAGCGACCACTCCCAAAACTCTTGTGGATTTTTCACGAAGAAAAAGCCTAAAAGTTGGCAAGCCGCTAAGAACCAAAGGGTACCTGATAAAGATAAAAGTGCAGTATAAAATAACGCAAGTGGTGTATGCCATTGGCTATCCGAACGAAGCGTATTTATTTCGCCATTAATCACGCTCAAACGTTGTTTAATCGATTCTTTAAATTTGAAAATCAACCCACCAATCACAAACAAAATAAAGACATAAGTGAGTAAATACGGCAAATTATCAAAGTTTGTTGGGAAGCCGATTTTCTTTCCAATACCATCAAGTTGTGCCTTGAGTGACATTGGCAGTTTTTTGATCCAATCTAAATTAATTGGATTATTACTTTTTACCCAGAAACTTTGTTGATCGAGTTTAGACTGAATTTGATCACTGATTTGAGTAATCTGTTGTTGGGTTAACTCTAAGGAAATCGCCAAATTTAACTGATTATTCAATGACTTAATCAAATCAGAAGCCACTTTTCGACGTTCTGTCAATAAATTCGTTAATTGTGCTTTTTCCGCCGGTGTAAACGATTTGTTTTCATCCTGCTCTATTTTACTGATGTAGGCATCAATATCATAAAGCTCATTACGTTTTTGCGTGATATCAAAGATCTGTACACGTAAATCTGCAATTTGTTTTGAAAGACCTTGAATATTTAAATTGGTCGGTAATTTTTGTTTTTGTTGCTGAATAATGCGAGAAAGTACCAACGTGCCTTGTAACGCACTGATTTGCTCATCAATGGTACGTTGTGTCTGCGTTAAGTTATCCAAGACATTTCGCATGCGTAGTTCATCTTGCGTTAATGTATTGGTTTTCTCTGTTTGCTCAAGTAAATATTGGCTAAGTTGCGAATTTAAATCTAACTCTTTCTGGATCAGCGGATTTTGCTCAATGCTTTGGCTTTGTTGCTGTGCTTGCTCAACTTGGTTTTGTGTTTTAGCCAAATTCTTTTGATTAATCGCTTCTTGAATGGCTGCAATTTGTTGCTGCAATGCTTGAACACGAGTATTTAATAGTTCATATCGGCTTTGATAAAGCACTGTCAATTGATCGCTATTTTTTAATAGCACTTGATTATAGATATTTTTTAGCTCAATCAGTTGCAATTCCAGCTGAATTTGTTGTTTTAACAGTGCACTTGTCGTTGGATCAGCTAATTTCTGATTCAATTCTTGCGTACGTTTAACATTGTCTGTTAAGGCTGTTTGAGCACGTTCAGACACTGAGCTCTGCCCTGCTAGTTGTGTATTCACCGCACTTAAGGCAGATTGCGCATCTTGTTGTTGATTAGTCAGTTTCTCAACCTGAGCCTGTAGATTGGCTAAACTTTGTGAAGCATAATCGGTGTTACTTGGCGTACTTAGCTGTTTTTTAAGATTTTGAAGATCAGCACTATTCTTCTGAATTTCAGAATCTGCATCAATAAGCGTATCTTGCAAATCGTTATTATTTTTTTGCTGTGTTTGAATTTGTTGCAAGAAATCAAGCGAAGCCTGGATTGTCGCGACGTTATTTGTTTTTTCATCACCATCTGGTAATTTTTGTGCCTCGGCTAATTCACTTTTTAGTGTTTTTTCCGTCGGTAAATCCGCATTATTATTCTCTGCCCAAACAGGCTGAGAAAGCGCCAGAGTAAAAACAAATGAAAGACCAAGTGCGGTCAAAACACGAGAGATTTTTTTCATTAAACTAACTTTCCTATTGTTGCGACAGCCAATCGGCGAGTGCTTTGCGAGAAATCTTTATTGCCCCTTGGATTAAATCCTGCGGGAGTTCATAGTAGGCAACGGGTTGCTTAAATCGTTCCAATCGCCCTTGTAAAAAAACGTTGAGAGATTCAACCGCACTTTCATTAAAGGATGTATGAAATTCAACAATCGCGACAGGACGATGGCCAAATTCCTCATCATATTTAGGCAAAACAAAGACTTGCTTCACTAAATCTGATTGTGCAATCACTTTTTCAATTTCTTCCGGCTGAATATTTTCACCGCCAGAAATAAACATATTATCCAATCGGCCTTGAATGACTAATTCGTTATCGAGCCATTGGCCTTTATCTTTGGTTTGAAACCAACCTTCAGCATTAGTTAGCGGGTCAACACACCCATCTCGCCAATATCCCATGGCAAGTCCCGCACCTTTTAGCCAAACTTCTTCATTCACTAACTTGAACTCTCGACCAAGCAAAGGCTGCCCCACACCTATTTTTCCATCCGATTGTTTAGCGAATGCGGTAGAAGCCATTTCGGTCATACCATAACCTGAATAACTGCGAATCCCTAATTCACTTAACGCTTGGGTTAATTTTACGGGGATTTGTGTACCACCCAATAATACCGCTTGAGTTTGGATAGGTTGTCGATGTTCTACCAAATAATCAAACCAACGCTGTAATTGCGTTGGCACGAGAGAAACATGGGAAACCTCACCAATAGATTGATAAAAATCTTCTTTCGGTAAAACTAAGGTTGCACCTACGTAAAGCCAGCGCCACACAATGCCTTGTCCGGAAACATGATAAAGCGGCAAAGAAAGTAGCCATGATTGATCTTTGCCAAAATTCATTAAGGCACAAACGCCTTCTGCATTAGCTAAATGAGCAGACACATTATGCACCACTGCTTTAGGCAAACCAGTCGAGCCCGATGTTAATGTCATCGTTGCCGCTTTTGTAAAGTCAGCGTTATGTTCGGGTAATGCTTTAACAGATAAATAATGAATATCTTCGGTTTGATAACAAAAATTCACCCCATACACTTGGCACAATTCTTCTCTTTTTTCTTGAGGAAATGCAGGGTTGATACCTAAAATTTTTGCGCCTAGCTGAATAACGGCTAAATAAAGAAATAAGATCTGTTCTGAATTTTTACCACAAAAAGCAACCGCACTTTGCGCTGTCACACCTTGTTGTAAAAGAAAGGCTTCCACCTGATTAATTTTCTCAGCAAGTTCTGCCCAAGTAAAAGGATCGCCCTGCGAATTTTGCAACGCGACCTGATTTGCATACGCTGAATTTTGGGCAAATGCTTGCCAAGGGAATTTTTGCATCGAATTAGTTGCTAACGAAATAAGGTCGAACTTCGTCGATTAAATATTCTGGCAAATGCATAGACTGCATCGCCCCTTCTAACATCAACATTTTACGGCCACTATTGGTATTGGTAATCACCCAATATGGTGTATCTGGAATTTGTTTTGGTTTAGTATGATTACCTGCCACAAGCAACGTCCCTTCATCACGAGCAAAATACACGCGAGTACGGCCTTGCAAGCTTTCGGTTGCCTGTGCAAAGCTTTCTGGATTGGTACGATAAAGCGTACGTAATATACTTAAAAAACGCACAACTGCTTTTGGCTCTTCTTTAAATTCTGTCGAATTCAATAACGCTCGAACTTTATCAACAATGTGATTAATTGCTTCATCTGATTGTTTTTTCACTGCTTTTGGTGGTTCGACAGGCTCAACTTTTGGTTGTGATGCTTCGGTTGTTTTTTCCGTTAAAACAGGTTCTGAATGCACCGCACTTTTTGGCGTTTCAGCTGACGCGACTGATTCAAAGAAATCAACCGAGCTTGTTGCGTGAGTGGGTAAATTCAACAAACGGCGAAGAATATCAGACGCACTTTCTCCAATAGATTGAGTTTGCGCCGCAATGTATTGATATAATTCTTCATCGACTTCAATTATCTTCATTTTTTTCTCTCCGTTTGCTAAAATTTTCGTCCATTATAACGATTTCTAACCAAATTCTCACGCAAAATATATGTCATCTTCCCAATTATTAAACCATCAATTTCACCAAACAAAACAATCAATTAATTCGCCTACTTTAGTTTTCATTCATGGCTTGTTTGGCGATATGAATAATCTTGGTGTCATCGCGCGTGCATTTAGCGATAACTATAATATTTTGCGCGTAGATTTACGTAATCATGGGCATAGTTTTCATTCAGAAACAATGAATTACGATGTCATGGCTGATGATGTATGGCAACTTATCGATCATCTTCAATTAGATAAGGTTATCTTAATTGGTCATTCAATGGGTGGAAAAACGGCCATGAAAATGACCGCTCTTCAACCACAACGCGTGGAAAAATTAGTTGTTATTGATATTGCCCCTGTCGCAAATAGCAGTGCTGGACATGATGATGTGTTCCGTGGTTTGTTTGCCGTGAAAAAAGCGCAGCCACAAACTCGTCAACAAGCTAAGCCTATTTTAGAAACTGAAATTGCCGATCCGAGTGTGGTACAATTTATGTTGAAATCTTTTGAGCCGACTTCAAGTGAATATTTTCGTTTCAATTTGACCGCACTTTTTGAGCATTATGCGGAACTGATGGATTGGCAGGAAGTTTATGCTAATACGCCTACACTCTTCATCAAAGGTGGGCTTTCATCTTATATTAAACCTGAATATACCGAAACCATTCTAAAACAATTCCCGAATGCGACCTCCTTCACCATCAATGGTTGTGGGCACTGGGTTCATGCCGAAAAACCTGATTTTGTGATACGTGCTATTGATAGGTTTCTAAATAAGAATTAATCGTTTTAAATGAGAATTATTCTATTCAAATGAGAATTCATTTATGTTATAGTTCGCACAAATTGTGGGGCTTTGATCCCTCATCTTTTTTTCTACTCACCTAATTTTATTTCAAAAGGAAAGAACAATGGCAGTTGTCGGTTTATTTTACGGTAGTGACACAGGTAATACAGAAAACATTGCAAAAATGATTCAAAAGCAATTAGGCAACGAACTCGTTGATATTCGTGACATTGCAAAAAGCTCTAAAGAAGATATCGAAAGTTATGATTTTTTACTTTTCGGTATTCCAACTTGGTATTACGGTGAAGCACAAGCTGACTGGGATGATTTTTTCCCAACCTTAGAAGAAATTGATTTTACTGACAAATTAGTCGGTATCTTTGGCTGTGGCGATCAGGAAGACTACGCAGATTATTTCTGTGATGCGATCGGTACAGTACGAGATATCGTTGAACCACGCGGTGCGATTATTGTAGGGAATTGGCCAACGGACGGTTACACCTTTGAATCATCAAAGGCATTGTTAGATGATGGAAACTTTATCGGTTTATGTATTGATGAAGATCGTCAACCTGAACTTACTGCAGAACGCGTAGAGAAATGGACAAAACAAATCTACGATGAAATGTGTTTAGCAGAATTAGCTTAACCATCTCTAATTTAGCAAATTTAAGGGAACATTATGTCTGAAGAAAACATCAAATTACTCAAAAAAGCAGGATTAAAAATTACTGAACCTCGGCTCACTATCCTTGCATTAATGCAAGAGCATAAACATGAACATTTCTCAGCTGAAGAAGTATATAAAATCTTGTTAGAGCAAGGCAGTGATATTGGCCTTGCAACCGTATATCGCGTGCTTAACCAATTTGATGAAGCGCATATCTTGATTCGCCATAATTTTGAAGGCAACAAATCTGTTTTTGAGCTTGCGCCAACAGAACACCACGATCACATTATCTGTGAAGATTGTGGCAAAGTATTTGAGTTTACTGATAACATCATTGAACAACGTCAAAAAGAAATCAGTGAACAACATGGCATCAAATTAAAAGCACACAGTTTATATCTCTACGGCAAATGTAGCGATATCAACAAATGTGAAGAGAAAAAATAATGCTTGCTAAAAAATCAAAACCTTAGGCTAAAACCTAAGGTTTTTTATTATCTCAACTAAAAGTGCGGTCAAAATCGACCGCACTTTTGTACATTAAGCCGCTGATTGAATAATCACTTTTGAGTCATCCCAGAAATCAACTGGTGCATTCACCACCGGCTTGATAATGCCGGTACGAATGGTGAAATCACCAAAACCTTCGTTTGCATGACGCTCATTTGCCCAGCGGCCAATCAGAGTATCAAGTTCACTGATAATTTCCGGAATCGTGATATTTTCTTTGTAAAGACGTGGGATTCGCACACCTTCACGATCCCCACCGATGTGCAAATTGTAACGACCAATTGCTTTGCCCACCAAACCGATTTCCGCCAACATCGCACGACCACAACCATTTGGACAACCGGTAATACGGGTAACGATATAATCATCAGCCACATGATGTTTCGCCATCACTTTATCCAGTTCATCAATAAAGCTTGGAAGAATTCGCTCTGATTCCGCCATCGCCAATGGACAAGTAGGGAAAGAAACGCAGGACATTGAGTTTTCTCGTAATTTACTCACATCATCACGAATCAAACCATAATCACGCGCAATTTGCTCAATTTGTGCTTTATCCTCTTCCGCTACATTTGCCACGATCAGATTTTGGTTGGCGGTGATACGAAAATCGCCCTTATGAATTTTGGCAATTTCCAACACACCACTCAGTAATTTTTTCTCATCGTTATCCACCAAACGACCGCTTTCGATAAACAGGGTCAAGTGCCAGTTGTTATCAATGCCTTTTACCCAACCAATACGATCGCCACGTTCGGTAAATTTAAACGGACGAATCGGTTTAAATGGAATGCCCATTCGGCGTTCTACTTCGGCGCGGAAATTATCTAATCCCATGTTTTGAATGGTATAACGGCTACGTGCATTTTTACGATCGCTACGATTACCAAAATCCCGTTGGGTTGTCACCACGGCTTCCGCTGCTTTTAAGGTATATTCCAACGGCACATAACCCAGTTCAAGGGAAATATGCGGATAGGTTTTGGTGTTGCCATGTTCAAGGGATAAACCACCGCCAGCCAAGACATTAAAGCCAACCAAATTGCCGTTCTCGTCTGCAATGGCGACAAAATCTAAGTCATTCCCGTAACAATCCACATCATTGAGGGGTGGAATCACCACGGCAGTTTTGAATTTTCGTGGCAAATAAGTTTTACCGAGAATCGGTTCTTCCTGTAAAAAATCATCACTACTTTGAACTTTCTTACCATCAATCCATACATCTAAATATCCTCGTGTGCGCGGTAATAGATGCTCGGAAATTTTCTTGGCATATTCATATGCCTGCTGGTGTAGTTTTGATTCAATTGGATTAGAAGTACATAACACATTACGATTCATATCTGAAGCCGTTGCAATGGAGTCTAATCCCAAACTATGCAATAAACGATGCATGGTTTGTAATTGGCTTTTCGGCACTCCGTGATATTGGAAAGTTTGACGATTGGTTAAACGAATCGAACGATAATAACTATGTTCACGGGCGAATTTATCCAATTCAATCCATTGGAATGGTTTGATAATTCCACCCGGTAAACGGCAACGTAACAGCATAAATTTCAACGGTTCGAGTTTTTCCTCTGCACGTTCGGCACGAATATCACGATCGTCTTGTTCATACATACCGTGAAAACGGATTAATTGAAAGTTATCCCCACGGAAACCACCGGTTAAGGAATCTTCTAAATCATCTAAAATCGTACCGCGTAAAAAGTTACTGTCGGTTTTTAAGCGTTCATTGTCAGAAAGCGGTTTCTCTTGCCATTCCAAGCCTTTTTGTTTGTTTTGCTCTGTCATTTTTTCACCCCACAAATCTAGTACACATCGCGTTGATAACGTTTTTCTTCACGCAGTTCATTTAAATAATCTTCTGCTTCATCCGGACTTAAATTGCCTTCTTTAGCAATGACTTCGAGTAATGCTTGCTCCACATCTTTTGCCATTTTTGCTGCATCACCACACACATAAAAATAAGCACCCTCTTGTAACCATTGCCAAAGAGCGGTCGAATTTTCACGAATTTTATCTTGCACATAGATCTTCTTCTCTTGATCGCGTGACCAAGCAAAATCGTATTTATGCAAGAAGCCCTCTTTGGCAAATTGTTGCCATTCGGTTTGATAAAGGAAATCGCTGGCAAAATGCGGATTACCAAAAATCAGCCAGTTTTTACCATTTGCCTCATCGGCTACGCGTTGCTGCATAAAGGCACGGAATGGTGCCACGCCGGTACCGGAACCCACCATAATAATTGGCTTAGTCGTGTCATTTGGCAGACGAAAATTATCGTTATGCTCTACAAATACACGCACAGCACCATCTTCTTCTACGCGATCCGCTAAAAAGCTTGAAGCTGCGCCGCTGCGTGCTCTACCTTCATGTTCAAAACGTACCACGCCAACAGTTAGATGCACTTCTTCCCCAACCTCTGCTGGAGAAGATGAAATGGAATACAAACGAGGCGTTAAAGGACGCAATAATGAAACCAGTTGTTCCGCGGTTAATTTTGCAGGAAATTTATGTAACACATCCACAATCGGTGTGCGTTGAACCAATTCTTGCAATGCTTGATTATCCGCAACCAAATCGTTTAACTGTTCGTTATGCGCCAAGGCTGCATAGCCTTTCACAAAAGCCGGCGTGTTTTGAGCCAGCTCTAAATGCGATAAAAGTGCGGTCGAAATAGTTTGCGCTTTTCCCTCAATTGTCACTTCTGTAGTAGGATCAATCTGTGCGAGCGATAAAATTTCATCGACTAACTTAGGATCATTGTCAAACCATACACCGAGTGCATCCCCCGCTTGGTAATGAAGATCCGAACCTGCTAAATCAAATTCTAAATGACGTACATCTTTATCCGACTGACGGCCGGTAATTTTCTGGTTAGTGATTAACGTTGCAGGAAATGGATTGGCTTTATTGTATTGGCTTTTCTTGACTACCGGTGCGGTTGTAGCTGTAGCAATACTTTGCACAACCGGTGAAGCCTGTGCAGCCTTTTCTTTTACAATAGCCACAATATCTCGGATCCATTGTTCCGCGGTTGCACTGTAATCTAAATCTGCATCCACTCGCTCAAATAAACGCGTCGCGCCTAATTCGGCAAAACGCTGATCAAAATCCTTGCCTGCTTGGCAGAAATTTGGATAAGAACTATCCCCTAACCCCAACACAGCAAATTGCAGTTCGGTGAGTTTTGGTGCTTTTTTACCGTTTAATAACTTATGCAATACCACGCCTTCTTCTGGTGGCTCGCCTTCACCTTGCGTGGAAATCACTAAAAGCAAGCATTTTTCATCCGCAATGTTTTTCGCTTTGTAATCTTTTAAAGCGACACGTTTCACGGCAATACCGGCTTCAGTAAGCTCTGCGGCAACTTTATCCGCCACCGATTTAGCATTGCCGGTTTGTGAGCCTGAAAGCACAGTAATTGAAAAAGGCTCTGCCGAAAGTGCGGTCAAATTTGCTGTCAAATGTTGCCCTGCTATCTGTTGTTCTACACCGGAAGCTTGCGACCATGCATAACCGGAAAGCCATGCCAATTGAAGAGGCGTTAGCGTTGGTAAGAGATTTAGTATTTCTGTTGGTAATGGATTGTTGTGTTGCATAAGTTTCCCCACAAGAAAATGAGTTATATCAGTAAATTCACATATTAAAGAAAGCGCGAGTTAGAGAATCATACCGGCTGCTACTGTGTTATAAGTTGCTTCATCAACTAAAATAAAGGCACCACCAGCAATATTTTCTTCATAAGTTGTGGCAACAATCGGTTTCTGTAAACTTAAACGCACTCGAGCAATATCATTCATCTTTAAGGCTGCAGTACCACTTTCTTGTTCGAGTGTATGAACGTTTAACACGCTTTCAATTTCACTGATTTTGGCAAATACGGTTTGCGTACCATGTTTAAGTAAATATTTACGGGCAGTATTTAGTGGGCGTTCATCAAACCAACAAATTGTGGCTTCAAGTTGCTTTTGTGGTGTAAGTGGTGAACTTTCATCTACAAATAAATCACCACGAGAAATATCAATGTCGCGATCTAAACGTAAGGTAATCACTTCCCCGGCCACCACCTGTGTCACTTCACCTTTTGGCGTAATAATCTCGGTCACTTTAGCGGTTAATCCATTCGGTTCAATTCGAATAGCCTGTCCCAGTTGCACGGAACCGCGCTCAATTCGCCCTTGATAACCGCGGAAATCATCGGCTTTATCCGCATCCTGACGCACCACTAATTGCACGGGGAAATAAAAATCAGCATTAGAATGGCTCACTTCATCTACACTTGGTAAATTTTCTAAAATGGTGAGTAAAGGTTCGCCTTGATACCAAGGGGTGCTTTCACTTGCATATACTAGGTTATCGCCAAGCAATGCAGATACCGGTACAAAATGTATATCTTTTAAACCAAGTTGTGCCGCCAATTGACGATACGCCTCCACAATGGCATTGAATTTTTCTTCGCTGTAATCCAACAAATCCATTTTGTTTACTGCCACTAAAATGTGCGGGCAATTTAATTGACGTAAAATCGCTGAATGACGTTTAGTTTGTGGTAAGAGTTGTAACGGTTTTTCATCAAAATTCAGCTGAGAAGCATCAATTAAGACGATTGCAGCAGATGCCGTACTAGCTCCTGTCACCATGTTACGTGTGTATTGCTCATGTCCTGGGGTATCGGCGATGATGAATTTACGTTTTGCCGTAGAGAAATAGCGATACGCCACATCAATGGTAATGCCCTGTTCACGTTCTGCTTCCAAACCATCTGTCAAAATAGAAAAATCAATGGCTGCTTTATTACCTTTCTCTTTTCCTGCGTTAAGGGTTTTAATTTGGTCGGTTAATAACGCTTTGCTATCGTAAAGTAAACGGCCGATTAAGGTACTTTTCCCGTCATCTACACTACCGGCAGTAATAAAACGAAGTGGAGTTGAATGTTGTGTCATATTTCTTCCTTATATTCTGTTAATTATTCTTTTGTATTTCATCATCTTTGAATAATGCCCCATATAAATCGCCTGAACGACTTTCAATTTTTAGAAAAATTTGTACTGTTTGAGCGTAGCGAGTTTACAAATTTTTCGTTAAGAAAATTGAAACAAAGTGAAGAGGAGCGATTTAATTGGGGTGTGTTCTTTGCTACTTTCTTGCACAAGCAAGAAAGTAGAAATACTAGAAATACCCTTCTTTTTTCCGTTTTTCCATGGCGGCTTCGCTGGCTTGGTCGTCTAGACGGGTAGCACTACGTTCGGAAATGTCGGCAATCGCGGTTTCTTCAATAATTTCTAATGGTGTTGATGCAATGCTCGCTACCGGACAGGTACAGCTAATATCACCCACGGTGCGGAAACGAACATCTAATACTTCGCTGACTTCATTCGGCAATTTAGGGGTTAATGGTGTCACTGGCACTAATAAACCTTTTCGACGTACAACTTCGCGTTTATGGCTGTAATAGATCGGAGGCAATTCCAAATTCTCACGAGCGATATATTGCCAAATGTCTAATTCCGTCCAGTTGGAAATCGGAAACACTCGCATATTTTCGCCTTTATGCAATTTAGCATTGTACAAAGACCATAATTCCGGACGTTGTGCCTTAGGATCCCATTGACCGAACTCATCACGGAACGAGAAAATTCGTTCTTTAGCACGAGCTTTTTCCTCATCACGACGTGCACCGCCCATCAAGGCATCAAATCCATTCTCTGCAATGGTTTCTAATAAAGTGACCGCCTGTGCCGCATTACGCGAATCCGTTTCTTTGCGTAATACCACCGTGCCTTTGGCAATGGAATCTTCCACATGCCCAACGACTAAGCGCGCGTTAAGTTTTGCCACTTGTTCATCTCGAAATTGGATCACTTCTGGATAGTTATGGCCGGTATCAATATGCACCAATGGAAACGGCAAATGTACCGGACGATCACCTAACTGGAATGCTTTACGAGCTAATGCCAGCAATACCACCGAATCCTTTCCACCGGAAAAAAGCAACGCCGGGTTTTCACATTCCGCAACGACTTCACGAATAATATGAATCGACTCCGCCTCGAGCCAGTCTAGATGTTGGTTGTTGAGTTCAGTTTTTGTCATGTTTTGCTTCCTATATTTTTCTACTTATGTAATCCACATTCCTTACTATCTTTACTCTCCCACCACCAGCGGCCGGCGCGAATATCTTCGCCCTGTTTAACTTGGCGGGTACAAGGTTCACAGCCAATGCTTGGAAAACCTTGATGGTAAAGATCGTTATAAGGCACATTGTTCGCTAAGATATAAGCCCACACATCTGTTTCTGACCAATCAAAAATAGGATTGTATTTATCAATACCACGAGACTGATCTTGCTCAGCAAAAGGGAGCGCAGTACGTGTAGCCGATTGTTCTCGACGTTGTCCGGTCAGCCATGCATCTGCACCTTGAATGGCGCGATTTAAGGGTTCGATTTTACGGATATGGCAACACTCGCGACGTAATTCCACGTTTTCATAAAAAGCAAATTTCCCTTTTTCTTCCTCGTAGCGAGTCACTTCATCAGCAATCGGCTGAAAGCGTTCTATTTGAAGATGTGGATAGACTTTCTCAAGGTTGTCTAATAAATTTAACGTATCTTGATGAAGTAAACCGGTATCTAAAGTAAAAATACCAATATCTAAGTTTTCACGCGCAATGACATCGGTAATGACCATATCTTCTACGGCTAAACTGCTGGCAAAGCGTGCATCGTGATGGCTATCAACTATTTGATGTAAACGTTGCTTCAATGTAGCTGTTTTTTCTGCCAAACGATCTTGTACATTAAGGCTAACAAGTGGAATTTGCCAAAAAGTCGGTTTAAATAAACTCATCATCCACTCCTTATGCCACTTGACTGATGGTTAAACTTTCTAAGGTAAAGTGCGGTTGTTTTTGACGTTGTTTTTCTTCGCCAAACCACGCTAATTGTTCGTGTAATTTCACCACTTCACCCACCACAATTAAGGCTGGGGTCTCTGCTTTTTCAGCTAATTCAGCTAAATTTGCAAGAGTGCCAATCGCTGTTTTTTGAGTAAGTTGAGTACCTTGGCTGATAATCGCAACAGGCGTATTCGCAGCGCGACCATATTGTTGTAAACGTTCAGCAATGACTTGCGCTTTTAACGTCCCCATATAAATGACTAAGGTTTGATGACTTCTTGCTAAGGTTTGCCATTCAATATCAGACGCATCGGCTTTACGATGACCGGTCACAAAAATAGCACTTTGTGCATAATCACGGTGAGTTAATGGAATGCCTGCATAGGCTGTTGCACCAATACCTGCTGTAATGCCGGGTACAACCGAAAATGGAATTTGATGTTGAGCTAATACTTCTAATTCTTCGCCACCGCGTCCAAAAACGAAAGGATCACCACCTTTTAAGCGCACTACTCGCTTGCCTTGTTGGGCAAGGGTTAATAACAATTGGTTGGTTTCCTCTTGTGCGACAGAACGACCATTGGCACGTTTTCCCACAAAAATACGTTCTGCATCACGGCGAATTAAAGAAAGAATCTCATCTGAAACCAAAGCATCGTAAAGCACCACATCGGCTTGTTGGATTTCCTGTAAACCGTTAAGGGTTAGTAACCCCGCATCTCCAGGACCGGCACCAACTAAAGAGACAAAGCCACCTTGATAGTTACTTTCTAGCTGTTCAGCTAATTCTTGTTCAGCTTGCGCTTGCTGTTGATTTTTTATGAGATTGGCAAAACGTCCACTAAACATTTTTTCCCAAAAACGGCGACGTTCAGTGACCGATGCCAATTTTGCTTTTACTTGATCACGCCACTTACCAGAAATCTCAGCGATTTTGCCTAAATGTTGTGGCAATAATGCTTCCAGTTTCTCACGTAATAAACGGGCTAATACTGGCGCCTTGCCACCACTCGAAATCGCAATTTGGATCGGACTACGATCAATAATAGAAGGAAAAATAAAACTGCAGTGGGGCTGATCATCCACCACATTGACTAATTTATGTTGGCTTTCGGCTAAATGGAAAATACGATGATTTAATATCTCATCATTTGTTGCCGCGATCACCAACATCACCGTTCTCATTTGTTCGGCATTAAATTCTTTGGCAATCCATAGTACTTTATTTTGACGTTCAAGTTCGCTTAATTCCTCATTTAATTGGCGAGCAACAATACGGACTTGCGCATTCGCTTTGAGTAACAACCCTACTTTACGAGCAGCCACCGAACCACCGCCGACAACAAGTACCGGGCGACCGGTTAAATCAGCAAAAAGTGGAAAATAATTCATGGGTATCACTCCTATTTATTCACTTTATCAGCACGTTGTGCACTGATATATAGACGATCAAATAAGCCGTTATCGACAAAATGTTGAGTATTAATCGCCTCCCACGAACCAAAACGTTGGTTCACATCAAATTGATTCACTTCGGGAAAAAGTGCGGTCGTTTTAGCAATAATTTTTTTATCTGTCGGACGGAAATAATTTTGGGCAGCCAGTTCCTGTGCTTGAGGTGACCATAAATAGCTCAAATAATCATGGGAAAGTTGATGCAAACCATCTGTCTGCGTATTTTTATTCACTTCCGCCACATAAATTGGGGTATAGGCTGTTATACTCGGATACACCACTTCAACGCTATTTTCGCCCAGTGTTTTAGCCGCTAGCGCCGCTTCATTTTCCGGGGCAATTAAAACATCACCGATATTACGCTGCGTAAAAGAAATACTGGCACTGCGTGCACCCGCCTCTAAAACTGGCACATTTCTTAGCAGGCGTAACACAAAATCTTGTGGTTTATCACTATGCTGTTCGGCATAAGCTAAAGCCGATAAATAAGCAAAGCGTCCATTTGCTGACGTTTTGGGATTAGCAAAGACCACTTTGACATCATCCCGAATCAAATCCGACCAGTCTTGAATGTGTTTTGGATTTCCTTTTCTCACCAAAAGCACCATCACTGACCCAAAAGGAACCGCACCATTCGGTAATACTTGCTGCCAATCTGCATCCACTAAGCCTTTTTTAACTAAAGCGTCGATATCATTACTTTGTGTCAATGTCACCACATCTGCAGGCAAGCCATTTAACACGCCTAACACCTGTTTACTGGCGCCACCATGCGATTGTGAAATCATCACATCTGAGGGAAATTCACGTTGAAACGCGATGTTATATTCCTTATAGAAATCACGAATCACGTCATAGGACACATTCAGTAGTACTGTTTTTTGTTCCGTACTGGTATGCCATAAACAAGCTACCAAGCCGAAAGAAAGCACTGAAAATAAAGCAATTTTTTTCATTTTTACTCTCCTCCGTTATTACCCTCAATTTCGTGTGGCTAAATTTATATCGCAAAATGTTAAGTACAAAAAATAACGAAAAAGCATTTTATAGAACAAAATGAAATATAAACTCAAGAGAAAAGCGTTTTCTTATTTCACTTTGGAATATTAAATAAATTTCCGTTCTTTGCCATTATGGAAAAGAGCGGTTATTTTTTTGAACATTTCAAAACGCTTACAAAGCTTAGGTATTTATCTGTTGTGAAGGTGAGATAATGAAAACCGTATTACCAGGATTTAAACAAAGCATGTTAATTACATTAGCCTGGCTCGGCTCAATGGTATTGTTGCCATTAACATTGCTTGTACTCACTGCCTGGCAGTTAAAATGGGCTGATATCGTTCAAATCATCACGAGTGAACGAGTGATCTCATCCTTAACGCTATCCTTTGAAATGGCGGCAATCGCGACGTTAATTAATATCGTTTTTGGCTTTTTATTGGCATGGGTTTTAGTGCGTTATGACTTTCCAGGTAAGAATCTCGTCAATGCGTTAGTGGATTTACCTTTTGCTTTACCCACTGCCGTTGCCGGTATCGCACTTGCCTCGCTTTATGCTCCGACTGGACTGATTGGACAATGGTTAAGCCATTTAGAGATTCAACTCGCTTATACTCCAAGTGGTATTGCGATTGCGCTGATTTTTGTTAGCTTGCCTTTTACCGTTCGAGCGATTCAACCCGTATTAGCAAATCTCGATCCTAGCTATGAAGAAGCAGCCCAAATTTTAGGTGCATCCAGATTAACAACATTGCGAAAAGTCATTATCCCAGCTGTATTGCCTGCATTAATAGGCGGTGCAGGTATGGGATTTGCGCGATCGCTTGGTGAATATGGCTCAGTCATTTTTATTGCGGGTAATGTGCCACTCGTCTCAGAAATTGCACCATTGATTATTATGTCAAAACTTGATTTGTACGATGTGCAAGGCGCATCTGTGGTTGCATTATTAATGCTTGCCATTTCATTTCTGTTGATTTTATTCATTAACTTAGCGCAATGGTCTGTTGCCAAACGCATTAGTCCAATTCGATAAGAGGTATTTATGAAAACCCAATCATGGCAAAAATGGATCTTAATTCTGACCGCACTCAGTTTTTTTACGGTCATCTTATTGCTCCCACTGTTTACCGTGTTCTATTCAGCCCTTGAACAAGGGATTGGGCTATTTGGGGCTGCATTAAAAGAACCGGAAGCCTTAGCAGCTATTTGGCTTACGATTAAAGTCTCTTTAATTGTATTACCTATTAACATTTTTATCGGTGTGGTTATGGCTTGGGCTATTGCTTATTTTGACTTTAAGGGGAAAAGCTTATTAACCGCACTACTCGACCTCCCCTTTTCCATTTCACCAGTGGTTGTAGGATTAATGTTCTTACTGTTGTTTGGGTTAGATGGACTTTGGGGCGCATGGCTTGCTGAACACCATATTCGTTTTATGTTTGCAACACCAAGCATTGTTATCGTGACCTTATTTGTCACCTTTCCACTTATTGCAAAATCATTAATTCCAACCATGTCAGTACAAGGCACAAGTGAGGAACAAGCTGCGTTAATCTTAGGTGCATCCACTTGGCAACTTTTCTGGCATGTAACGCTACCAAAAATAAAATGGGCATTAATTTATGGAGTGATTTTAAGTAATGCTCGTGCAATGGGTGAATTCGGTGCCGTAAGTGTTGTATCTGGGCATATTCGCGGTTTGACTAATACCATTCCGCTTTATGTAGAAATTAGTTACAACGAATATCAATTTGTTGCCGCATTTGCTTGCGCCAGTTTATTGGCATTAATCGCAGTGGGAACACTGGGATTGCAAAACGTAGTGAGATATGTGGAAAAGAAAAAAATCCAAGAATAACAACAGGAACACAATACATGACAATCAAAATCCAGCAACTAAACAAACACTTTGGACAGTTTCATGCGTTGAAAGATATCAATCTAAGCTTTCCGGAAAATCAGCTAACCGCCTTGCTTGGACCTAGTGGTTGTGGAAAAACAACGCTATTAAGGATCATTGCCGGATTAGAATTTGCTGATAATGGACACATTTGGTTTGGTGAAAAAGAGGTGACTCAACTTTCAGCTGCTGAACGCGGTGTCGGCTTTGTGTTTCAGCATTATGCACTATTTCAAAATATGACCGTCTTTGACAATGTCGCTTTTGGCTTAACGGTGAAACCTCGTAGAGAACGTCCCTCTGCAGAAGAAATTCGCGAAAAAGTCACCGCACTTTTAAAGCTAGTAAAACTTGAATGGCTAGCCGATCGCTACCCTAATCAACTTTCAGGTGGTCAAAAACAACGGATAGCCTTGGCTCGCTCCCTTGCGGTTCAACCGAAAGTCTTACTACTTGATGAACCCTTTGGTGCACTGGATGCCCAAGTTCGTAAAGAATTGCGTCGTTGGCTACGGGAATTGCAACATGAACTCAATGTGACCAGCATTTTCGTTACCCATGATCAAGATGAAGCATTAGATATGTCTGATCGTATTGTGGTGATGAATAAAGGTCAAGTGGAGCAAATTGATGAGCCTAGCCAAATCTATCATGCACCACAAACCCCTTTCGTCACGCAATTTGTGGGGGATGTTAATGTGTTCCACGGACACATTGATCAAGGCAATTTAGTCATTGGTGAATTTGCTCATAATTTACAAACACATAGCAATGCGACTCATGCAGTCAATAACCAATCTGCAACGGCTTATATTCGCCCTTACGAACTGACGCTTTCACGCGAATCTCATAATGCCTTAGCGAGTGGTACGATTCGTCATATTAATGCTATTGGTTTTATCGTGAGAATTGAAGTAGAAAGTTCGCAAACTGAACAACCTATTGAAGTCATTCTTACCAAAGAAAATTATCTCAATGCGCAATATAAAATAGGTGATCAAGTTTATCTCGTGCCGGATAAATTAAATCTATTTCAAGAAATGAATATTTAGAAAAGTAAAAGTGCGGTCAAAATCGACCGCACTTTTTATATTTAAAGGAGAAAATTATTTTTTACCTAATTGCGGTAAAACGGAATCTTTACCCGCAGTTAATAAACCTACTTGAGAGTAGATACTTAATTTTCCGCGTGTATCTGCTACGTCTAAGTTACGCATAGTTAATTGACCAATACGATCGATTGGATCAAATGGTGCATTTTCCACTTTTTCCATACTTAAACGTTCTGCCGCATAAGTTAAGTTTGGTGATTCAGTATTTAAGATGGAATAGTCATTACCACGACGAAGTTCTAATGTCACTTCCCCTGTAATCGCACGAGCAACCCAACGTTGTGCAGTTTCACGTAACATCAATGCTTGTGGATCAAACCAACGACCTTGGTATAACAAACGGCCTAAACGTAAACCATTGATACGATATTGTTCAATAGTATCTTCATTGTGAATACCGGTGACTAAACGCTCATAAGCAATGTGGAATAATGCCATTCCCGGTGCTTCATAAATACCACGTGATTTTGCTTCAATAATACGGTTTTCAATTTGGTCTGACATACCTAAACCGTGACGACCACCAATACGATTTGCTTCTAAGAAAAGATCCACCACGTTATCAAATGTTTTACCGTTTAATGCAACCGGCACACCTTCTTCAAAGCGAACAGTCACCACTTCTGGTTTCACTTGAACATTTTCATCCCAAAATGCCACACCCATAATTGGCTTTACAATTTTAATACCAGTGCTTAATTTTTCTAAATCTTTCGCTTCGTGTGTCGCACCTAACATATTAGAGTCAGTTGAATACGCTTTTTCTACTGACATTTTGTAGTCAAAACCATTTGCGATTAAGAATTGTGACATTTCAAAGCGACCGCCCAACTCATCGATGAATTGTTGATCTAACCATGGTTTGTAAATTTTTAAATTTGGGTTGGTTAATAAGCCATAACGATAAAAACGCTCAATATCGTTACCTTTGAAAGTTGAACCATCACCCCAGATATTCACATCATCTTCTTTCATGGCTGCAACAAGCATCGTACCTGTTACCGCACGGCCAAGTGGTGTGGTATTGAAATAGGTTGCTCCACCAGTAGAAATATGGAATGCACCACATTGAATAGCCGCAATCCCTTCATGGGCTAACTGCGCACGACAATCCACTAAACGCGCATTTTCCGCACCATATTCCATTGCTTTTTTGGGAATTGCATTGTAATCATCTTCATCTGGTTGACCTAAGTTTGCTGTATAAGCATAAGGTACTGCACCTTTTTGACGCATCCAAAGTAATGCCGCACTGGTATCTAGCCCGCCTGAAAAAGCAATACCAACTTTTTGACCTTTAGGTAAATGTTGCAGAATCGTATTTGACATATTTTATTTCCTTCATTGTGGTTATGGTGAGTGAGTCTTTAAAAAGTGCGGTCAAAAATCACTGCGCTTTTCTAACATATCATCGGGATTTGGATAACGATAAGCGAAGCCTAAATCTCGACAAATTTTATCTGCCATAATGATTCGTTTCGGATCCGAATCACTACATTCAAATTGTAGTATGGATAAATCATAAAATACCGCTGCTTTTGTGTAATATTCTGCTCGAGTAGGATGAATTGGCGCGCAAAGATGGTAAGTTCGCAATCCATTTGGATTCATGAGTAAGGCCGTAATAGCTTGAATGCAATCCTCTAGATGCACCAAATTAACAGGTGAATAGCCCTGTTTTAAATTGCATTTTCCTGCTAAGAATTTAACAGGATGGCGTTGTTTACCAATTAATCCTGCTAGTCGAAGAATATCGCAATGCAATATTCCTGATTGGAACAAGCACTGTTCTGCTTGTATCAGTGTTTTGCCCATTTCTGTTTCAGCTGAAAGTTGAGAACTTTCATCAAATTGCCCCGAAATATTAGGAAAAACAGAAGTTGAACTGGTAAAAACCAAATGCTGTACACCTTGTTTCTTGGCTTGATTAGTTAAAAAAGCAAGATATTCACAATACTGTTGAGAAGAAAAACTGCTAGGTGGTAGGGTGATAATGAGAGCATCTACATTAAAAAGAGGGCGAATATGGTCTGGTAAACGTTTCATTTCGTCAGAAAGCGAAAAAGGATAAGTTTCAATACCTAGCTGATGCAATTTCTGAGCATCATCAGGGGATTGTTTTGAGCCTTTTACACACCAACCAAGCTCTTTTAAGTGCAGCGCCAGCGGTAAGCCTAACCAACCTAAACCAACTATCGCAACAGATTTCATACTCTTTTATTCACAATATTTTATCCATAAAAATCCCTGCTATTCTAAAGCATAGCAGGGAGTTTGTTAATGTTATTTTGTTAATAAATCCAAAGCCTCTTGATATTTAGCCACTGTTTTTTCAATCACTTCTTTTGGTACTTTCGGTGCTGGCGGTTGTTTATTCCAACCACTTTGTTCTAACCAATCGCGTACAAATTGCTTATCAAATGATGGAGGGTTTGTCCCTTCTTTATAAGTATCAACTGACCAAAAGCGGCTAGAATCCGGTGTTAATACCTCATCCATTAAAGTGAGCGTACCATTTTCATCTAAACCAAATTCAAATTTAGTATCACAAATAATAATACCTTTAGTCAGCGCATATTTTGCTGCCTCAGTATAAAGCGCAATGGCTTTTTCTCTCACTTGTGCCGCTAACTCTGCACCAATTGCTTTTTCACATTGTTCATAGCTGATATTGATATCGTGATTACCCACTTCTTCTTTACTTGATGGCGTAAAAATCGGTTCAGGTAATTTACTTGCCTCAACTAATCCTTCCGGTAATTTCAAACCACAAATGGTCCCTGTCTGCTTATAATCTTTTAGCCCGCTACCTGTTAAATAACCACGCACAATAGACTCAATTTTAATTGGATTCAAACGTTTGCAAACCACTGCGCGATCTTTTACTAAATCAGCTTCTTCTTTTGGTAACACATCATAAACTGAATCGCATGTAAAATGATTCGGCATAATATGGGCTAATTTATTGAACCAGAAATTGGAAATTTGGGTCAGGATTTCACCTTTACGTGGGATAGGATCATCTAAAATCACATCAAATGCGGACAAACGGTCACTGGCTACCATTAGCATTCGTTTATCATCGATCTCATAAAGATCACGCACTTTTCCCGAATAGATTTTTTTTAGACTAAGTTGTGTCATTGCTTGCACCTTTAATTATAAGAATAAAAAATCGGTGGATATTGTACCGCACTTTTAGCGCAAACGTTTGCTTTTTTTTATGAAAAATTTTAAAGAAAAGAAACTACAGAGTCATATACCTAAATAAGCTATAGATAACAAAAGAAAAGCAATTTAATTTGAGCTCAATCTGAAAATCAGCGACAATACAGCATCATTTAAAACAGAAGAAACAAGACAAATGAGTTATCCATTAGAAGAAGTGAATAAACGTCGCACATTTGCGATTATTTCCCACCCTGACGCGGGTAAAACCACCATCACCGAAAAAGTATTGTTATACGGCAATGCCATTCAAAAAGCAGGCTCAGTAAAAGGTAAAGGCTCTGCACAGCATGCAAAATCTGACTGGATGGAAATGGAAAAACAACGTGGTATTTCCATTACCACTTCCGTGATGCAATTCCCTTACAATGAATGCTTAGTGAATTTATTGGATACGCCGGGACATGAGGATTTCTCGGAAGATACCTATCGCACTTTGACGGCTGTAGATAGCTGCTTAATGGTTATCGACTCGGCAAAAGGGGTTGAAGAACGTACCATTAAATTGATGGAAGTGACCCGTTTACGCGATACGCCAATTATCACTTTCATGAATAAACTTGACCGTGATATTCGTGATCCAATGGAATTATTAGATGAAGTGGAAAGCGTATTAAAAATCCATTGTGCGCCAATTACTTGGCCGATTGGTTGCGGTAAATTGTTTAAAGGGGTTTATCATTTATATAAAGATGAAACCTATCTTTACCAAAGTGGGCAAGGCTCTACAATCCAAGAAGTACGCATTGTGAAAGGTCTAAATAGCCCAGAATTAGATGCCGCCGTAGGTGATGACTTAGCCCAACAATTGCGTGATGAATTAGAGCTTGTAAAAGGTGCAAGTAATGAATTTGATTTGGATTTATTCCTAAGTGGTGAATTAACACCTGTCTTTTTCGGTACTGCATTAGGTAACTTCGGTGTTGATCATTTCTTAGATGGTTTAACTGAATGGGCACCTGCTCCACAAGCTCGTCAAGCAGATACCCGTAAAGTTTCAGCTGAAGAAGAAAAATTCACTGGTTTCGTATTTAAAATCCAAGCCAATATGGATCCAAAACACCGAGACCGTGTGGCTTTCCTACGCGTAGTTTCTGGTAAATACGAAAAAGGGATGAAACTTAAACACGTACGTATTGGTAAAGATGTAGTCATTTCTGACGCGCTTACCTTTATGGCGGGGGATCGTACTCATGCCGATGAGGCTTATGCTGGAGACATTATCGGTTTGCACAATCATGGTACTATTCAAATTGGTGATACCTTTACGCAAGGCGAAGAGCTTAAATTTACCGGTATTCCAAACTTTGCCCCTGAATTATTCCGTCGTATTCGTTTGAAAGATCCTCTTAAACAAAAACAATTGTTAAAAGGCTTAGTACAACTTTCTGAAGAAGGTGCTGTTCAAGTGTTCCGCCCATTAAGTAATAATGATTTGATTGTTGGCGCAGTCGGTGTGTTACAGTTTGATGTGGTTGTTTCTCGTTTGAAATCAGAATATAACGTTGAAGCCATTTACGAAACTGTCAACGTAGCAACAGCTCGTTGGGTAGAATGTGCGGATAACAAAAAATTTGAAGAGTTCAAACGCAAAAATGAGCAAAACCTAGCATTAGATGGCGGTGATAATCTCACTTATATCGCACCTACCATGGTAAACCTAAATCTTGCACAAGAACGTTATCCAGATGTGACCTTCTTTAAAACAAGGGAACATTAATTCACCATTTCCTATCATTAACAAAAGGAAAAATCATGAAAAAATTGATGCTTATCAGTACAGCAGCGTTACTACTTTCAGGTTGTGTAAATACTGAACTATCAAATGCAGGAAAAGCTTATAACCCACAAACTGATGCTCGTATCCGTCTATATGGACAAAATGGTCGCTACACAATGATGGAAGTAAAACAAAATGGAAAAACAGAAAAAGTGAATGTTGGAGGAAGCCTTGGGCAATCCTTCAGCTCATTACTCTATCTTAAAGGGAATGAATCTATTGGCATGCCAAGCTCTAGTGCAAGTATGAATCCTAGCCAATTCAATGAAATAGGTTCTGGTACTTTTTTTAAGGAATTTATAATCCCATCAGATGCAGAAATCACTCTACAAAGTGAAATTATTACACCCCATAATATTAATTATATAGTCAATGGTAAGTTCGTAGGACCTAAACATTGCCTAGGCAAAAAACTTGTATTCACCCCCCAAGCGGGTAAAGATTATGAGGCATTACCTTCAGCATCAACAGCTCAATGTAATTTAACTTTAGTAGAATTAAAATAATCAATATGAAAGAAAGGTCACCGCAAGGTGCTTTTCTTTTATATAAAGACATTAAAATTTGTAGCAAATAACAACTGACAGATAGGACTAAGTGCAGTTAAATTTAATCGCATTTTTTATATAAAAGAAATAGAGAAAATAAGATGGCTGGGGTACTAGGATTCGAACCTAGGGATGCCGAGATCAAAACCCGGTGCCTTACCGCTTGGCGATACCCCAACAGAAATTCTTTGATTGGAAATAAAGAAGATTTTATTTAGATAGTATGGCTGGGGTACTAGGATTCGAACCTAGGGATGCCGAGATCAAAACCCGGTGCCTTACCGCTTGGCGATACCCCAACTACTATTTGACTGCAAGCTGATAAATGGTGCGGGACGAGGGACTTGAACCCACACACCTCTCGGCGCCAGAACCTAAATCTGGTGCGTCTACCAATTTCGCCAGTCCCGCAAATTTGGTGGCTACAGCGAGATTCGAACTTGCGACCCCAACATTATGAGTGTTGTGCTCTAACCAACTGAGCTATGTAGCCATCATTTGCTTTACCTTATCGGCTTTGCGGGGCGTATTATCCTGATTTGACCTATTCTCGTCAATCATTTTTTTGCAAAAAACGGATTTTTTGATTTAGTTGATTATAAATAAAACGCTTTTGCTATTTTTTGTTCACATCAAGAACGGAGATCATTCCCACAAAATGCTTCCAATGCAAAGAGCTAAATTGCCCTGGAATGTACCAATTAGAAATGGTTCCATCAAGGTATAAGGCATCCTGGCAACCAATTTTAAGCAAACCTTGACTCAAGGTATAAAGATTAGGCTCATCTTTTATCGTCATCAAAAATAGCAATTCATTTTGCTTCGTCAAACACACTGCATTACGCTTATGATAGCTTTCTAGGCTTGCTCTAAATTGCGGATTTATTTTGCCATGAACAATCAACATTGGGCCTGATTGCAACGCAAAATCCGGCTTGAGTTTACTTTTCTGATAAGCGGCGGTGGTTAAAATGTAGGGCTTATTTTTTGCAATGGCAAACACACCATTGGGTTGTACATGAAAGTTACCTTTGCCTGATTTTGTATTTAACGCATTGAGCTCTTTTCCATGCTCAATCCATAATCCCGCTGGCGTGTTATTCATGCTATAAATGCCTGCATTCATGATCATTTTCACGTTATAGCTAGGCTCTAAGGCATTTTTGAGACGCGTTAGACTTTGATAATCTTTACCTTCAGCATCTTTCCAATGTAGCTGTACTTCTTCGGGCTTTGCTTGAAAAATTCCGTAAGTAATATTGCCATCATCAAAAGTTCGGTATTCCGCTAGAGCTGGCACACTCATCAGTAACGATGCGCTACTGAAAAGTGCGGTCAAAAATTTAATCGTTTTTTTCATTTAAAGGATGGGTTAAATGCAACGCATTTGAAAAGGCATGCAACCCTTCTGCATTACCCGATCTCATCATGGATTGCATGGTTTGGGTTGGAGCATGAATAAGTTTATTTGTTAATTTATAACTTAATTCTTGTAGAATCTTTTCAGCATTCTCACCTTGTTGAATTTGGTGTAACGCTTTTTCGAGTAATTCTTGGCGAGTATTTTCTGCCTCATCACGATAATGACGAATTAAATTAGAGAACTGTTGCACTTTCAACCACTCAAAGAAGGCATTACATTCTTGCGTGATGATATCTTGTGCTTGTTCTGATGCTTGCTCACGTTGAGAAAGATTGCGTTGGATAATATCTTGCAAATCATCCACGGTGTAATGATACACACTTTCTAATTCCGAGATGTTTTCATCAATATCACGAGGCACGGCGATATCAACCATTAAAGTCGGTCTAAATTGGCGTACTTTCTCCGCAATTTCAGCCATCGCTTTAGTGATTAAAATAGTCGGACTACCTGTAGAGCTGATAACAATATCGGCTTGATTTAGCGGTGTTTGCAATTCATCAAGCGAATACACATCAATCGGTGTATTAGACGCTAATTTTTCCACCAACTGCTCAGCACGACATAAAGTTCGGTTAGCAATCATCAATTTTTTTACACCGTGACGTAATAAATGACGGCTCACCAATTCAATGGTTTCTCCTGCCCCAACAAGTAAAATTTGTAGTTCACGTAAAGATTCAAAAATCTGACGAGCCAAGCTACAAGCCGCATAAGCTACCGATACGGCACTTTCACCAATATTGGTTTCAGTACGCACTCGTTTTGCTGTTGCAAAGGTTTTTTGGAACAAGCGAGAAAGCGTGCTTGAAAGTGGAATATTCGCCGCTTGATAATAATCTTCACTGATTTGGAAAGCTTGTTTCACCTGTCCTAAAATTTGTGGCTCGCCCAAAATCAATGAATCCAAACCACAGGCCACGCGCATTAAATGATTTGCAGCTTGTTGATTTTGATGGGTGTAAATACTTTTATTTAATTCATCGACAGAAAGCTGATGAATATTAGCAAACCAATTTATACAGTTTGTTTGCCATTGTTTACACTCTTGGGGTGAAATTTGACGATGATGAAGATAAATCTCTGTACGGTTACAGGTAGAAAGAATAACCGCACTTTCAGCCAAATCTTGTTGGTGAATTTGTTGTAAGGCAAGCTGCCGCTTTTCTTCAGAAAAAGCGACTTTCTCACGAACGGCGACAGAAGCCGTTTTATGATTAATGCCTAGAACAAGAAGGGTCATAAAAACCTAATAAAAACAACCGCACTTTTATGAATATGCGGCTTAAGTAGAAAGTAAAAGTTTCGCTATTTTAATGAATTGTTGAGAATTGAGCAAATTTCAAGAGAAAAAACTCAAATAAATAACTAAAATGAGTTAAAACTTATCTTTCGCTAAACGCCATTGTGTAAATTCGTCTAAATTTTTTGCCTGTAAAAACGGATTAATTTGTTTCTCTAATTCAATTGTTGTCGGCAAACTCGGTTTACCCTCTGCACGATAACCCTTCACTAAAACACTTTGATTTTCAACCGCACTTTTATCCGCCAAAACGGTTTCCGCAAAAGCTAAATTACCTAGCGTATATTCATGAGCGGGGCAAACCACGGTTTCATTCGGTAATTGCTTAAAACGCTGCATGGTTTCAAACATTTGAGCAAAATTTCCCGTGAACACGCGACCACAGCCCGCAGAAAATAACGCATCGCCACAAAATAGATGCCCATCCACTAAATAGCTGACATGCCCTGCCGTATGGCCACCGCTTGGCAAAACTTCGATATGATAATGTGCTGTATTAATCACACCACTATCCACGATATTGGTTGACCCTTTGTCTGCGCATTCTGTTGGACCAAAAACTGGCACATTGGGATAATATTGCTTAAATTCCGCGACACCTTGCACATGATCATCATGATTATGGGTTAATAACACCGCCTCTACGTCTAACTTATTCGATTCTAAATACGGAATTAAACGGGTTATTTCTGGGATATCGATCACAATTACGGGGAAATTTTCTCGTCTATAAAGCCAAATATAGTTATCATTGAGCGCAGGAATAGGAACTAGCATAAATTACCTTATGAAAATAGGATTAACATTGAATTGGAAAGCCAAATGGCACAAACCACTTCTTTCACCTGAAAGTTGGCAAGCGTTACCACAAGGTGAAGCCTATTGTAACGTATTAACCGATTATTTTGCCCAATGGACACCAAAAATTTTAGGCTATCAAATTCTGAAAATCGGGGCTTTAAGTGGTGAAATCGCCTTTGACTTGCCTTTACGTCACCAAATTGTATTAGCTGAAAAAACAGCGTATTTTCCTACCACACTATTAAATGAAAGTGATAGCTTACTCCAAGCATCGCCATTAGCCTTGCCTTTTATTGAAAAAGAAATGGATGCCTGCTTGTTGGCAAACACCTTAAATTTTGCGCAAGATCCTCACCAAATATTGCGAGAAGCTCATCGTGTTTTAAAGGATGATGGCTGGATTTTCATCACGTTATTTAATCCGATGAGTCCATTACTTTTCAAACCAAAGTTAGGTAACTTCAAATTCCGACAATATGCTACTTGGCGAGTCATTGACTGGCTATCATTATTAAATTTTGATGTGATTGCAGAAGAAAGACTATCCATAAAACAAGAAAAGACCACGCTCTGCTCTCCGCTCACGGTCATCGTTGCTCAAAAACGAACCTATCCATTAACACTAAATCCTGAGAAAGCGCGGTCAAAAATGCCGGCGTTTTTAGAGCCGGCAGGTGCATTTAAAGAAATAAGAACAGAATAATTATTCTGAGACTTCTTTGATTACTGCAGAAGATGCGTTATTAATCACTGACTCAACGCCTTTTTCTGCTGCAGCTTGAGAAGAATAATATTGGCTACGGCCAATTTCTTGGTGGTTAGCCGCTTTTAATACGAAATAAGGTTTGTCATTTTTCGCTACGCGATATTCAAAGTTTTTCGCATCCACGCCATTTTTTTGCACTGAAGCAATACCGTTTTCAGCTGATGCTTTAGTTTTATAAAGTTCGCTAGTTAAAATCACTTGTCCGTTTGCTGCTTTTAAGTTGAACATAAATTGTCCGTCTTTAGCCACTTTTAATTCATAAAATCCTTGAGCCATGATATCTCCCAATTGGTTGATTTGTTTATAATTTTACCCACGCAGAAAATGCCTTTCTACGCCAAGCTAATTTACCCTTAAAAATCAAGGAAAACAAGAGCAGAAGTGCATAAATTTTATGCTTGATTAGCTCACTAAACTCCCCTATGATGCTGGAGCTTTTTATAACAGGAACAATTATGACCGAACAAACATTTATTCTCGGCAAAGATGCCGCACTTGAAGACAGTATTTCAAAATTTCAACAAAAATTGACCGCACTTGGTTTCAATATTGAAGAAGCCTCTTGGCTTAATCCTGTGCCAAATGTATGGTCGGTACACATTCGTGATAAAGATTGCCCACAATGTTTTTCTAACGGCAAAGGCGCAAGCAAAAAAGCCGCATTAGCGTCTGCATTAGGTGAATATTTCGAGCGTCTTTCCACCAACTATTTCTTTGCTGATTTCTATTTAGGACAAGAAATTGCTAACGGTGATTTTGTTCATTACCCAACTGAAAAATGGTTTCCAATTGAAGATGACGCCCTTTTACCAGAGGGAATTTTAGATGATTATCTATGGGATTATTTCGATCCAAACCAAGAACTAACGCCTGAATTACTCGTGGATCTGCAATCCGGTAATTACGATCGTGGTATTGTCGCCATGCCTTATGTGCGCCAATCCGATCAACAAACCGTCTATATTCCACAAAGTATCATTGCGAATTTGTATGTTTCTAATGGGATGTCCGCTGGTAACACAAAAAATGAAGCGCGTGTGCAAGGACTGTCTGAGGTCTTTGAGCGCTATGTGAAAAATCGCATTATTGCAGAAGCGATCAGTCTTCCTGAAATTCCAAAATCCGTCATGGATCGCTATCCATCTATTCAAGCCTCTATTGCCAAATTAGAGGAAGAAGGTTTCCCAATTTATGCTTTCGATGCCTCATTAGGTGGCAAATATCCTGTCATTTGCGTGGTATTGCTCAACCCAAATAACGGCACATGCTTTGCCTCTTTTGGCGCCCATCCTAATTTCCAAGTGGCATTAGAGCGTACGGTAACGGAGCTTTTACAAGGTCGCAGCTTAAAAGATCTCGATGTATTCTCTCCTCCATCATTCAATAATGATGATGTGGCTGAACACGCTAACCTTGAAACACACTTCATTGATTCTAGTGGCTTGATTTCTTGGGATTTATTCAAAAATACACCAGATTATGAGTTTGTAGATTGGGATTTCTCTGGTTCAACACAAGAAGAATATGAAAACTTGATGTCAATCTTTAAGGCGAAAGAAAAAGAAGTCTATATCATGGATTACAACCATTTAGACGTTTACGCTTGCCGCATTATTGTGCCTGGCATGTCTGATATCTACCCTGCTGATGATCTCATTTATGCCAATAACAACATGGGGATGGACTGGCGCGAGATCTTATTGGATCTACCACACCATCATCATGATGCCGAAACTTACGAAGAGTTATTAGCAGAATTAGATGAGCAAGATATTGACGATGCTACACGCGTTCGCGAATTTATCGGTATCGTTGCACCAAAAGCAAGCGGTTGGACAACATTACGTGTTGGTGAACTGAAATCCATGCTTTACTTAGCATTAGGTGAATTAGAATTAGCCTTAGATTGGGCAAACTGGACAATGAATATGAATAGCTCCGTGTTTACGCCTGAGCGTGTGAATTACTATCGTGCCTTAATCAGTATCATTGAATTGCATTTAGACAATACTCGCGATCCACAACAATATCGCACTGTGTTTGAAAGAATGTATGGCAAAGAAGCCGTTCAACAAGCTTGGGCTGCGGTAGCAGAAAAAGGTAACCCGTTCTATAACTTGCCAGCCAGCGATGAAACGCTTGAAAACTTCAAAGAACACCAAGCTTTACTTGGTGCTTATGCGAAATTACAAAAAGCTAAACGAGAAAATTGGAAATAGTTGATTTTCTTTCAATCATAAGGCGGACTTAATGTCTGCCTTATTTATTTCCGCATTAAAAAACTGCTTTAAAATCAACCGCACTTTTCGCACAAAAACGCTTAAATTTATGCTATAATCCGTCGCAATTTTTTGATCAAAAAAGGAATAAAAATGACGGATTCAATCCATTCCTCTATTACCCCAGTCAATATTGAAGAAGAACTAAAATCTTCTTACCTTGACTACGCCATGTCGGTGATTGTTGGGCGTGCTTTGCCTGATGTGCGTGACGGTTTAAAACCGGTACATCGACGTGTGCTTTTCTCCATGGATCAATCTGGCATCACTGCCGGCAAAAAATACGTAAAATCTGCCCGTGTGGTAGGTGATGTAATCGGTAAATATCACCCGCACGGTGATTCTGCGGTATATGACACCATTGTGCGTATGGCACAGCCGTTCTCATTACGCTACATGTTGGTAGATGGGCAAGGTAACTTCGGTTCAATCGACGGTGACGCGCCAGCGGCAATGCGTTATACCGAAGTCCGTATGCAAAAAATTACCCAAGCGTTATTAACTGACTTGGATAAAGAAACCGTGAATTTCTCGCCAAACTATGATGGCGAATTAATGATTCCAGATGTATTACCAACCCGTATTCCTGCACTTTTAGCAAACGGTTCTTCTGGTATTGCGGTGGGGATGGCAACGAACATTCCACCACACAACTTAAATGAAGTTTTAGATGGCTGCTTGGCTTATATTGATAATGAAAACATCACCATTGATGAGTTAATGCAATATATTCCTGGCCCAGACTTCCCAACAGCGGCATTAATTAATGGCCGTAAAGGGATTGAAGAAGCTTATCGCACAGGTCGCGGCAAAGTGTATGTTCGCGCTCGTGCTAGCGTAGAAACTACAGATAAAGGCAAAGAGCAAATCATTGTGACCGAATTGCCTTATCAAGTGAACAAAGCCAAATTGGTAGAAAAAATTGCTGAGCTCATCAAAGATAAAAAAATCGAAGGCATCAGCAATATTATCGACCTTTCTAACAAAGAAGGGATCCGCATTGAAATAGATATCAAACGCGATGCCGTAGGCGAAGTGGTATTAAATCACCTTTATGCTCTCACACAAATGCAGGTGACTTTCGGGATCAACATGGTGGCCTTAGATCACGGTCAACCACGTTTATTCAACTTAAAACAAATCATTGAAGCCTTTGTGATGCACCGTCGCGAAGTGGTGATTCGCCGTTCTTTATTTGAATTGCGTAAAGCCCGCGAGCGTACTCATATTTTAGAAGGTTTAGCGGTTGCGACATCAAACATCGATGAAATCATCGATATCATCCGTCAATCGAAAGAGCGTAAAGAAGCGGCAGAAAAATTAATTTCTCGTCCTTGGAAACTGAATAACGAAATTTTAGGCTTGCTTGATGCAGCGGCTCGTCCGGCTGAATTAGCCGCTGAATTTGGTATTAAAGGTTCTGATTACTATCTTTCTCCAGAACAAGTTGATGCAATCTTAGAACTTCGCTTGCACCGTTTAACCGGTCTTGCTACCGAAGAAGTGATCAATGAATACAAAGAGTTATTGGTTAAAATTGCAGAACTTCTCCATATCATCAACAGCCCTGAACGCTTGATGGAAGTGATTCGTGAAGAGCTTGAACAAGTACGTGCTCAATTCGCTGACGAACGTCGTACTGAAATTACTGCGGCTTCTGGTGATATTGATTTAGAAGATTTAATTGCTCAAGAAGATGTAGTAGTGACCCTTTCTCATGAAGGTTATGTGAAATATCAACCACTTACCGACTATGAAGCACAACGCCGTGGCGGTAAAGGTAAATCTTCAACGAAGATGAAAGATGAAGACTTCATCGAAAAACTCTTAGTGGCGAATACTCATGATACGATTCTCTGCTTCTCGAGCCGCGGTCGCTTATATTGGTTGAAAGTCTATCAATTACCACAAGCAAGCCGTGGTGCGCGTGGTCGTCCGATTGTGAATATTCTACCGTTGCAAGAAAACGAGCGTATCACCGCAATCTTGCCAATCTCTGCTTATGAAGAAGATAAATTCGTCATCATGGCAACGGCTGGTGGTATTGTGAAGAAAATTGCGCTAACCGAATTCAGCCGTCCACGTTCAAGCGGTATCATCGCCTTGAACTTACGTGATGAAGATGAATTAATCGGCGTGGATATCACCGATGGTTCTAACGAAATCATGTTGTTCTCTTCGCAAGGTCGCGTAGTGCGTTTCGCGGAAAGTGCAGTCCGTGCAATGGGTCGTTTAGCAACAGGTGTTCGCGGTATTAAACTCGCCCTCACCAACGACATCGCTGACGATGAAAGTGCGGTCGAAATTGAAGAGGTTTCCGATGATAATGCAGAAGAAACCCTCAATCTCAATATCGATAAAGTGGTTTCCTTAGTTGTGCCGAAAAATGACGGCGCAATCCTTACGGCGACGCAAAACGGTTACGGTAAACGCACACAATTAAGCGAATACCCAACCAAATCCCGTAATACCAAAGGGGTGATTTCGATTAAAGTGAGCGAACGTAACGGTAAAGTCGTTGCCGCGACACAAGTAGAAGAAACTGACCAAATCATGCTTATTACTGATGCGGGTACCTTAGTGCGTACTCGCGTAAGTGAAGTAAGCATCGTTGGCCGTAACACCCAAGGGGTTCGTTTAATTCGTACCGCAGAAGATGAGCACGTAGTCAGCCTTGAACGTGTTTGTGATGTGGATGATGAGGATGAAGGCTCTGAAGATGTGACTTCTGAAGAATAATTGATCTTCCATTAAATAAAAGCCCCGCGTTTTGACACGCGGGGCTTTTTTATTGGCATCTAAAAATCTCTTTTAGAAATCTATTCTATTGATGAAAACTACTCGCCTTCTTCTAATTCATCAGCCATTGCAGCCAAGATTTCACGGGTTAAATACGCTAATGAACGATAGAAAGGAAGTGTGGCATAAGTTTCCACTTGGGTTAAGAATTTCGCTGCACAAGGTAATAAGAAATCACCGAATAAATCTTGTTGAGCGGATAGCGATTCCGTGTTGTCTTCTAACCAAGAGGCTGTAAGCAATAACAAGGCGAAATGATCCACATTCTCTGTCTCTGGCACGTTACGAGCATGACGGAAATCCATAAAACGTTGCACATCGATACCATAACTTGAAATAGCTGTCGGCACGTTACCGTTTGGACCAAACAATTTTTGATATTCTTGATCAAGTAACGTTAAATCAATTTTCATCTGTAAATTATCAATGGCGGCTTCACTTTCTTTATCCGTAGAAAGTGCCCACACTTGACTTAAACCTTGTTGTTGCAGCCAATCAAATACCCCACTCAAAATTGGATCCGTAGGGCTGCGATAAAATAAATTGCCGAATAAGCGACTAATTAAAGAGAAATTATTCATTTGAGTTTCTGACATCTGTTGCTTTCCTATAATTGTGCTCAAGATTGAGCTAAAAGTGCGGTCAATTTTGCTGTTGTTTTTTCAGCAGCTTCATCAAGCATCGCCTGGCGGGCTGCATCATCGATAATGTGAATATCACCAAATAAAGAGTAATCCACATTCTCGATACCGCAATAATTAAATAAACCATTGATCAAACAATGATTGAGGGATTTATCCACGCCGTATTCTTGATATTTTGCTACGCTACTCCCTATGGTGATAAATTGTTGCATTGCTTTATCTTGAAGCAGACCTTTGGATTCACCATTCTCTGTTTTATAAGCAAAACCATGGCTTAATACACGATCCAAATAGCCTTTCAACATGGCGGGAAACCCCATCCACCATAAAGGATAAACCATCGTAATCAAATCTGCTTGGCGAATAAAATCATGTTCCTGCTGAATTTCTGCGGGGATAATACCCTTATTAGCCGATTGTAATTCTTCAAAGGAAATAATCGGGTTAAATTTCATGGTGTAAAGATCACGCAAATGGGTTTCAACACCAAGCTGTTGACTTGCTTTTACAATGCGATCCACAATTGCACGACCAAAACTTTTTTGGCTATTGGGATGCGCAAAAATAATCAAATGATTCATTCTGTTACCTTTTTAACTAACAATGTAATGCCATCAACGCGTTCTACCACCACAAGCTCGTTCACATTTAAATGCTCGCCTTGGATACGCCATGTGGTATCGCCAAAAGCACCTCGACCAATCCCGTTAGAACCAATTTCTAACACCGTGCCTTTTTTACCTAACAGAGTATGATCCCGTTGATTTAAGGTTGTACGTGATTGATCCTGATTATCTTTGCTATGTTGGTATTTCCACCAAAGCAACGAGAGAATAATCGCTAAAATCGCATAAAAAATGGCTAAGGCGGTTAAGGATAAACTTGGCACCAACGCCATTACGCCTGCTGCCACAATCGCGGCCAAGCCCCACCATAATAAAAACACGCCAGGTACGAGAGTTTCAGCGATTAATAATACAAAACCTAATACTAACCAATGCCATACCGACCAAGTTGTTAACCAATCTGCCATATCAACTCCTTGAGAGAAAAAGTGCGGTCATTTTTAACCGCACTTTAAGAAATTACGCTTTTTTGTCGCCTTTTAACAGTTCGGCAATACCCGCCACCGAGCCGATTAAATTGCCTGCTTCAAGCGGAATCATAACCACTTTACTGTTCGGTGAACCACCAATTTGTTTTAAGGCTTCTGTGTATTTTTGTGCGATGAAGTAATTGATTGCTTTGGTATCACCGCTGGCAATCGCTTCTGACACCATTTGGGTTGCTTTCGCTTCTGCTTCTGCTGCACGTTCACGCGCTTCTGCTTGTAAGAAGGCTTCTTGACGCTCCCCTTCTGCTTTCAGAATGCGGGCTTGTTTTTCTCCTTCTGCACGTAAAATTTCCGCCTGACGAATCCCTTCCGCTTCTAAGACTTCCGCCCGTTTATTACGTTCTGCTTTCATTTGTGCGTTCATTGAATCAATCAACTCACGTGGTGGACGCACATCGCGAATTTCAATACGGGTGACTTTAATTCCCCAAGGATTGGTCGCTTCATCCACAATTGCCAGCAAGCGACCGTTAATGGAGTCACGTTGGGAAAGCATTTCATCCAATTCCATCGAACCTAATACGGTACGAATGTTGGTCATAGTTAAATTGATAATCGCCTGTTCTAAATGGTTCACTTCATAAGCTGCACTACGAGCATCAATCACCTGAACAAAACAGACCGCATCAATAGATACGTTGGCGTTATCCTTAGAAATAACTTCTTGTGAGGGAATATCTAATACCTGTTCCATCATATTGATCTTGCGGCCAACACGATCCACAAATGGTACGACAAAGTTTAAGCCAGGCATTAGAGTGTGGGTATAACGCCCAAAACGCTCAATCGTCCAGTTATAACCTTGCGGTACAGTTTTGAGTGCTGAAAAAAGTACGACTACAACTAATACAATAAAGACGATTGCGGCAACGGATAAGCCTTCCATAGATTGCTCCTTAATGATGAGGATATATAAGAAAAGTCTATCAAATTAGACCGCACTTTGTATATAAATATATTTATCGTTTTCTCTTATAAATTCAAAAAGATGCGTAATACAATTCGGGGCATCTAAATCTTGATGAGAGACAAATAAAAGTTGGGTTTTACTATTATTGACCAGTTGCTCAATAAAATGTTTTACTAGCTTGCGATTTAATCCATCAAGCCCTTGAAAAGGTTCATCTAAAATCAAAACAGGCGGATATTTCACCATTGCACGTGTAATTAAAAGCAAACGTTGCTGTCCCCAAGAAAGTGAACGAAATGGCTTTTTTGCTAAATGAGTCAGATTTAAACGAGCTAACCATTGCATGGCTTTCAAACGAATTGCCTCTGGCACTTGTTGATAAATCCCAATACTGTCAAAAAAACCTGAAATGATCACATCTAGCACGGAACAATTCACACGATAATCTAAATGCAGTTGGCTGCTTACGTAACCAATTTTTTGTTTGATATCCCAAATGGTTTCGCCTGAACCACGTTGTTTACCAAAAATCATCACATGATTCGCAAAGGCTTGAGGATGATCACCTGTAATTAACGAAAGTAAGGTTGACTTCCCTGCTCCATTTGGTCCTTTAATCCACCAATTTTGATTTGGCTGAACAACCCAATTTAAATGATCCAAAATCACTTTATCGCCATACTGAACTGTAACATTTTTAAGTTCAAAGTGCGGTTGGTTTTCAGGCAGTTTTAGTAATGGTGAGGCCGGCTCAGGCAACGCAACATCAACAGACTGTTCCGCATACACTAATTGTTGATAAATACTTTGTTGCTCAATGGATTGGCGTACACCTTCTAATACTAACTCTAAATTTTCCAACATAGCTAAATGAGTCGCTTCAGCCGGAATATCTGCCAAACGATTAACGATTAGAACGATAGCACATTCTTTTTTTAGTTCGTTCAACATCACCATCCAATCTTTTACTGATTGCTGATCTAGCCCTTCAAAAGGTTCATCTAAAATTAATAAATCGGGCTTTTGCAATAATGTTTGTGCCAATAAGACTTTTCGTGTTTCCCCAGTAGAAAGTTTGATAAAGAAACGATCTAAGAGATAAGTAATCCCTAATTTTTCTGCAATTTGTTCACAAAAAGTGAGTTCCGTGCTGCCATTTAAAATGGTTTCTCTTGCCGTTTTACCAAAGAAATCTGGATCGGTATCATCGTTGTTTAAATTCTTTAATGTGGCTTCAAGAATTTCTCGTTGTTTTTCAAAAGAAAAGGAGTGAACACGTTTGAAGGAATTATGGTACTCCCCTTCCTGTAAAGGTAACTCATTTTGCAAAGCTAAAGCAAACGCCGATTTCCCACTCCCATTACTGCCTACCACAACCCAATATTGTTGTGGCTCAATCGCAAAGTGCGGTAAGTTTAAGGTCTGTTTTTGATAAAGCTTAAATTTTGCTTGCTGAATTAAAAGTGCCATTCTCTTTCCTTTAAAAACAAAAGGCGAGCAATTGCCCGCCTTATTAGATTAATTTAATTAACCGTTTTTACGCTCTTCTTCGATACATACTGCCGCAGTAAATAGTACGTCAGTTGAAGAGTTAAGTGCTGTTTCTGTTGAGTCTTGTAAGATACCAATCACGAAACCTACACCAATCATTTGAGCAGCGATGTCATCATTAATACCGAATAAGCTACAAGCTAATGGAATTAACAATAATGAGCCACCAGCAACACCAGATGCCCCACACGCACAAAGCGCCGCAACAATACTTAATAACACCGCACTAACAAAAGAAACTTCAATACCCAATGTATGAACAGCTGCTAACGTTAATACAGTAATAGTAATTGCCGCACCCGCCATATTGATATTCGCACCCAATGGAATTGCCACAGAATAGGTTTCTTCATCAAGATTTAAGCGTTTTGCTAATTCAATGTTTACAGGAATGTTTGCTGCAGAGCTACGTGTAAAGAATGCAGTTACACCACTTTCGCGTACACAAGTCCACACTAATGGATATGGATTACGACGAATTTTCCAATAAACGAGAATTGGATTAAGTACAAAGGCAGTAAATAGCATTGTACCGATTAACACGAATAATAAGTGAACATATCCACCTAACGCAGATAAGCCTTTGTCAGATAATGTTTCAGCCACTAAACCGAATACACCAAAAGGTGCAAATGAAATAATCACGTGAACAATTTTAGAAATGCCTTCTGCAAAATCAGCCACAACTTGTTTAGTTGCATCTGATGCATGACGAAGGGCTAAACCTAAACCGATAGACCACGCTAAAACACCGATAAAGTTTGCTTTGAAAATTGCATTTAATGGGTTATCCACCACATTCAATACTAACGTTAACATGACTTGACCAACAGATTGAGGTGCTGAACTCGCATCCTCTTTTACTGCAAGAGCCACATCTGATGGGAATGCCATACTTGCAATTACTGCAGCCACAGCCGCTAAGAACGTACCCAAAAGATAAAGCACGACAATTTCTTTCATGTTACTTTTAGAGCCCACTTTCTTATTAGCGAGCGCAGCCATAACAAGGAAGAAAATCAAAATTGGTGCAACAGCACGCAATGCTTTAACAAAGATTTGACCGAGCACTCCAAAGCTAGATGCAAGATCAATACCTGCTGAATTTTTTACACTCTCATTCACCAAGGCAACAAGGATCCCGAGTACCAAACCAACGGCAATTCGTTTTACCAAATTACCTTGGAACAAAAAATGAAATAAACGTGTTGTATTCATAATAGTTTTAAATGAAGATTAAGTTGAACTTCAGATCGTTACGATCCACCGAAACAAGATAAAGATAGCTCAAATTTTATTTAAAAGAAAATTTTTTCTTTATTATTTTGTTAAAAAATTGAACTTTTTCAGTAAGGAATGAATTTTTTCTAAAATTTTCGCCTATAAAAAAATTTTTTCTATGCCCTATTGACATACTGTATCTAATACCAGTATATTACAACTGTATAAACAACCACTGATTAAAAACACACAAACTAAAAGGAACACAAGATGATGAACTACGCAAATACAGTTGCACAAAATGATATGACGTTTTCTTATCATCCTATGCCATTTTTCAATGATGTTGAAAGCAAATCAACATTTAATAAAAAATTAGATCTCAACCTTTATTGCATCAAACGTCCACAACAAACTTGTTTTATTCGTGTTACCAATCCGAATATGCTTGCTTGGGGAATTGAAATGGGCGATATGTTAGTGGTTGAAAAAAATGACAGCCTTTTCATTGGTGATCTTGTCGTTTTAGAAAAACAAGATGAATTCCATATCTATGAATTTGCCGGCGTAAGCGGTAATGAATTTGTATTCATGGCATTAGATTCTAAAGTGGAAAATATTAAAACAACACAATGGACAAACCTTCCATTAGTTGGCACGGTGACGAATACTATCCATCAAATGAAACCAAGAAGAGACTTAATGAAATTTGCGGCTTAAGCCAATAATCAAATAATCTAAATTCTAAATAAAGAAAAGTGCGGTTAAAATTAACCGCACTTCTTGTTGAAATAAAATTGTCATTACATCACGCGACGAGATTGTGTATAAGTTCTTGACCAGTAATCTTCATCTAATGAACTAATTGTTACGCCTTGACTTGTACTTGCATGCATAAATTGGTTATTACCAATATAAACGCCAACATGATTGTTGCGACGGAAGAACACTAAATCACCTTTACGTAATTCATGTTTTTGGATTTGGCGACCTAAATAGCGTTGTTCTGAGGTTGAACGTGGAAGCTCCATGCCGTAAGCATCGAGAAAAGCAGTTTGCATAAATGCAGAGCAATCAATACCATGTTTTGAAGTGCCACCCATTCTGTAACGAGTACCAACCCATTCGTTATAAACTTGAGCAAGCGCTTTATCACCAATTAAACCTGATTTAGGACGGTTAGTTCTTAATTTAGGGTAAACGCCCCCTTTTTTCCCATCTAAACCAGCAATCAAACCCGTTAACTCAGCATCATCACTTTCACTAATCATGCCGTTTTGTGCCTGCCCCGAGTTGTTAGAGCAGGCTGTTGTCAAAACAGCCAAACCTACAATAATCAAAATCTTCTTTAACATAGCTTTTAAATAATAAAAAAATATAAAAACAAAACTGGTCGGATTTTATCAAAAAGTCATTATGCCCGCCAGTTTTTATTGAATTTTTATGCAATTTTGTGAGTGAGATCTCAAAAAAAATAAGGACTGCTCAATGAGTAGCCCTTAAAAGGATTAGAATTGATTATTTTTTCTTCGCTTTTGCATTTGGAAGATCGGTAATTGAACCTTCAAATACTTCAGCCGCAAGACCTACAGATTCATGAAGTGTTGGGTGAGCATGAATTGTTAATGCGATATCTTCCGCATCACAACCCATTTCGATCGCTAGACCGATTTCACCTAATAATTCACCACCGTTAGCCCCCACGATAGCCCCACCAAGTATACGATGAGTATCTTTATCAAAGATTAATTTGGTCATACCTTCTGCACATTCAGATGCAATCGCACGGCCAGAAGCTGCCCAAGGGAATTTAGCGACTTCGTAGTTTAAACCTTCTTGTTTACATTCTTTCTCAGTTTTACCTACCCAAGCTACTTCTGGTTCAGTATAAGCAATAGAAGGAATGACTTTTGGATCGAAGTAATGTTTTTGTCCTGCAATCACTTCTGCCGCTACGTGACCTTCGTGGACACCTTTGTGAGCTAACATTGGTTGACCAACAATATCACCGATTGCAAAGATATGAGGCACATTAGTACGCATTTGCTTATCAACATGAATGAAACCACGCTCATCCACTTCAACTCCAGCTTTACCTGCATCGATCAATTTACCGTTTGGTGTACGACCGATTGCCACTAACACTGCATCATAACGTTTAGTGTCATTGCATGCTTTACCTTCCATTGAAACATAGATACCATCGTCTTTTGCTTCAACTGCAGTCACTTTAGTTTCAAGCATTAACTTGAATTTTTTCTCTACTTGTTTGGTGTAGATTGCAACAACATCTTTATCTGCTGCTGGAATTACTTGGTCAAACATTTCAACCACTTCAACTTCAGAACCTAATGCATGATATACGGTACCCATCTCTAAACCGATGATACCACCACCCATGATTAAAAGTTTTTTCGGTACTTCTTTTAATTTAAGAGCATCTGTTGAATCCCAAACACGTGGATCTTCATGTGGAATGAATGGTAATTGAATTGGGCGAGAACCCGCTGCGATAATCGCATTATCGAATTTGATTGTTGTTGGTTTACCATCACGATCACGTGCTACTAATGTATGTGGATCGGTAAACGCCGCTAAACCTTCAACAACGGTGACTTTACGTTGTTTAGCCATGCCTGCAAGACCGCCTGTTAATTTAGCCACAACCGCTTCTTTACCTGCGCGCACTTCATCTAAATCAATGCGAGGCTCAGCGAAATACACACCATTTTTGCTTGCGTGTTTTGCTTCTTCAATTACTTTAGCAACGTGAAGTAATGCTTTAGAAGGGATACAACCTACGTTTAAACATACCCCACCTAATGTTGAATAACGTTCAACAAGTACTGTTTCTAAACCTAAGTCCGCACAACGGAATGCCGCTGAATAACCTGCAGGACCAGCACCAAGTACCACAACTTGGGTTTTAATTTCTTTACTCATTTTTACCTCGTAAAAACGTTCAAATTTTTGACCGCACTTGCGGTCCTTTCTGTAAGATGTGAGCCTAATCACTCACATCTTACCATGTTAATTACATCACTAAGCGACGTAAGTCAGCTAATACGCCATTGATATAGCTTAAGAAACGAGCACCATCAGCACCATCGATCACGCGGTGGTCAAAAGATAATGATAATGGAAGCATTAAGCGTGGCTCAAATTCTTTACCATTCCAAACTGGTTGCATTTCTGATTTAGACACACCTAAGATAGCCACTTCAGGTGCATTTACAATTGGTGTAAAGTGAGTTGTACCAATACCGCCTAAGCTTGAAATGGTGAAACAACCACCTTGCATATCAGAACCTGAAAGTTTACCGTCACGTGCTTTTTTGGAGATTTCCATTAATTCACGAGAGAGTTCGATAATACCTTTTTTGTTCACGTTTTTAAATACAGGTACAACAAGACCGTTTGGTGTATCTACCGCTACGCCAATGTTGATGTATTTTTTAAGTGTTAATTTTTGACCGTCTTCAGAAATAGAGCTATTGAAACGTGGGAACGCTTCTAATGCTTTCGCTACTGCTTTCATAATGAACACAACCGGTGTAATTTTCACATCCAATTTTTGTTTTTCAACAATCTTGTTCTGTTCTTTACGGAATGCTTCTAAATCGGTGATATCTGTGCGATCGAAGTGAGTAACATGTGGAATCATTACCCAGTTACGATGTAAGTTTGCACCAGAGATTTTGTTGATACGGCTTAATTCAACTTCTTCTACCTCACCAAATTTGCTGAAGTCAACTTTCGGCCACGGTAATAAACCTAAGCCTGCGCCGTTTGCCACACCATTACCCGCTGCTGCAGAAGATACAGTGCCTGTTTCAAACGCTTTAACAGCGGTTTTCACGTAAGCTTGAATATCTTCTTTCACGACACGACCTTTACGGCCCGTACCTTTTACGCGATCAAGGTTAATACCGTATTCACGCGCTAAGCGACGAATCACCGGTGTTGCGTGTGCATAACCTGCGCTTGCTACAACTTGTTCTTGGCTTAAACCAGATACATTACCTGATTGTGCTGCCGGCGCTACTGCAGGTGCTGTTTGAGGAGCTGGAGCTGCCGCTGCAGGAGCTACTGCTGGCGCTGGTGCTGCACCTGCCACTTCAAATTTCATAATTAATGAACCAGTTGAAACTTTATCACCTGATTTCACTAAAATTTCTTTTACCACACCCGCAAACGGAGCTGGCACTTCCATTGAGGCTTTATCGCCTTCAACGGTGATTAAAGATTGCTCCTCAGAAACGCTGTCACCAACGGCAACCATGATTTCAGTTACGTTAACTTCATCGCCACCGATATCTGGAACATTCACTTCTTTAATGGCTGAAGCTGTTGGTGCTGCTGCAGGCGCTGCAGCCTGTTGAACTGGTGCTGCGGCTGGTGCAGTACCTGCCACTTCAAATTTCATGATTAATTTGCCAGTAACAACTTTATCACCCACGTTGATTAAAATTTCTTTTACGACGCCAGCAACTGGAGCAGGCACTTCCATTGACGCTTTATCACCTTCAACATTGATTATTGACTGATCAACTTCAACGGTATCGCCTACTTTCACCATAATATCTGTCACGTTTACTTCGTCTGAACCGATATCGGGTACATTGACTTCAACGACACTTGCAGCTGCTGGTGCGGCTGCCGGTGCAGGTGCAGGTGCTGCAGGTGCTGCTGCAGCTGGAGCAGGCGCTGCCGCATCCGCTGACTCTAATACAAGCATTGGTGTGCCAGTTGTGACTTTATCACCCACTTTTACTAATACTTCTTTTACCACACCGGCTTCAGGTGCAGGGACTTCCATTGAAGCTTTATCACCTTCAACATTGATAATACTTTGATCAGCAGTAATGGTATCACCTACTTTCACCATCACTTCTGTTACGGTAACTTCATCACTACCGATATCAGGAATTTGAATTTGTTTTGACATGTTATCTTACCTTTAAAAAACGCAGTTAAAATCAACCGCACTTTATTTGTAGATGCTCCTGTGTGCTCTCACACACAGGATGTTTTAATTAAGCGTAAAGCGGATTTAAAATTTCAGTTTTTAAACCAAATTTCGCGATTGCATCAGCCACCACTTTCGCATCAAATTTGCCTTGTTTTGCAAGCTCATGTAATGCTGCAACCACAACATAACGTGCATCCACTTCAAAGTGTTCACGTAAGTTTTCACGGCTGTCTGAACGACCGAAACCGTCAGTACCTAATACGTGATAGCTTTGTGCTGGGATGAATGCACGAACTTGTTCTGCAAATAATTTCATGTAGTCAGTTGCTGCAACAGCTGGAGCATCGTTCATTACTTGTGCAATGTAAGGTACGCGTGGTGTCTCAGTTGGATGTAACATATTCCAACGTACAGCATCCGCACCTTCACGAGCCACTTCAGTGAATGAAGGCACGCTATATACATCTGAGCTTACTCCATATTCATTTGCAAGAATTTGTGCTGCTTCACGAACGTGACGGAAGATCGCACCAGAACCTAATAATTGAACATGACCTTTGTTGCCTTTCGCTTCAACGGTTTCAAATTTATAAAGACCTTTACGAATACCTTCTTCTGCACCTTTTGGCATTGCTGGTTGTTCGTAAGTTTCATTTAATGTGGTGATGTAGTAGAACACATCTTCTTGTTTTTCACCGTACATACGGTTGATACCGTCTTGTAGGATAACTGCCACTTCATAAACGTAAGCTGGGTCATAAGACACACAGTTAGGAATAACAAGAGATTGAATATGGCTGTGGCCATCTTCGTGTTGTAAACCTTCACCATTTAATGTTGTACGGCCAGAAGTACCACCGATCATGAAACCACGTGCTAATTGGTCACCTGCTGCCCACATTAAGTCACCCACACGTTGGAAACCAAACATTGAGTAGTAGATAAAGAATGGAATCATCGGAAGGTTATTGACAGAGTATGAGTTCGCTGCAGCTAACCAAGATGATGCAGCACCTAATTCATTGATACCTTCTTGTAATACTTGGCCATCTTTCGCTTCACGGTAGTAAGCCACTAAATCACGGTCAGAAGGCACATAGTTTTGACCATGTGGATTGTAAATACCGATTTGACGGAATAAACCTTCCATACCAAAAGTACGTGCTTCGTCAGCAACAATTGGCACAATTTGTTTACCAATATTTTTATCTTTCAATAAGGTATTTAAGAAACGCACGAATGCCATTGTAGTTGAAATTGGACGAGCTTGAGCTTCCAATAATGGGGCAAATTCTTCTAAAGATGGCACTTTAAATTCAGTGGTGAATTTTGGTAAACGTTTCGGTAAGTAACCGTTTAACGCTTTACGTCTGCCATGAAGATAATTGTACTCTTCCGAACCTTCTGGGAAGGTAATGTATGGATAGTTAGGAATATCTTCATCTTTAATATCTAGGTGGAAATGATCACGGAAGTATTTAAGACTTTCGATCGACATTTTTTTAGATTGGTGAGCCGTATTTTTACTTTCTGCTTCAGGAATTTTATAACCTTTAACCATGTGTGCAAGGATTACTACAGGTTTACCTGCTGTTTGCGCTTTATGGAATGCCGCATAAAGTTTTTCAGAATCATGGCCACCGCGTCTTAATGCCCAGATTTCATCATCTGTCATATCCGCTACTAATGCTGCAGTTTCTGGATAACGACCAAAGAAGTGTTCACGAACATAAGCACCATCTTTAGATTTGAAGGTTAAATAGTCGCCATCAAGCACTTCCATCATCAATTGAGTTAACTTACCTGAGGTGTCTTTGGCAAATAATTTGTCCCAGTTAGAGCCCCACATGACTTTGATCACTTCCCAACCAGCACCAGCAAATAAACCTTCTAATTCTTGAACGATTTTACCGTTACCCGTTACAGGGCCATCTAAACGTTGCAAGTTACAGCTTACAACGAAGATTAAGTTATCTAAGCCTTCACGTGCTGCGAAGGTTAAATCACCTTTCGCTTCGATTTCGTCCATCTCACCATCACCAAGGAAAGCATAGACTTTTTGATCTTTGGTGTCTTTTAAGCCACGGTTATCTAAGTATTTTAAAAAACGAGCAGTACGGATTGCATTTACTGGACCTAAACCCATCGATACGGTAGAGAATTGCCAGAATTCAGGCATTAATTTCGGGTGAGGGTAAGAAGAAAGACCTTTACCTGGTTCACATTCCTGACGGAAGTTATTCATTTGTTCTTCAGTAATACGGCCTTCAACAAATGCACGCGCATACATACCTGGCGCTGCGTGGCCTTGGAAGAAGACTAAGTCACCGCCGTTTTTATCTGTAGCAGCTTTGAAGAAGTGGTTAAAACAGACTTCATACATGCTTGCTGCAGATTGATAAGTTGAAATGTGACCTCCTAATTCAAGATCTTTTTTCTGACCACGTAATACCGCCATGATCGCATTCCAACGTACAGCACTACGAATACGACGCTCAATAGCTTTATCACCTGGGTATGCTGGCTGTTCAGAAACTGGGATGGTATTAACATATGGGGTTGTTACGCCACCTTTTGCAATGTTCACACCACCATTACGAGCCTGGTCGATCACCTGATTGATGATGTAATGCGCACGCTCTGCGCCTTCGGCACGAATTAATGAATCAACAGCTGACAACCAATCCTGTGTTTCAATTGGGTCAATATCGTTTACTAAGGTATCTGACATAGTCTTTCCTTATTTTACTGAGTGAAAATGAAGTTTGGTTATGACCAAACACGAAAATCAAGCTTGTTAATCAATGTTACAAACATTTAACAAATCTTGTAAATTTTAGAAGATTTTTTGCAAGAAAGATAGTAGATTTTCACTGTTCTCACGCATTTCTTCGAGTTATTGCAATACTCTTCACTAAAAGTGCGGTCATTTTTAAAGGATTTTTGACTTTAAGTTAAAGCATACTTTATGTATTGCATTCCCTACCCGCTTTGATCTAAAGTGTTCGCATGCTTTTAAGCTTTTTAGAGGACAAAATATGAACACGACAACTCGCCCAATTTTTTCTCATAAACGAATAGCGCTCGTTGCACATGACAGCTGTAAACAAAATCTGCTCAATTGGGTAAAGAAACATAAAGATGCACTTGCTCCCCATCAACTTTATGCAACTGGTACAACAGGCCATCTATTAGAAAGAGAAACGGGACTCAAAATAGCCTCACTATTAAGTGGCCCGATGGGAGGCGATCAACAACTCGGTGGACTAATTGCTGAGAAAAAAATTGATATGATGATTTTCTTTTGGGATCCGATGAATGCCGCGCCACATGATCCTGATGTAAAAGCGCTCATGCGTATTGCAACCGTCTGGAATATTCCGGTGGCGATTAATCAAAGCACAGCCGATTTCCTTTTAACATCAAGTTTATTTTATCAAGAAATCAATATTGATATTCCCGATTATGAAGGATATTTAAAAGCACGTTTAAATTAACCAAATAAAAAAGGAGATAAATCACTTTATCTCCTTTCTGCTTATTTATTCGTTAATTATTTACCCTGCATTGCTGCGCCCATTATTAACATAAATAATACGCCTTGAACTTGCTCTTCTGGAATCACTTGACCATTAAGTTTGAGTTCGCCTTTTTCAAGCACTAAGTTAAGCGTCACATTTTTATCATTATTCACCACAATATTTTGTGCTGCCGCTTGCTTAGCTTGCTCTTCAATTTGTGCTTTAATCAACGCTTTATCTGCTTCTGGATCTAATTGTGTCATAAGTTTTTCTGCAGTTGCTTTATCTACATGAATATTCACTGCAAAATCTGTAAACTGTTTATATAAACTCCCCGCCATTAAATCAAATTTCGGATCTTTCGCTAGCGCCACATTTAAATCTAATGACACTTTGCCTTGATCATCTGAAATTGACACAGGATTGAGTTTAATTTGAGGTTGATTATTAAAAATAGCCATACCATGCTCTTCAACCCATGAACTTAAGATTTCAGAAACCACTTCATCATTCACATTTTTATCATCTCTAACAGACTTAAATACTGTGAAAACAGCTTCAATCAAGGCATTTACTGCGTTTGCTTCAATATGATTTAACTCGCTATTGTTAGTTAACTTCCCTAACTCTTTTCCATCTAGAACAAATGAATCTACTGCACTCTCACTTTTTAAGTTTACAAAATCACCATTAAGTGAAATATCAGATGTGGCTTTTAAGCCTTTTTCAATAAGAGAAGTCGTTTTTCCAGCATAGTCCGTGCTCGTCATTTCGAAGCTTTCAGTTGAATAAGAACCTTTCCCAGTATAAATGTAAGCCCATTTTGTAGGATTGAATGAAGCATCCAATTTCATGCCCTTCATCTTCGTTTTTACCGACTTAACTGCAGTAGCGTCCTGGCTATCCCCATCTGCACTACTAGGGCCTAAATCAGCAGTCACTTCGTCTAAGGTCATGTCATATTTCCCCGCTCGATCTTTATCTACATCAAAACCAATGTTGATATTTGACCATGCGATCTTATTTTGCGGTGAGTGAGGATCTGTCATTTCCCCTGCTGCTAATTCAACTTTACCTTTTGTTGCTAAACTATAACTAGTCGAAGCTTGATATTGAACAGGTTTATCTGATTTAAGAAAATCAAATAGTGGCTGAGTTGTTTCATTTTTACCAATCACACCTTGTGCTGAAAACATTGTTGGTACGAAGTTAAATTTTTCCAACTGATTAAGTGGAAATGGTCCATGATAAAGCTTAGTTGAAAGTGGGATAGTAAATACTTGTCCTTCTTTCGGTAAAGAAATAACTACTTCATCTTCCACTTGAGAAGTAAAGAAACTGCGATCAAATTGCTTATTTTTATAAACAAGATTCACTGAATCTGACAAACCTAAACTTTGGAATTTTTGGTTCGCTAATTCAATTTGACGCAAATATTCAGTTTGTGCTTTTTCTCCAGTAAACCATGCACCACCGATGCCGACAATACCGAGGGCAACAATGACACCTAATGCTACAGTTGATTTTTTCATTTTGATTCCTTTGCTAACTAATAGATGATTAAAATTGCTGGCAATTTATCACAAATCACAATTTTTTTCTTATTTTTAAAAAATAATTTTATATCCCCCCTTGAACTTCTCATCTCTGGACTTATTTTGTAAAACAAGAACGGAAATGACCGCACTTTAAAAGGAAGAAAAAATTTTAAATCTTGCCTCTTGAAATGCGAAAAAGTATCCACATCTTATTCATCGTAACAATTTACAACGAATTTAAAATTTAATTAGGAGTAACAACATGGGAAAAATTATTGGTATTGACTTAGGTACAACAAACTCTTGTGTCGCTGTAATGGATGGTGACAAACCTCGCGTAATTGAAAACGCAGAAGGCGATCGTACTACCCCGTCAATTATCGCTTATACAAATGATAACGAAATTTTAGTCGGTCAACCGGCAAAACGCCAAGCGGTGACCAACCCGAAAAATACATTATTCGCAATCAAACGTTTAATTGGTCGTCGTTTTGATGATGCTGAAGTAAAACGTGATATCGACATTATGCCATTTGAAATCACCAAAGCAGACAATGGTGATGCATGGGTAAATGTAAAAGGTGACAAACTTGCGCCTCCTCAAATTTCTGCAGAAGTATTGAAAAAAATGAAGAAAACTGCGGAAGATTTCTTAGGTGAGCCAGTGACAGAAGCAGTAATCACTGTTCCTGCATACTTTAACGACGCTCAACGTCAAGCGACAAAAGATGCAGGTCGTATCGCAGGCTTAGAAGTTAAACGTATTATCAACGAACCTACAGCTGCAGCATTAGCTTACGGTTTAGATAAAGGTCAAGGCAACAAAACTATCGCTGTTTATGACTTAGGTGGTGGTACATTCGACTTATCTATCATCGAAATTGATGAAGTAGGTGGCGAAAAAACCTTCGAAGTATTAGCAACCAACGGTGATACTCACTTAGGTGGTGAAGACTTCGATAACCGTGTAATCAACTACTTAGTGGATGAGTTCAAAAAAGAACAAGGCGTTGATTTACGTAACGACCCACTTGCAATGCAACGTTTAAAAGAAGCAGGTGAAAAAGCGAAAATTGAACTTTCTTCTGCACAACAAACTGATGTGAACTTACCTTACATCACTGCAGATGCAACAGGTCCTAAACACTTAAACATTAAATTAACCCGTGCTAAATTAGAATCTTTAGTAGAAGATTTAGTGGCTAAATCACTTGAACCTGTAAAAGTTGCATTAAATGATGCTGGCTTAAGTGCATCACAAATTGATGATGTTATCCTAGTGGGCGGTCAAACCCGTATGCCATTAGTACAACAAAAAGTAGAAGAGTTCTTCGGTAAAGCACCTCGTAAAGACGTGAACCCGGATGAAGCCGTTGCTATCGGTGCAGCAGTTCAAGGTGGTGTATTAGCGGGTGATGTAACTGATGTATTATTGTTAGACGTAACTCCGTTATCTTTAGGTATCGAAACAATGGGTGGCGTAATGACTACCTTAATTGAGAAAAACACGACGATTCCAACTAAAAAATCGCAAGTATTCTCAACAGCAGAAGATAACCAAAGTGCAGTAACCATTCACGTATTACAAGGTGAACGTAAACAAGCATCAGCGAATAAATCTTTAGGTCAATTCAACCTTGAAGGCATCAACCCTGCTCCACGTGGTATGCCACAAATTGAAGTAACCTTTGATATCGACGCTGACGGTATTATCCATGTTTCTGCGAAAGATAAAGGTACGGGTAAAGAACAACAAATCACCATCAAAGCCTCTTCAGGTTTAAGTGATGAAGAAATTCAACAAATGGTTCGTGATGCAGAAGCAAATGCTGAAGCAGACCGTAAATTTGAAGAATTAGTACAAGCTCGCAACCAAGCAGATCACCTTGTACACAGCACACGTAAACAATTAGAAGAAGCCGGTGACAAAGTTCCAGCTGAAGATCGTGCAGCAATTGAAAGTGCATTAAGCGATTTAGAAACTGCAGCGAAAGGTGAAGATAAAGCAGCAATCGAAGCAAAACTTCAAGCACTTGCAGAAGTTGCTCAAAAACTTGCTCAAGCGGCACAAACGCAAGCTGATGCACAACAAGCTCAAAGCAACAGCAAACCAAATGATGATGTTGTTGATGCTGAGTTTGAAGAAGTGAAAGACAACAAATAATTTCACTTTAACCTAAATCAAAGGGCGTAGCGATACGCCCTTTTGGCATATTCATTAAATGCCATTTTTCCTGACTTTATTTAAAAAAGTGAAGTCAGGAAAAATAAACCCGGAGGATAAATGGCGTTAAAACTCTACCCAATCGTACAACAACGCTTAAATAACAACATAGCAAATGAGATAATCTCAGCCCTTTGGCAAAACAATCTTGATAAACTACCACAAGGTCACTGTTGTTATGGCATCTATTTTAATTATGCTACGAATCACCTAACAGACTATGATTTTGCGATTGCAAGTGAAGTAGTATTAGAGACAGATATGCCAGTGATTGAAATTGAAGATTTGAGTTTCTACGAAGTTTTTCGTTGCAAAGTAGATGAAATTTATCAAACATGGCAACTAATCTGGAAAAAAGAACAACAAGGTTTACTTAAGCGGGCTTATTCGGTGGATTTTGAAAAATACCACTCTGATGGTTTGGTAGAAATTTATATCGCTGTTGTACCACATTGCTAAGCTCAAAGTGCGTAAAATTTTATAAAAAACGACCGCACTTTACCCCAAAACAAACACAACAAAGGAAAAAACAATGAAATTCGAAACGAAATGCCTCCATGCTGGCTATACCCCTAAAAACGGTGAGCCACGTGTTCAACCAATCGTACAAAGCACTACTTATACTTATGATTCTGCAGAAGAAATTGGCAAGTTATTTGATTTACAAGCAGCCGGTTATTTCTATACTCGCCTAGCAAACCCAACAACAAATGCTGCGGAAGAAAAAATCACGGCACTTGAAGGTGGTGTAGCAACAATGTGTACTGCTTCTGGTCAATCTGCGGTTTTCTATGCGATGTTGAATATTTTAGAAGCAGGCGATCATTTCATTTCCTCTTCTTATGTGTATGGCGGTACTTACAATTTATTTGCCCATACATTCAAAAAAATGGGTATCGAAGTGACTTTTGTGGATCAAGATTTACCACTTGAAGAGCTCAAAAAAGCAATTCGTCCAAATACAAAAGCTGTTTTTGCTGAAACCATTGCGAACCCCGCTTTACGCGTGTTGGATATTGAAAAATTTGCAGCCTTAGCGAAAGCTGCTGAGGCGCCATTATTAGTTGATAATACCTTTGCAACGCCCTATTTTTGTCGTCCAATCGAATTTGGCGCAAATGTGGTCATTCACAGTACATCTAAATATTTAGATGGTCATGCTATTGCCTTAGGTGGCTCAATTACTGATGGTGGTAACTTTAATTGGAATAACGGCAAATATCCGCAATTAAGCATGCCAGACCAAACTTATCATGGTTTGGTTTACACAGAAACCTTCGGCCCTGCGGCTTATATTGTCAAAGCACGCGTGCAATTAATGCGTGATTTAGGTGCTACACCAGCACCACAAAATAGTTTCTTATTAAATGTAGGTATGGAAACCCTTGCGCTTCGCATGCAACGTCATTATGAAAATGCACAGGCTGTAGCCGAGTTTTTAGAAAAACATCCGCAAGTTGTTAAAGTGAATTACCCTGGCTTACCAAGTTCACCAGATTACGTGCTCAAACAAAAATACTTACCGAACGGTTTGTGTGGCGTTATTTCCTTTGAGATTAAAGGTGATAAAGAAACCGCGGCAAAATGGTTAAACGCATTGCAAATGACCTCACGTGAAGTACACGTAGCCGATATTCGGACTTGTGCATTACATCCAGCGACTTCAACGCACCGCCAATTAAGTGAAGCTGAATTAGAAAAAGCGGGGATTTCTGCAGGACTTATTCGCCTTTCTTGCGGTATTGAAAATATTCAAGATATTTTAGCTGACTTAGAGCAAGCATTTGCAGCAGCAAAATAAGTCATAAATTAACGAATTTACCCTTGATATTTCTGACTTCGACATTATTTTTATTCTTAGGTATGTTGTTAACGCAATACCATACAATAACAAAATAAAATTTTTTAAATTTATATTTTTAAACGGAAAACGAAAACATTATGGCAAAGAAAGATTATTACGACGTTCTTGGTGTTGAACGTGGCGCAGATGAAAAAGCAATTAAACGTGCTTACAAAAAACTCGCCATGCAATATCACCCTGATAGAACCAAAGGTGATAAAGCCAAAGAAGAAAAATTTAAAGAAATCCAAGAAGCCTATGAAATCCTAGGTGATAAAGAAAAGCGTGCGACTTACGATCAATACGGTCATGCAGCCTTTGAACAAGGTGGCATGGGAGGCGGTGGCTTCGGTGGCGGATTCAGCGGTGCTGATTTCGGTGATATTTTTGGTGATATGTTCGGCGATATCTTCGGCGGTGGCGGACGCGGTCGTCAGCGTGTTGTTCGCGGTGAAGATTTACGTTATGACATCCAAATTACGTTAGAAGAAGCCGTAAAAGGTACAACCAAAGATATCCAAATTAATACCCTTGCTCACTGTGATAGCTGCGATGGTACTGGCGCAGAAAAAGGATCAAAAGTTGAGACATGCCCAAGCTGTCATGGTTCAGGTCGTATTCGTCGCCAACAAGGTTTCTTCGTAACTGAAGCGGTTTGTCCTACTTGTCATGGTTCTGGTAAGAAAATTGAAAAACCATGTAAAAGCTGCCATGGCGAAGGTCGTGTTCACAAGAAGAAAAATCTTTCCGTTAAAATCCCTGCAGGCGTGGATACCGGCAACCAATTACGTTTAAGCGGTGAAGGTGCAGCTGGCGAAAATGGTGCTCCAGCAGGTGATTTATATGTGGTCATTCACGTTAAAGAACATCATATCTTTGAACGTGATGGCAATAACCTCTACTGCGAAGTGCCAATCAGTTTCTCAATGGCTGCGTTAGGTGGTGAAATCGAAGTTCCAACCTTAGATGGTAAAGTGAAACTCAAAATCCCTGCTGAAACCCAAACAGGCAAACTATTCCGTATGCGTGGTAAAGGGGTAAGCTCTACACGTAGCGGCTACGCAGGTGATCTCATTTGTCGAGTGGTGATTGAAACACCAGTGAACTTAAATAAAGAACAAAAAGAATTATTAGAAAAACTGGAAGAAAGTTTGAAAGGACAAAAATCGCATAATCCGAAATCTTCAAGCTTTTTAGACGGTGTGAAGAAATTCTTTGATAACTTAGGTAAGTAATCCTAAACAAAAAGTGCGGTCAATTTTAAAACTGTTTTGAAATTGACCGCACTTTTACTTTATACGACTGAAATCGCTTTTATTTGCACATAAACATCCATGCCTTGAGCGAAATGCAATTCATTAAACGCCCATTTACTGATACTTGCCCAAACTTTATGCCCTTCCACCAACACCGCAATATCAATGCGATTCTCTTGCGGAACGATTTGTACAATTTGCCCACGTAAGATATTACGAATACTCGTTTGTTCTGGCTTGCTGAGAGTGAGTGATACATCGGAACTATAAATACAGACACGTACTTTTTCATTCGCTTGATGATGCACTTCGTTAATCCAAAGCTGTTGCTCGCCTAAAGAAAGTGCGGTCATTTTATAGGTTGGATTATGTAAATAGACGGGCAACGCCAACACACTACTCTGCTCCGATTCGCCTTTCCAAGGGGCAAATGACGGACTGTTCCACACATTTTCTAAGGTGTCATAGGCTTTCACTTTGCCGTTTTCCATCAGCACTACACGATCGGCCAAGCGTAATAATTCATCTAAACTGTGCGTCACATATAAAATCGGCACATTAATTTCTTTGGATAGACTTTCCAAATATTGCATGAGCTCACGTTTGCGAGGCATATCTAAAGCTGAAAGCGGTTCATCCATCAATAAAATATCAGGATCTGTTAATAAGGCTCGCCCAATCGCCACACGTTGTTTTTCGCCTCCCGATAAAGTAAGCGGATAGCGTTTGAGTAACGGTTCGATACCAAGGAGCTGAACGATATAGTCAAAATCTTCACGGCTGACATGCTTCATGCCATAACGCAAATTACCTTTGACATTATAATGAGGAAATAAACGCGCATCTTGGAATACATAGCCGATTTTACGCTGATGTACGGGAAGATTCTCACTGTTCTCCACATCCACCAAAGTGCGGTCATTTAAACGAATAAATCCTTGATCGGGATGAGTTAAACCACTCACTAAATTAATCAATGAGGTTTTACCCGAACCTGACAAACCAAAAATAGCCGTCACACCTTGAGTTGGCAATTGCAGATCCGCACGTAAGGTCAGGCGACCTAATTGTTGTTGTACATTAATGTGTAGCATCGCCTTGCCCCAATTTTTTCTGCATCCGTTTGCTTAAGGCTTCGGAAAGCAATAAGGAAATTAATGAAAGAATCACCGCAAACAAGCAAAGTCGTGCAGTTTGTGCTTCTGCGCCCGGTGTTTGGATAAATGAATACATCGCTAAAGGAATGGTTTGGGTTTCCCCCGCAATATTAGATACGAAGGTAATGGTTGCCCCAAATTCCCCTAAAGAACGTGCGAAACCTAATACTAAACCCGCCAATACACCAGGGAGAGAAAGAGGCAACGTGATTGTAAAAAAGACTCGCCAAGGCGAAGCGCCAAGCGTTTGTGCGGCTTGCTCCAACTTAAAATCAATGCTTTCCAAAGAAAGACGAATTGCCCGCACAACCAATGGAAATGCTACCACTGCAGAAGCTAATACCGCTCCCTTCCAGCTAAAGCCAAAGGATAAGCCAAACCATTGATATAAATACTTACCGATAAAACCGTTACGTCCCATGGCGACTAATAATAAATAACCAATTACCACTGGCGGTAACACCAAAGGCAGATGAATAATTCCTGTAATCAGTGACTTACCGTAGAATTCCTTACGAGCCAGCAGCCAAGCGATAAAAATTGCGAAGGGCAAACTCCAAAGCATAGAACTCAATGCGACACTCATGCTTAAGTGAATCGCATCCCATTCCATCGAGCTTAATTGAAACCAAGAGAGCAAAATATTTCCTTGTGTATATATCGATATGACGAAATTTCTTTAGAGATAACAAAAAGGACAGTTTCCTGTCCTTTCTTTATAAAGTCTGGCTCATTATTTCACAGAGAAACCATATTCAACAAATATTTTTTTCGCAGCACTCGATTCTAAGTAATTGAGAAAATCACGGGTATCCGCGTTGTCATGATCTTTTAAAATCGCAACCGGATATTCAACCGGTTTATAACTCTCTTTCGGGAATACACCTACTGCTTTCACGTCTTTACTCACTTTCGCATCGGTGCTATACACAATACCGTAAGGCGCTTCAGCGCGTTCAACTAAAGCTAACGCACCACGCACGTCTTTCGCACGCGCTAATTTATCTTTGACTTGATCCCATAAATTCAATTTCGTTAATGATTCTTCTGCATATTGTCCTGCAGGAACATGCGCAGGATCACCCACGGACAAATAACTGTCTTTTAAGCCTTTAATCCATTCACCTTTAGCAATATCCACTGAATTAACCGCACTTTTAGCCGGCGCAATTAACACTAATTCATTACCCGCTAATACTTTTTCCGTTTCTTTTACAGTGAGATTTTTATCTGATAAATATTTCATCCATTTGTTGCTAGCTGAAATAAATAAGTCTGCAGGTGCACCTTCTTCAACTTGTTTTGCAAGAGTAGAAGAAGAAGCAAAAGAGAAAACAACGGTATTATTTGGCTTTTCAGTTTGGTATTGATCCGCAATTTGTTGTAACGCATCAGTCATTGAAGCTGCTGCAAACACAGTCACTTTTGCTGATGCAGCAAAAGATACACCCATACCCGCAATTAAAAGTGCGGTTGCAAATTTAGTTAATTTCATTATCTATCTCCTATATAAATGAAACTATATATAAAAAAATATACTGCGAGTAAATTATAACTTGAATTTTTAAATAAGCATACAGAAAAACTTAAAGATCAAGTAAAATAAACAGAATTGTGTATTAGGAGGAGATGATGAAACAAACTGAAATTTTACTGACGATCAAACTTCATCAAGAATTATTTATTGATCCAAAACGTGTTCGCCTCTTAAAAGAAATTAAAGAATGTGGCTCAATCAACCAAGCGGCCAAAAACGCTAAAGTGAGCTATAAAAGTGCTTGGGATCACCTTGAGGCAATGAATAAAATCAGCCCAAAACCGCTTTTAGAACGTAATATCGGTGGGAAAAATGGGGGCGGTACATCATTAACGACTTACGCAGAACGTTTGCTACAGCTTTACGATTTGCTCGAACAAACACAAGAGCACGCGTTCCATATTCTGCAAGATGAGACGATCCCGTTAAACAGCCTGCTTTCAGCAACAGCAAAATTCTCCTTACAAAGTAGTGCGCGCAATCAATTTTTCGGTAAGGTAGCAAGCCAACATATTGTGGACTCCCGCTGCATTGTTGCAGTAAACATTCAGGATTTAGCTCATCCATTACATGTTTCAATCACAATGCGCAGTGCAGAGCGACTCAGACTCATTACTGAAAAAGAAGTGATGGTCATGTTTAAAGCCCCTTGGGTGAAAATTAGCACTACCCCATTAGAAGAAAAAAATAACCTTTTCCAAGCGACGATTCTTTCTATGCAGAATGAAGAAGTGATTTTGCAAATAAAGGACAGCTCAATTGAATTTTGTGCGAGTATTCATAGCAAAGATGGTTGGAAAGTGGGACAAGATGTGTGGTTACACGTGGATCCTGAACAGATTATTTTAGCAACATTGAAATAATCCTCGAAACAGAAAGTGCGGTCAAAATTAACCGCACTTTTTTTATTTTCGCTCATAACGCAATCTCATCAATTGATCGCCCAAAACTAGGCAAAAAGACCTGTAAAAAATAATCCATTTCTTGACTGTGCCATTGTTCCATTAAATTTTCTAAGCGTTTTTTCGCTGTTTTAAATTCATGGTTACCATGCTCTAATTCAAATTGGGCTTTAATATAGGCACAAATCAAATCCGCTTGTTTTACTATATGCTTTTCTTCAGAGCTAAATTGCTCACTATCTAAGTATGGCGCGAAACTGTCTTGTAATTCTGTCGGGAGCAAACTAATTAAATGCAATTCGGCAGCCGCTTCAATATCTTTATAAGCATGCGTGATTTCAGAGTTGAAATATTTAATTGGGGTCGGCAAATCCCCAGTAAAGATTTCAGAGGTATCATGATACATTGCCATCACCGCAATACGCTCAGGATTCACTTCCCCGTCAAAAAATTGATTTTTAATAATCGCCAAGGCTTGTGCCACAAAGGCAACTTGCAGACTATGCTCTGCTAAGTTTTCCTTTTCAATATTACGCATCAATGACCAACGCTGAATTAAGCGAAGACGATCTAAACAGGCAAAAAAGTGACTGGTTTTAACTTCCACGATATATCCTTAGTTAGATGGTAACTCTTCAATAACTACAGGGAGATCAATCACTTTACCTAAGCGAGAAACAGTAACAATGACTTCTGTATTCGGTTTAGTATCACTAATAATTTGCATCATTTCACGAATAGATAAGTTATCTTGTTTATTTAAACGTAAAATCACATCACCCACTTGGATGCCTGCTTTCGCTGCTGGGCTATTGGCGGTCACGCCTGTAATCACAATACCACCATTAGAGTTAGCGGTGATTTCACTTTGTACCCCAAAATAACCACGAATCACGCGGCCATCGCGAATAATTTTATATAACACATCATTAGCAATGCTAATTGGAATCGCAAAATTCAGACCTTCCGCAATTTCATTGGCTGTTTTACCAATACTTAACGTGCTGATCCCTACTAATTCGCCAGCTGAGTTAATCAACGCACCACCAGAGTTACCACGGTTAATTGATGCATCTGTTTGAATAAAGTTTTGACGCCCTAAAGAATCCCCTACGGCACTACGTCCTACCGCACTGATAATCCCTTGTGACACACTTTGTCCAAGGTTATATGGGTTACCAATAGCCAGAGCAATATCACCCACTCGTACTTGGCGTTCTTGATTTTGTGGAATCGTCGAAAGATTGGTTGCTTTGATTTTTAATACTGCAAGATCCGTCAAATTATCCGAACCGATTAAATTTGCTTCATAAATATTGCCGTTTTGCAGTGCCACCACAATTTGATCGGCATTTTGGATAACGTGTTTATTGGTAAGAATATAACCGTCTTTCGTCATAATCACGCCAGAACCTAAGTTATTTACCTGTAATTGATCGCTATCATTAATACTGGCAGAAGAAAAAGATCGGTTGTACACATTCACCACAGCAGGAGAAGCAATTCTCACGGCGCTATTGAACGAAACGATATCATCAGCAGAGAAAAGGCTGCTGTTATTGAGCTTAGGAACGGCAAATAAAATAACACCTGCCGCAGCAAGCCCCCAAAGGGCGGAGTGGAAAAGTTTTTTAAGCATTTTTTTATTCTTTTATTAATAAGTTAGGTAAATAACTGAGCTTTAAATCATCCCCAATTCTTTCACATTCTTGCAGTTGCCACAATGGGGCATCCGCAAGTTTTTCCAAATGCGAAAGTTGGCATAATCCTCGAGCTTTATCTCCCAAGAGTTTCGGGGCAACATAAATGATTAATTCATCTACAGCATGTTGTTCAATCAAGCTACCCGCTAAATTGGCACCCGCTTCTACCCAAACAGAATTCACTTGTCGCTTACCTAATTCTGTCATCAATAGATCAAAATCATAGTTTTCTGGCAGTAACATTTGCTCACAGAAATCAGGAAACACAGACATATCTCGTGGAATTGAACCCACAAGCCAAACTGGCGAATGGGTATGGAATAATTGATGGCTTGGTTGAACTCGATTTTTAGAATCTAAAATTATGCGAATAGGCTGACGCACAGTATCTTCCGCATATTCCGCTTTTAGGTCATTGGGGAATTGATTCCAACGCACGTTCAAGCTTGGATCATCGGCTAACACGGTAGCACTTGTTGATAAAAGTGCGGCCGCTTTGGCTCGCATTTTTTGTACATCCGCACGAGCTTCATCACCTGTAATCCATTTGCTTTCACCGCTCGCCATGGCTGTTCGTCCATCTAAACTCATGGCTAATTTCAGCTGCACATAAGGCTTGCCAGTCCGCATACGTTTGAGAAAACCTTTATTTAAGGCTTCTGCTTGTTCATTCAATAAATTGACCGCACTTGGTATACCTGCATCGGCTAACATTTTTAAGCCCTTGCCTGCCACTTGAGGATTAGGATCTGCCATGGCGGCAACAACTCGACTGACCCCCGCTTCAATTAAACCTAATGCACAAGGCGGTGTGCGTCCATAATGAGAACAAGGTTCAAGCGTCACATACGCAGTTGCACCTTTCGCTTTCTCACCGGCATCTGCCAACGCTACACGTTCTGCATGAGGCTGACCAGCTTTAAAATGAAACCCTTTCCCGACAATTTCACCGTTCTTAACTAACACACATCCTACGGATGGATTTGGCGCGGTGGTGTACTGCCCTTTTGCCGCAAGCTCAAGAGCCAGTTGCATAAATTTCACGTCATCAGGGGAAAAGGTGTCACTCATATTAATCCTTTAAGCTTTCAATTTCTTTGGTGAATTCATTGATATTATCAAAGCTCAGGTAAACGGATGCAAAACGGATATACGCCACTTTATCTAATTCTTTCAGCTCATTCATGGCTAATTTACCCACGAGATGACTTGGCACTTCGCGCTCACCCGTCGCGCGTAATTGGATGATAATATGGCTAATGGCTTTTTCTACATCATCCGAACTTACAGGGCGTTTTTCTAACGCATGTTGAATACCGCTACGCAATTTATCTTCATTAAACGGTTCGCGTGACCCATCATTTTTAATAATTTTTGGCACCACTAATTCGGCCGTTTCGAAGGTGGTAAAGCGTTCATGACAATTCCCGCATTCCCGACGACGACGCACTTGATACCCATCAGAAACCAAACGGCTGTCAATCACCTTAGTTTCTTCAGTTGAACAAAACGGACAACGCATTCTAGCTCCTTTTCAAAATGATTCTTAAGTCAGTATCTTATCAAAAATCCAGGATCTTTTCGATCTGAAGATCCGCTTTAAGACAACATTTCTCCAAACCAAGATGTGGTTTGCTTCACCAACTGTGAAATACCTTCCTGCGATTTAAATTGTTCTGTTTGACCCAATACCCTCGCCCAATAAGGATCGGCTTTTCTATAACTATAGTTATCATCTTCCGCAAGAAATTCGATATTCGTTAAAACATTGTCAAAATTGACCGCACTTTCATCTTTTTCAATAAACTTCGCTATATTTTCCGTTGGTATGAGCTGAATTTGTTGCTGGCTCTGTAAATAAGCCTCAACATACATTTTCAGTTTCTCAAGTGCGGTTGATTTTTCTATTGTTTTTAATGTTAAATCCTTATCCTTAGCGATAATACGTGGTGGCAGTGCATTCTCTTTTGTCACCAGTTGAATGAGATAATAAAGCCATGGGCGAATACGATAACGATCTTTATATTTTGCAAATCGCCATTCGATTATCTGATTTTCATCACCAAATAATGGCTCCATATAGCCAAACAAGCGAATATTGCCTTGTGCCGTTTCCACCACAAAATCGACACTCTCACTATGTGGTGAAGAATAGTCCTTAATTTTCTCTTTAAAAGCCAATACATCAGCACGAATGGATTGCGCACAGACTTCCGCAAACTCGCCACGTGGCATGATGCCTTTCACTCGCTGTTTGGCGAAATAATCGTTAAATTGCGCTTCCTCTAAATGCAATAATTCATTACTAATGCGATGATGCTCCAAACCATTTAACGTGAAGTTTTCACTTTCTTCAATGCGATCATCTTCATCTCGGAAGTACACACCAAGCTGCTTTTCAAAAAAGAATTTCACTGGATTTTCAACAAAACTCACAAACCGATCGAGCTCAATTTCCGTTATTGGCGCTTGATTTTCGCCCATCGGCACAACAAATTCATGACATTTTCTTTCTTGAAATTGCGCAATCGGCAACCATTTTTTCGCAAAAGAGCGGTTAATTTTCCCTTCATGTTGGAAATTGCTTGGACTAAACGCCGTCATTGGATGTTGTTCAATCTTTAAGCCATTGTCTGAATAATGATTAATATAATCAACCAATTGGCTCACCAATACTGAAGGTTCTTTGGGTTGATTATCAATGATTGAACAGCCTACATAACTGACATAAAAATGGGATCTTGCGGCCAGTAAGGCTTCGAGGAATAAGTAACGATCATCATCTCGACGAACACGATCGCCTTTTTGATGATGATATTGCATTAAGTCAAAACTATTTGGGGTATGACTGCGTGGGTAATCCGCTTCATTCATTCCGAGCAAACACACCACTTTGAAAGGAATTGAACGCATTGGTAAAAGTGTGCAGAAATTCACTTTTCCCGCTAAGAAACGAAGGCTGTTTGGTGTTTCTTCTAAACGTGCAGACATCACTTCCGCAATCACATCCGCCTGCAAGGTTTCTTCAAAATTGACGGTCTGCAAATCATCGGCAAACGCATTGATACAATCTTGAATATAAAATAAGGTATCCGCCGTTTCTTTATTTTGCACAAAAAAATCTGTCAAAAGTGCGGTCAATTTTTCACGCCATTTTTCAATATTGTGTGCTTTTTGCAAATCTTGATGCCATTTATTTAAGACCGTAAAAAATTGATTCACTGCACCAACTAACTGCCCTTTCAATCCATAGCTACTATCAAGTCCAAGACTGTCTTGCCAAACACCTTGTTCTTCACGCATCGCATAACCTAAGGTCATGCGTTCAAGTCCCGCCTGCCACGCATTAAAATTCAGTGTATTCTGCAGTTTTTCCAAACCAAAGCGAATACCCGACTCTTTCACCCATTCACGGATTTGCTCGAGATCGGCAAGGGCAATATTAAAACGTTCACGGATAGCCGGAATATCCAATAAAGCCAGCACCTCTTCCGCGCCAAACTGACTTTCTTTTAAATTTAACAGAGAAAGATAGCTCGACACGATCACATCACTTTCAGATAATTTACTGTCAGAAATTGAGAACGGAATAATGGGTGCGTCCGCACTATTCGCACCAAAGACAGCCTGAATATAAGGCGTATATTGGTTAACATCGGCCACCATGACCACCACATCTTTTGGTGTAATCTGTTCTTCTTTTGGTTTATGCTGATTCTGATTGAATAAATCCAACAAATAATCATGTAGCACTTCAACTTCGCGCATCGCGCTATGACAAGATTTCATCACCAAAGAGCGGTCATTTTTCGCGACATTTAATGCACCATGACTCAACGTCAAAATTTGATTTTGGATCTGCCCTAACAATGTTTTTTCGGGAAGTTCGGCATAGTAATCACGGGAAATGGCTTGAATATTTTCTTCATCTCGCACTAATTGATAGAGAAAATCCCGCCCCATTTTGCCCCAAGAGGCTAAAAGCGGATTCCCGCTGAACAATTCTTCTTGTTGATTAGTGTAATCAAGATCGGCTGGTTCCCATGACACTTGCTCGGCTGAAATTAAAGGCTTCACATCGTTGGTTTCTTGCACGAAACGCTGTCTTTCTAATAAATAGGATTTACTCAGATCTCGCAAATCTCCCCAATATTCTTGACATGGATTATTGAAGAATAAATGTACATCTGTTTTAGCTGAAATACCTTGGAAAATATTGAGATAAACCGTTGGCAATGCTGGAATACCAAAAATAAAAATACGTTCCGGCAAGTTAAGTGTCGCATTTGGATCACGACATAGCTCTAAAAATTGTTGATTGAGTGCTGCACGATGCCTTGCTTTTCCACCGAAATCACGTTGGACATCATCCACCAAGGCTCGCCATAAAATTCCCTGCCAGTGAATATTGCCTTTAATTTGAGAAAGAAAGGTAGGATTTAACGCCGAAAGGCCCTGCTTTTGCTGATTAATTTGAGCCAAGATCTTTTCATCGTTATTTTCTTCCCATGCGGCAATCCATTCGGGGCGATAGACGAGATATTGGTCAAATAAATCGGCAACTTTTAGGCTTAATTGATAAAGTTTTTGCTGTTCTGATGCCGGTGAGGACGCTAAATATTTTTTTAATGGTTCAAATTCTTTTTGCTGTAAAAAAGTAGGGATTAATCGCATTAATCGCCATAACGTTGAATCTTTTTCAAAAGGGTTTTGCGTGGAAACATTCGGCAAATTATCGGCGTAAAGTTTCCAAATAAAACTGGAAGGCATGGGGAATTGGAAATTCGCTGCAACGCCGCGTTTTTTAGCAATTTCCATTTGCAACCATTGTGCCATACCCGGACTTTGCACCAACACAATGTCAGACTGAAATGGATCATGTTGCGGTAAATTTTCCAACAGCGAAACTAAAATATCCTTTTGAATTTCTGGTTGGTTTGAATAATAAGTAACGAACAAAGTAACGCCCTTTTGAAAGCAAAAACAATGCGTTATTTTACTCGGTTTTCAATAAAAATTCACCTTGAGGATAGCGTATATTCACTTGATGATGACTACATTGAATTGCAAATTGAATGCCATTTTGTTGTACGTTATTTTCACAAGACAAGCCTATAAACTGGCGTTGAGCCTGATTCTCAGCAATTTGAATCGCCTGAAATTCTTGAAAAATTTTGACCGCACTTTTCCGTTGTTCACTCATCCATCGGTTAAAAATCAAAAATAACCCGCTGAAAATTGATAAGGCTAATAAAAGTGACATTAACGACATGCCTTTATTCACTTTGATCTTGCGCACTTAAATCACTCCAACTTTTATCCACCAAACGCCATTGGCTATATTCTTGTACGAGTTTTGCAACCACAGCTTTACCGTAAGCTACTGTCACGTCTCCCTCTAACTTAAGTGAACCACCTGTAATCACTGCACCGCTTATTCGTCCTTTGCCCGTTAAGGTTAAATCCCCTTCTGCTAGCAGAATACCACTCACATTCCCTTTAATTTCTAATTGGTTTTGTGTTATCCAATACACTTGGGGTACTTTTTGAGCCGTTAAAATTGACGCTACTTTCACAAAGTGCGGTTGAAAATCCGCTTGTTTTTCGCTAGAAATAAAATCTCGCAGCATATTTTCATTAATGCCTTTTGTGGGCGATTTCTTAAATAACTCTGCTCGTTTACACCAAACAGAATAGGTCACTTTATCCTCTGCCCCATTAGACTCGAAAAAGACTTGTTTCACTTTTTCAGCACCATTTAAAGGCAAGTTTTGGCAAATATGTTTTTGTTGCTGCTGACTGATTTCCTGTAACGCCAGGCCTTGTTCTACATAATATTTTCGCTGACTCATTTGAGATCGAAAAAATGCAAAGATCTGTTCATCAAATAATAAGATCAGCGCCAAGAAGCCTGAAAGTAAAATCAGTGCCGTCAGTGTCACAATCCCTTTTTTCATCATCATTCTTCTTGATTTAATAAAGGCACCACAAGCGAAGTTTCATATTGAATATGCTTATATGCGGCAAGATGCCCTGCGAGTTTAATTTCAATCCCTTTCCCTGCCTTTAACCAATCAAAACGTAATTGAGAAATCTCAAACTCTTTTTCATCCAATAAATCTGTCCATCCACCACCAGCGTTACAAGTAGATTGCGCTAAGGCTCGCTGACACTCTGCTGAGCGACAATCTGCATTTACTGCATTTTTGTAGGTTTGTTTGGTTTCGATCATTTTGCCGTTAAGTTTGTAACCAAACAGCTCTTTTTCGATATTTTTCGCCACATTTTTAACACCATTTACGCAGGTATTTTTTGTGTATTTTTCACCAATACAACCATTGCTATTCAAATCATAAAAAAACAAAACACAACTATTTGACGGGGTATTGTCTGCTTGAGCAATGGTTATTGCAGTGCCCTTTTCATCCAATTCAAATAAAGCCAGATTATCCTCAATGAGTTTTTGGTTTGTGGCCCGAAAGCCTACGCGACGCAAATCTTTCCCGATGAGTTGAATTGTGCGTTGTAATTCTGCTTGTAGTTTGAGCTGTAACATTAAACGCTGATTTTGCTGTTGAGTTTGGGCATAAAACTGTGCCACCAATAACAATAATAAAGCAGATAAGCCAAGTGAAACCAATAAACTTACCAATGTTTCGCCTTTTAATGGTTTCATCTTGTACATGCACTCGCCGCTTGATCTGGTTTTAATTTAATACTGCCCACATTGAAAAAAGAAAACAATGTACGATGCTCTTCAGCTTGCAACATAAAACAATTCGTTTCCATAGTATTTCTGGCCCCATTAAATTTCACCGCCACTTCTGACGGATATAATTTAGGGCCTATCAGCATCGTTTTTCCTTCAAAATAAGGATAGTAAAAATGCGCATAAAGATTTTTAGGACAATTCTGGGGATGAAAACAATCACAAAAATGATCGCTTTTTACTTGAGCAGTAATACACCAACGTTGATTCGCCCTATCTTGATTGGCCAAAATAAACCAAATCGCCGATGAGTTTTCTGCCCTCGCTTGGATATTACGTAAGAAAAAATAAAGCCGTTGTTGCTCTTTTTCGAGAAAATATTTGGGATCATTTTTCTGCCATTTAGGCAATGCAAACGCCAACGTTACGCTTAAAATAAATAATGCAATCAAGGTTTCTAATAAGGTTATCCCTTTATACATAAAATGCCTTCTTTTTTGACCGCACTTTAAAATTCCTTCAGAAGAAAGCCAAATTTACTACTTTATTTTTGCGATACTGATCGCAAATTTCCTTTAAAAAACGTGAAAAACCGTGAATTAAACATTTTCAACTGGCTATTTACTAAAACTCCCTTATAATAGGCGACCTATTATCTGTTCTTTAAAATCTGGTGGAAATATGAATCCAATGTTAAATATCGCTATTCGTGCGGCACGAAGAGCGGGCAACGTGATTGCTAAAAACTATGAGCGCCGTGATGACATCCAAACAAGTAAAAAAGGTATTAATGATTATGTGACCAGCGTCGATAAAGCCGCTGAAGCAGAGATCATTGAAATCATTCAAAAATCTTATCCTGATCACACAATTATCAGTGAAGAACGTGGTGCATTAGAAGGCAAAGACAGTGATATTCAATGGGTAATTGATCCACTAGATGGCACAACCAACTTCGTAAAAGGTTTGCCACATTTCTCCGTTTCTATTGCTATCCGTGTAAAAAACCGTACCGAAGTGGGTGTGGTTTACGATCCTATTCGTAATGAATTATTCACTGCTGTGCGTGGTGAAGGCGCAAAATTAAATGAAGTGCGTTTACGTGTAGATAGCCAAAATGAACTTAACGGGGCAATTTTAGCCACCGGTTTCCCATTCAAACAACCAAGTTTGATGCCAACTCAATTTGCCATTATGAATAACTTAATTGATGAAGCAGCTGATTTCCGTCGTACAGGTTCTGCCGCATTAGACCTTTGCTATGTGGCTTCTGGTCGCGTTGACGGTTATTTCGAAATGGGCTTAAAACCTTGGGATTGCGCAGCGGGTGATTTAATCGTGCGTGAAGCTGGCGGTTTAGTGTGTGATTTCAATGCGGGTCATGGCTATTTACGCTCAGGCAACATCGTGGCTGCTCCAGCGCGTATTCTAAAAGAAATGCTAAATAAAATTCAGCCTTGCCTAACTGAACAAGTGAAGTAAGCCTCAATAAAAAGTGCGGTGAATTTCACCGCACTTTTTTTATGACTAATTTCTTTCGAGTGGCTTTCTATTTTCTTCCGTTTCCGGCTCAAGATCCAATTTAGCCATAAGAAGTTGATCGCCATCTTCTTCTGGGTTGCCTGTCACTAATAATTTATCGCCATAGAAAATGGAATTCGCTCCCGCCATAAAGCACATCGCTTGCATTTCTTCACTCATGCCTTGACGACCAGCAGAAAGACGAACATAACTTTTCGGCATGGTAATACGCGCAACCGCAATGGTACGAACAAACTCTGTCCAATCTAGATCAGCCGCATCAGCCATTGGTGTACCTTCCACTTTTACTAATTGGTTAATTGGCACGGACTCCGGCTGCGGATCAAGATTCGCCAGACTCGCAATAAGGCCTGCTCGCTCTTTACGGGTTTCATTCATCCCTACGATACCACCACAACAAACTTTTAAACCAGCATGACGCACTTTTCCTAATGTACTTAAACGATCATCAAAACGGCGTGTACCAATGACATTGTGATAATTCTCTGGCGCGGTATCTAGATTGTGGTTGTAATAATCCAATCCTGCATCTTTTAACTCTTCCGCCATACCATCTTGCAACAACCCAAAGGTACCGCACGTTTCTAAGCCGATATCTTTTACCGCACGAATAACCGCCGTCACTTTTTCCATATCCTTTGGTTTTGGACCACGCCATGCTGCGCCCATACAAAAACGTCCTGCACCACGTGCTTTCGCAATTTTGGCTTTTTCAACAATTTCATCAATATCCAAGATCTGCTGATTTTGTACGCCTGTTTGATAACGTGCTGATTGTGGGCAATAACCACAATCCTCTGGACAGCCACCCGTCTTAATCGACATCAACGTCGATAACTGTATTGCACCAGGGTTGAAATGCTCTCGATGCACTTGAGCCGCACGATAGACTAATTCTAAAAAAGGTGTTTCAAATAACGCTTCGACTTTACAAACAGACCAATACTCTACTGAGGGGTGAGGTGTAATGGATGAAAGCTGTACTACATTTGTTGTGGTCATTATATTTTCCTCGTTTAAGCTATGTCGCTTTTATTAAGTTGAGCATATTACTCTGCAATATGATAAAAAGAGATCAGATCACTTTGCCTTGATGAATTTCAATCACTCGATCAATATGCCGTTCAATTTCTTTGGGTTGATGTGTCACCAGTAACATGGTGAGCTTTTTTTCTTCACATAATTGATCCATTAAATCCTGCATTTCAATGCGTAATTTAGGATCAAGGGCAGAAAAAGGCTCATCCAATAATAAAATGGGTTTATCTCGTAGCAAACAGCGTGCCAACGCCACTCGCTGTTTTTGTCCACCTGAAAGTGCGGTCGGTTTTCTCGTTAAAAAATCCTGTAAATTGACCGCCTTTGCGGCTTGTTCTACAAGTGCTTTTTCTTCTGCATTTAAGGCTAAATTCGGTTTTAAACCTAAAGCAATATTCTCTTCCACGGAAAGATGAGTAAAGAGATTATTTTCCTGAAATAACATGGAAACAGGGCGTTCAAAAGGTGCTGTTTTGGTATGATTTTCACCATTGAGCCAAATCTCGCCACTATCAGCATATTCAAATCCGGCAATTAAATTCAGCAAGGTACTTTTTCCTGCGCCACTTTCCCCAATAATAGCCACTTTTTCTTGCGCTTGAATCTGTAAATCAAACACCATCGGCATGGATTGATAATTGAAGACTACATTATTTAATTTAATCATATTGTTCCTTCTGCCCTTCAATAAACATAAATAACCCTAAGCATAAGCCCAATAAAATCAATGCCGTAACAGCCGCTTCTTGGCTTCGATATTGCCCGATTTGTTGATAAAGCAAATGAGGCAACGAAGTAAAATCAGGGCTACCAAATAAAGCTATTGCCGTAAAATCGCCGAGTGATAAGGTTGTCGCGAGTGCCAAAGCATATTTCAACGGGGCTTTTAGCAGCGGATATTCAATTAAATGAAAACGCTGCCAACCTGTAATATTCAGCGATAAACAGAGTTTTTCATAATATTGCATCGATTGATTCATCGGTGTATTAAGAATTTTGATAACAAATGGCAAGGCAGCCAAGGCATTGCAAACCGATACCACTACAAATAAATGTCCTGCTGAAAAATCAATATCTTGTAACCAAAGGAATAGACCGACTGCTAAGACGATCGTCGGAATGGCTAAAATCATCATGCCCCCCGTTAAAATTAAGTGGGCTAATTTGGGGTGATATAACCATTGCAGCTGTCTTGAAAGCAATAATAAGAAAAATCCAAATAAGACCGATAAAATCCCTGCAGTCGGAGCCATGGTTAATGAATAAGCAAGCGACTTCCATAATTGTGGATTTTGCCAATAGTCAAATAATTGGGTCGCAGACAAACCTTGGAAAACAATATTGAATAAGGGACTTAAAATAAATAAGCACACCGAGAATAAGACAAAAACATATCCAAATTTGACCGCACTTGAAGAAGGCAAAACCCAGCGATAACGTTGTGAAATCTGCGTTTCAGGTGCTTTTGCCCAATATTGTGAAAGTGAAAATAACGCAAAACAAAACGCAAATTGTACAAGCGCAAAAAGTGCGGCTTTGGGTAAATCAAATTCAAAGAAAATGGCTTGGTAAATGGCAACTTCTAATGTGCTGTTTTGTGGCCCGCCACCCAGTGCCAAGACAATCGTAAAACTGGTGAAGCACAGCATAAAAATCAATACAAAGGCTGACACGATTTGGCTTTTCAAATAAGGCCATTCAATTAAACGGAAAAATGTGAAACCTTTGATATTCAATTGTGCCGCAAGTTGGTGCTGTTCGGTCGGTACACTTTGCAAAGCCTGTAAACTCATTCGGGCTGCTAAGGGAATATTAAAAAATAAATGGGCAATGAGAATGCCGCTTAAACCATAAATGGATGGTTTCCATGAAATACCTAGGGTTTGCAGAAGTTGTGTTAGCCAACCGGCAGTGCCATAAATACCAATTAGACCGAAAATAGCCAGTAATGCCGGCAAAACAAATGTGAGGGAAAAAATGCGTAAAATGAGCGATTTGCCTTTGAAATCTAAATAGAAAAAAGCACGTGCAAATAACGTTCCAATTATGCTAGAAAGCACGGCCGATAAGAATGCCTGCCAGATACTAAAAGCGATGACTTGATGCAAATAATCATCTTTTAAGAAATCAGATAAAGCATAATCACTTCCTACTGAAAAAACCGCAGAAAGTGAAAATCCATAGAGTAAAACAATGAAAAAAATGACCGCACTTCCGCCCAAATAATGGCGAGGACGAAAATGCGGATGTTGCAATAAGCTCATTAATACTATTTAGATAAGGCTTTTTGCCATTGATTGATCCAGCCTTTAAGCTGGTCACTTGTCACCTTCGTGGTATCTAAAATACGCATTGATTTTGCACGAGAATTAAGCGCATCAATATGACTTTCGATATTGGTTTCTACCACAGGTAACATCACATTATTTTTGGCAATATCCGCTTGAGCTTGCGGTGAAAGTAGGAAGCCTAAAAATTCATCCGCACAGGCATTATTACGGTTAGCAACTTTTGCTGCGACTTCAACTTGTAATACGCTCCCCTCTGCAAATTCCGTTGCCACATAATTGTCTTTTTGTTCAGAAAGAATATGGTAAATCGGCGAAGTATTTACGCTTAAAACCAGATCACCTTCGCCTTTTAAGAAGGCCCCATAAGACTCAGTCCAACCTTTGGTGACCGTGACCGTATGTTTAGAAAGGGTCTTCCAGGCATTTGCGACATCTGCTTCTGGATAAACTACATTCATCCAAAGTAATAAACCACGTCCAATACTGCTTGTACGCGGATCTTGATATAACACTTTAAGATCTTGACGCTCAACTAATTCTTTTAAGCTCTTTGGTGGATTAGTCAGTTTATTTTTATCATAAATAAACGCGTATTGTGCATAATCGAATGGTAAGAACGTGTGATTTTCCCATTTAATTGGTAAACGTAACTGGCTTAAATCCACTTTATTTGGCTCAAAAATATTGAGTTTTTGTGCATCCTCAATTTGATAACTATCTAAACCGAGCACTACATCCGCCTTAATTTTTTTACCTTCTAGACGAACACGGTTAAACAAGGTGCCATTATTATCAAAAGCCACATAATTCAGCTTACATTGCGGGAATTGTTGTTCAAAAGCTGCTTTAACTTTTGGTCCAGCGCTCCAATCAGCACTAAATGAATCATAAGTATAAACATCTAATGTTTGAGGAGCTGCTTGTGCGAAAGCGGAAGCGGTAAAAAGTGCGGTTAAAATGGAAAGCGTTTTGTTCATTATGCGTTCTCCTTATTTTTGCATAACGAAACAGCATAATGAGATGATTAGTTTCCTACGCCAGCATTATCTGTTTCAGGTTCACGGGTATTTCTCAGCCATTAATATAGGCACCCCGACTAACGCAACGTAGTCTATCTTAAGGAAATTTAATCAACAAGTTATTTAATTTAAAAATGTTAATTCGATCACACTTTTCTATCTGGTTTATCATTTTTTGAGCAAAAGAAAACCTGCTAAAAAGCAGGTTTATCTTGATAATCGGTTATCAATTAAGCTTGATGTTTAGCCGCTACTTCACTTAATAAAGTTTGAAGTTCACCCGCTTGATACATTTCTAAAATAATATCACAACCACCAATTAGCTCACCTTCTACCCATAATTGTGGGAAAGTTGGCCAGTTTGCATAAGCCGGTAATTCAGCACGAATATCTGGGTGTTGAAGAATATCAACATAGCCGAAAGGCACTTTGCAATTCATTAATGCTTCAGATGCACGTGCAGAGAAACCACAAGAAGGTAATTTTGGTGAACCTTTCATGTAAATTAAAATTGGGTTTTCAGCGATTTGCTTTTTGATTTTGTCTAACGTTTCCATAATGTTCCTTGTTCAAATAAGTCTGAATAGGGCGTTATTCTAGCATAAGATAGAACCTGAGTGAAAGGCTTGGTCTTACCAACTTCCACCCGCTCCACCGCCGCCGAAGCCACCGCCACCAAAACCACCACCGGAAGAACCACCTCCGCCGAAGCCACCACCAAATCCACCTCCAAAACCGGAGCCACCGCCATGACGACGAGAAATCGTACTTTGACGAATAATTTTATTCAGTTGGTCACGTTGATTCGGGCTAATATAGACTTCATCTTTGTGATATTGGAACTCACCAAATAATACAATAGCAATAAACGCCAATACCATTAAGAATGGAATATACTTATCGAACGCATCTTCTTCAACTTGTGCTGCATCAAACTCGCCTTTACTTGCCGCAATAATTTGGTTTAAGCCATCATTAATACCTTGCGCATATTGGCCTTGTTTAAATTGTGGCAAAATTGCCGAACGGATGACTTGCGATAAAAAAGCATCTGGCAAAACACCTTCTAAACCTTGCCCTGTTGCGATAAAGACTTTGCGATCATCCTTCGCTATCAGCATCAACACGCCATTGTTCAGATTTTTACGTCCAATGCCCCATTTATCACCTAAAGCAAAGGTATAATCAGCAATTTCATATTCGCCGGTTGTAGGAACCAAAACAACAGCGATTTGTGAACTCGTTTCTTTGCTATAAGCAATCAGTTTATTTTCTAAAATTTGCTTATGTTCTGATGAAAGTGTGTTAGTGTAATCGTTTATGTAATGGAAAGGATTTGGTGCAGGCGGAAATTCTGCCGCAACAACCATTTTAGCAAAAAAAACAAGGCTAAAAATAACCGCACTTTTCATAAAAGATAAAAGCTTAGCCATTAATAATTACCTCATTCGATAATTCATTCACATCATTAGGCTGAATAGGGAAATGGCGAGATAAAATATCACTGATACGATCAATCGCATCCACAATGCCTTCTGTATAAGCTTTTTGTTTAAACTGCTCAATCATTAAATCGCATTGTAACTGCCAATAAGCCACATCAACAAATTGATGAATGCCTTTATCACCAACTATTGCACAGAGATGATTTTTATATCCCACATAAATCAACACGGCATTTTGCGCTGCTGTCTTATGCATTTCCAGTTCGTCAAAGACTTCTAAAGCTCGTTCCATTGCGGACAGTTGTGCTGAAGCCTTTGGTACTTTGCGTTCAATATAAACACGTAACTCAGCCGAACTTAAGCTTTCGAGGCGACTAATCGCCGCCTCGATTTGCTTTTTATCTACTGGAATTCTGGAAAAGAATGGCATAGATAAACCTTAGTTAAAGTTTACAGTTGGTGCATTTTCAGCGCCAGTAGCTGATTTAAAGTAAGGTTTAGCTTTAAAACCAAAAATCATTGCTGCTAATTTAGTTGGGAATTGACGTACTTTTTCATTATAGATACGTGCAGCTTCATTAAATTTATTACGAGCCACATTGATACGGTTTTCTGTACCTTCAAGTTGCGCTTGTAAGTTCATAAAACCTTCATTCGCTTTTAATTGTGGGTATTGTTCTACTGTAACAAGTAAGCGTGATAGTGCTGAACCGACTTGATTTTGATTTTGTTGGAATTCGTTTAATTGTTCTTCTGTTAAATTAGACGGATCAATTTTAGTTTGTGTCGCTTTTGCACGCGCTTCGATTACATTAGTTAATGTCTGTTGTTCAAAATTAGCTTGACCTTTTACAGTATTCACTAAGTTTGGAATTAAATCAGCACGACGTTGATAAGATGATTCAACATTTGCCCAAACAGAATCAATTTCAGTTTCTGCTTTTACTAAACCATTGTAGCTAGACACTAAGCCTAAACCTGCAGCAATTGCGATAATAATCAAGATAATCCACTTTTTCATTCAAAAATTCCTTCAATTTATAGGTTTAATTTATATAAGAAAAGACCTAAACCGAAGTTTAGGTCTTCTAATGCTAATCCGTTAATGGATAACTAAATAAAATTATTTAGTACCGTTAACTGCGATTTCAACACGACGGTCTGGTGCTAAACAAGCGATAAGCGCTTTACGACCTTTAACCGCGTCACAAGTAGAACCTGTAACTGGGTTAGCTTTACCGTGACCAACTGCAGAAATGTTTTGAGCTGGAACACCTTTAGCTACTAAGTAGTTAGCTACAGAGTCTGCACGACGTTGTGATAATTTCACGTTTGGTGCATCTTTACCGATACGGTCTGTATAACCAGCAACTGCTACGTTAGCGTTGTTGATTTGAGCGATTTCACCGTAGATACCGTCTAAAGTTGCTTTAGCTTGTGGTTTTAAGTTAGCTTTACCGAAAGCGAAAGTTACATCAGAACTTAAGTTGAAAGTTTTGCTTACAACTTCAGGTGCAACAACTGGAGCAGCACCTTGACCGAAGCGGTAAGATAAACCAGCGTTGATAGAACCGATCCATGGGTTGTAGTCTACAGAGCTGTTAGCTGTATCTTGAGTACGGAATTTACCCACGCGAGTTAACCATTGATATTCTAAACGTAATGCTAACTCTGGTAATGATGGTAATGCATATTCAACACCTGCAGCGAACATACCAGAAGTACGTAAGCTATGACGACCGTCTGCGTGAACACGAGCACCACCGTTTGCTACATCATAGAATTTGTAGTCAGAACGAACTAATGCTACGCCAGCACGACCATAAACATCTAAACCTTCTAATGCAGAAGTTAAACCACCAAGATTGTAGCTACCTTTGAAGCTTAAGTGAGCACCATGGTTAGTGTGTTTGAAGTCAGTTTTACCTAAATCACGACCTTTAACACGACCAAAGTCATCATAGCCTAATTCTACCGCTAAACCTAAGTTATCACGGTTTAAGATTTGGTAACCACCAAACACACCGTAAGTAACAGAGTTACGGTGATAAGAACCTAAGTTGTCTTTGATACCATCATGGAAAGATGCTTGACCAACTTTAGCACCTGCATAGAAAGTATTTTCTTGTGGAGCTGCTTGAGCTACTGAAGCTGCTGCTAAACCAGCAACGACTAATGCGATTGCAGTTTTTTTCATTTTGATGTCCTCTATTTAGTCATCGTTATTAATAAGAAAAGTTTCCTTGTTTATTGTGAACTTTATAAAAAAGAAACACTCTAAACGTTGCTTAACTAGGGTTTTGAATTTGCCCTAACTTATCCTTTTGACAAATTCAATTCCTTTGCCATAGCCAAAGGAACGTTCAAAAGTATGGTTATTATCCTATAAAAATACCAAAGATCAAACTTTTTTTGCCCTTTTTGGTTACTTTATAGACAAATAACCCCTAAAATGAACATTTGTTCACAAAAATCGGGTTACTTTTTAACCCGATTTCTATTCTAACAAAAAATATCTTTTGTTGAAATCGACTTTTTTTTGAGCTTCATATATCATCAAATTCACTTTCTTCTCTATTATATAGGTGAGTGATTTTATGTTGCCCCGTCTTTCTAATGTGCCACAACTTAATAACATGGTAAGTGATTATCTTAGCGAACTCCAAAAGCAGCATTTTGAAGGTGATATTGCCTCAAATTATGCTGACCGTTTAAGTCTTGCGACAGATAACAGCGTCTATCAGCAGCTTCCTCAGGCTATTTTATTCCCTAAATCTGTTGCCGATGTAGTACGTATCACCAAATTAGCCAATAAAGAGAAATACCTTCATCTAACCTTTACACCTCGCGGTGGCGGCACGGGTACCAATGGACAATCTATAAATAACAACATTATTGTCGATCTCTCTCGCCACATGACGAGCATTTTAGAGCTTAATATAGAAGAACGCTGGGTTCGCGTTCAGGCAGGCGTCGTAAAAGACCAACTCAACCATTTTCTAAAACCACACGGATTATTCTTTGCACCAGAGCTCTCCACCAGTAATCGAGCAACCCTCGGTGGCATGATTAATACCGATGCTTCTGGTCAAGGTTCATTACAATACGGCAAAACCTCTGATCATGTTTTAGCATTACGTTCTGTTTTAATGAACGGTGAAATATTAGATACAAGTGCGGTCAAATCTAACGATGTTTTAGAAAACTACCCGCTTTCAGAAAATGGTAAAGCGTTACATCAAACGATTTTCCAACGTTGCAAAGAGAAACGCGCCTCAATCATTCAAGATTTACCACAACTCAATCGCTTTCTCACCGGTTACGATCTTAAGAATGTCTTTAATAAAGATGAAAGTGAATTTAATCTCACCCGAATTTTAACGGGGTCAGAAGGTTCACTTGCGTTTATCTGCGAAGCCAAACTCAATTTATTGCCGATTCCGAAATATCGTACCTTAATTAATGTGAAGTACAGCTCATTTGATGCTGCCCTTCGCAATGCGCCTTTTATGGTGAAAGCCAATGCTCTTTCCGTTGAAACCGTCGATTCCAAAGTGCTGAACCTAGCTAAGCAAGATATTATTTGGCATTCGGTAAAAGAACTTTTAACAGAAGAAGAACAAAATCCAATTCTGGGTTTAAACATTGTGGAATATGCGGGCAACAATCAAGCCAAAATCGACAGCCAAGTGACCGCACTTTGTCAGCAATTAGATGAAAAAATTGCACAAGGCAAAGATCATATTATCGGCTATCAACTTTGTTCTGACTTGCCTTCTATTGAACGTATTTACGCCATGCGTAAAAAAGCGGTGGGGCTATTGGGGAATGCGAAAGGCGCTGCCAAACCGATTCCTTTTGTGGAAGATACCTGTGTGCCACCAGAACATCTTGCAGATTACATTGCAGAGTTTAGAGCCTTATTAGATAGCCACAATCTGCAATATGGGATGTTTGGCCATGTGGATGCTGGCGTATTGCACGTTCGCCCTGCTTTAGACCTATGCGATAAAGAACAAGTCAAACTCTTTAAACAAATTTCAGATGAAGTGGCAGAACTCACCGTGAAATACGGCGGTTTGCTATGGGGTGAACACGGTAAAGGCGTACGTTCTCATTATGGAGAAAAATTCTTCACTCCCGAACTTTGGCAAGAATTGCGTTATGTGAAGTTCTTATTTGACCCAAACAATCGTCTCAATCCAGGTAAAATCTGTACGCCACTTAATAGCGATGCGGAGCTCTATTCAATTCTCTCGCCGATGCGTGCGGACAATGATCGCCAAATCCCGATTCAAATGCGAGATGAATTCAAAGGCGCGATGAACTGTAACGGCAATGGACTTTGCTTTAATTTTGATGAGCACAGCATTATGTGCCCTTCCATGAAAGTGAGTAAAAATCGCGTATTCTCGCCCAAAGGACGAGCTGCGATGGTGCGTGAGTGGTTGCGATTAATGGCCAATGAAAACGTATCACCTGAGCAATTAGATTTTCATAAAACACAAGTGAAACTGACCGCACTTGTGGAACGTTTCCGCAATAGCGTACAGAAATGGCGCGGCGAATATGACTTCTCAAATGAAGTGAAGGCAGCAATGGATACTTGTCTGGCTTGTAAAGCCTGTGCAAGCCAGTGCCCAATTAAAATTGATGTACCAAGTTTCCGTGCAAAATTTTTCCATTTTTACCACAGCCGTTATTTGCGTCCAGCCAAAGATCATATTGTGGCGAATTTAGAAGTTGCCGCACCTTATATGGCGAAACAACCGGCATTATTCAATTATTTCACCAAGCTAAAAATCACACAAAGCCTGGTTGAAAAAACATTGGGTATGACTGACTTACCTCTCCTTTCTGAGCCTAACCTTCAACAACAATTAGTCGAAATCGGCTACCAAGGCAAAAAATTAGAAGAATTGGAAGGTCTCAGTGCAACAGAAAAAGCCAATATGCTCTTTATCGTACAAGATCCTTATACCTCTTATTATGATGCTAAAGTGGTCCGTGATTTTGTCGCTCTCACACAAAAACTAGGTGTTGAGCCAATCATTCTGCCTTTTAAACCGAATGGCAAAGCCATGCATATTAAAGGTTTTTTAACTCGCTTTAGTAAAACAGCAAAAACACAAGCGGAGTTTTTAAATCGCGTTGCTAAATTAAATGTGCCTTTGGTCGGTGTAGATCCAGCGATTGTGCTTTCTTATCGAGATGAATATAAAGAGGCCTTAGGGGATTCTCGCGGTGACTTCCATGTGCTCACAGCGCACGAATGGCTGACCAATCAATTAGAAAGTAACGCATTACAAAGTGCGGTGAAAAATATCGCGAAATCTGACCGCACTTTTGAGTGGCATTTATTCCCTCATTGTACTGAATCCACCTTTATGCCAAACAGCCCAAAAGAATGGCAGCATATTTTCGCGCAATTTGGACAAACCTTAAAGGTCGAAAAAGTCGGTTGCTGTGGTATGGCGGGTGTATTTGGTCATGAAGTTCAAAATCAAACCATGTCAAAAGAGATTTACGACGTATCATGGGGCAAAAAATTACAAGGTAAAGATCCGAATTATTGCCTTGCAACCGGTTATTCCTGCCGTAGCCAAGTGAAGCGATATGAAAAAGCTATCTTGAAACACCCTGTTCAAGCATTGCTTGAAGTGTTAAATAACTAAAGTAGATTTTTCGACTTATAACAATATTGTAGAAAATAAAAAAGCGGCCAGATTTTAAATCTGACCGCTTTCTTTATTTAAAAACTACAACGCTTCAATCGCTTTATACTGCTCTTGGATTTTTTCTAATCCTGATTGGTATTCCGCTTGTTTTTCGCGTTCTTTCGCAATCACCGCTTCAGGTGCTTTAGCCACAAAAGCTTCATTGCTGAGTTTATTCTCGATACGTTTAACTTCATTTTGATATTTTTCAATCTCTTTGGTTAAACGGGCAAGCTCTGCTTCTTTATTGATAAAGCCTGCCATTGGTACGAGCAATTCTGCATTACCGACGAGTTTTGCTACGGCAAGTGGTGCTGTTTCGTTTGCCGCTAACACTTGAACGTTGTCTAATTTCGCCATGGCTTTTAAAAGAGCGGTCTGTTTTTCAAGAATTTTTGCATTTTCTGCACTTAAATTACGGAATAACAGATCTAAGCCTTTGCTTGGTGCGATGTTGCTTTCTGCACGGATGTTACGTACCGCAACAATCACTTCTTTTAACCACTCAATTTCAGCTTCTGCTTCTGGATCAAAGCCATTTTCTTCCACTTGTGGGAAAGGTTGTAACATAATACTGTCAGCAGTAATACCCACAAATCCTTTCACTTTTTGCCAAATTTCTTCGGTAATAAATGGAATAAGCGGATGGGCTAAACGTAATAATTTTTCTAACACATGAACCAAAGTTTGGCTTGCCGCACGAATTTGTGCTGCATTGCCGTTTGCAAATACCGGTTTAGTTAATTCTAAATACCAGTCACAGAATTGGTTCCAGGTAAATTCATAAATCGCATTGGCACAAAGGTCAAAACGATATTGGCTTAATGAATTACGGAAAGTTTCCACGGTACGATTGAATTCTGATTGAATCCAACGATCCGCTAATGAAAATTCGATCTCGCCTTCGCTTAAATCTAATTTTTCATTCGTAAGAACGAAACGGCTTGCATTCCATAATTTGTTACAGAAGTTACGATAACCCTCTAAACGTTTCATATCCCAGTTGATGTCACGACCGTTTGAAGCCAACGCGGCTAATGTGAAACGCAACGCATCTGTACCGTGAGCTGCAATACCTTCAGCAAATTCTTTGCGGGTTGCTTTAGCAATTTTCTCTGCTAACTGCGGTTGCATCATATTGCCGGTGCGTTTTTCAAGTAAATCTTCAAGGCTGATACCGTCAATCATATCGATTGGATCAAGCACGTTGCCTTTTGATTTTGACATTTTTTGGCCTTGCTCATCACGGATTAAGCCCGTTACGTACACGGTTTTGAATGGCACTTGCGGTTTGCCGTTTTCATCTTTCACAAAGTGCATCGTAAACATAATCATACGAGCAACCCAGAAGAAGATGATGTCAAAGCCGGTGATTAACACATCCGTTGGGTGGAACATTTTGAGTTCTTTGGTTTGCTCTGGCCAGCCTAAAGTTGAGAATGTCCATAAACCTGATGAGAACCATGTGTCTAACACGTCTTCATCTTGTTTGAGTTCAACCGCAGAATCTAAGTTGTATTTTGACCGCACTTCTTCTTCGTTACGCGCGACATAAACATTGCCTTCTGCATCATACCACGCCGGAATACGGTGTCCCCACCAAAGTTGGCGAGAGATACACCAATCTTGAATATCGCGCATCCAAGAGAAGTAAAGGTTTTCGTATTGTTTCGGCACAAATTGGATTTCGCCGTCTTCCACTGCTTTAATTGCCACATCAGCAAGCGGTTTCACGCTCACATACCATTGGTCGGTTAACATCGGCTCAATCGGTACGCCACCACGGTCGCCATAAGGCACTTTCAAATCATGTGGTTTAATTTCGTCTAATAAACCTAGCGCTTCAAAATCTGCCACGATTTTCTTACGTGCAGCAAAACGCTCTAAGCCACGATAATCAGCTGGGATAGTCGCTTCATAACCCGCAAGTGGTTTGCCGTCAGTACCGATAATTTCCGCTTCATCACGAATATCCGCATTTAAGGTTAATACGTTAACCATTGGCAAACTGTGGCGTTTACCCACTTCGTAGTCGTTGAAGTCGTGCGCAGGGGTAATTTTCACCACACCAGTACCGAACTCACGATCGACATATTCATCGGCAATAATTGGAATTTCACGGTTTGCCAATGGCAGAACCACAGTTTTACCGATTAAAGATTGATAACGTTCATCTTCAGGATGCACTGCAACAGCCGTATCGCCCAACATGGTTTCTGGACGCGTGGTTGCCACCACTAAATAATCTTTACCATCTGCCGTTTTCGCACCGTTAGCTAACGGATAGCGGAAATGCCAAAGGGAACCTTTGCTCTCTTTATTTTCCACTTCTAAATCAGAAATCGCGGTGTGAAGTTTCGGATCCCAGTTTACTAAGCGTTTGCCACGGTAAATCAAGCCTTCTTCATGCAAGCGAACAAATACTTCTTTTACCGCGTTAGATAAACCATCGTCCATAGTGAAACGCTCACGTTCCCAGTCGATAGAGTTCCCTAAACGGCGCATTTGTTGGCTGATTGTGCCACCAGAATAGGCTTTCCAATCCCAGATTTTGTTGATGAACGCTTCACGACCATAATCATGGCGTGTTTTGCCTTCTTCAGCGGCAATTTTACGTTCAACCACCATTTGGGTTGCGATACCCGCGTGGTCTGTCCCCGCTTGCCATAAGGTGTTATGCCCTTCCATACGGTTAAAACGGATTAAGGTATCCATTAAGGTTTGTTGGAAAGCGTGCCCCATGTGTAGGGAACCCGTTACATTCGGTGGCGGAATCGCAATGCAATAGCTCGGTGCGTTTTCATTTTCAGACGGTTTAAAATAACCGCTCTCTTCCCAATGTTGATAAAGGGCTTGTTCTACCGCAGACGGATTAAAACGGTCTGCCATTTCGAATTTTTGTGTCATTTATTTTCTCTTTAACTAACTTACAATCTAACTACTCACATTCAGGAAGATCCCATTTTTTTGCGGGAATTTCATTCTTATAACGAATAATAGTATCATTTTCGCTGAGTAATCCATCTAATGTATAATGTCTCTTTGTTGTTTCACTATAGGTATCCTTTTTATAAGTCCCATTTTTATCCGGCAAAAGATAGAAAATCTCATTAATATCCTCATCCATCTTTAAAATAGGTATAGGTTCATTAGCTATTCGTTGAAAATAATAATACCCTTTATTCTCAATAATAAATTTAAAAGTTTGAGAGCTTATATTTGAATTATTAGATCTTCTTGTTAATTGCACATAAGATCCTGCTTTTACTCTACTTTCAGATAAATATTTTTCGGAGTCTTTAAATGGTGAATTATTAAATACCCCATTTTTAAAATCAGGTAGAAAAAGCTCACGTAAAACTAAAGCTCTTCGAGGGCCATCTTGTACTAAACATTGCTTAATATCATCTTTCTTATAAATAGTTATAAGATGGGTTGCGTAATTTTTTACACTTAATGTGCCATAGTCACTACCTTCATAATCTTTATACTTCGGATATATCCCATCGAAACTAAGACATGCCGACAACGACTGAAGAATAGGAAGCAATAAAATGACTCTAATATATTTTATATACACTGTTGGTTGCCTCTGATTATTTTATCTTAAACTTGATTAATACGAACTTATCTTCACTAGGATAAATCTCACGAATCACATATTTCAACTCGTCCAGTCCCATATTCTCCTGCTTCGCATGCTGTTCCGTCAGTTCATCAAGAGTAATCGGTGACACACTTAACACTTCAATAGTGCAGAAATATTGATTATCTTCAAACCGTCCGACACGCAAAATATCACCTGCTTTAAAATGGCTTTCGGATTTATCTCGAATAGTGATGGTTTTGCGCCCAGCGAGAATGTCAGCTTCAAAGCGTTGGTAAAAAGTGATGTCGTTCATAAAGTGCGGTCACAAAAAATCTATTTTTTTATCTTGAGGGCGAATTGATCACGCCCTCATATTGGTCAGGATGAGATTATTCCTCAATCCCTCTTAATTCATCTTTAATACGTTGAATTTCTAAGAATAAACGGTGTTCTTCTTGACGACAGAAACTATCACCACTTAAGTTTTTCGCGTCAGCAGAACAACGAACTTGTTTATATTGCTTTTCTAGCACATTCAATACTGCTTTTTTCTGCTTGTGCTTAACACTTTCTTTCGATGCTTTTTCAGCAGTAATTACGCGTGGTTTCTGAGCAGTTTCCGCTTGTTGAGCGACAACCGTCTCTTTTTTCTCAGATACTTTTTCTGCCACATCATCCGCTTTCGTCTCTTTTTTAACTTCAGATTTCACTGTGTCAGGTTTTACATCGGCTTTGTTAGCGTCAGCTTTAACTTCTGTGCTTTCTGTTTTTTCAGCTTTTTCAGCAGATTGGGTTTCTGCGACTAATTCTTTTGATTTTTCAACCGCACTTTCCACTTTTTCGGTTGATGTAGGTATTCTTACTGCTTTCTCAACTTGGGTTGAGGTGTTTTCTTTATTGTCACAAGCAGATAATAAGGTGCTTGCGCCAAGAATCAGGCTTAAAGCCACTTTAGCGTTTAAATTCATGTTAATTTCCTAGGTTTTAAAGTTAAAAATATTAAGTGTTTTCAGTAGAAAGCGTCCAACCTTGCGAGCGAAGGATTTTATAACGTTCACGTGCTTGAGCTTTTTGTGTTTCTTCTACCGGTACAAAATCAATTAATTGTGTAAAGCTGTGGCTAAAATCCGGCACTTCCATTTGCAAATTGATCAGCAAATCTCGACGTTGGGCATTGCGTTTGCCTTTCCAACTAATCTCAATTGGCGGTGCATATTGTGTTGCTTCGCCTGAAAGATTATGAGGGACAAACTCATTCGGCTCCCGTTGCCATAATGCTTCATCAATTAAAAATGCTTGCTCTTCTGTTTCGCAAGCGATTAACACTCGCTTGCCTAAACGCCACGCTTGAGCGGCAAGATCACAGGCAAGTTGCTCAACTGTTATCTTCTTTTCTGGGTTTAAGAGATAAAATTGTGCGTTTTTTGCCATGATTGCGACTTCTCCATTTATCGTTTTGTAAACTGGCGGATTTTATCAAAAAAGCACTAAAAAATAAATCATCAACAAGGTGATTAACGCAAATAGAAAAAACACGAAAATTTTTTACCGTACTTTTATGATCTACATCACAAAAGTAACTTTTAACCTTTATGTTACATTCCATTCATAACTCGTAGGTGTTAGAATTTCGAAGATTTATTTTTATTTTCGATGATAGGAGTATCACATGGCATTTCGTATTGAAAAAGACACTATGGGCGAAGTTCAAGTTCCTGCAGATAAATACTGGGCAGCACAAACCGAACGTTCTCGCAACAACTTCAAAATTGGTCCGGCAGCTTCTATGCCGCACGAAATTATTGAAGCGTTCGGTTATTTGAAAAAAGCCGCTGCTTTCGCAAACTGTGATTTAGGTGTATTACCTGCAGAGAAACGTGATTTGATCGCAACCGCCTGTGATGAAATCCTTGCAGGGAAATTGGATGACCAATTCCCATTGGTCATTTGGCAAACTGGTTCAGGTACACAATCAAACATGAACGTGAACGAAGTGGTGGCAAACCGTGCTCACGTTTTACATGGTGGTAAATTAGGTGAAAAATCATTCATCCATCCAAATGATGACGTGAACAAATCCCAATCTTCAAATGACACTTTCCCAACTGCAATGCACATTGCGGCATACAAAAAAGTGGTTGAACACACCATTCCTTGTGTAGAACGTTTACAAAAAACGTTCGCTAAAAAATCAGCAGAATTTAAAGATGTGGTAAAAATTGGCCGTACTCACTTAATGGATGCAACCCCATTAACATTAGGTCAAGAATTCTCTGCTTATGCAGCACAATTAGATTTCGGTTTACGTGCACTAAGAAACACCCTTCCACACTTAAGTCAATTAGCACTTGGTGGTACTGCAGTAGGTACTGGTTTAAACACACCAAAAGGCTATGATGTGAAAGTAGCAGATTACATTGCAAAATTCACTGGCTTACCATTTGTGACTGCAGAAAACAAATTTGAAGCGTTAGCAGCTCACGATGCGATTGTGGAAACTCACGGTGCAATTAAACAATTAGCGATGAGCTTATTCAAAATTGCAAACGACATTCGTTTATTAGCGTCTGGCCCTCGTTCTGGTATCGGTGAAATCTTAATTCCTGAAAATGAACCAGGTTCTTCAATCATGCCGGGTAAAGTGAACCCAACTCAATGTGAAGCATTAACCATGGTATGTGCACAAGTATTCGGTAACGATACCACTATCTCTTTCGTTGGCTCACAAGGTCACTTTCAATTAAACGTATTTAACCCTGTAATGGTGGCAAATTTCTTACAATCTGCACAATTATTAGGTGATGCTTGCGTATCATTTGATGAACACTGCGCAACCGGTATTCAACCAAACTATCCTCGCATTAAACAACAATTGGAAAATTCATTGATGTTAGTAACCGCACTTAATACACACATTGGTTACGAAAATGCAGCGAAAATTGCGAAAACTGCACACAAAAACGGTACAACCTTACGTGAAGAAGCGATTAACTTAGGCTTAGTTTCAGCCGAAGATTTCGACAAATGGGTTCGTCCAGAAGATATGGTGGGTAGCTTAAAATAAACTCCCCCAATAATTTAATGTCAAAGGCAGGTATTCCTGCCTTTTTATTTGTGTTTTTTTAGAGGGCTTTTTTGTTATAATCACGGCAATATTTTTGATATGAAAAAAACTATGAAACTGAAATTTATTATTGCTGCCATTTCAGCCTTATTTTCCACCGCACTTTTTGCCCAATGGCAACCTGTTGGCAACGCTGAATACACATGGGGGCCATTCCATGTTTACACTGTCGGCTTATATTCTGAAACGGGGTCATATGAAAAGAATGAACGTCCGTTAATGTTTTCGATTAAATATGAGAAACCAGTTGAAGGGAAAAATTTCGCCATTGCTTTAACTAAAGAAATGGAAGCCCAAAACTTAAGTAAAGACGACACTACTGCATGGCTGAAAAAAATGCAGGAAATCTTCCCTGATTTTTCACCAAGTGACATCTTAAATTTTGTTGCCTTAGCGGATAAAGGCTATTTTGTGTTAAATGACACCGTGTTAGATCACGAATTCGATCAAAAATTTACACAAGCGTTTATTGATGTGTGGCTTTCAGATAAAAGTAGTTTTATCAAATTACAACCGCAATTATTAGGTAAAGAAAAACCGGCTCACGATAGCAAAGAATTTCAACATCAACCGGCAAGCGAGCCTTTTGATGAAGAAAATACAATGCCGGAATTACCACCAAATTACGATTTTAAACAAGACGCAAAAGGATAAACAACAAGGGCAAACATGAATAGTTCGCCCTTTTCTTTTATTGTTTCACTTGCTGTTCTAAAAACAAGATCATCTGCAAGGCAATATCAATGCCACTGGTCTTCTCAATCATTTCTAAACCAGGACTAGCATTCACTTCGAGCACCAATAAACCTTCTTTTGAACGAATCAAATCAACACCTGCTACCACAAGTCCTAAAGCTTTAGTCGCACGAATGGCGATGGATTTTTCATCTTCATTGAGTTTAACTTTTTCTGCTGTGCCACCACGGTGAAAATTCGCACGAAACTCGCCATTTTGCCCAATACGTTGCATCGTGGCGACGACTTTATCGCCGATCACAAAACAGCGAATATCTGTCCCTTTTGCCTCTTCTACAAAATCTTGTAACAAGACAGGCACATTCGCATCTTTTAACGTTTCTAAAATACTGACCGCACTTTGTGGACGTTCGGCTAAAATCACGCCAATACCCTGTGAGCCTTTTAAGGTTTTAATAATCATTGGAGCAGTTGTTTGCTTAATGGCTTGTTTCGGCTCAACCTCACAACCCGATAAGACTGAAGTTGGAACAGCAATACCTTGCTCCAATAACATCTGCAAACTTCGCCATTTATCGCGAGCAGCTAAAAATGCCTGTTCTTTATTGAGGCAATAGACACCCTTTCCTTGTAAATGACGCAATACCGCACAACCCATTTGGGTACTTGTCGTCCCAAAGCGTGGTAGTACAGCATCATAATCGGGCAATAAATAGGGGTCACTTTCTACATTTTGTTGATAATACAAAGAAAAATGCGGTTGATTTTTGTCGAGTTTTAAAATGCAACGATTAGGATCCAAAATATCCATTTGATGCCCGCAACTTTCTGCTGCTTCTTTTAAACGCTGGCAGCTATAAAGGCGAGGCTCACGGCAAAGCATCAATAATTTCATTCAGTTATATCCTTAGGAAAAGAGGAGTTGATATATTACACCAATCACAATAATCCTGAAAAATGATTTCTGCTTTTGTGGAAATAGAGTAAAATCATTAAGAATTTTGTTTAAATAAAAGGAAAATTCTATGTTCGTAGTTATTTTTGGTCGTCCAGGCTGCCCTTATTGTGTACGTGCAAAAAACCTTGCTGAAAAATTAAAAGGTGAAGTAGCGGATTTCGATTATCGCTATGTAGATATTATCGCTGAAGGCATTTCTAAAGCAGATTTATCAAAATCTGTCGGTAAAGAAGTGGAAACTGTGCCACAAATCTTTATCGATGAAAGACCAATCGGCGGTTGCACTGATTTCGAAGCATTAATGAAAGAACAATTTAACGTTGTTGCTTAATTTTTGCTAAAAACATAAAAGTGCGGTTAATTTCAACCGCACTTTTTTATTTCATCTTAGTTAATTTGTAGCGAGATCGACCAATCCCACTCCGTTTCATTCAAACGATATTGTTCCTTTAACGCGGGTCCACAAGAGTTAGAACCTACCCCACTCATTTTGTAATCCACACACAAGATCGTACTGCCACTTTTCTCCAAATCATATTGGTGCTTTTTACTGCCCAATTCTTCTTGTGAATAAGGGGAAACATTCATGCTAAAAGGCGTATGACTTTGCACGGTAAAACAATCAGACGAATTCTCTACCTTCACCTCACGACAACCATAATGACTACCATTTTCTTGTGGCTTTAAATAAGGTACATGATTACTTTCGGGCGTTGTCTTATAACGACCGAAAGCCGTGGCGTGATATTTATCCAGATAACTTTCCGTTGGGCCATAGCCTACATACTCTACTTGATTAAATCCTTGATTAAGGAAGAAACGCAAACCAAAGCGTGGTAAGAATGGCAAGTGCAGTTGTTTTTCAGCATGAATATTGATGTGAAATCGCCCATTTTGTTCAATACGATACACTACATTCAATGTCAAAATTCGCGCTTTTGATACAGCGACCAGCCCCAATTTAAAGGTAATTTCAACCGCACTTTCCTGCTTGGTTAAGCGATAATCATAGACTCGACTCGTCGCACGATCGTAACCTGATGCAAGCCAATGTGCTTTCATTAAACTATCATTATCTAAAGGCGCACGCCAAATATTGAAATCAGCGGCTTGATTTAACCACGGCTTGCCATCTTTAGTAATTTGTTGAATGGTGCCTTTATATTGATCAAACTGGTATTCAATATCTGCCACTTTAACTGAAATTAAATTGGCATGTTCTGAAACAGAAATCGAGTGATGATTTGGTTTGAATTCATTTGTAGAGAATTGTTGTTGCTCCGACAAAATGATCTGATCAAATCCCAAACAATGCCCTTGGGGAATTAAGCCCGTTTCTGTTTTTTGATGATAGGTCAATGTTAAAACTTGTAATGAACCGTTACTTGCCGGCAATGTTAAAGGCAAAAGTGCGGTTGATTTTGGTGCAATGTTTAAATCATCTATTTGGCCTTCTTGTACAACCGAAAAGTCCTCTGTTATTTGATAATGAATCGAAATAGCCTCTGCCGCATCCGTAAAATCCAAATAATTTTTGAGTTCAATATGACCATTTTTTAAGGTAGCTCGAAGTGGACGATACACATTTTTGTATTCCAACAAATTGCTTTGAATTTGACGGTCAGCCGTCACTAATCCATCAGCACAAAAATTACCGTCATTTGGCGTGTCATTAAAATCCCCGCCATAGCCCATCTTGCTTGAGTTTGGCAAATAAGGGGAATGATTGCACCACTCCCACACAAAGCCACCACAAGCGCCAACATGTCGTTCCATGGCTTGGAAATAATCTTCTGTGTCACCGCAAGAATTCCCCATCGCATGCAAATATTCACAGAAAAGATACGGCTTTTGATTTTGAGTATCGGCAAAATAAGCATCCAATTCTTCCGTGCTGGTATACATTTCGCTATGAAAATCTAAATTGGATGTGTTATTTTGATGGGCTGAATGTTGAAAGATCGCGTTTTCATAATGCACTAAGCGACTTGGATCGCGCTGTTTCACCCAAGCGACTGCTTGCTCAAAATTCTCACCGTAGCCACTTTCATTTCCCAATGACCAAATCACGATAGAAGGACGATTTTTATCTCGCTCAACATTGGCATAAGTGCGGTCTAAAATGGCTTGATTAAATTCAGGGCTTCGAGCCATATAGCAATAATTGTCGATTGTTTTTTGACGAATTGCTTCATGATCAATCTCTGTTTTTACCCCTAACAAAATGCTTGTTTCTGGCGACTCTACATAAACCGCATTCGTGCCGTGTGATTCAATATCACTTTCTGCAATCACATAAAAACCATATTCATCACACAATTCAGTAAACCAAGGGGCATTTGGATAATGCGCTGTGCGAATGGCATTAAAATTATGCTGTTTCATTAAGCGTAAATCTTGTAAGGCTTGCTCTCGACTAATGACATAACCGGTTTTAGGATCGCTATCGTGACGATTAACGCCTTTAAACTTAATCGCTTGCCCGTTAAATAACATGACGCCATTCTTTACTTCGATACGACGCAAGCCGATCTTTTGGCAAATCACTTCTGATCCATATTGAAAAATCAACGTGTATAAGCGAGGGTTCTCTGCATGCCATAATTGTGCATTTTCAATTTCAGCATGAAATGCATGCCCTTTTTGTTCAATTACCAATTTGCCTTGAGGATCAAATAATTGCCAAGAGATAGGCTGTTCACTTTCAACAAACTGACAGAGCACATGTAATTGAGCCTTGATAAGCTCTTGATTCAATTGCGTTTGAATGAAGAAATCTTGTAAGTAATTTTTTTCTCGCGCTAACAAATAAACATCTCGAAAAATACCAGACATTCGGAATTTGTCTTGATCCTCCAAATAACTACCATCACACCATTTCAACACGAGAACATGTAAATGATTTTCCCCTTGTTGTAAAAAATCAGTGATATCAAATTCACTGGTGCAATGACTAATTTGGCTGTAACCCACAAATTGTTGATTCACATAGACAAATAAGCAGCTATCTACTCCTTCAAAATTTAAGAGATACCGTTTTTCGGCATTGATTTCAACATTAAAAACGCGATGATACAAACCACAAGGATTTTCAATGGGCACATAAGGGGGATCAAAAGGGAAAGGATAATTTACATTAGTATATTGATGATTATCGTAACCATAATTTTGCCAGTTGGATGGAACGGGGATTTTATCTGTAAAGGAAAAACGAAGAAAATCTTGAGGTAAGTGAGTATAGCTTTCAAAATAAGCAAAATCCCATTCACCATTTAGTAAGGTAAAGTAAGGGGAAAATTCTCGTGTCTTTTTGACCGCACTTTCTATTGAAGAAAAAGGAATAAAATAAGCATGATGTGGTGTGGTATTCACGTGCAAGGTTTGCGGATCTTCAAAATAGCGAGGCAACAACATAAAAACTCCCAATGCAATTTAGACATATAAAAAAGGGCGCCTGAATGACGCCCACTATACCTAAAATCGTCGACTAATCTAGCGATAAGTTCGCAAATCGTGATACTTATCACATTAATTTTATGGCAATTTTGCCAAGAAGGCATAACCGCCTTTTTCACTCTCTATCTCGACAACAGAATCCGCTGTAATGAAGGCTGACTCACCTTGTTTCAAGGTAAGTGCGGTTGATTTTTCTTGTATTTTTAGCTCACCTTGCATCACCAACAAAATACCCGTACTTTGAAGATTCACTTTAGTATGCATTTCGGGTTCGATACGAATTTGAGCTAAAGCAAAATCGTTTACTGGCGTTTTATAAGTAAATTCTGACTGATTTTGAGGCGCGGCTGAGATAATTTTGGGTGTTACTTCGCGACAATCCACAATTTTTAATAATTCGACAATATCGACATATTTTGGTGTTAAGCCACCACGAATCACATTATCAGAACAGGCCATTAATTCCACGTTTTGTCCGCGAAGATAAGCATGAGGAATGCCTGCATCTTGGAAAATGCCTTCCCCTTCTTTCAAATGCACGATATTAAAGAGATAAAAACACACCAAGCCAGCATCTAATTTTTCAGGCAAAATTGCCATAGCTTCCATGGTATAAAGCACCCAATAATCAGGATTATCAAGTGCCAACTCGCCATTTTTATAAGGCTGTTGATTGGCTTCAATAATGGGTAATAGCCAATTTGCGAGCGTTGATTGATCCGCCAACATCACATCCGCATAGAATTCAGCAAGGTTTTGTGTGCCAAGTTTTTCAGCCAAAGGTTGCAAAGAGGGGCGTGCACTTAATGTGGCAAGGATTTGAGCTTTTGTTTTAAAACCATGTAAAAGCCAGAAATCAGATAAGGCAATCATCATTTCTGGTTTATGATTTCTATCTTTATAAGTCCGCGTGCTGTCTGTTAATGCCACGCCTTTTGCATTTTCAGCCTCAAAGCCCTTTTCAGCTTGAGACTTAGTCGGGTGCAATTGAATCGACAATGGCTTTTCAACATCTAAAATCTTTAATAAATAAGGCAGTTCATCACCAAATTGCTGACGGCTCGCCTGTCCAAGTGCGGTCGGATTTTGCAATAAAAATTCAATAAGGGATTGCTTACCTGTTACATCCTCAATTTCAGAAGGTGCTGATGGATGAGCTCCTAACCACCACTCTGCACAAGGTTGATCTTTCGCTGAATGTAATCCAATCAATGATGCAATATAGTTTTTTCCGCCCCATGCATAATGCTGTACTTGGCCAGTTAATCGATAAATCATCTTTACCTTCTTTAAAAAAGAATAAGGATAAAAAAATCCGCTTATTTAAAGCGGATCTTTTAGTCTATAAATCTTATTTTGTTAAACTTAAAACAACAGATTCCCCAGCAATCACTTCACCTGATTTTTTCTCGATAGATGAAATTTCATCCATGTTAGAGATAACCACTGGTGTTAAAACTGATTTTGCTTTTGATTCTAATGTTGCTAAATCAAATTCGATTACTGTGTCGCCGCGTTTTACGCTTTGACCTTCGTGTGCGATGCGAGTGAATCCTTCACCTTTCAATTCAACGGTATCAATACCGAAGTGAACGAATAATTCAACACCCTCTTTTGATTCCATTGAAAATGCATGGTTGGTTTCAAAGATTTTACCAATTACACCATCAACAGGCGCCACAATTTTGTTACCTGTTGGGCGAATCGCGATACCATCACCTACGATTTTTTCAGAGAAAACAACATCTGGTACATCTTCGATATTCACAATCTCACCAGAAAGTGGCGCATAAATTTCGACTTCCACTGTTTTGTTTTCTTTTGAACCAAATAATTTGTCAAATAAGCCCATTTTAATCTCCTATCTATTAAAGATGGCTAGTATTTTAACGTAAAACTCTGTTTTTGTATCTAGTTTAACGATTTTTCTGCTAAAAAAGCTTGAATTAATTGCTCAATTTCAGCAGAGGTTGGTTTTTGTAATGCTTCATCAGCTAAGGCTTTCACCTCTTGATAATTCACATGACGAATTAATTTTTTAATACGTGGCACAGAAATTGCACTCATACTAAATTCATCTAAGCCCATACCGAGTAACAATAAGGTTGCTCGTTCATCACCGGCTAACTCACCACACATCCCTGTCCATTTACCTTCTGCATGAGAAGCATCAATCACTTGTTTGATCAAGCCGAGCACTGAAGGTGACATTGGATTGTATAAGTGAGAAATTAATTCATTACCACGGTCAACAGCTAGCGTATATTGCGTTAAATCGTTTGTACCAATACTAAAGAAATCCACTTCTTTCGCTAAGAATTTCGCATTCACCGCTGCAGATGGTGTTTCAACCATGACACCCACTTGGATATTTTCATCAAAAGCTTTACCTTCTGCACGCAATTCTGCTTTTAAGGTTTCAAGCACTGATTTTAATTCACGAATTTCTTCTACCGAAATAATCATCGGGAACATCACAGCAAGTTTACCAAATGCAGACGCACGTAATACCGCTCTTAATTGCGCATGTAAAATCTCACGACGATCAAGGGCAATACGTACCGCACGCCATCCTAAGAATGGGTTCATTTCTTTTGGTAAATTTAAATATGGAAGCTCTTTATCACCGCCGATATCCATGGTACGTAATACCACTAGACGACCTTCCATTGCTTCAACTACTTCTTTATAAGCAATGAATTGCTCTTCTTCGCTCGGTAATTGATCACGATCCATAAAGAGGAATTCTGTACGGTATAAACCTACCCCTTCAGCACCATTACGATGTGCACCTTCGCAATCACGAATCGTACCAATATTGGCTACCACATCAACTTTATGACCATCAAGGGTCACTGCAGGCAAATCTTTTAATTTCGCTAATTCTGCTTTTTCTTCAGCAAGTTTTGCTTCTAATGTTTTTAATTCGTCAATTTCAGCTTGAGTCGGATTCACATAAACACGGTTGTTTACCGCATCTAAAATAAGATAATCACCTGTATTCACTCGTGCTGTGACATCATTTGTCCCTACAATGGCCGGTAATTCAAGTGAACGAGCCATAATTGAGGTGTGAGATGTTCTACCACCAATATCCGTGATAAAACCTAATACTTTTTCTAAGTTTAATTGAGCAGTTTCTGATGGGGTTAAATCGTAAGCCACAAGGATGGATTCTTCGGTAATATCACCAAGATCTACGATGTGCATACCTAAAATATTTTTGATTAAACGATTACCGATATCGCGAATATCACCTGCACGTTCTTTTAAGTATTCATCATCAATTTCAGACAACATTTCAACTTGTTGATCGATGATTTTACTTGCTGCCACACTCGCATTCACTTTGTTTGAACGAAGATAATCAATAATTTCCTCTTCTAACTCTTCATCTTCAAGGATCATTAAATGGCCTTCAAAGATAGCCGCTTTTTCTTCACCTAAGGATTTTAATGCACGTTGATGAATAGAATTAAGTTGCTCAACGGCCGCTTCACGGCCGGCATAAAAACGGGCAACTTCTGCCTCAACTTGATCTTCTGAAATTTTTTGCGTATCAAGAACAATTTTTTCTTCTTTTAATACTAAGGCTTTACCAAAAACGATACCTGGTGACGCTGGAATACCTGTAATCATACTTTTACCTTCCGAGATAATTTATTAAAGGTTAGATAAACAATAGCCATAGAATAGAAATCCTATGGCTAATCGTAAATTATTCTAAAGTAGGAATTAATGCTACTAAATGTTCAACGGCTTGTTGTTCGTCTTCACCTTCCGCCGAGATGGTGATTACAGTTCCTTGCGTTAAGCCTAAGGTTTGTAGCTTAAATAGGCTTTTCGCACTTGCACTTTTACCACCGGAGGTCACTGTTACATCAGAAGCAAATGCTTTAGCTTCTTTAACAAATTGCGCCGCCGGACGGGTGTGTAAACCATTAGGAGCTGTAATTTCTACATCTTTTGAGAACATAATGTTACCTCTATAGTAATTGTAAAATTTAGTCTATAAATCCGCTGTAGTATCTCTATTAAATGCCCAATAATCAAGGCTAAACACAAAAAAACTTGAGCTACATCACGAAATTAGGGGTACTTTATACCTAATTTACAGTAAATTGTCTACTACACAGAAAAATGACGTTGTGATTTTGTCTCACTTAAACTTTCAATTAAGCGATGATAATTCTCATAACGTATCGGTGAAATCCGACCTGCTTCGACAGCCTCACGTAATGCACAGCCAGGATCGTTCAAATGCTTACAATCTCGGAATTTACACGTCCCTAAGACATATTGAAATTCACGATAGCCTTTGGTGATCTGATCTGGCTCCAAATGCCATAAACCAAACTCACGAATACCCGGTGAATCAATCAAATTACCGCCTTGTGGCAAATGATATAAACGAGAAGAAGTTGTGGTATGTTGCCCCAAGCCTGAGGTTTCACTGATGCCACCGACTTGTGCATTGACGGTTGGCAAAATATGATTAATTAAACTGGATTTGCCTACCCCTGACTGCCCCACAAAAATGGATGTTCCATCACTTAAAAGTGCGGTCAATTTTTCCATATTTTTTCCGGTTTCAGCAGAAATGATGATGGTCTGATAACCAATATCACGATAAATCTGTAACTGGCTTTCCACTTCCTGCTCTTGCTCGGCATCCAGTAAATCGCCTTTATTCACCACAATGACAGGTTCGATCCCCGCATTTTCACACACCACTAAATAACGATCGATAATATTGAGTGAAAGTACTGGCACCACCGCAGAAACAATAATAATACGATCGATATTCGCCGCGATGGGTTTCAACCCATCATAATAATCTGGGCGAGCAATTTCATTTTGTCTTGGATGAATAGCTTCAATCACGCCACTCACCCCTTGGAGCTGCTCATTGCCTTGTCGCCAAATCACTTTGTCTCCAACCACGAGACTAGAAAGTGTACGACGTAAATTACAGCGGAAAATTTCGCCTTGTGCATTTTCTACGTCTGCATGAACCGAATAACGCGTGACCACTACCCCATCTTGGCTTTCGCCTAGCATATCATCTTGCCATTCCACTTCTTTCTTCTTGTGGCGATGCAAGGCTTTCGCGTTATTTGATTGAATTCGACGAGTTTGATTTTGCGTTAGTTTACGTTTGCTCATAAAGTGCGGTCGTTTTTTCCGATGTTTTTCGTTAAAATAAACGGGATTACAAAATGTTCATAGGATACCTTATATTATGCAATTAGATAAACAAAATCTGATTTGGATCGATTTAGAAATGACAGGATTAGATCCTGAAAAAGAACGCATTATTGAAATCGCAACCATCGTGACAGATAAAGATCTCAATATTTTAGCGGAAGGACCTGTGATTGCGGTGCATCAAAGTGATGAATTATTAAACAAAATGTCGGAATGGTGCGTAAAAACACACACAGCAAATGGCTTAGTTGACCGTGTCAAAGCGAGCAAACTCACCGAACGTGCAGCTGAATTACAAACGTTAGATTTTTTAAAACGATGGGTACCGAAAGGTGCTTCACCGATTTGTGGCAACAGCATCGCACAAGATAAACGCTTTCTTTATAAATATATGCCTGATTTAGCCGATTATTTCCATTATCGTCATCTAGATGTCAGCACGTTAAAAGAATTAGCTGCTCGCTGGAAACCAGAAATTTTAGACGGGTTCAAAAAAGGCAATACTCATTTAGCCCTTGATGATATTCGGGAGTCAATAAAAGAGTTAGCTTACTACCGTGATCACTTTATTAATCTGGAGTGATGAAAACTTAGGCAAACTCAATCATTTGCAAAATCTGCGCTTGCGTTGCATAAATTTTTTCGTATAATGTTGCCTCATTCACCAATGTGAAATGCGGGAATAGCTCAGTTGGTAGAGCACGACCTTGCCAAGGTCGGGGTCGCGAGTTCGAGCCTCGTTTCCCGCTCCAAATTTTCACATGAATGCCCTGCGGGAATAGCTCAGTTGGTAGAGCACGACCTTGCCAAGGTCGGGGTCGCGAGTTCGAGCCTCGTTTCCCGCTCCAAATTCTCAATCCGTTGCTGAAAAGCAGCGGATTTTTTTATTGTATTTTCCCTACATATTCCCTTCAAAATACGATAAAATCCCCCAGAAACTTTAACCTAAAAAATCACTCTAAGAATGACCGAATTAACCCAATACATTCCTGATGAAGGCACGATGCTCCGTTTTGGTAAAAAACTCGCAGAAGTGCTTGTAAAACAACCGAAAGATAACGCCATTGTGCTTTATTTTAATGGCGATCTTGGTGCAGGGAAAACCACCCTGACTCGTGGAATGGTGCAAGGTTTAGGCTACCAAGGCAATGTCAAAAGCCCTACTTATACGTTAGTGGAAGAATATAGCATTGCTGGGAAAATGATTTATCACTTTGATTTATATCGTCTTGCCGATCCTGAAGAATTGGAATTTATGGGCATTCGTGATTATTTCAGCCAAAATTGCATCTGCTTAATCGAATGGGCAGAAAAAGGTGAAGGTATTCTGCCTGAGGCTGATTTACTGGTAAATATTGATTATTACGATGATGCTCGCAACATTACGCTAATTGCTCAAAACTCACTGGGCGAGCATATTTTGACACAACTATAAAATTGATTTACATGAAAGCAAAATTTTCGTTTCTCTTTGGAATATTTTCTCTAATTTCTACTACCGTATTTGCCGCCCCACAATGGACAATTGCGATTGATCCTGGCCACGGTGGTAAAGATCCCGGTGCAATCGGAAAAAATCTCGGCATTTATGAAAAAAATGTCACCCTTTCTATCGCGCGAGAATTAAAAGTCTTATTAGATAAAGATCCTAATTTCAAAGGTGTTTTAACACGCAGTAGCGATTACTACATTTCCGTGCCAGAACGTTCCGAAATTGCACGTAAATATAAAGCAAATTTCCTTGTGTCGATCCATGCTGACTCCTCTCTTAATTCAGACCAACGTGGTGCATCTGTTTGGGTGCTATCCAATCGTCGTGCCAACGATGAAATGGGTCAATGGTTAGAAGACGATGAAAAACGCTCTGAGCTTTTAGGCGGTGCAGGTAAAGTACTTTCCAATAACAATGACAAATATTTAGATCAAACCGTACTCGATCTACAATTTGGTCATAGCCAACGTACAGGCTACGAACTTGGCAACAGTATTTTACGTCGCTTTGCTCGAGTCACCTCCTTAAGCCGTAGTACCCCACAACATGCGAGCCTTGGCGTATTGCGTTCACCCGACATTCCTTCTGTTCTAGTGGAAACGGGATTCCTTTCCAATATGGAAGAAGAACAAAAACTGAATACCATTGCTTATCGTCGTCGTATTGCTTATATGATTTACGAAGGTTTGGTTGCTTATCGTAATGGTAATTTAAAAGCAATTGCCGTTCCACCTAGTGATGAGCAAGACAGCAAATCTACAAAATCAAACGATAAAAACAATGAAAAATCTGACCGCACTTCTGATGTGAAAGACAGCGGTATTCGCCATAAAGTGAAACCAGGTGAAAGCATTGGTAGCCTGGCGAACAAATATGATGTCAAAGTCAGTGAAATCATTGAGTTAAATAAACTGAAACGCAAAGAACTTTGGCTAAATGAAACCATTAAAATTCCTGATAATGGCAAAGGCAAAAAAGCGGAAGAACCAACTAAAAAAGAAGAGAAAAACACCGAAAAATCTGACCGCACTTCTGATGTGAAAGACAGCGGTATTCGCCATAAAGTGAAACCAGGTGAAAGCATTGGTAGCCTGGCGAACAAATATGATGTCAAAGTCAGTGAAATTATTGAGTTAAATAAACTGAAACGCAAAGAACTTTGGTTGAATGAAACCATTAAAATTCCTGATAACGGCAAAGGTAAAAAGGTAGAAGAAAAACCTAAATCGGATGATAAAGCCAAAGCCGATAACAAAGGAAAAAACAGCAAGATTGTTGAAGCTGAAAAAGCGGTTTCTAAAAAAGATCAAAAACAAGAAAAAGCTGAGAATAAAAAAGAGCCTGAGAAAAAAGACACTTCTTCAAAAGGAAATGAGAAGAAAGATGATGGCAAGAAAGAAACCCCGCTTTACCATACAGTGAAAGCCGATCAAACTATCTATGCTATCTCTCGTGAATACAATGTACCGGTTAATCGTCTTTTAAAGCTGAACCCAACATTGAAAAACGGCAAAGTCGTGACTGGGCAAAAAATCAAACTTAAAGAAAAATAAGGAATCCTATGGCAATCAAAATTCTTTCTCCACAGCTGGCTAATCAGATTGCCGCAGGTGAGGTGGTCGAACGCCCTGCCTCTGTGGTGAAAGAATTGGTGGAAAACAGCCTTGATGCCGGTGCCAATAAAATTCATATTGATATTGAAAACGGCGGCGCCAGCCTGATTCGTATTCGAGATAATGGTAGTGGCATTCCTAAAGAAGAATTAAGCCTCGCACTGGCTCGACACGCAACCAGTAAAATTGCCGATCTTGATGATCTCGAAGCCATTTTAAGTTTAGGTTTCCGCGGTGAAGCCCTTGCTAGTATCAGCTCGGTTTCTCGTCTCACGCTTACCTCTCGCACAGCTGAGCAAAATGAAGCATGGCAGGTTTACGCACAGGGACGAGAGATGGAAACTACAATTAAACCTGCGTCTCATCCAGTCGGTACAACAGTTGAAGTGGCGAATCTCTTTTTTAACACGCCAGCTCGTCGTAAATTCTTACGCACCGATAAAACAGAATTTGCTCATATTGATGAAGTCATTCGCCGAATTGCTTTAGCAAAATTTAATATCGCTTTTACGCTCACTCATAACGGCAAAATTGTTCGACAATACCGCCCAGCGGCAAATGAAGAACAACAACTAAAACGCGTTGCTGCCATTTGTGGCGATGATTTTGTTCAACATGCCTTACGTATTGATTGGAAACATGATGATCTGCATCTTTCTGGCTGGGTGGCGACACCTGAATTTACCCGTTCTCAGAATGATTTAAGCTATTGCTATATCAATGGACGAATGGTGCGCGATAAAGTGATCACCCACGCCATTCGTCAAGCTTATGCGGAGCATTTGCATACTGAGCAATACCCTGCATTTGTACTATTTATCGATCTCAATCCACATGATGTCGATGTCAACGTGCACCCAACAAAACACGAGGTGCGTTTCCATCAAGCGCGTTTAATTCATGATTTTATCTGCCAAGGCGTAACAAATGCGCTCAATGCCATTCCTCAAGCTGAATTGGATTTAGCGTCAACGATGAATGAGGCAAGAGAGCCTTCAGCTTCATATCAAACCCACTATGAACCAAAACCCAATCGTGCAGCGGCAGGGCAAAATATTTTCGCCTCGAATTATCATCAGCCTCGTGAAAAACAATCTGAAAATCGACCGCACTTTTCAAACCGTAGTGATTACGTTCCGTCGTATGGTTATCGTGAACAACCTACAAAGACCGAACAACGCTTATATGGTGAATTAGTACGTCCAACAGAAGCATCTCAAGTTTTAACAACACCTGTCGTTGAACAACAACTCCCACAGACAAGTGATGCAGGCTATTTACGTGCATTGGCATTAATTGAAAATAAAGCATTGCTTTTACAACAAAATCAGCAGTTTTATTTGATGTCATTAGCTAAATTGCAAACCTTAAATTATGAATTAACCTTACAGCAAGGTGAAATTCCACAACAACCATTGCTCATTCCGATTATTTTCCGTTTAGATGAAAAACAATTTGAACAATGGCAAAAACAAAAAGCTTTTTTCCAACAAAGTGGTTTTGAATTTATTGAAAATGAAGCCCAGCTACGCCTTACATTAAATAAAGTGCCTGCAATTTTACGTACACAAAATTTACAAAAATGTGTGGTGAGCCTGCTTGCTGAACATCTAGAAAATATGCCTGATTTTCTGACCGCACTTTGTCAAACGCTAGAGATGAAACCAATTCAAGTGTTAGCGGATGCAGTCAGCTTATTAAGTGAAACGGAACGCTTACTGAATAAAGCTCATCAAGAAAAATTTAATACATTACTGAAACCGATTAACTGGCAGCCTTTTTTAACTGATTTGTAATATGACACAAAAAACTGACTCCAAACCAACCGCACTTTTTCTGATGGGGCCGACGGCCTCAGGAAAAACAGATCTTGCTATTCAATTGCGTCAAAGCCTGCCAGTAGAAGTGATCAGTGTCGATTCTGCATTAATTTATAAAGGGATGGATATTGGTACGGCAAAGCCTTCTAAAGAGGAACTAGCCCTTGCCCCTCATCGCTTAATTGATATTTTAGATCCCGCTGAAAGTTATTCTGCGATGAATTTTCATGATGATGCGCTCAGAGAAATGGCTGATATTACCGCGCAAGGTAAAATTCCGCTTTTGGTTGGCGGTACCATGTTGTATTACAAAGCATTGATTGAAGGCCTTTCTCCCCTTCCATCTGCTGATGAAAAGTTACGCTTAGAGATTGAAGAAAAAGCGCAAAAACTTGGCTGGCCAGCACTTCACCAAGAATTACAAAAAATTGATCCTATTTCTGCAGAGCGTATTAATCCAAATGATTCACAGCGCATTAATCGTGCATTAGAAGTATTCTATTTAACGGGCAAATCATTAACGGAATTAACTGAACAAAAAGGCGAAGAATTGCCTTATCAATTTTTACAATTTGCTATTGCACCAGAAGATCGTGCGGTATTGCATCAACGTATCGAACAACGTTTCCATAAAATGATCGAATTAGGTTTCCAAGAAGAAGTGGAAAAACTCTATCAACGAGAAGATCTCCATCCTGATTTGCCTTCTATCCGCTGTGTGGGCTATCGCCAAATGTGGGAATATTTACGTGGTGACTATGATCATGAAGAAATGGTCTTCCGTGGCATTTGTGCGACTCGCCAATTAGCAAAACGACAAATCACCTGGCTGCGCAGCTGGAAAACACCATTAAATTGGCTAGATAGTCTGCAACCGCAACAAGCCAAAGAAATCGTACTACGCAAGATTGACGAACATTTTAAGGGGTAAATTATGGCGCTTTCACTTCCGCTTTCGACTGAAAAACTCATTCAACTTGGCGAAGTGCTTTGCCAACATTTCCCTGAAATGAATCTTGATGAAATAACCCAACAAATCGAGCGGGATGCAATAGATCTCACGACACCAATCGGACAAATAAACTATGCTATCAGTCTGTCTGATTTCTTGGAAAAAGTCTTAAAAAAACACCCGCACTTTTTAGCTCAATGGTGGCAACATCCTCCTCAATTTTCAGATTGTCAACATTACGCTAGCCGTTTAGCTGACCAACTCTCTACTATCCAAAACGAAGAACAGCTTTACAAAACGCTACGAGATTTTCGAAATCAAGAAATGGCAAAACTTAGTTTCTGTCAAAGCTTGAATCTTGCTACCGTAGAAGAAATTTTTATTCGTCTTTCTCAACTTGCTGAGAGTCTTATCATCGGAGCGAGAGATTGGCTGTATAAACAAGCTTGCGAAGAAATGGGCACTCCTTGTGATGAACATGGCATCCCTCAGCAACTCTATATTCTTGGCATGGGAAAATTAGGTGGTTTTGAGCTAAATTTCTCCTCTGATATTGATTTAATTTTTACTTACCCTTCACAGGGAGAAACCATTGGTGCAAGACGAGCCGTTGATAATGCTAAATTTTTTACTCGTTTAGGACAACGACTGATCAATGCTTTAGATCAATTCACGCCAGATGGCTTTGTCTATCGTACGGATATGCGCCTTCGCCCTTTTGGTGACAGTGGTGCACTTGCCTTAAGTTTTTCTGCAATGGAGCAATATTACCAAGATCAGGGGAGAGATTGGGAACGCTATGCCATGATCAAAGGGCGTATTTTAAGCGCTGATGCGCAAGATCCCAATGTAAAAACCTTACAACAATTACTTCGTCCTTTTGTGTATCGACGCTATATTGATTTTAGTGTGATTCAAGCTTTACGTGAAATGAAAGGTAAAATTGAGCGTGAAGTACGTCGTCGTGGCTTAAAAGACAATATTAAACTAGGCGCAGGCGGGATTCGAGAAATCGAATTTATTGTGCAAGTTTTTCAACTGATTCGTGGTGGACGTGAGATTAAGCTCCAACAACATGAATTGCTTAAACTTCTGTCCGAAATACGGGATCTCGGTTTAATTACGCCTGAACAATATCATGAATTAAGAGATGCTTATATCTTCCTTCGTCGTACTGAAAACGTACTACAAGCTATTGATGATCAACAAACGCAACTTCTTCCGACAGATGAAGAAAATCGCCTTAGATTAATGGTCGCTTGTCGAGAATACACTTACTTAGATGAGAACAGTCAGCCTACGATAACATCTTATCCAATTGAAAACTGGGATGATTTCTATCAAATACTACAAGCACACCAACAAAAAGTGCGGTCAGTTTTTGATGCACTAATTGGTGAAGAAAAAGATGAACGTAGCGATGACAATAATCAGTGGATTGATTTTTTAGAAAGTGATCTTGATGATATTGAACAAATGCTGGTCGATAACCATATTTATGAGGACGCGATTTCCGATATCTTAGATAAACTTATTCAATTCAAAGAGGGGCTTGCGCGCCGGGTTATTGGCTCTCGAGGTCGAGAAGTTTTAGCTCACTTATTGCCAAATATCTTCACTCAAATATTTAAACAAAAAAATTACCGCACTTTATTGCCACGCATCCTCAATATTGTCGATAAAATTGCGAGTAGAACGACTTATTTGGAATTGCTCTTAGAAAATCCTCAAGCCATTGAACAGCTTATTGAACTATGTGCGCAATCACAGATGATTGCCGAACAAGTGGCTCGCCATCCTATTCTACTCGATGAATTATTAAATACTGAGGCACTACGTAATCCATTACCGTTCACACAGTACCCTGATGAATTGAAGCAATATATGCTGCGATTACCGCAAGACGATGAAGAGCAATTTATTGACGGGTTACGCCAATTCAAACAGTCTATTTTATTACGTGTTGCAGCCGCTGATATTCTAGGCGTATTGCCTGTTATGAAAGTAAGCGATCATCTCACTTATCTAGCTGAAGCAATTATTGATGCCGTTGTCAATTTTGCTTGGCAACAAGTCAGTCAACGCTTTGGTGTGCCGGAACATCTAGCTGGTAAAATAGAAAAAGGCTTTTTAGTCATTGGCTACGGTAAATTAGGCGGAATTGAACTCGGTTATAAATCTGATTTGGATTTAGTCTTTTTATACCAAGCTGTTGAAGGAGTGACTGTTGGTGGGAAGAAATCCATTGATAGCAATCAATTCTATTTAAGATTGGCTCAAAAAATTGTCAGCATCTTTAGTATGAATACCAGTGCAGGCATACTTTACGATGTTGATATGCGCTTACGTCCTTCAGGCGATGCAGGCTTATTAGGCTGTTCGCTTCAAGCATTTGAAAACTATCAACTCAATGAAGCATGGACTTGGGAAAAACAAGCGCTTGTCCGCAGTCGTGCCATTTTTGGTGAAACTGAATTAAAAGCAGAATTTGAAAAAATTCGCTGTAATGTACTTTCTGCTCAAAGAGATATCAATCAGCTAAAAATTGAAGTAAGAGAAATGCGTGAAAAAATGTACGACCATTTATCTCATACAAAAGAAGGCTTTTTTAACATCAAAACAGATCGTGGTGGCATTACCGATATTGAATTTATCGCCCAATATCTGATGCTCGCGAATGCCCCAGTTAATCCAATATTAACTAAATGGTCTGATAATGTCCGCATTTTTGATTCAATGGCTGAGTATCATATTATTTCTCTAACAGAATGTGAAAAGCTTAAATCCTGCTACGTGACACTACGTAATAAAATTCATCACCTGAACTTATTAGGAAATCCTGTCATTGTTGATGATTCGGAATTTATAGAAGAAAGAGAATTTGTTTGTTCTTTCTGGCATAAGCTCTTTTCTTAAAAAATTAAAGGAGTCTATCCCCATATATTTGGAATAAACTCCTTTTCATATATTCTCTACGTAAAAACACCTAACTTTCTACCGCTCTTATATTGTCAAAGTAATCTTTAACAAAACTCCATAAACAAAAAACCCCAAGCCATTCAGCTCGGGGTTCTACATTCAGTACCTGGCGGTGTCCTACTCTCACATGGGGAAACCCCACACTACCATCGGCGCATCGGCGTTTCACTTCTGAGTTCGGTATGGGGTCAGGTGGGACCACCGCTCTATCGCCGCCAGGATTATTCCTTTAATAACTTTTCTCTCTCTTTCTGCTCCGCTATCTCTAGCGCTCACAACCAAACAAGCTGATTTAACTTCAAAACTTTCTCTTCGTCTCTGAGTTTCGTCTTTGTATCATTACAACACCCAAAACCCTTGAGCGTTGTATAGTTAAGCCTCTCGGGCAATTAGTACATGTTAGCTCAACGGCTCGCACCGCTTACACACCATGCCTATCTACGTCTTAGTCTTAAACAACCCTTACTGTCTTAAAGACAGGGAGAACTCATCTCTTGGCAAGTTTCGTGCTTAGATGCTTTCAGCACTTATCTCTTCCGCACTTAGCTACCCGGCAATGCGTCTGGCGACACAACCGGAACACCAGTGGTGCGTCCACTCCGG
>NZ_QEPQ01000002.1 GCF_003252795.1 Haemophilus parainfluenzae
ATCCTGGCGGCGATAGAGCGGTGGTCCCACCTGACCCCATACCGAACTCAGAAGTGAAACGCCGATGCGCCGATGGTAGTGTGGGGCTTCCCCATGTGAGAGTAGGACACCGCCAGGTACTGAATGTGAACCCCGAGCTGAATGGCTTGGGGTTTTTGTTTTTAGATTTGATTTAAATGAAGTAAAAGTGCGGTCAAAATCAGAATAGTTTTATTAAAGATGTTTAAATCTTTTAATGAGAAAATATAGGTGGAATGGTACAATCATCAAAATTTTTTATAGGATAAATAACAAAAATGGCTCGTAAAAAGAAAAGTCGTAAAATTAGCGATATTATGCCAATTCGTAAATCGGATAAGAAACCTGAAGCACCGAAGCTATCAGGTAAGAAATTAACACGTTATGAATTAGACGCTAAAGCAAGAGAAGATAAGAAAAAACGTAAACATAAAGGTTTAGCATCCGGTTCTCGTCATAGTAACGCTGAACAAAATAAAAATAACCAAATCATTGAACAAAAAGATCCGCGTATTGGTAGCCGTAAAAAGGTTCCACTGATTGTTGAATTTGTGAATAAGCCTGAGAAAGGGATGACAATTCCAGCTGTCAAAGAACCGAAAAAACTTGCGCCTGAAGTGGAGTTAGAACGTTTAGAAAATAATGAAATTCTAAATGAATTGTTGGATGCTTTAGATGAAGGCAAAACGATTAGTAAAGCTGATCAACAATTTGTGGATGAATGCTTAGATCGTATTGCTCAGTTAATGGAAGAATTAGGTATTCAAGATGAAGAAGAGACAGAGGATGACCTCTATCGAACCTTCGAGAAGATTGATATCAACCAATTCAGATAATTGTCATGTGGCCGATTATTTTAAGTATTATTGCTTTGGGAATTATTGCTGGCGTATCATTTTATGCCTTTAAATTACTTAGGAAGTTACGCCATCAAAACACTCTCATTAAACAGGCTAAGATAGCACGTACAAAACGCCTAAAAGAGAGTATGGTAATTATCGCTAAAGCGATGCAAAATGGAGATTGCAACCATTCAGAAGGGGTGATTCGTTTATCAATGCTTTTACTCCCTTTTGGACAATCTTTGCAGCCATATCAAGCGATGTATGCACTTTATAACATTGTGCAAGAAATGCCTACGCATGAAGCTCGGAACGCATTGTTAAAAAAAGAAAGAATGAAACTCGATCTTGAGCGAGAAAGTGCGGAAGCAAAATTTGAAAAAGAAATTATGTTGGAGTTACGTCAGTTTTTAAATGACGTAGATAAATTTGGGGAAGCTTAATGTCTGAAATTATTTGGGATCTTGCGTTAATTCAAAAATATAACCAATCAGGACCTCGTTATACATCTTATCCAACTGCATTAGAATTTAATGAAAGTTACACAAACGAAGATTTTATTGCAGCGGCTAATCGTTATCCGGAAAGACCACTTTCCCTTTACGTACACATTCCGTTTTGTCACAAACTTTGCTACTTTTGTGGCTGTAATAAGGTAATTACTCGTCATCAACATAAGGCGGATATTTATCTTGATTACCTTGAAAAAGAAATCAAAGCGCGTTCAGAATTATTCAAAAATCGTGTTGCGACTCAAGTGCATTGGGGCGGCGGTACACCGACTTATTTGACAGAAGAGCAGTCTGCTCGTTTGATGAAGATGCTTAAAGATCATTTTACGATTGCGGATAATGCAGAAGTCAGCATTGAGATGGACCCACGCGAGATTGAACTCGATATGCTTGATCATTTACGCAATATTGGTTTTAACCGAATCAGTATGGGCGTACAAGATTTTAATAAGGCTGTTCAAAAAGCGGTAAACCGTGAACAAGATGAAGAATTTGTAAATGCTTTGCTTGTTCGTGCTCGTGAGTTAGGTTTCCAATCGACGAACCTTGATTTAATTTATGGATTGCCACTTCAAAATGTGGAAAGTTTTATGTTCACATTACATAAAGTGATTGAATTAAATCCAGATCGTTTAAGTATCTTTAACTATGCTCATTTACCAAGTCGATTTGCGGGGCAGGCAAAAATTAAAGAAGATCAATTACCGCCACCGGAAACTAAGTTAGAAATCTTACAGAAAACGATCGAAACCTTAGGTAATGCGGGTTATAAGTTTATCGGTATGGATCACTTTGCTAAACCCGATGATGAATTAGCGATTGCTCAAGAGAAAGGTGTATTACACCGAAATTTCCAAGGCTATACTACTCAGGAAGAATGTGATTTGCTCGGTTTAGGTGTATCAGCCATTAGTTTATTAGGTGATACATATGCTCAAAACCAAAAAGAATTAAAACATTATTATCATGATGTGGAACATTCAGGAATCGCATTACATAAAGGTTTAGCGATGACAGAAGAGGATTGCTTACGCCGTGATGTGATTAAGCAATTGATTTGTAACTTTAAGCTTGATTTTGCACCAATTGAAAAACAATATAATATTGATTTCAAAAAGCACTTTGCCGAAGATTTACAGTTATTACAACCATTACTTGAAGATGGATTAATTTCTGAAACGGAAACAGGCTTACAAGTTTCGCCTAAAGGTCGATTATTAATTCGTAATATTTGCTTATGCTTTGATACCTATTCAAGAGCTGCAGCAAAACGACAACAATTCTCTCGAATTATTTAGTTATATAAAAAACGGTCAAGATATAAGTCTTGACCGTTTTTATTTATTTAGCGATGCTTTCTAGTGCCCATAATTCGCTGAGATTTTCTCTGCGACGAATTAAGTGAGCTTTGTTTCCATCCACTAACACTTCAGCCGTGCGTGGGCGAGAATTGTAGTTTGAGGACATGCTTGCACCATAAGCTCCTGCAGAACGTTGAGCAATATAATCCCCTTCAGCAATAGCTAGCTCACGCTGTTTACCTAGGAAGTCAGAGGTTTCGCATACCGGGCCAACAACATCATAAATGGCTTTTTTACGCCCTAAAGTGCGGTCAATTTCAATGATGTTCATATAAGCTTCATAGAGTGCTGGACGAATCATATCGTTCATCCCAGTATCGGTAATCGCGAAGTTTCGGCTTTCATTACTTTTTAAGTATTGAACTTTCGCCACTAAAATCCCCGCATTCGCCGCGATCGCTCGACCTGGTTCTAGAATAATTTCGAGATCTTCATAATTTTTTAATTTATTTAGCAACGCAGTTGCATAGTCACTAGGGTGAGGTGGCGTTTCATCAGTATAAGTTACGCCTAAACCACCACCGAGATCTAAGTGTTTTAATGTGATGCCATCTTCTTTTAATTGTTCCATTAAACGAATGAGGCGATCAGTTGCATCTAAGAAGGGCTGTAATTCAGTAAGCTGAGAGCCAATATGGCAATCCATACCCGTAATTTTTACATGAGGTAAGGTTGCAGCTAATTTATAGACTTCACGTGCTTCATCTACGCTCACACCAAATTTATTTTCCTTTAATCCTGTGGAAATGTAAGGATGTGTATGGGCATCGACATCTGGGTTTACGCGTAAAGAAATAGGGGCTACTTTGCCCATTTCACCCGCAATCTGATTGATGTGATGTAGTTCCGCAATAGACTCCACATTAAAACAACGAATACCTACTTCTAATGCTCGCATAATTTCTGCGCGAGATTTTGCCACGCCAGAAAAGACAACTTTTGATGCTTCTCCGTCTGCTGCTAATACGCGTTCTAATTCGCCTTGCGAAACGATATCAAAACCAGAGCCTAATTTTGCCATGACATTCAATATTCCAATATTAGAATTGGCTTTAACGGCATAACAAATTAAGTGTGGATGCTTTCCTAAAGCGGAATCAAAGGCATGCCAATGGCGTTCAAGTGTGGCACGAGAATAAATATAAAGTGGTGTGCCGAATTCTTCAGCGAGTTGTTTGACGGGCAAATCTTCAACATAAAGTTGCTCGTTTTTATATTGGAAAAAATCCATGACGAATCCTTTGAGTGCGGTCAGTTTTTATTGTGTTTTTTGTGTGTTTTGAGGTTGTTCTTTTTCAGGGAAATATAATGGCCCTTTTACACCGCAACCTGTCGCTAAAGTACAGAATGCACTGAGTAATAAAATAGAAAGTAATTTTTTCATTTTTCAATCTCTCTAATAAGTAAAATCTGCCTTTGCCAACGAGGCTAAAGGCTTTATAATTCACGGCATTCTATCAGATTTAATCGGAAAATTTTATGAATGTTGCAGAATTTCACCAAAATATTGAACAGGTTTGGCAAAAAATTGAAGAAACGTTAGAGAATCAAGATTGTGATGTGGATTGCGAAACGCAAGGGTCAGTATTTACAATCACATTTGATGATCGCTCACAAATCGTCATTAATAAGCAAGAACCGCTTCTTGAGCTTTGGCTTGCGAGTCGCCTGGGTGGATTTCATTTTGCCTATAAAAACAATGATTGGGTGGCAAATGATGGTAAACGCTTTTGGGATTCTTTAACTGAGGCAGTTGCTGCTCACGGAGAAACGGTAACATTCTAATGGCCGAACTCGCGGAACATGCCCCGCAAAAAACAGACTTAAAAACGACTGCACTTAATACGTTGCGGTCTGTTTTTGGTTACCAATCTTTCCGCAAAGGGCAGGAAGAAGTGATTCATGCTGCATTAAGCGGTCAAGATGCCTTAGTGGTGATGGCCACAGGAAATGGCAAATCCTTGTGTTATCAAATTCCAGCACTTTGTTTTACTGGTCTCACATTAGTGATTTCGCCTTTGATTTCTTTAATGAAAGATCAGGTGGATCAACTCCGAGCAAACGGTATTGAAGCCGATTTTCTAAACTCTAGTCAGACGCCAGAACAACAACAGCAAGTTGAAAATAAGCTGATTTCAGGACAATTAAAATTATTATATGTTTCGCCTGAAAAAGTGATGACAAACAGCTTTTTTCAGCTGATTTCTTATGCTCAAATTTCCTTTATCGCCATTGATGAAGCCCATTGTATTTCACAATGGGGACATGATTTCCGCCCTGAATATACCCAACTTGGCGGGTTAAAAGCGGCGTTTCCAAATGCGCCGATTATGGCATTAACGGCTACAGCGGATTACGCGACAAGACAGGATATTCTCACTCATCTTAAATTAGACCATCCTCACAAATACATTGGCAGTTTTGACCGCCCAAATATTTGTTATACGTTAGAAGAAAAATTTAAGCCAATGGAGCAGCTTACGCGTTTTGTCTTAGCTCAGAAAGGCAAAAGTGGCATTGTGTATTGTAATAGTCGTTCGAAAGTAGAACGTATAGCTGAAACTTTGCGAAATAAAGGGGTGTCGGCTGCGGCATATCATGCGGGAATGGGAACTGCACTGCGTGAACGCGTCCAGCAAGATTTTCAACGAGATAATGTTCAAGTTGTGGTTGCGACGATTGCGTTTGGCATGGGTATTAATAAATCCAATGTGCGTTTTGTCGCCCATTTTGATTTGCCGAGAAGTATTGAATCATATTATCAAGAAACCGGTCGTGCGGGACGAGATGATTTACCTGCGGAAGCGGTGCTTTTCTACGAGCCGGCTGATTATGCTTGGTTACAGAAAATTCTGCTAGAGAAACCAGAGACGCCACAACGTCAAATTGAGCAACATAAATTGGAAGCCATTGGTGAATTTGCCGAAAGTCAGACTTGTCGTCGTTTAGTGTTACTCAATTATTTTGGCGAACATCGTCAAACACCTTGTCAAAACTGCGATATTTGTCTTGACCCGCCAAAGAAATATGACGGTTTAATTGATGCACAAAAAGTGATGTCGACGATTTATCGTGTGGGGCAGTGTTTCGGTGTGCAATATGTGATTGCGGTATTGCGAGGGATGCATAATCAAAAAATTGTAGAACGCCAACATGATAAGTTAAGTGTTTATGGCATTGGTAAAGATAAAAGCAAAGAACATTGGCAATCCGTGATTCGCCAGCTTATCCACCTTGGTTTTATTCAACAAGTGATCGGTGAGTTTAATAGTGCAACGCTTCAGCTCACAGAAAGTGCACGCCCTGTTTTAAAAGGCGAAGTGCCGCTTGAATTAGCGATGCCGCGTATTTCATCCATTAATAAAATTGTGCATACATCTCATAAAAATACGGTGGCAAATTACGATAAAGATCTGTTTGCTCGCTTGCGTTTCCTACGGAAGCAGCTAGCGGATAAGGAAAATATTCCACCGTATATTGTCTTTAACGATGCGACGTTGCAAGAAATGGCGCAATATATGCCAACAAGTAATATTGAAATGTTACAAATTAATGGAGTCGGGGCGATCAAATTAGAACGCTTTGGGCAGCCGTTTATGGCATTGATTCGAGAACACAAAGCGATTTTAGAAAAGGCAGAAAAAGAATAAGTGCGGTCAAAAAACAAAGAATTTTTCGACCGCACTTTTTTCTAGCTGGCACTTACATCTTGTTCATCGCGTAATTGACGATCAAAGACTTGTGCGCAATCATCGGTGCCTGAGCCATACCAAGTGGTATCACGCAATGCTACTTCACCTTTACGGTATTTTTCCACTTCGCTTTTCTTCACCAAATAACCCGTTACCCGAATCAAATCGGTGTTTTTAAGATAAGTGGTGATATAACGGTAACCTTGCGCAAATGAACCATCGATAATATCAACTACGGCATCTAAATGATCCACATAGGTTTGGTCAAAGGCAAACAAATCTCCCGTACCTGATGGGAAGTATTTATGGAATGGCGCCGATTGTTTTAAATGAGCCAATAACGTTGGTTCTTCACCTACACGAATACGATGTGCTGGCGCATTACGTTTATCTTCTTCATGATTGCTTGCACCCACTTGCGCATGTAATAAATAACGGTTACCCGTGCGTTCAGCATACACGCCTTCATGGTTATCCGTGACTTCTTTTAATTTATCCATAATCAAGGTTGCAATTTTATCACCGCGTTGGCTTTTACCAAAGGTTTCGTTTAAGCCTTCTTGTTGCAATAAATGATTTGCTGCATCAGCGAGACCAACAATGGCAAACATCCCTGTAAAATTAGTACGTTTGATAAACCCTTCTTTTTCGAGGAATGAGGTATTGAAGAAGTTGCTTTCTTCCACTACAAATTTATGGCGTTTATCCATTGTGGAAAGTGCACATTTTGCTACGCGAGGTAAAAGCTCATTGACCATTTCATCCACAGTTTTACAGGCGCGAGCGATAGTCCCTAAGCGCAAGCGAGTGAGGGTATAAGCCCCGCCGCATTCGGGCAGTGCGTTATAGCAACTTGCAATACCATATTGTTCGCCTAAGTCAGAAATGTAGTAAGCATCATTGGCAAAAGACGGTTTAGAAACTAATAAGCACGCTTTTGCCGCTAATTCTGCAAATTCACGACTTGTTTTACTTTTATCGTAACGAATGGTCATATTGGGTGTTGGTGCTTCTAGCTCAATCACCGCTTTTAAAATCAAACGCCCTGCTTTGGTGTCATAAGGGCCAATATTGGCATGACAGAATGAATCTGGCACAGTTTTATCCACATGATTTAAGAAACGTTTAATTTTGATGTAGTCTTGTTCTTCATCGGTAATAAACGGATCAAGTAGCATGTCTAAACGCCCAATATAAACTGGAAATGTGGTAATTGATGGCACGTGGGAATATAAAATCAATAAGCCATCTAATACTTCATCAAGATTTTTTGGTGCTGGCAATTCAAGGAATTCACAGCCTTTTTTAATATACACATTGTAATCCGGCAAAATGTAGCGGGGGCGATAAATCGCATAGCCTTCGTTTAAATCACAGATCATTTGATTTTGAAGGAATTGCCATTCTTCATCTGTGTAGCCTAATAATTCACGAGGATCAAATAATCGCTCGGCGATATTGCCTAAACACATGAGTTTTTGTTGATAGGTGAGTGTGTTGGATTTTACGGTATCCAAAATATCTTGAAGAGATGCAAGCATAATCATGTCCTAATTTAAAAGGGTAGCCTATTTTAAGTCAGTGACTGGATGATGACAATTTTGACAATGTGATCTACATCACATTTATGATATTTATCAGTCAATTCGGTTATATCATATGACGTTAAAATGTTTTGGTTTTATGGGGTTTCCCATTATGATGTAAGCGTTAAATATAAATGGGAATAATATGAAAAAAGCACGGGTGATTCCTCACACCAGTTGGACCGCAAAATCGCTATGGTCAGTCGAAGGTAAAACGATGTCGATGCTCTTATTTGCATTGGCAATACTGGGCATTGGAGATGGCTTAATTGTGCTTGCGAATTTAGGCTCTTCACCTTGGACAGTGCTTTCTCAAGGTGTGGCATTACAAGCTGATATCAGTATTGGTTGGGCATCATTTGGGATTAGCTGTTTGGTGATGTTAGCTTGGATTCCCCTTAAGTTAAGATTTGGGCTTGGCACCATTCTGAATATTATCGTGATTGCTTTTTTCCTGGGTTTAACCGTGAAAATGATGCCTGAACCAACCGCACTTTTGAGCCGAATCTTATTCGGTGGAATTGGGCTTTTGCTTTATGGGTTAGGAACGGCATTGTATTTAACCTGTCATCAGGGGGCGGGGCCTAGAGATGGTTTAATGGTAGGACTTTGTCAACGCTTTCATTTAAAAGTAGGGATTGTAAGAACAAGCCTTGAAGTGTCGGTTTGTGTGTTGGGTTATATTCTCGGCGGCACAGTCGGAATAGGTACCGTTGTTTTTGCCGCCGCCATAGGTTGGATTGTACAGTTATGCTTAAACTCAATTGCCCGTTTGCCACATCTTCCGCACGAAGGGGATAATTTCCACTAAGGCATCATCAATCGAAATTAAGCCTAAATTCATTTCGTCTTTCCCTTTTGGCGGGCAGAAAGCAAGGTGTTTATCTGCATCATTAATCGGTTTCCAACGACGAGGCTGAGATGAGCGACTGTTTGGATAGAATCCGATCGTTGGGATATTGAATGCACTGCTTAGATGCAATGGTCCAGTAGAGCCCGCAATGAATAAATCCGCACAAGCCAGTGAGTGAGCAAAATCCACTAATCCTTTATTCTTATCGTACACAACCACATTTGGGTGATCGATTTTTGCCGCTAACTCATGGGCTTTTTCACTTTCACCTGGTCCTGCCGTTAAGATAATCTGACAGTTAAATTCGTTTAATAAACCTTGTATCAATTGAGCATACTGTGTCAGAGAAAGGCTTGTTGCTGAACCACCGGTTCCGCTATGCACAAACACCCATTTTTTATCTCCCGATAAGCCTAATTGTTCTTGAAGAAAAACACGTTGATTTTTAACCGTACTTTCAGGAAGTGAAAGGTAAGGTGGTTTGGGTTCCACAATCGGTATGTTATGTTTCTTTAAGAACGCCCGAGCGAGATCTTGATTGTATTCTGCTTCAGATTTTTCTGAGCGTGAACGGCGTTGTGTTAAACGATGGTTATAAAGGATTTGCACCCATTTTGTTGCGGGGGCAAGACGATAAGGAATCCCACTTTTCCACGCTAATTTACCGTTATGAGTATTGGAAAAGAAGCTAATCATGCTATCAAATTGTTGCTCTTTGATTTCTTTAATAAGACGATTGAAATCGGCTTTATCGTTCTTTACACTGTCAATAATGACATCATCTAAATAGGGGCAGATTTGAGCAAGAGGCGCGGTATAAGCTGGCACAAGTGCGGTCAGTTTTAGCGCAGGATTTGAGGCTTTCAACATCGCAAAAGCAGGGAATGCTTGAACAAAGTCGCCCAGTTTATCGTTACGAATGACTAAAATTTTCATTATTCCGCCTTCTGATGTGTTCGTATTGCAGCATAAAACACAATCGTTAAGAAAAAGTAAAAAATAGTTCCTGAATTATGAACTAAGAAACCTTGGCTTAAGCCATAAATCATCACAGATAAAATATGGGCAACACCTAAAGTGGCTATCAGCTTAACCTCATCGTTCGTGGTGTTTAGCTTTTTCATAAAGGCACGTAGAGGAATAAATAAAACAGCAAGCAAGGCGAGTAATCCGACAATTCCTCGTTTTGAGAGGTCATCTAAATATTGGTTATGGGCATGCGTAAATTGTCCAATGTTACCTGTAGCAATTTTTTCTTCCGTTTCTTGCTTACGTTTTTCTGTTGCACCTTGAATACCCCAACCAAATAAAGGTTTTTCTTTTGCCATTTCAAGTGCACTTTTCCACATTTCAAAACGAGCCCCAAGAGAAGTATTTCCATCATGGTTATCCAAGTAAAGTTGAATATCTTTTTGAGCAACATCAAGGCGTTCCATAATGCGGTTATTTGGCATTTGACTAATACCGATGCTCGCGACCACAATAATTCCAAAGAAAGTCAGGAGAAAACGTTTTGAAAGAGAATGGCGATAAATATAAAGGATAACAATAAGTAAGACGGGTAAGGCAACCCATCCACCTCGAGCGGTGGAAAGCAAACTTCCTACGATGCCACATAAACCACCAATAACACTCAGAGTGGTTAACTTTATGTCTTTTTTCTGATGGGCATAGAGGGCAATTATTAGGCTAAAAATACCTAATGACATAGAAATATCACCACCTTGAATATGCATAATTCGAGGGTTCTGATCCGGATTAAGATTTAAGATAAATTTATCATAAAGTGCTATACATACGGCAATAACACCACCAAGCGGGATAGAATAACTCAAAACACAGGTTTTGATTGGGCATTTTAATAATAGGAGAAAAACGGGAATTAAGAAAATAACACGACTTGCCGTGTCGAGATCACGCATTTTCCCCCCATTAATACTGAGAGAAAGTACAAATGTAAGAAAATAAAAAAGGTAGCTATAAATTAAGTATTTATCAACTTTTGATAAGTTTAAAAGCGGTTTCTTGATTAAAGCATAAATGCTATAACCTAAACCGATTAACATCAGTAGAGCTGGTGCAGCATTATATCCCCCTTTGACAATAAATATCGAAAGGAAGAAAAGCGTTACCGCGAAGTTTATTAGGGTGACGAACCAATTTTGTTTTGTTATTTGCATAGATTATGCTCGATATTTAGGTTATGTAAAATAAAAAACCGCACTAGAAAGTGCGGTCTTATTTTAGTCTATTTTTATGGATTATAAAACATCAACGCAGTTTAAGTCTTCGAAAGATTGCTCTAAGCGTTTAGACATTGATTCTTCCATTTTACGTAACCAAACACGTGGGTCGTAGTATTTTTTGTTTGGTGCATCGGGACCTTCAGGGTTACCTAATTGACCTTGAAGATAAGCTTCATTTGTTTTATAGAAGTTTAAGATACCATTCCATGCAGCCCATTGTGTATCAGTATCGATATTCATTTTGATTGCACCATAGCTAATTGCTTCACGGATTTCTTCGCGGCTAGAACCTGAACCACCGTGGAATACGAAATTGATTGGTTTAGCAGGAAGATTGCGTTCTTTTGCAACGAACTCTTGTGACGCACCTAAAATAGATGGTTTTAATTTTACGTTACCTGGTTTGTAAACACCGTGTACGTTACCGAATGCTGCTGCAACGGTAAAGTTAGGGCTTACAGGGTTTAATTGGTCGTAAACATAAAGCACATCAGATGGTTGAGTATATAAACGAGATTCATCTACATCTGAGTTATCCACGCCATCTTCTTCACCACCGGTGATACCTATTTCGATTTCAAGGGTCATGCCTAATTTATCCATACGAGCAAGGTATTCACGGCAGATTGCCATGTTTTCTTCCATCGGCTCTTCAGATAAGTCAAGCATGTGAGAAGAGAATAATGGACGACCAGTTTCTGCAAAGTGTTTTTCACCCGCTTCAAGTAAGCCATCGATCCATGGAAGTAATTTTTTCGCTGCGTGGTCAGTATGAAGAATAACTGGCACACCGTATTCTTTGGCTAAAGTATGAACGTGTTTCGCACCTGCGATCGCACCTAAAACGTCTGGACGTGCACCGCTTGTTGGTTTGATACCTTTACCTGCGTAGAAAGCTGCACCACCGTTTGAGAATTGGATAATTACTGGTGCTTTCACACGAGCAGCGGTTTCCAATACAGCGTTTACGGAGTCTGAACCCACGCAGTTCACTGCAGGGATCGCGAAGTTGTTTGCTTTGGCATAAGCAAAGATTTTTTGTACATCTTCACCTGTTACTACGCCTGGTTTTACGATATCTAATAATTTAGCCATAGTTGTGTTTCCTTTTGTTTTGGAGGGTTTATCCTCCGTTTGAAGAATCAATATTTATCCCCTCTGTGCAGAGGGGATAGAAAGCATTTAATTAACCGTTCGCACGTTTTTCAAGAATTTCTACTGCTGGTAATACTTTACCTTCAACGAATTCTAAGAATGCGCCACCACCAGTAGAGATGTAAGAGATTTTATCTGCAATACCGAATAAATCGATAGCTGCTAAAGTATCACCACCCCCTGCGATAGAGAATGCATCGCTGTTTGCAATCGCGTGAGAAATGATTTCAGTACCTTTACGGAAGTTAGGGAACTCAAACACGCCAACTGGACCATTCCATAAAACGGTTTTTGCATTTTTGATGATTTCAGCTAATTGTTCTGCAGATTTATCACCGATATCGAAGATAGATTCATCATCTTTCACTTCGGTTACTAATTTTTCTATTGCAGGAGCAGTTTCAGAGAATTCAGTACCAACACGCACATCAACTGGAACTGGAATATCCGTGCTTGCTGCTAATTCTTTTGCTACAGGGATTAAATCTGCTTCATATAATGATTTACCCACATTGTGGCCAGCTGCCGCGATAAAAGTATTTGCAATACCACCACCCACGATAATTTGGTCAGCAATTTTTGAAAGAGAGTTTAATACTTCTAATTTAGTGGAAACTTTAGAACCGCCTACGATCGCAACCATCGGACGAGCAGGTTCTTTTAATGCTTTACCTAATGCATCTAATTCTGCTGCAAGTAATGGACCTGCACAAGCAACTGGTGCAAATTCCGCTACGCCGTAAGTTGATGCTTGTGCACGGTGAGCTGTACCGAATGCATCCATCACGAATACATCGCAAAGTGCGGCATATTTTTTACCTAATTCAGGATCGTTTTTCTTCTCACCTTTGTTTACACGTACGTTTTCTAAAACAACGATTTCGCCTTCTTTAACATCCACACCGTTTAAGTAGTCTTGTACTAAACGCACATTGAAACCTGCGTCTTTTAAGTAATCAACAACCGGTTGTAAAGAGTCTTCAGGTTTGAATTCACCTTCAGTTGGACGACCTAAGTGAGAGGTAACCATCACTTTTGCACCTTTCTCTAAAGCCAGTTTTAACGTCGGGATAGTCGCACGAATACGCGCATCAGATGTCACTTTGCCATCTTTTACCGGTACGTTTAAGTCTGCGCGAATAAATACACGTTTACCTTTTAAATCTAAGTCGGTCATTTTGATTACTGACATAAGCTTTCCTCTTGGGTTAGTTAAAATTAAACGGGGATATTATACCTAGATCTTACTAGGTTGTAACGATGTAGATCAAATAAAAAAGCGAATTATGCTTATTTAGGGCAATCGATTACTTCCCACTGGCGATTGTAACAAATGAATAGTTCATTATGGCTCGCCCCTAAATAAGCGCCTTTTAATTGCGGATTATGTTGCTTCATCCATTGAAATAATTCTTTACGGCTTAATTGTTCGTTTGGCAAGGAAAGCGATTCAAATAATGCTTTTTCTTGTTTGAAATAAGCTTCTGCTGAATCAAAAGCGCAGCTACCGTGTTTTTCCCATTCACCTTGCAATAATTTTGCGCCTGGTGAGATTGAAAGGTAAGGCTCGAGCGTTTCAATTGGAAGCGGCGCTAAATCACCCTTACAAAAACGTGGATGATCCGTAACAGAACGTGCATTCGCATTTTGAGGCCATAAGCCGTGCACTACCCAGCCAAATTGATTTTTTGTACTACATTGATATTGCGCTGAATCAGGTAAATTATTGCCATATTGCGCACGTTGTTTTTCACAGAATGCAGGCGACCAAGATAAGGCCAACATATAGTAATCAACAGGGGCATTTTTATTTTGTCCAATGGCATCATCACGCATGATGACATCATAATTCCCAAAATCTTTGGTGTTTTTGACCGCACTTTGACTTTGTTGTTGTGTGGTTGTTGGGACGGGTTTTGTGTCTTTTTTGTGTTCAGTGAAATATTGCCAAATACTAAATGCGGCAAGGGCAATAAGGGAAAGAGTGGAAACCTGTTTTTTCATAAAAATCCTGTTTAAATTTTGTCAATTTTGCTTTTGTCGGCTATAATTCGCCGCTTTCTCATATAAAGGAATAGTATGGCGTTACTGATCACAAACAAATGCACAAACTGCGATATGTGTCTCCCCGAATGTCCGAATGAAGCAATTTCAATCGGCGAGGAGATCTATGTGATCGATCCTGTACTTTGTACGGAATGTGTTGGTCATTATGACACGCCAACTTGCCAAAAAGTTTGCCCGATTACAAACTGCATCAAGCCAGATCCTGAGCATCAAGAAAGCGAAGAGCAGCTTTGGGAACGTTTTGTGATGATTCACCATTCGGATAAGTTGTAGAATTTACCTGATCTTTTTCTTTTCGTCCAATGACTATGAATAAAACGAAGTTAATTAAAATCGCCATCATTCTGATTTATCTGTTCAGTCCGATTGATATTTTGCCTGAAGCGGTGCTTGGCCCATTAGGTTTGGTGGATGATGCGGCAGCCATTGCCTTATTGATTCGAATTTTATTGAAAAAATAAAAACTTGAATAAAATCAACCGCACTTTGCTTTTCTCATTCTTGCAAAATCCCGTCAATTTCTCTAAACTACGCGTCGGAAAATTTCTTTCCTCATCATTTCACTTTAAACGCTACCCGTGAGTAGCAAAAGGGACCTCAATCATGACAAACGTTAATCAATATGGCTGGAAAGCCTTGATTGGATCTACTGTCGGCTATGCGATGGATGGATTCGATCTTCTTATTCTTGGATTTATGCTTAGTGCCATTTCGGCCGATCTTAATTTAACTCCCGCACAATCTGGCTCATTAGTCACCTGGACACTTATTGGTGCCGTGGTGGGCGGTATTGTATTTGGTGCATTAAGCGATCGTTATGGGCGTGTACGCGTGCTGACTTGGACAATCGTCCTCTTCGCTGTATTTACCGGTTTATGTGCAATCGCACAAGGCTATTGGGATTTATTAATTTATCGCACCATCGCGGGTATCGGTTTGGGCGGTGAATTTGGTATCGGTATGGCATTAGCCATTGAAGCGTGGCCAGCAAAACACCGTGCAAAAGCTGCGTCTTATGTGGCGTTAGGTTGGCAAGTTGGTGTGTTAGCGGCTGCATTACTTACCCCTGTATTGCTTCCACATATCGGCTGGCGCGGCATGTTCGTTGTTGGTATCTTCCCAGCGTTTGTGGCCTGGTATTTACGTACCCGTTTACACGAACCTGAAATTTTCTCACAAAAACAGACCGAACTTTCAACCCAAAAAATATCGAAACTGGAATCTTTCCAACTCTTAGTAAAAGATAAATCAACTACAAAAGTAAGCCTTGGTATAGTGGTTTTAACGTCTGTACAAAACTTCGGTTACTACGGCATTATGATTTGGATGCCAAATTTCTTATCTAAACAACTTGGCTTTAGTTTAACGAAATCAGGTTTATGGACGGCGGTGACCGTATGCGGCATGATGGCAGGGATTTGGATTTTTGGTCGCTTAGCCGATAGAATCGGACGTAAACCAAGTTTCTTATTATTCCAACTTGGTGCTGTGATCAGTATCATCACTTACTCTCAATTAACTGACCCAACCGCGATGTTGGTGGCTGGTGCCTTCTTGGGGATGTTCGTCAACGGCATGATGGGCGGTTATGGTGCATTAATGGCTGAAGCCTATCCGACAGAAGCACGAGCAACGGCACAAAATGTGTTGTTTAACTTAGGTCGTGCTGTTGGTGGTTTTGGACCAGTTGTTGTCGGAGCGATTGTCTCTGCGTACTCATTCAGTATTGCAATTGCTTTCTTGGCGGTGATTTATGTCATCGACATGGTGGCGACGGTCTTCTTAGTGCCAGAATTAAAAGGCAAAGAATTGAGCTAAGTGCGGTCAAAAAATTCAACTTTTTGAAAACATCGGGGTTAAAACCGATGTTTTTTATTTGTGAAAAATCAGCCAATTTCAACCGCACTTTGTGCTAAACTATGGTCACTTTTTCCAATTTTGAAGAATTATCGTGTACGCTAAACGTTCAGTTTCTACTCGTATTGCTAAATATTTATTTGTGGTCATTATTTTCATGGGCATTATTAGTTCATTGAGTTTGATCGTGATGGCCAGTAATAAATCGGATGCGGAAGCCATTAATATTTCCGGTTCTTTGCGTATGCAAAGTTATCGGCTATTAACGGAAATGGAACGTTCGCTGGATACGGTCGAACAGAATTTAGTACGTTATCAACGTAGTCTCAATGCTGATGCTTTGCTGACGGTACAAAATCAGCTTTTTGCACCTTCAGGGGTGAGAGAGTCTTATCAAGAAATCCTAAAACGCTGGGCGGTGATGTCCGATTTCGCGCGTAGCCATCAAATTGAAAAATATCACGCCGAACTAAAAAGTTATGTACAAGATGTCGATGATTTCGTGTTGGAATTACAACGCTTTGCTGAACTAAAATGGATTATTGCGGTTTCGGTATTGTGTGTTTCTATGCTATTGATTCTTGCGATGGTGTCTTATGTGATTTGGTATATGAAGCGCGAAGTAGTGAAACCATTAGAGCTTATGACCAAAGCCAGCATGCAAGTACAAATGGGGCAGTTTAACCATATCCAGCTTGATACAGAAAGCAATAATGAACTGGGTATTTTAGCGAAAGTGTTTACTCAAATGTCATCAGAGTTAGGGCGACTTTATTCGCGTTTAGAAGATGCGGTAAATGAGCAAACGCAAAAGTTGCGTCAAACCAACCGCTCTTTAACAACACTTTATCAAAGCTCTCAGTTACTTACGCCAACAAAGATTAATGATAAAATCTTAAGCCAAGTGCTCAATCATATTCGTGTCAGCGAACATTTACGCTACATTGAGTTAGAAATTTTCGGATCAGAACATTGGGAAATTTCTTTTGGTCAAAAAGATCCTAAACAATCACTTCAAGTCGAAGAACTTTCCATTGAAAATGAAAACTTAGCAGTGCTCTCATGGCAAGCCGGTTTACCTTGTCCCGATCCGCGAATGATGAAAAACCTAGGACAAATGGTGGCAAAAGCGTTGTATTCACACAAAACGCAACGCCAGCAAGAGCAACTCTTATTAATGGAAGAGCGGTCAATTATTGCCAGGGAATTACATGACTCGTTGGCACAAGTACTATCTTTCTTACAAATTCAATTAACGTTGTTAAAGCATAATTTGAAGAAAGAAGATGAAGAATCAAAAGAGAAAAGCATTGCGATCATTGGCGAATTTGAACAAGCTTTATCAGATGGTTATTCTCAATTGCGAGAATTATTGGCGACTTTCCGTTTAACGGTACAAGAAGCCAATCTACAGGTTGCCTTGGAGCAAGTTATCGAAAGTTTACGTTCGCAAACGAAGATGCAAATGACTGTGGACTGCAGTTTGCCATCACAAAGTTTAAATCCACAAGAATTAGTGCATGTTCTGCAAATTGTACGTGAAGCAACGCTGAATGCGATTAAACACTCAAAAGGCACGCTAATTGAAGTGAAAGCCCATATTAATGCCGAGGGAGAATATGAAATCCTTGTGCAAGATAATGGCGTAGGGATTCCGACGTTAGACGAGCCAGAAGGGCATTATGGTTTAAATATCATGACTGAACGCAGTCGCCAATTAAATGCTCAGCTTACAATTTCAAAAGGGGAGCAAGGTGGTACGATGGTGAAAATCACGCTCCCTCACACGTTTTTTTAAGGAAAGTTAATGCAAAGTTTACAACCGTTTCACACCTTCAATATTCCGGCAAATGCACGTGAAATCATTGAAGCCACATCGATTGAACACATCCAACAAGCTTGGCAAAAAGCGCAAGCTGAAAAGTTACCTGTCTTATTTTTAGGTCAGGGCAGCAATATGCTGTTTTTAGAAGATTTCCAAGGAATAGTGATTGTTAACCGTTTATCGGGTATTCAACATACAGAAGATAGCGATTACCATTATTTACATGTCAATGGTGGCGAAAATTGGCATCAGTTGGTGGAATGGTCTCTTTCACAAGGAATTAATGGTTTAGAAAACCTTGCACTCATTCCAGGCTGCGCCGGCTCCGCACCAATTCAAAATATCGGTGCGTATGGCGTAGAGTTTAAAGATGTATGCGATTACGTGGATGTGTTGAATCTCAACTCAGGCGAACAATTCCGCTTACGGGCGAGCGAATGTGAATTTGGTTATCGCGAAAGTATTTTTAAACATCGCTATGCACAAGGCTATGTGATTACGGCGGTTGGATTGAAATTAGCCAAAAATTGGCAACCGATTTTAAAATATGGCTCATTGGTGAATTTTGATCCTCAAACGGTAACGGCAAAACAAGTGTTTGATGAAGTGTGCCATATTCGCCGCAGCAAATTGCCAGATCCAAAAGAATTTGGCAATGCAGGCAGTTTCTTCAAAAATCCTGTGGTGAGTGTAGAGCAATTTGCGAAAATCCAAAAACAGGTCGAAAATCTACCGCACTTTCCACAACCGGATGGCTCTGTGAAACTTGCAGCAGGATGGTTAATTGACCAATGCCATTTAAAAGGTTTTCAAATCGGTGGTGCGGCTGTTCATCAACAACAAGCGTTAGTACTGATTAATAAAGGTAATGCCACAGGTCAGGATGTTGTGAAGCTTGCACATCATATCCGTCAAACTGTGGCAGATAAATTTGGTGTGTATTTACAGCCTGAAGTGCGTTTTATGGGCGCAAATGGCGAAGTGAATTCAGAGCAAGCCATTAGTTAATTTATAGAGGAAAGCAATTATGAATTTTAAAGACATTTTAGAGACTTTACCCACCATTGTTCATCTAACAGGTTTAGACGTGTTAAACGGTGAAACTGTGATTCATCATATTCCGGCTGCGCCAGGTAAGCTTGGCTCGCTCCGTCTTTATAATGCCTTAGCAGAAAAATTTAACGGGAAATTAGACCACACTTCTGCACAACAAGGCATTGAATGGTTTGCTGAACACGTTGAAGATGCGAAACAAAATCCTGGAAAACACCCGAATATTGATTTATTGTTTAAAGTGGTGGCAGAGAATGTGGTTTATTCGCTTGTGCCATTAAAATAATTTGAAAATTTTCAGTGATTAATTTGAACTTTTAATCGTTAAAAACTGTCAAATAAAACAAATTGAGGTATAATGACAACAGTTGTTATACAATAACAAATAAGTAATAAGTCGGGGCGTAGCTCCGAATGCTGTGAGGAGAAGAATGAATAAAGAAACTCAAATGATGTTAGTACCTCAAGGTAGCATCGAAGGTTATATTCGAGCAGCAAACGAATATCCGATGCTGACCGCAGAGGAAGAAAAAAGCTTAGCAGAACGTTTGTATTATGAAGGTGATATTGAAGCAGCGAAAAAGTTAGTTTTATCACACTTACGTTTTGTTATTCATGTTGCGCGTGGTTATTCAGGTTATGGATTACCGCAAGCAGATTTAATTCAAGAAGGTAATATCGGATTAATGAAAGCGGTAAAACGTTTTAATCCGGAAGTGGGTGTTCGCCTTGTGTCTTTTGCGGTGCATTGGATCAAAGCTGAAATCCATGAATATGTCCTTCGCAACTGGCGTATTGTGAAAGTCGCTACCACGAAAGCACAACGTAAATTGTTCTTTAACCTACGTAAAACTAAACAACGTTTAGGTTGGTTCAATGAAAACGAAGTGGATATGGTGGCGAATGAGCTTGGTGTGTCAAAAGAAGATGTCATCGAAATGGAATCCCGTATGACAGGGGCTGATGTAGGCTTTGATTTGCCAACAGACGATGATGACGAAGCTTATGCACCTTCTTTATATTTAGAAGATAAAAGCTCAAACTTTGCGGCAGAACTTGAAAGCGAAAACTTTGAAGAACAAGCAACAGAAAAGTTAGGTACAGCCTTAGCAAATCTTGACGAACGTAGCCAAGATATTATCAAAGCGCGTTGGTTAGATGATGATAAAGTCACCCTTCATGATCTTGCAGCAAAATATAATGTGTCTGCAGAACGTATTCGTCAGCTTGAAGCAAATGCACTGAAAAAACTTAAAAGTGCGGTTGATTTCTAAGCCGTTTTGATAAAAAGAAAACCTGTCGATTATCGACAGGTTTTTTTATTTATTTCTTTTTTGATTTTCCCCACATTTTATCTTCTTGGCCTCGCCATAATCGCTGAATATTGTCGTGGTGACGATAAATCAGCAAACAGCAAACTAAGGCAACGGGGAAGGTAAATTCCGGTTTAAGCCACCACACATAAAATGGCACGAGAAGTGCTGTAATGACCGCACTTAATGAAGAATAACGGCTAATTAAGAAGACTAACAACCACGTACCTAGCGTTGAGCCAGCGACGCCCCAAGAGATGGGCGCAATGGCACCGAATGCAGTCGCGACACCTTTCCCGCCTTTAAACTGAAAGAAAATAGGGAAGATGTGCCCCAAGCAAGCCCCTAATGCAACCATGCCTAATTCAAATTGCGTGAGCCCTAAATAATACCCCGCCCAAACCGGTAACATCCCTTTCAAAATATCGCAAATTAATACCGCGAGCGCCGCCCAACGTCCGCCAATACGCAATACATTGGTCGCACCAGGATTATGAGATCCGTTTTTTCGTGGGTCAGGCAATCCAGCTACCTTACAAATCAAAATTGCACTGGAAATCGAACCCAGTAAATAAGCAAAAATCATATAAAAAAGGGCAAATAGGCTCATTTCGTGCTCCATAATCTTGATTGTATTTGAAAAACTTGTTCGTTATTTTAACCAAACTTGATAGCATAAGCCCACTATATTTTTACAGGAATGAGAGATGGATCGTATTTTTATTGAAGAATTAGTCGTCTTCGCACAAATTGGCGTGTATGACTGGGAGCAACAAATTAAACAAAAGCTCGTTTTTGATTTGGAAATGGCATGGGATTGTCAAAAAGCCGCAGAAACGGATGATGTGCAATACTGCCTTAATTATGCAGAAGTGAGCCAATTTATTTTAGATTATGTCCAAGCTAAGCCATTTTTATTGATTGAGCGAGTGGCTTATGAAGTAGCAGACCGATTACAACAACGTTTTGGAATTTCATGGTTACGTCTCAAATTAAGTAAACCAAAAGCGGTTGCCCAAGCAAATAATGTCGGAATTATTGTAGAACGTGGCGAGTTGAAATAATCGCTGAAAATTAACCGCACTTTGGAAATATCAAACCAAAGTGCGGTTAATTTTTTAAGTGTTTTTTAATGCCAAGCGAAATGCTCCAATTCCGCTTTTTAGCACAAGAATACTCAATATCATACTTGCCAATGGGTCAACCCATAACCATCCCAGAAAATAGGTACTGAGACCCGAAAGTATAGCAATAATGGAACCAAATAAATCGGTGAGTACATGTAGATACGCTGCTTTAATATTGAGATTATCATGATCGCTGTTCAACATTATCTTTGCAACGAAAAGATTCACCAATAATCCTAGAGATGCCACGCCAAGCATTGGTAATGCCATCATCTCGATGGGGTTTTGCCAGCGTTGAATTGCTTCAAACAAAATCATCAATGCCACAACAATCAATGAGCCACTATTGAGTATGGCGATATAGCGTTGTTTTTGAGCGGATAAAAAAAGTGCCAACAACGCTAAAAATAATGACAGGCTATCATTTGCCATATGCCCTGCATCAGCCATTAATGCCAAGCTGTTAAACCAATACCCCCCAAGAAATTCAATGATCATAAAGCCTGTAATGACGATAAAACTGAATGCCAAAATTTTTTTATTTTGTGGAATATGGTCGTGATGCTCATGAGCGTGCTCGTGGTGTTCATGAGAATGATGGTGAGACATATTGTTCCTTATTGTGTGTTGGATTAACTTGGGATAAAGTATAAAGTCCGTAGTAACTACAAGGTCAAGGCTTGATTTTAAAAAAATGAAGATTCACGAACTCAGCAAACAAAGTGGTATTCATTTAGAAACCATTCGTTATTATGAAAAAATGGGCTTAATGCCGGAGCCTAAACGGCTGGCAAATGGTTATCGAGATTATGATGAAGCCAGTTTAAAGCAATTAAAATTTATTAAAACCTGCCGAGCGTTAGATTTTAGCTTAGCCGAAATTAAATTTTTTAATGAGATGAAAACGCAGCAATCTCAACATTGTGAAGTGGATAGCATGTTGGCGAAGCATTTGGTTTCAGTTGAAGAAAAAATTGCCGAACTGACTGAAATTAAACATTTCCTACAGAGTTTAATTACCGAAGATGATCATCAGGCCGCAGATTGTAAAGCCATGGCACAATTAAAAGCCTATTAAGTGCGGTCTAAAAAATATCAAAAATCCGCACATTGATGTGCGGATTGGTCATTATTCCGGATCATCCGTAAACGCGTTGTTTCGGAATATCGGCACAAAGGTGGCCAAATACAGTATAAACACAATGGCAATTAAAATAGCCGGAATCGTGATAAAAAACAGTTCGTCCACATACATTAAACAAGCTCGGGAAAGTGCCGCCGTGAAAAGACAAAGCACGGCAAGGCGGCAGAGTTTTGGATAATCCAGTTTCGTAAAGCCACTATGCCATAATCCCGCAGTGAGCCAAATCATCATCATACTGCCGAGAATCCCGCCGAGTGTCACCATGTGTAACGGATCGGCAGTAGGTTCATCAATTAATTTATTTATGCCAATCCACAAATAGCCAATTGCGGCGAACAGTTGAAGAAAATAATAAGTGCGCACGTAATGTTTGCGTAGCAGTTCGTGATGATGTAATTCGCGTAACTTGGCAAGCAAAATAAAGCCAACGGCAAAGGCTGTAAAAGCGGCTGTTTGCGCAGGCAACCAAAGCTCTGCTGCGGTATGAAGTAATAAAAATGTAATTGCGATATTTTTATACACGACATTCGGGATAAATACGGGATCTTTCAATATACTTTCTTTCAGTGCCTCTGCGCCTAATAGAATGCTGACTCGAATTGATACAAACATCACAGCCGCCATATTCAAATGCACCTGTGCCCGCAATAATTTCAGACTATCAGTCATGGCGTAAGCCGTCTGACAAACCGTAAATGCAGCAAGTAACATCAGTAAAGTAAAATTGTCGGTATTGCGATCCAACCAAAATAGCCAAGCACAAAAGAGTAACAACGCGAGCCAATAAGCCGCCACTAAAAACGAGGCGGTTTGCGGGGAAAATGGCAATAACATCAATCCTGCAAGCAAGAGCACGGCTAATATTGTCGCAATAGGTTTTAAATTGCCTTTGTAATTTGTCCATTCGAGCATAGAAGCCGTCAGAAAGCCGCCGTATGCGGCTGGCAGCATAAATTCTAAGAAAATTTTGCGGTGTAGGATGAGATCATCGGGGCTGATGAAAAAGCTCAAGGCACCAACAATCGCAAGAATGGCTGCACCAACAAAGAAGGGTCGCATCGGATGGGTAAAGAAATTATTCATAGTAATGGATTCCTTGAAATTCGCGTGCGACTACGGTTTCTTCAAAGGCTGAATTACGTTCGGATAATGGCGTTGGCAAGGTAATCACATTTTGCACATCCATACCTTTTGGAGAAAGCTGCATAATCTCTCGGCTTAATCGAGCGGCTTCAAAACGATCGTGCGTCACTAAAATGCAAGCCATGCCTTGCTGCTCAATTTTTTCCACTAACATAGTGGCTAAAATATCCCGTAAATCGCGATCCAAACCGACAAAAGGTTCATCCAATAATGCTAAATCACAGCCACATAGCAATAGACGTAAAAATGCCACGCGTTTTGCCATTCCGCCCGATAATTCGGTTGGGTATTTATTCAAATCACCCGAAGAAAGCCCAATCTTTTCTGCCAGCGCAATGATTTCATTTTCATTAGGATTATCCATAAAAATGGCGATATTCTGCATAGCAGTGAGATTTTCTAATAGACGATTTTCTTGAAACAGAAAGCCTGTTTTACGAAATGTATTCTTGATTTCGCCCAATTTTGGCGTTTCCAAACCTGAAATTAAACGCAGCACAGTCGTTTTGCCACAGCCACTAGGACCGAATAAAGTTTTCACTTCGCCCGGTTGTAAATCCATGCTGAAATCGCGCACGATAGGATCGCGGAGAATTTCAAAACGCACATTTTTTAAACTCAGCATTATCTTCTCCACGGCATAAACAGGATTTCCAATGGCTTGGTAATCAAATATTCAAAGAGGGAAACAAACACAATCACCAACAACACATAAGCCATGACCGTTGACGTATCTAACATGGCTCTGGCATCGGCAATCTGTGCTCCCACACCCTCATTGGCACCTAAAAGCTCTGCCATAATTACCACTTTTACGCCCATCGCAACTGCGACGCCAATGCTGGAAATCACATAGCCAGTGAGATGGGGAACGTACAAATAGCGGATTTTCTTCCACAATCCGAGTTTGTACGCATCAAACAATTCTTCATGTTGTTTGTTTACACTTGCCATGCCCATAGCGGCACTGGCAAAGGTCAGCGGGGCGACTAATACGATAATGGTAAATAGCACACTTGGGTTGCCAAAGCCAAACCAAAATAATGCCATCACGACCCAAATGATTGGCGGCATGGCTAACAAAATCGTAATGACGGGTTTAAGCAATGCCATAGCCGTTTTAAAGCTGCCCGCAATCAACCCTGCGGCTAAGCCTGCGACTAATGCAATGGCAATACCCACTACAGAACGCCATAATGAAATACCGATTTCGTTTTGTTGGAAATGATCGAGCAAATCAAGGGCTTTTTGAAAAACATCCGCGGGAGCAGGCAGCATAAATTCACCAAATATCGCACTGCCCCAAGCCCACAAGGCAACCAACATCATCGCCACACTCAAGCCGGTAAAGCCGCTCCAGAGATAGTCGATGATGTAAAACAGGACTGGTTGTGGTTTACGGATTTTGTCAGTTTTAATCATGTTATGTGATTCAGTTTCAAATTAAGCCAAGAAGAATTTATCATCTGGTAATTTACCACCTAAGAGTTTTGGATTGAACTCCATTAAGGTTTCATAGAATTGCATGATTTCATTTTTCAGTTCACTGGCTTTGGTTACCGTTAAGCGCGCACCGTCTAAGCCCATTTCAATAGCGGCTTCTGGAGCAGGAAGATAATTAGCGCCAATTTCAGCCGCACTTTTTCGGTTAGCCATAATCCAGTTTAACGCATCACTTAAATCTTGGTGAAGTAGATCAAACTCTGCCTTGTGTGCGTGGAAGTATTCTTCGTTAGCAATAATGCCCGCCATTGGAATAAGCGGTTTGGTGTTAAACGCTTGACCCCATTCTTTCACTAAATCAAAGCCGCGTACAATCTCCGTACCAACAATTTTAGCTTTCTGCACAACGGCGCTCGCCATTGGTTCTGGCAGAATGGCAGCATGGAAATCTTTCAATAAGAACAAGCCAATTGCTTCGGTTGGGGTTGCCGCATAGGTGATCTCTACTTTATTGATATCAATATTCAGTTTTTTCAGTAGAGCTTGCAATACGATGTCAGGCATATCGTTTTTAAATGGCACAAGGATTTTTTTACCCACCAATTCTTGCGGTGAAGTAATGGCACCACCTTTACACATCAACTGCGTAATCCCTTTGGTGAGAATATTTACCATGCCAACTTGTTGCCCCTGATTACGTAAATTCACGCCCACATTACTCGGGCTCATCATGACTTTAAATTGCCCACTTGCCACGCCTGCACGCAACTGATCAGGCGAACGCCAAATTTCTAATGCTACATCCGCTTGTTTGGCTAATTTACCTTGTGCTGCCGCCACTGCAATGGTCACACTTGGCATCGCGGGTGCGCCATAAATGGTAAATTGCTCTTTTGTTGCTGCAAAGAGAGAAGGCGACATGCCTGCTGCCGTAAGTGCTGCGCTCATTCTTAAAAAATCACGTCTATTCATTGTCATGGTTATCTCCTTAATAATAAAACAGACCCAATGTCTGTATTTTGATAATGGTTTTTATTCATTATCTTACTCGCCGTGACTAAAGTAAAGAAAGACAAAAGTGCGGTCAGATTTTTTGGTGTTTTTAAATTCTTCTACTTTGTTAAGTCGTAGCTCCAATCCAATAACTTGAAGATTTCCTCGATTTCTACGCCATGATCTAACACGATCGTTAGCCAATGGGTTCTGTTCATATGGTAGGCAGGTAAGAAATTAGGTGATTGTCTCAAAATACTCACCATATCGGGTGGACATTTGAGATTGATAAAATCAGTCTCTCCTTCTTCTTGTAAACCAAGCTTCATTTTTCTGATTTTGCCAATAAGTGCATACCATTTCCCTTTGGCATTACCATGGCGCAAGATGGCATATTCGGGATATTTTTCCCAAAGATATTCTGGCTGCGTCGTATATTGATTGGCTGCATAATCAATGATTTGTTGTGCTTGGCGCATGGGTTACTCCTTGAATGATGAATGGGTTTATTATCAGCCGTAAAGCAGAGAAAAGAAAGACCGTCTGAAAATTGAATTCTAGACGGTCTTTTGCTTTAGTTTTAAAACATCGCATATATAAGTGCGGTCGTTTTTTGAGTATTTCTCTTACTCAGTCACGTAGAAAACTTGTTTTTCAAATTCGTGTTTACCAATTTTGATAGTCAGTACATATTTGCCAATTGGATCTCTGCGGTCGAATGTCCAGCAGTTCATCATGTATTTACCATTTTCTAATGTTGGTCTGGTATAAGTGATGGTATGGAGTTTTTTATTTGGTGAAGACACTACTTTCGCATTTTCAATCGAACTGGCGAATTCACTTTGGGCTTGAGCTTTAAAGGTTTCACTTACTGTTGCTTTTTTACCAAAATCACCGGTTGCGAGCCAACATACTTTCTCGGTTTTATTGGAACGAGAGGTTTCTTTTTTATTTAAATCAGGTGATGGCTCTTGAGTTCTATCAAACACAGAGAGGTAAATAGTGGGCTCATTTGCCGTATCTTTAGCTGTGTCTTTTGATTCTGGTGATGCAGCAAATGTGGCTGTTGAAAATAGGGTCGCAATTAAAGCGAATGTTGAGATTTTTTTCATGTTAGATTCCTTTTTATATCATTATTTTATTGAACGATCATTATACCAAGGCATCCCATATCTGCCAGCATTAAATTGGATGAGCCAAATAAGAATGGATGAGTATTTGACGAAGGTTGTTCAAATTTTACTAAAATTTGTACTTTCTTTTTCACCCAAACCGTGTCTTTCCAGGCTAGTTCCGACAAATCGACGTTGACGTCATCTTGGCTTTCAATCACAAATTTAGCGCCTTGAATGGTGAAACCCACAGGCAGTGAGCTGTTGATGATCCAACGTTCGACGGTGCCGACTTTAGCCGAAACATCAATACGACGCGGGTCAAAGCGTTGTTTATTGATTAAGCCATTTGTGACATCCAATTCAAAGGTACGTTCTTGGGCTATTTTACTTTCGAGCATCTCGGAAGCATCAGTATTGAATGATTCATTCATCTTTTTACTGAATGCGGAGATCTCACCTTGTGGGCGAAGTTCTAAAACGGTGTTATCGGCAAAATCATTACCTGAACTGAACACATTTTTGATTTTGTCGAAGAAGCCACGTTTGGCGCCAGAGATGAGTGATACGCCTTCTCCTTCACTTAAATTAACGAGCACTTCAGCACGCTCACCTGGTGCAAGAATAAGAGAATTGATCGCTTTACCTTGTGGTAAAAAGCCTAGATCTCTCGCAACGAGTAACATCTCTTGTTCGTTATCTAAACGTAGATCATAGGCTCTTGCCAATGAGGCATTGAGTAAGCGTAAACGTATCCAACCGCGAGGGACGTCAAGATAAGGCGCTTCTTGTCCATTCACAAGAAGACGATTACCGACAAAGTGCGGTTGATTTTGCTTAAATAATTGTAATCCGTCACCGTTAAATTCCATGTCTTGTAAGATTAATGGAATATCGTCTACGCCATATTTATGAGGAAGTTGTGATTTTAGGCTTTGCTCATCTTCAATCAACCACATTCCCACGATGCCGCGATAGGTTTGATAAGCCGAGTTCGCCAGGGTGGCAGAGCGATACCAACAAGTCGCGGCAGGTTGCTCTATCGGGATAATCGGAGCCCAAGATTCTCCTTTCTTTAAGACTTTTGCGGCACCACCAAATAATTCGCCACTGGCTTGTAATCCTTGAATGGAGAGGGCAATGCTTTGTGGCAAATTATTGTGATAATTGAGTTTTGCAAAGGAACCCGATTTGATGCGAATAGTGGGTCCAAGGTAATTGCCGTTAAAGCCCCACACACTGACACTATGGGAGCCATCTAACTTGTAGCCGGTTTCTTCCATATTAAGAATAATGGGGCGACCACGTTTTGCTTCCATCAACGGCGGAATAGTTAATTTTTCGCGGGATGCCGCTAATACTGATTGAGGAGTGGCAGCAAGTGCAGTTGAAATTGCGGTAGTTTTTAATAATTGGCGACGAGAAAGACGCAACATATTATTTTCCTTGTGCAATTTCAGCATCGAGTTCAGCGATGCGTTTTTCCATCAAATCGTGACAGTAAGTAGCAAGTTCGCGAACATTGTCTTTTGTGTATGATGACACATCAATTGGATCCATCATTTCACAAATCACCTTACCATTATCCCAACGATTTAAATCAATTTTGTTGTGAGTCGTCGAACATACTACTGGCACGATTGGTACGCCAGCCGCAATTGCAGCATGGAATGCACCGGTTTTGAATGGCAATAAACCACGACCACGGCTGCGTGTGCCTTCAGGGAACATCCAAATTGACAGGTTGTCTTTATTGATACGGCGAGCAAGTTCAGTCATGGTGCTGTGTGCTTTAGAACGATTTTCACGATCCAAGAAAATATTGCCGGTTACCCAATATAAAATACCGAAGAAAGGAATCCAAATTAGGCTTTTTTTACCCACACTCACCGTGCGAGGGAGTACCATGTAAGAGATGGTTACCATATCGAAATTATTTTGGTGGTTACCGATGTAAATACAACGCGGCATATTCTCTTTATTTTGTGGAAAACGGTGTTCTACTTTTAAGCCAAATAAAGGGTATAAACGACCAAACCAGCGAGCCATAACGCCCACATTGCTTGGGTTTTTGAAACGAATAAAGGAATAGATCGTACCGAGCACACAAATTAAAATACAACAAAGTGCAACGATGAGAATTCTGGCGATTTTTAACATAGAAAATACCTAATTAAAATTTTTGGAAAGTATAGCAAATTACACAAAAATGTGTGCTAATCTAATGAAAAAAATGACGGAATAGTTATGAAACCCATTTATTTTATTGCAGATCTTCATTTAAGCGAAACCCATCCGGAATTAACCGCACTTTTTAACGATTTTATGCAAAACCAAGCACAAGAAGCACAAGTGGTTTATATTTTGGGGGATCTTTTTGATTTTTGGATTGGTGACGATGAAACTTCACCTTTAATCTCACAAGTAAAACAGTTGATTAAAAACCTGACAGAAAAGGGCATCGCTTGTTATTTCATTCATGGTAATCGAGATTTTCTGCTAGGGAAAAAATTTGCACAAGATTGTGGTTTAACGTTATTGCCTGACTATCATTGTGTTGATCTTTATGGTGTGAAAACCTTAATTTGTCATGGTGATACCTTATGTATTGATGATGTGAAATATCAACAATTTCGCCGAAAAGTGCATCAAAAATGGCGACAAAGATTGTTTTTATGCTTGCCATTAAGAGTGCGGTTAAAAATTGCAGAGAAAATTCGCGCGAAGAGTAAACAAGATAAGCAATATAAGTCACTGGATATCATGGATGTGAATTTAGCGTTTACGGCACAAACCGTAAAAGAATTTGGCGTAAATCGATTAATTCACGGTCATACGCATCGAGAAGCCATCCATCAGGAAAAAGGGTACACTCGAATTGTGTTAGGCGATTGGCGAAAGGATTATGCCTCAATTCTGGAAGTAACAGAAAACGGTTATCGGTTTATTTAAACAAAAAGCACGGGATTAAACCTGTGCTTTTTTGAATTAAAACGTGCTGATTTTCAACCGCACTTTATTCTACGGTTACCGATTTCGCTAAGTTACGAGGTTGATCCACGTCGGTTCCTTTAATTAATGCCACATGGTATGACAATAATTGCATAGGAACAGTGTAGAAAATTGGCGCAATAATTTCATTCACTTTTGGCATAGTGATAATTTTCATGCCTTCGCTAGGTGTGAAGCCTGCTTCTTTATCAGCGAACACATAAAGCTGACCACCACGCGCACGCACTTCTTCAATGTTTGATTTCACTTTTTCAAGTAATTCATTGTTTGGTGCGACCACGATAACCGGCATATCTGCATCGATTAAGGCGAGTGGACCGTGTTTTAATTCACCTGCCGCATAAGCTTCAGCATGGATATAAGAAATTTCTTTTAATTTCAATGAAGCTTCCATTGCGATAGGGTAGAACTCACCACGACCTAAGAAAAGCGCATGATTTTTCTCTGCGAAGTCTTCTGCTAATGCTTCGATGTCTTTATCAAACGCAAGGGCTTTTTCAACTTCAGCCGGAAGTGATTGTAACGCTTTTACAATTTCCACTTCTTGTTCATTTGAGATATTGCCTTTTACTTTACCAATTGCAGTTACTAACATTAATAATGCGGCCAACTGAGTGGTAAACGCTTTGGTTGATGCCACACCGACTTCAACGCCAGCACGTGTCATGAATGCAAGATCTGATTCGCGTACTAAAGATGAACTTGATACGTTACAGATCGTTAAGGCTGCCATGTAACCTTTTTCTTTTGCAAGACGAAGTGCTGCAAGAGTATCCGCTGTTTCACCTGATTGAGAGATAGTCACTAACAAGCTATTCGGACGAGTCACGAATTTGCGATAGCGGAATTCAGATGCGATTTCAACATCACAGCTTACGCCAGCAAGTGCTTCAAACCAGTAACGAGCAGTCATCCCTGCATTATAAGAGGTACCACAAGCCACAATTTGAATATGTTCAACTTTTTCTAAGATTTCTGCTGCGCCATTACCAATAGCATCCACAATCACGTTGTTATGAAGGATACGTCCTTCCATGGTGTTGATTAATGCATTTGGTTGCTCATAGATTTCTTTTTGCATGAAATGGCGGAATTTGCCTTTTTCTGCTGCATCATTTTCAAGGTTAGACTCGTGCACTTCACGTTCTACTTTTTGACCATTCGCATCGTAAATATCTACGGTACGACGTGTGATTTCTGCGATATCGCCTTCCTCTAAATAGATGAAACGACGAGTTACGCTTAAGAGCGCAAGTTGGTCAGATGCCAGGAAGTTTTCACCAATTCCTAAACCAATCACTAATGGGCTGCCTGAACGAGCTGCCACTAAATGTTCTGGATGCTCACGATCTAGTACAACCATACCATATGCACCAGTAAGTTGTTTTACGGTTTTTTGTACTGCTTCAAGAAGATTTGAGGCTGTACGCATTTCCCAATTAACAAGGTGTGCAATTACTTCGGTATCGGTTTGAGAATTAAACACGTAGCCACGTGATTTAAGTAATTCACGTAATTCTTCGTGATTTTCGATGATACCGTTATGGACGACAGCAAAGTTACCTGAAGTATGCGGATGAGCATTAGCTTCGGACGGTTCACCATGAGTTGCCCAACGGGTGTGAGCGATCCCTGTACCACCGATTAATGGTTTTACTGCAACGGCTTCATCAAGGGCTTTTACTTTACCCAAGCAGCGTACGCGGTGTAATTCATGGTTTGGATCCACAACAGCAACACCCGCAGAGTCATAACCACGATACTCTAAGCGGTGTAAACCATTAATTAAAATTTCTGCTACATCACGTTGTGCTACCGCACCAACAATACCACACATAGTTTTTCCTTATTTAATAAAATTAAAAGTCTTGTTTTTCTGACCGCACTTTATGTCACATCCACACAAATTACTTCCACGCCTTGCACCGCTATGGCTTCTTTGTCAGCCTGAGATAATTTGTTATCGGTAATCAGTACATCAATTTGCTGCCAGGTTAATTCCACATTTGGCATTTTTCTACCAATTTTTTGTGATTCCACCATCACAATCACTTCACGAGATACTTCAGCCATCACTTGGCTTAAGCGAACCAACTCATTAAATGTTGTTGTACCACGTTCTAAATCAATGCCATCAGCACCAATAAATAATTGGTCAAAATCATAAGAACGTAGCACTTGTTCGGCAATATTGCCTTGGAAGGATTCGGAACGCGTGTCCCAAGTGCCTCCCGTCATTAAGAGCGTCGGTTCATTTTCGAGTGAACGTAATGCGGTGGCCACCGAAAGCGAATTCGTCATCACAACCAAGCCTTGCTTGCGATTAAGCTGTTTAATCAAGGCGGCGGTTGTGCTGCCACTATCTACAATAATGCGATTGTGATCACGAATACGTTCTGCAGCTGCCTTTGCTAAGACTAACTTTCGTTGCGAAAGTTCATCATCTTGTTCTTCTTCGATGATTTCTTGTGGCATTAAAATGGCTCCACCATATTTACGAAGAAGGAAACCATTACTTTCCAATGCAGTGAGATCTTTTCGAATCGTCACTTCAGATGTGTCAAATAACTGTACGAGTTGTTCTACACTGACTTCACCTTGTTCTTGCAGAAGTTGCATGATGGCATGTCTGCGTTGTTGGGTATTTCGGTGTTGAATATTTCGTTTCATTATTTATATCCCGTAATAAGTTTCGGTTCGGAATTATATCGACAAAATAATGATTGTAAAGTTAAAATTTAGGCAACAAAAAACCCTGACAAAGCAGGGTTCAATTAAAATTCGTTTTAAGACTAATTATTTGATTGCGTCTTTTAATGCTTTACCAGATACGAATGCTGGAACTTTAGATGCTGCGATTTTGATTTCTGCACCAGTTTGTGGGTTACGGCCAGTACGTGCAGCACGTTTGTTTACTTTGAATGTACCGAAACCGATTAATTGAACAGGTTCACCTTTTTTAAGGCTACCAGTGATAGCTGCTAAAGTAGCTTCTAATGCAGCTTTAGCTTGTTTTTTGTTTAATTCAGCTGCACTTGCAATTGCATCGATTAAATCTGTTTTGTTCATAAATTTGTACCTTCTGTTAAATTAAAATTGACTCTATTCAAATAAGCGTAGCTTTTAACTGCTACGGCTTGGGCAAGTCTAATCGAACTTAGGGGGAAATAAAAGCCCGATTTGCAAAAATTGTGACAAATCTCACGTTATTGCTCAATTTTTATACCAATATTGGAGATTCCCTCCTGCTTTATCTCGTTGCGAAGGGATAAAATCAAGTCTACATCGCGTTTTTCGCAGTCTTTAAGTAAGCGATAGATTTGCCATTGAAGGTCTAATTCTTCTTCAATTTCTTCACGGCTTTTCAGTTCAGTTTCAGAAAGATCACGATTTTCTTGTGTCTCTAACAAAGAACAAATTGTACCTAACGAAATTTGGCTGATTTGAATCGCTTTTTCTAATGTTTCGCCTGCAATAATAGCATGCAATAATTCACCTAGCGCTTCACAAGCATCAAGAGCAGGTACCACACCAAAGAAGTCATAATCATTCACATCAGGAATAATCTCTTCGAGCTTCTCTAATTGGTTTTCGAAATTGATTTTTGCTCCTTTGACCGTTAGAAATTCCCACACTAAATTTAAAATGTTGTGATAGATCTTTTCAGCTTGCTCCTGTTCGGTCATTTGACAAAACAGGGCAAAGTTCGGTGCCATGCGTTCGCATAAGCAAGCCATAAAGGTCAGATGTTGCCAGCTTTCAACATTTTCGAGGCGCTTGTGAATTGGATTTCGCATTTTTTTCTCGCTTATTTATGATAGGCTTTTGAGAATTCATGAATGGCATCCACGAAGATTTTTGGTGCACTTTCTGGCACATCTTGGTGGATTCCATGACCTAAGTTAAATACATGGCCGCTGCCTTGTCCAAAATCAGCTAAAATTGACTGCACTTCTTGCTCAATACGCTCTGCTGGTGCATATAACACGCTTGGATCCATATTGCCTTGTAGCGCCACTTTATGACCCACGCGTGCTTTCGCATCTGCCAAATTAACTGTCCAGTCTAATCCGAGTGCATCACAGCCTGTATTAGCCATGGCTTCTAACCATAACCCGCCGCCTTTAGTAAATAAGGTTACCGGTACTTTACGACCATCGTGTTCACGAATTAAACCATCAACGATTTTATGCATATATTGCAGAGAGAAGTCTAAATATTCACGATGACCTAACACACCGCCCCAAGTATCAAATACCATGACGGCTTGTGCACCTGCTTTGATTTGAGCGTTTAAGTATAAAATCACGGAATCCGCTACTTTATCTAATAAAAGATGCAAAGTTTGCGGTTCGGCATACATCATTTTTTTGATTTTATTGAAGGTTTTGCTGCTACCACCTTCAACCATATAAGTTGCCAGTGTCCAAGGGCTACCAGAGAAACCAATCAGTGGCACTTCGCCTTTTAGTTCGCGACGAATTGTACGCACAGCATTCATCACATATTGAAGTTCGCCTTCAGGGTCAGGAATCGGTAAATTTTCGACCGCGCTTTTATTTTCAATTGGATGAGCAAATTTGGGGCCTTCACCAGCACCGAAACTTAAGCCTAATCCCATCGCATCAGGAATAGTCAGAATATCAGAGAACAAAATAGCCGCATCTAAAGCATATCGACGAAGTGGCTGTAAGGTAACTTCACAAGCTAAATCCGCATTGCGGCAAAGAGACATAAAATCGCCCGCTTCTGCACGTGTTGCTTTATATTCAGGCAAATAGCGTCCTGCTTGGCGCATCATCCATACGGGGGTCATATCCACTGGTTCACGTAATAAGGCTTTTAAATAACGATCATTTTTTAATTCAGACATGGACTTTCCTTTATTTATTTTGTTCCGCTTTGCAAAGCTCAAGCGTAGCATTAATTAATTTGAGTGCGATAGTACCTGTTGGCGGTAATTCTGGCAAGGGGGCAGCGCTAGAAAACCATTGTGCATCATGCAGTTCTGTTTCTTGTAGTTGAATTTCTCCGCTGTCGTAATCAGCGAGAAAACCCACCATTTGTGAATTCGGGAATGCCCAAGGTTGGCTACCGAAATAGCGAATATTCTTCACGCGAATACCAGTTTCTTCAAAGACTTCGCGACGAACGGCATCTTCGAAGGTTTCACCCACTTCTACAAAACCGGCTAGCGTGGTGTAAATACCTGCTTTGCCTGGCGTGTAATGGCGTTTATGGTTGGCTAATAAAATCTCTGTGCCACGGCGAACGGCGACAATAATCGAAGGGCAAATAACTGGGTAAGTACGATAGCCACAACTTGTGCATTGAACCGCTAGCTCATCGTGAGTTTGTTCCGCTTTTTGACCGCACTTTCCGCAGAATTGGTGGGTTTTCAAAAAATGATTGATTTCCACGCCTCGGCTTAATAAATGAAAATCTTCAGTCGGTAATGACAACAAACTCCGTAAGGAAAGGTATTCTCGTTCATCTTGATCATTTTCTGCCACAAGCCATAAAGGTTGTGATTTCCATTTCCCGAGCAACATTGCTTTTTGCGTTGTGAGGCCGAGTTCCTTTGCTGTTCCGAAAGGCAGATCATTTTCCTGCCAATAAAGTGTCGATCCTTTGGTGAGCAGCCAATATCCCTGATCTTCGGGCTGAATTGCATTCATATTTTTCTCTTTTTGTTTCAAAAGTGTGGTCATTATAAAAGGGATTTTTCGGAAAAACGAATTTAATTTCTGTGATAAAAATAGCTAGTCAGTTTTCGTTGTGCTACAGTAGCAACCTGTTTTTCTCTTTAAAATTAGGAATGACAAATGACTTTTTTCTCTTTTGCTTTTTTAGAAAATGCGATGTCTTTTGAAGGTTATTTTAAATATATCACCATTTTTGTCTCGTTAGGTGCATTGCTTGTGGTGACAAGCTTATATTTACGTCATCGGTTACAAACCAAATATCGCGATCTCAGTATTATCTTTCTTTTATTAATTATTTTCTTGCTCGGTGTGCAATATAAGCAATATGAGCGAAATGAAGTCTATGCAGCTGATATCTCTAGCCTGGTGACATTTTTAAATTCGGTGAAAGATAGTCAAAATTTACAGAAAGAAGATATTCGTACCAATAGCCGTACATTAACGAACGGCATGATTTTAAATATTCGGGATCAGTATTTCGAAGTCCATTTTAATAATGATTTTTCAGCGTATACGTTATCCCCAATTAACTTAGTAAACCCTAATGTTACTGTGATTGATAAGGAGGATAAATAATGGATGGCTACACATTATTAGGCTTGAAATTGGCCATGGGTATTATTGGACTGGTACTCCAAATTAACTTAATGGGAAAAGGTAACCTTGCACCGACTTCCGCGATGGATCAGGTACAAAACTATGTGCTAGGTGGCATTATTGGTGGTGTGATTTATAGCGATAGTATTGGGGTATTCCAGTTCTCTCTCGTGCTCGTGCTTTGGACATTATTGGTTTTTACCCTCCGTTTTATCAAAAATCATAACAAATTAGTTAAATCGTTGATTGATGGTAAACCAGTTCAGGTGATTTCAAACGGCAAGGTAAAAACTGCTGAATGTATGAAAAACAGTATTACTGCTAATGACCTCATGTTTAAGTTACGTGCTGCCGGTATTTATGAAATCAAAACGGTTAAACGTGCGGTATTTGAACAAAATGGACAACTTTCGATTATTCGATACGGTGATGATGATTTACGTTATCCATTAATTATTGATGGACAATTAGATGATGATGTTTTAGAAATTATTGATCGTGATGAAGAATGGGTTAAAGCTGAGTTAGAAAAACAGAACATGACGATTGAGCAAGTGTATATTGGCGAATACTTGAATGGTCAGTTAGTGGCACATGTATATGAAAACAAATAAAAGAGACCGCACCTTAAAAGTGCGGTCTTTTTTTCGCTCATTTTAACCGACAACAAAAGGTAAATAACCCGCTCGGATGGCAAAAGGAATTGAAGTAATAATCACCCCAAGCACCAATACAAGTACTAACAATGCTTTACCGCCCCATACTCTGTATGGCAAGTTAGGATGAATCGCACGTGCTTTCCAAACTAATGCTACCGGTAAAACCACTGCGTAGAACGCGAACATTTGACCAGCATAACCCAGAGCGAGAATAAAACCTTCCGGATAGAAAAGGGAGAAAAGCACTGGGGGAATAAAGGTCATTAAACCTAATGAAATACGCCCTGCATGAATATCAAAAGATTGTTTGAGTAAGTCTTCGATACATTCTAATAAACCTAATGCCACCCCTAAGAATGAAGTGACCAATGCTAAAGTGGAGAAGGTTTTTACCGCATTCGCAATAATTGGGCTTTGGGTGATTTCTAAGGTTGCTTTCACCAAGCCATTTAACGTGGCGTCTTCACGTAAAATTTGTAAAAACTCATTTTGGCTGAGTAAGCCGTGCGTAGAAAGCTGCCATAAAAAGTAAGCAAATAACGTGATGCCAGAACCCACTAAAATTGCAATGCGTAAGGATTTCACATTACCGTCTAAGTATTTATTTAAACTTGGAATGGAACCATGGAAACCAAATGCGGTGAAAAATACAGGGCTTGCAGAAATAATTAAAGCGTTATCAATTGGCATCGCCATTAAGTTATCAAATTTGATGTTCGGTAGCATTAACGCGAGCACTAAGATAAAAGCTGCAATCATCACAAAGAATAACACGCGATTGATTTTGTCCACACTGTGTGTGCCGATGACAATAAAACTGCCGAAGAAAATCGTGAATACAAGCACCGCGATTTTATTCATGGTGTCTTTATCGCCCATGGCTGGGAGTAAATCCATTAATAAGGAACCACCACCACTCACATAAGCAGCAATTAAGGCATATAAGAAGACAATTAAAACTGCGGTGGAAATAATTCGTCCTGCTTTACCAAAATATTGTGCAGCAAGTGTGCCGATCCCTGCATCGCTGTCAGCGGTTTGATACAGTTCCACAAATAAAAGTGCGGTGAAAGTAAGCACTGCCCACAAACCAAGTAATAAGAAAACAGTCGCAGTTAAGCCAATCCCTGCAGAGGTGAGTGGCATTGCCAACATCCCCGCCCCAATCATGGTTCCTGCAACAAGTAAGGTACTTCCCACTGTCTTGTTCATTTTATCTTCCTTAGGTTGTAATAATAAATTTACGTTGATTGTATTTTAATCTTTACAGTGTGTAAAGTAGGGAAAACAAAATTCTTCTACAAAATGTACGGTAGAAATGACCGCACTTTCCCGATAAAATAGCCGGCAAATCAATTAAGACAAGAGACAATAGTAGGAGAGCGCTTATGATTTATAGTATGACAGCCTTTGCACGCCTTGAAATCAAGAAGGATTGGGGCGATGCAGTTTGGGAAATTCGTTCGGTTAACCAACGTTATTTGGAAAACTTTTTCCGCTTGCCAGAGCAATTCCGTGGCTTGGAAAATGCTTTGCGTGAGAAACTTCGTCAAAATCTTACTCGCGGTAAAATTGAATGTTCATTGCGTATTGATAGCAAGAAGCAAGCGGCGGCTGAGCTCAATTTAAATAAAGAATTAGCGAATCAAGTTATTCAATCTTTACAATGGATTAAGGCACAAGCTGGTGAGGGCGAAATCAATTTAACGGACGTATTGCGTTATCCCGGCGTGGTGGAAGCGGCTGAACAAGATTTAGATGCCATCAGTCAAGATTTGTTGACAGCTTTTGATGAATTGTTGGTGGAATTTATTGCAATGCGTGGACGTGAAGGCGAAAAATTGCAAGCCATTATTCAACAACGTCTTGATGGTATTACGGTAGAAGCTGAAAAAGTGCGGTCACAAATGCCGGCGGTTTTACAATGGCAGCGTGAGCGTTTATTGCAACGTTTTGAAGAAGCGAAGATTCAACTTGATCCACAACGAGTCGAACAAGAAATGATTTTACTGGCGCAACGTGTGGACGTGGCGGAAGAATTAGATCGTCTGCAAATGCACGTGAAAGAAACCAATAATATCTTGAAAAAAGGTGGGGCAGTAGGCCGTAAACTGGACTTTATGATGCAAGAGCTCAATCGTGAATCTAACACGTTAGCATCAAAATCCATTAATGCTGATATCACCGCTTCTGCCGTGGAATTAAAAGTATTAATCGAACAAATGCGTGAGCAAATTCAAAACCTTGAATAGGAAAAATCATGGCAACATTTATTTCATTAAACCAATATGATTTGGTGGAAGTGACGGGCGTAGATGCGGAGAAATATCTGCAAGGCCAATTAACGTGTGATGTGGTGCATTTAGCAGTTGACGCTTCAACGCTTACAGCGCATTGTGATCCTAAAGGCAAAATGAACTCGTTGTTTCGCTTAATTAAGCTTTCATCTGAGCAGTTTTTGATTTTAATGCCGAAAAATTTATTTACTCCACTTGAGCATTTAAAAAAATACGCCGTGTTTTCAAAAGTGACTTTTCAAGTGTTAGATTGGCAAATTGTCGGCTTGATTGGTGAAAAGTGCGGTCGAGTTCACGCGCAGATTGAATTAGATATTGATGAAAATCGTGCAATTTTGATCAATCCTACACCGTTAGATGTCACCTTTAATGGCGATGAAAAACAATGGCTTTGTGCGGATATTCAAGCGGGCTTACCAAGCTTGAGCGCGGAAACACAAAATGAATTTATCCCGCAGGCATTAAATCTACAAGCGATTGAACAATCGATTTCTTTTACGAAAGGCTGTTATATCGGGCAAGAAACTGTCGCACGAGCCAAATATCGTGGCGCCAATAAACGTGCGATGTATGTGCTTTCGGGGGAAACCACGGTTACACCGAAAATCGGCAGCGAAATTGAAATGCAGTTAGAAACAGCTTGGCGTAAAACCGGTACGATCGTAAGTGCGGTCAATTTTGACGGCGTTTTATGGTTACAAGTGGTGATGAATAACGATTTAGAAGAAGGGACGCATTTCCGTTTACCTGAAGATGGAACCGTTCTGAAAATTGAACCGTTACCTTATTCCATCAATAGCTAAAAAACGATTTAGTCATTGATGACTTATAAGCATCATTAATGATGAAAAGAGAGAACCGTAATGTTCTCTCTTTTTTTATTTTTTTAAAATCCGCTATAATTCTGAAAAACTCACGAATTGAACACTATGACTTATTATCTTGGTATTATGTCTGGCACCAGCCTTGACGGGGTGGATATTGCCCTTACTGACATCCAATCGAATCAAACCAAATTAATTGCAGCAGATTTTATGCCGATGCCGGCAAATTTACGCGAAAAAGTGACCGCACTTATTCAATCGGGCGAAACGTCGTTACAAGCATTGGGTGAACTCGATCATCAATTTGGTTTACTTTATGCCGATTGCGTAAATGCCTTTTTACGTAAACACCAGTTAAAACCAGAACAGATCGAAGCCATTGGCTGCCATGGCCAAACAGTGTGGCATTCCCCAAAAGGTCAATTTCCGTTTACCATGCAAATCGGTGATATGAATTTATTAGTCGCTAAAACAGGCATTACGGTTGTTGGTGATTTGCGCCGTAAAGATATGGCGTTTGGTGGACAAGGCGCACCTTTGGTACCCGCTTTTCACCAAGCGGTATTTTTTGATCCTCATTGGGCAACAGTGGTGCTTAATATTGGCGGTATTAGTAATGTATCCTTATTGATACCCGAACAGCCTGTTATTGGCTTTGATACAGGAACGGGTAATACCTTGCTCGACCAATGGATCGAAAAACATCAAGGTAAAGCTTACGACAAAAATGGTGAATGGGCGGCTTCAGGTCAAGTAAATTCAGATTTGTTAGCAGCATTATTAGATGAAGATTTCTTTCAACTACCCCCACCGAAAAGCACGGGGCGTGAATTATTTAATTTAGCTTGGTTAGAGAATAAAATTCAAAAAATAGCAGGCAAAACGACCGCACTTTTACCACAAGATGTGCAAGCCACCTTGTCTGAATTTACCGTACAAAGTATTGTTTTAGCCCTTAACAATATTCAGACGACATTACCATGCCGATTACTTGTTTGTGGCGGCGGTGCTAAAAATCAGGCGATCATGAATGGCTTAAAACAAGCATTACCGAATTGGCGTATTCAACTGACAACTGAATTAGAACTTGATATCGATTATGTGGAAGCGGCAGCTTTTGCTTGGTTGGCTTATCGTCGTATGCATAATTTGCCCGCTAATTTACCGAGTGTAACAGGTGCCACAAGTGCGGTCAGTTTAGGGGCAATTTTTCCAAAGGAATAAACCATGGCAGAGAATTTATTACAAACCCTTTCAACTTTAATTACTGAACAACGGAATCCCAATTCCATGAATGTAGATAGCTTGTCTGCATTGGAAATTGTGCAGTTAATGAATGAGGAAGATAAACAAGTGCCTTTGGCAATTGAAAAATGTTTACCTCAAATTGCCCAAGCAGTCGAATGTATTGTTACTGCATTTCAACAAGGTGGTCGATTAGTCTATATTGGTGCGGGAACCAGTGGTCGATTAGGTGTACTTGATGCCTCTGAATGCCCGCCAACATTTGGTGTGTCACCTGAAATGGTGAAAGGTATTATTGCCGGCGGCGAGCGCGCATTACGTCATCCAATTGAAGGGGCGGAAGACAGTAAAGCACAAGCCGAGGTTGATTTACAAACCATTCAATTTTCCTCAAAAGATGTCTTGGTGGGTATTGCTGCGAGTGGCCGAACACCTTATGTGATCGGTGCATTAGAATATGCGAAAAGTTTAGGTTCAGTGACGGTTTCGATTGCGAGTAACCCGAATTCAGCGATGGCAAATATTGTGGATATTGCTATTGATACGGTAGTGGGACCAGAAGTGCTAACGGGGTCAAGTCGTTTAAAATCAGGTACGGCACAAAAATTAGTACTGAATATGCTTACTACGGCTTCTATGATCTTAATGGGTAAATGTTATCAAAACTTAATGGTGGATGTGCAGGCAAGTAATAAAAAACTGAAAGCTCGTGCCATTCGTATCGTCATGCAAGCCACGGATTGCGATAAGGCACTCGCAGAAGAGACATTAAAGCAGGCTGATCAAAATGCAAAATTAGCGATTATGATGATTTTGAGTGGACTAGATCGTGCTCAAGCAGAGGCTTTATTAGAAAAACATCACGGCAAGTTACAACTTGCATTGAAATAAGTAAAAATAAAAACGCTAGGTATCAAACCTAGCGTTTTTTATCATGTAATAGTCTGCTCAATTAGCAATCTTGTTTGCCGTAAGCATCTTGACGAAGGATTTGACGAACGCCTTCATCAAATTGTGCTAAAACGTGATCCGCGTCTTTTGGATCTTTACCGCGAGCATCAAGATAGAACTTGATTTTTGGTTCAGTACCAGATGGACGAACGATTAAGCGGCTACCGTTTTCTAATACGAATACAAGGATGTCGCTTTGACGATCTGTTTTAGTGTGGTCGATAAATTGTGCCACTTTAACACCACCTACTTCAGCTGGAGGTGTGTTACGAAGTGCGGCCATTAATTTACCAATTTCAGATAAATCGCTTACACGAATAGAAATTTGACCACTTACATAAGCACCGAATTCTTGTGTGAAGTCATTGGCGTAATCCGCTAAGGTTTTGCCTTGAGCTTTCAAGTGACGCACTAAATCTAAGAATACGATAGCTGCAGAAATACCGTCTTTATCGCGTACTTTATCTGGATCAACTAAGTAACCAAGTGCTTCTTCGAAACCGAATAATAAGCCTTGAACTTTACCGATGTATTTGAAACCGGTTAAGGTTTCTTCTGATTGGAAGCCGTATTTTTTCGCAATTTCAGCAAGTGCAGGAGAAGACACTAAAGAACACGCTAATACGCCTTTCTCACCTTTTGCATGATATTGTTTTGTTAAATACCAACCTAAGAAACAACCTACTACGTTACCGTGTAAAGGTTTCCAGTTACCTTGTGCATCTGGAACAGCCACCGCTAAACGGTCTGCATCAGGGTCATTAGCAATAATGAATTCCGCATTGTGTTCTTTTGCTACTTTAATCGCTAAATCTAAGGCACCTTTTTCTTCTGGGTTAGGGAAGTTTACTGTTGGGAATGTGCCGTCTGGCCACACTTGTTCAGCCACAATATGAGGTTGTGGAAGACCGGCTTTGGTTAAGGTTTTGCTTAGTACTTCATAGCCTACACCGTGCATTGCAGTATAAACATAGTTAATGTCTGCTTCAGGTTCTTTAGCAAGAGATGCTGTTTTTTCAATATAAGCATTAACCACTTCATCATCTAACACCACATAATCTTGGCTACGTGGTAAATCTTTTATATTGCCTGCGGCCACTTTGTCGATTAATGCGGCGATATCTTTATCTGCAGGAGAAACGATTTGGCCACCGCCATTCGCTTTACCCAAATACACTTTATAACCGTTATCTTCAGGTGGGTTGTGGCTTGCTGTCACCATCACACCTGCTGTAGTATCAAAATATTGGATTGCATAAGCTAATACAGGAGTTGGTAATTTACGTGGAAGTAAATAAGCTTTCACGCCTGCGCCTGCCATGATTTCAGCGGTATCACGTGCGAAAACATCAGAGTTTTTACGACCATCGTAACCAATCACGATAGATGGTTGCTTGTCGTAATCTTTTAAATAATCCGCTAAACCGCCCGCAGCTTGTGCTACTAAAACACGGTTCATCCCCATAGGGCCAGCTTGTAATGGTCCACGAAGCCCTGCCGTACCAAATTGTAAACGGCCACTAAAGCGAGCTTGTAATTCTGATTGTGCTTTTTCATCACCATTTTTCGCCGCGGTTAAAAGTGCGGTTAATTCTGCATGAGTTTCTGCATCAGGATCTTGGTTTAACCAGTTTTGTGCAATATCAAAAAGCGTTGTCATGATGTTTTCTCCTTGTAAAAACTAATTCTTGTTAGACTAGCTGAAAATGACTTTAATTTAAATGACTATTTTGCTTTTTTACTGAAAATTTAAGCTTTTTTTGATCGCAACCGTTTTCTCAGATATAAAAACGGCGTAAAAATATTTACGCCGTGAGAGTGATATAAATTTATATAAAATAATAAAAATTAGAGAAGAAGGGCAGAACCCCATTTAATAATATCAAAGAAGAATTTGTTTTGATTGGTGGCAATACCATCACCCGTTTTCTTCAATGTACCATCGTCATTTTTTGTTTCATCTACCATGCCATTTACATATTGGCCTTTCACGACATCTAGGTCTTCTTTTGCCTGAGTACGTAAAATTTGGCAAGCTTTTGGCTCTAATGCGTCGACATCACCAAGTTCTGCGCGGAATTTCTTAAATTGATAGGTCGCATAATTCATCGATTTTTCATCTTTTTGAATCATTTTGACATAGTCTTCACCGATGATTTTTTCTAACGGATAGAAAAAGACATATTGGGAATGAATATAGCTATCTTCTTTTGCAAAATGTTGTTGCTGAATACGAGTTAAATTTGGATAGATACATTGTTCAGCTTGTTTACTTGCTACAGCCCATGTTTTTGCATTGGCATCAGACAGGAGATAGTCTGCTTGTGCGAATTCAGCAGGAATAGTTGATTGTGATGAACCAAATAAACTACAAGCATTCAATAACATGATGCTGCTTAAAAAAATAATTTTTTTCACTTAAATTTCCTTACTAAAGTTGGAATGGCGGAATTTTAACAATAACGACATAATTGTAAAGTCTTCAATAATTGATTTTCTTTCCCGAACTAAAAAACTTCCGCTATAATGACCGCACTTTTTACACTTATAAAGGAAAGAACAATGCAAAATCCAAAAGATGATGTTTTATATGCACCAGTTGAGTGGGGTGATCACAGCGAAGGTTATACTGATATCCGTTTCCACAAATCGACTGATGGTATTGCAAAAATCACCATTAACCGTCCGGAAGTGCGTAATGCATTTCGTCCGCAAACAGTCAAAGAAATGATCCATGCGTTTTCTAACGCGCGTTTCGATGAAAAAATTGGCGTGATTGTGTTAACCGGTGAAGGCGAAAAAGCATTCTGTTCCGGTGGTGACCAAAAAATTCGTGGTGACTACGGCGGTTATAAAGATGAAAGCGGTGTGCATCATTTAAATGTATTGGATTTCCAACGTGATATTCGTACTTGTCCAAAACCAGTTGTAGCAATGGTGGCTGGATATGCAATTGGTGGTGGTCACGTACTTCATATGTTATGTGATTTAACCATTGCGGCAGACAATGCAATCTTCGGTCAAACTGGTCCTAAAGTAGGTTCATTTGACGGTGGCTGGGGCGCAAGCTATATGGCACGTTTAGTGGGGCAGAAAAAAGCGCGCGAAATTTGGTTCTTATGCCGTCAATATAATGCGCAAGAAGCATTAGATATGGGCTTAGTGAATACTGTCGTGCCTTATGCTGATTTAGAAAAAGAAACCGTGCGTTGGTGTCGTGAAATGTTACGTAACAGCCCAATTGCATTACGTTGCTTGAAAGCCGCATTAAATGCAGACTGTGATGGTCAATCAGGTTTACAAGAGCTCGCAGGTAACGCAACCATGTTGTTCTATATGACTGAAGAAGGTCAAGAAGGTCGTAACGCATTTAACGAAAAACGCGCACCAGACTTCAGCAAATTCAGACGTAATCCTTAATTTGAACATAAAAGTGCGGTTAAAAATCTATGTGTTTTTAACCGCACTTTTGTCATCAAGGAGAATAAGATGGAAACCAAATCATTTAATCTTTATCGTTATTCTATTCCCGTCGATAGTCAGTTGATTTTACGTGGACGTTTTTTAAAACGTCGTGAAGGCTTGATTGTGCGTGTTGCTTGCAGCCGTGATGGCTGGGGGGAAATTGCACCTTTACCTGGGTTTAGCGAAGAAACTATCGAACAAGCGCAAGAGCAAGCCATTGAATGGCTGACGAATTGGTGTCATGCAAGCTGCGAAGCACCAAGAGTCCCCCTTGATGGTTGTTATCCTTCTGTTGCTTTCGGTATTAGCACAGCAATGGATGAGATGAAACGTTATTTAAATGAGGAAGGTAACTATCACACCGCCCCTTTGTGCTATGGTGATCCTGATGAGTTATATGCAGAACTGAATCAAATGCCAGGTGATAAAGTCGCTAAAATCAAAGTCGGTATGTATGAAGCGAATCGTGATGGTTTGATTACGGATATGTTTCTTGAAGCCATTCCTGATTTGCAATTACGTCTAGATGCGAATCGTCAATGGACATTAGAAAAAGCATTAAAATTTGCGGAGAAAGTAAAACCGCAACATCGATCTCGCATTCAATTTCTGGAGGAACCTTGTAAAACACGTAAAGAGAGCCGCCAATTCGCTACTCAAACAGGCATAAATATTGCTTGGGATGAAAGTGTGCGTGAGCCTGACTTCCTTTTAGAAAAAGAACCGCACTTAAGCGCCATTGTGATTAAACCAACACTGGTTGGTTCGCTACAAGATTGTCAAAAGTTGATTGCTCAAGCGCATAGTTTAGGCATAAAAGCGGTGATTAGTTCGAGTATTGAAAGTAGTCTTGGATTGACACAACTTGCTCGTATTGCGGCACAATATACACCCAACGTGACACCTGGGTTGGATACGTTGAATTTAATGCAACATCAGGTATTACGTGCGTGGCCAGGTTCAGATTTGCCGTTAATTGATTTAAATTCAGAATTTATTACCAAAATCGTCTAGAGATACGACCACCATTACACAAAAAATCGCTATAATTCGCACAAGTTAAAGGATGTGAAAATGTCAAAAAAATTCAATATTTTGCTGTTAAATGGCCCGAACTTGAATATGTTGGGCGCAAGGGAACCAAAACATTATGGTTCACTTTCATTATCTGCCATTGAAGAAAATGTGGGCAAACTTGCGGCGCAGCATGATGTGAATTTGGAGTGCTTTCAAGCAAATAGCGAAGAAAAGTTAATTGATAAGATTCATCAAAGTTTTCAGAAAGTGGATTTTATTTTAATTAACCCAGCAGCTTATACGCATACCAGTGTTGCATTGCGTGATGCGTTGCTAGCGGTGTCAATTCCGTTTGTTGAAATTCATTTGTCTAATGTACATAAACGCGAGCCATTCCGTCATCATTCTTACTTTAGTGATGTGGCTGAAGGCGTGATTTGTGGCTTAGGTGCAAAAGGCTATGAGTTTGCGCTTCAATTTGCGTTAGATTTTTTAAATAAAAAAGCATAAAATTTCACAAAATTTACAGATTTTCGCAGAAATTTATCGCAAAGTTCGTGATTTTGCGGTAATCTTGCCGACACAAAAACAGGTTTCAAAATGACCGCACTTTGGGAATCCATTCTGAAAGTGCGGTTAACAATTCATTATTATTTTTAGGAAGAACGTATGGACATTCGTAAAATCAAAAAACTGATTGAATTAGTAGAAGAATCGGGCATCACTGAATTAGAAGTGCAAGAAGAAGAAGGTACAGTACGTATTAGTCGTGCGGCACCAGCTGTCGCACCTGCTGCAATTCAATATGCAGCAGCGCCTGTCGCACCTGTTGCGGCTCCGGCAGCTGCGCCAGCACCTGCAGCGGCTGCACCTGCGGAAGCTCCAGCAGCTGAAGTATCAGGACACCAAGTGCGTTCACCAATGGTAGGTACATTCTATCGTAGCCCAAGCCCTGAAGCGAAAGCTTTCGTGGAAGTGGGACAAACTGTCAAAGTAGGTGATGCACTTTGTATCGTTGAAGCAATGAAAATGATGAACCGTATTGAAGCTGATAAAGCTGGTGTGGTTAAAGCAATCTTAGTAAATGATGGCGAAGCGGTTGAGTTTGACCAACCATTAATCGTTATCGAATAATCCCTATCAATCTGAAATGGCGAGCTTTCTCGCCATTTTTTCACCCAAGTGGAAATTGTTATGTTAGAAAAAGTTGTGATTGCTAACCGTGGTGAAATTGCACTGCGTATTTTGCGTGCCTGTAAAGAATTAGGCATTAAAACCGTGGCGGTTCACTCTACCGCTGATCGTGATTTAAAACACGTGTTACTTGCAGATGAAACAGTCTGTATTGGACCTGCTCCATCTGTAAAAAGTTATTTAAATATTCCTGCTATTATTGCAGCTGCAGAAGTAACTGGTGCGGATGCTATTCACCCTGGTTATGGTTTCCTTTCTGAAAATGCAGATTTTGCAGAGCAAGTTGAGCGTTCTGGTTTTATTTTTATTGGTCCAACAGCAGACGTCATTCGTTTGATGGGGGATAAAGTTTCTGCGATTAAAGCAATGAAAAAAGCTGGCGTGCCTTGTGTACCGGGTTCAGATGGCCCAGTAGGTAGCGATATCGCGAAAAATAAAGAAATTGCAAAACGTATTGGCTATCCAATTATTATCAAGGCATCTGGCGGCGGCGGTGGTCGTGGTATGCGCGTGGTACGTAGTGAGGATGCACTTGAAGAATCCATTGCGATGACCAAAGCTGAAGCAAAAGCAGCGTTTAACAATGATATGGTTTACATGGAAAAATATTTAGAAAATCCACGCCATATTGAAATCCAAGTTTTAGCGGATACACACGGTAACGCAATCTACCTTGCAGAGCGTGATTGTTCTATGCAACGTCGTCACCAAAAAGTCGTAGAAGAAGCACCCGCACCAGGTATTACCGAAGAAGTTCGTCGTGATATTGGTTCCCGCTGTGCGAAAGCTTGTGTTGAAATTGGCTATCGTGGTGCTGGTACATTTGAATTCTTATATGAAAATGGTGAGTTCTATTTCATCGAAATGAATACTCGTATTCAAGTAGAACACCCAGTAACAGAAATGATCACCGGTGTGGATTTGGTGAAAGAACAGTTGCGTATTGCGGCTGGCTTACCACTTTCTTACAAACAAGAAGATATTAAAGTGAAAGGTCATGCGATTGAATGTCGTATCAATGCAGAAGATCCAAAAACATTCTTACCGTCTCCAGGTAAAGTGGTACACTTACACTCACCAGGCGGTTTAGGTGTTCGTTGGGATTCTCATGTGTATGGTGGTTATACCGTTCCTCCACATTATGATTCTATGATCGCAAAATTAATCACATATGGTGATACTCGTGATGTAGCAATCCGTCGTATGCAAAATGCATTATCAGAGACGATCATTGATGGTATCAAAACAAATATTCCACTTCATGAACTCATTCTTGAAGATGAAAACTTCCAAAAAGGTGGGGCAAATATCCACTATTTAGAGAAGAAATTAGGGATGTATGATTAATTTATAAATTATTAAGGTAAAGACAAAATATTGTCTTTACCTTATTTTTTATATAGGTTTATATATAATCATATTAAATTTATGATAAGATAAAATTTACATAAATTTATGTTATGTCTGTCTATTAATTGTGTTTCGTTAACAACCTAAGAGGTAAATTATGAAAAATACTATTTTAAAGTTTAGTTTAACAGCTTTATCCGCATTAACTTTAGCTGCTTGTGGAAGTAGTGGCGGTGGTGATGCTGGAAGTAGTAGTCAAGCACCAACAAAAGATAAACAAGCTGCACAAACAACTCAGCCAGCTAAAAAACAGAATAATTCAAGTAATCCAGTATCAACATCTTCAAACAATAAAACAGGTGGTGCTATAGTAGTTGATTCAGATAATAAGGGACATGTTACAGCTAAAACTGTAGCACTTACTTCAGCAAATTTATATAAAATTAATGTTGATGGAAAAGATATTCCTATTGGGTTTGGTCCTGGTATTAGCGCGAGAGGCTGGACACAGGCCACAGCTAAAACAATTAATGGTATGAAATTAAATGGTAAATTAGAAGTTTGCTGTGGTTCTTATAGCAATGTTCGTTTTGGAGCAATTGAGAGCCAAGATCCTAGTCAAGATGATATCTTGTTTTATAACGGATATCCTACAACTTCAATGCCATCATCAGGCGTAGCGTCCTATAGAGGGGATAGCATTATTTCAGCTGATACGGATAAATTACCAGATGAAGATTATTTAAAAGGTTCATCTAGCTTTACTGCTGATTTCGGTAATAAGAAATTAACGGGTACCTTAAGCACGCATAACAAAGATGTAGTTAAGATTGATGCTAATATTTCTGGAAATGGTTTTTCAGGTACAGCTAAATCAGATTTGTTAAATTCTCAGGGTAAAGCTGAAGGTAAATTCTATGGTGAGAATGCAAAAGAATTAGGTGGTTCAGCAAACGCTAATGATAATTCTTGGGGCGCTGCATTTGCTGCTAAAAAGTAATTATCACCGTATTTAGGAAAATATCTAACTTTATACATCCATTTTTAGTTTAAAACTGCTAAAAGACGGCTCTAGTCTCTATTATTTAGAGAGAAATTTGGATGTATCATTAATAATAAAATGGCTAACACAATTAGGTTAGCCGTTTTTATTGTCCGTAGTTAATTTTATGTTAATGAATTATAATTTTAATTTGAAAATGTATTTTAAATCCTTTTATAATGCACCCTTATTTTTACCTAAGGAAAAATTATGAAATTTAATCTCTCTAAATTAAGTTTAACAATTCTTGCAACTGTAACGTTAGCTGCCTGTGGAAGTAGTGGTGGTAGCAATACTCAACCAGTTAACCAAATAAAACCAGCTGAGTCAGTAAAACCAGCTGAGCCAGTAAAGCCAGCTGAGTCAGTAAAACCAGCTGAGCCAGTAAAGCCAGCTGAGTCAGTAAAGCCAGCTGAGTCAGTAAAACCAACTGAATCAGTAAAGCCAGCTGAGACAGTGAAACCAGCTGAGACAGTGAAAGCAGCTGAGACAGTGAAAGCAGCTGAGACAGTGAAAGCAGCTGAGACAGTAAAACCAACTGAGCCAGTAAAACCAGCGGAACAACCAAAAAATGAAGAACAAATCGTGCTTAAACGAGTGGGGTTTGAGGTTAATAAAGAAGATAAAACAGTGACGGTCATTGAAAGACAAATACATGATGACAATAACGTTAATCTCGTTAATGTTGAAGGTCAAGAAATTGAAATTATTCCATCAGGGTATTACGAACGTCCAGTCATTGGAACGAATGAGAAAGAAATACTACAGGCGGATCCTCCCGAATTTCGTTCTATTAGTGGCAAAAATTATAAAAATATTCGTTGGGGGAAATTTACGGAGCCTACTTTAGGTTCTGATTATTATGTTGCATTTGGTGTAAATCCAACAACAGAAATGCCACAATCAGGTACTGCAAATTATACTGGAAATGGTATGCATGTAGAGAAGCGGGCTGATGACTTAAAGTCTAACTTATCATTCGTAAAACTAACGGCTAATTTTGCAGATAAAACATTAAATGGAACAATTTCTTTAGCAACAACTGGCTTTAAAGATGAGCTTGTATCAAATGAGATTGCTGGAGGCGCTCTTCCTCCTCATTTACATTTCGATGATGTTTCTTTATCTGCTAAAATTCAAGGTAATCAATTTAGTGGAACAAATAGCCAAGGTGTTCAGGTTGAAGGAGGCTTCTATGGAAAAGATGCAGACGAAGTAGCCGGAACTTATCAAGGAAATGATAAATTTGGTGTTTTTGGTGCTAGAAAAAATTAGAAAATTTTTGTAAATTTTAAAGCAAGCCTTTGGCTTGCTTTATTTTTCTTTATAGGAATAAAAAATGACTTCACAATCTAAACTTGTTTTATTTTTAAGCTCCTCATTGTTGCTTAGTTCATTCTCTTTTGCTGCAGAGAAGTCTCCACAACCTCGGGATGAGCGGTTTGATGATCAGCTTCAGCTTGCGAAACCAGACTTATCCACTCAAAAGCCACAAATTTCAGAAAAACGTGATGATCAACATACACTTTCTATGACGAAAGAAGAATTGGCAAAACATCCTGATTTGATCGTACGTGGATTGATTCCTGCAGTGTTGCAAAATAACGGTGAAGCCGTTCAACTATTACTGCCGTTGTATCAAAATTTGCCAAAACAAGATCCATTTTTACTTGAGTGGGCAAATGCAATTAATGCTCGCGAAAATGGTCGTTTTTCGGAGGCGGTAACTCGTTATCGTACGCTATTTTCTCAAGATTCGACCATTCTGCCGTTACGTTATCAGTTAGCACAAGCACTCTTTTTAAACAATGATAATGAGGCGGCCAAAGATCAATTCCAAAAACTGAGAGCTGAACAAGTTTCATCTGAGTCTATCGTCATGATCGACCAATATCTTTCGGCACTTAACCGCCGAGATCAATGGAAGTTTCAAGGTGGTTTGAGCTTCTTAAACGAAAGCAATATTAACAATGCACCAAAAGCAGGCACTCGCATTGGAAATTGGAATGCCTGGGAGCGCGAAAGTGCAACAGGTTTTTCTTATTTTGCAGAAGCAGAGAAAAAATGGTCATTACCCCATAATTATTTCACTAAATTTTCTATCGAGGGGAGTGGGAAATATTATTGGGATAATAAAAAATATAATGAGTTTAATGGTAGAGTTGGCGCTGGATTAGGTTATCAAACAGCACGTTTTGATATTTCATTGATGCCATTTACAGAAAGACGATGGTATGCAGGTGGCTCCTCAGGTAGCGAATCAATGAAGCAGTATTCGAAGAATTCAGGTGCTCGTTTAGATTTAACTTATTGGCTGAATGAAAAGTGGCAAATTTCAACCGCACTCGAGTATGGTGAACAGCGTTACAACACTCGTAAGCATTTGAATGGCAATAATTATCTTTGGTCGAATACGTTATCTTATTTTCCTAAGAGTGGTCAATTTTGGTTCGTAGGCGCTGATTATAATCGTGAAAATACTCGAGATAAGGACAATGCTTATCAACGTAAAAATCTCCGTTTAGGTTGGGGACAAGAGTGGGGCTGGGGTATTTCAACCCGAATTTCCCTTGCCTATGCACGTAGAACTTACAAAGGTGCTGATTTATTTAATATTCGCCAAAAAAATAATGAATACCAATCGGCTGTAACATTATGGCATCGAGATCTTTACTTCTGGGGAATCACGCCTAAAATTACGTGGTCTTATCAACGAGTTTCAAGTAATCACCCATTTTATAGCTACGACAAAAATCGTATTTTTCTTGAAATGGGTAAAACATTCTAACAGGAGCTAATAATGGATTTATCACAACGATATAAACAAGCCGCCAAAGAGGCGAGCTGGGCATTAGGGGGAGCCATTCTTTATGTGATTGGATGGTGTGTTTGTGCTTATTTACCCAAAAACTCGCCTGGGCCGATAGGTTTTCCTTTGTGGTTTGAATTATCCTGCATTTATTTACCTATTTTGTTTGTAGTTATTGGGTATTGGATTGTCAAAATTGTCTTTTTAGATATCCCGCTAGATGTTGAGTCAAAGGAGAATAAATAATGAATTTAGGTATTATTCTCCCATTAGCTATCTATTTAGTCTTCATCTTTGGCGCGGCATTATTTGCTTATGTAAAACGCAGTAAAGGTGATTTCCTTACGGAATATTATGTAGGAAATCGCTCCATGACGGGCTTTGTCCTTGCGATGACAACGGCTTCCACTTATGCCAGTGCCAGTTCTTTTGTTGGAGGACCAGGGGCTGCCTATAAATACGGGCTGGGTTGGGTATTACTCGCCATGATCCAAGTGCCGGCTGTGTGGTTAGCCTTAGGTGCATTGGGCAAAAAGTTTGCATTACTTTCTCGCGAAACCAATGCACTCACCATCAATGATCTATTTCTCTATCGTTATAAAAATAAATATCTCGTTTGGATTTCCAGTCTAGCATTGTTGCTTGCCTTCTTTGCTGCCATGGTTGTGCAATTTATTGGTGGGGCGAGATTGCTCGAAACTACGATAGGGATTCCTTATACTCACGCCTTGCTTATTTTTGCCTTAACGGTTGGCATTTATACGTTTATTGGTGGTTTCCGAGCGGTCGTATTAACCGATACAATTCAAGGTACGGTAATGATTTTGGGCACAATCGTGCTATTAGTGGGCGTGATTTACCATCTCGGTGGCGTAGAAAGTGCGGTCAATAAATTAACTGAAATTGATCCGAGTTTAGTAAGTCCTTACGGCCCGAATGAGATGCTAGATTTTCAATTTATGGCATCGTTTTGGATCCTAGTCTGTTTCGGTGTGGTTGGTTTACCTCATACAGCTGTGCGTTGCATGGCTTTCAAAGACAGCAAAGCCTTACATCGAGGTATGCTCATTGGTACGATTGTCCTTTCAGTCATTATGTTAGGGATGCATTTGGCGGGTGCTTTAGGACGTGCCGTTGTGCCAGATTTAACGGTGTCAGATAAAGTCATTCCAACCTTAATGTTAGAAGTGCTCCCACCTATTGTTGCAGGGATTTTCTTAGCCGCACCGATGTCAGCGATTATGTCCACAGTCGATGCGCAACTCATTCAATCATCCTCAATTTTTGTGAAAGACTTATATCTAGCAAGCAAACCTGAAGCCGCGAAGAATGAAAAACGAATTAGCCGTATTTCATCAGTCATCACACTAATTTTATCGGCGTTGTTAATTCTTGCTGCACTGAATCCACCGGATATGATTATTTGGTTGAATCTATTTGCTTTCGGGGGATTAGAAGCGGCATTCCTTTGGGTGATTGTATTAGGTATTTATTGGGATAAAGCAAATGCAGCAGGGGCAATAAGCTCAATGGTGGTGGGATTGAGTAGTTATGTGCTACTGACTCAATTTGGTATCAAACTATTTGGTTTTAATGCGATTGTACCTGCACTTGTATTTGGCTTGATTGCTTTCATCTTGGGTAACCAATTCGGCACAAAAAAACAGTAAAAATGGACTGCACTTTATGGTTTATCAAATTCTAGCATTGTTTATTTGGAGTAGTGCCTTTGTTGCCGCTAAATACACCTTTACAATGATGGACACCATTTTGATGATCCAAGCCCGTTTATTAATGGCGGCAATTATTGTGATGCCACTCTTTTTTCGTCGTTGGAAAGGCGTGTCTAAACCGATGCGAAAACAGCTTTGGTGGTTAGGTTTTTTTAATTATACAGCCACCTTTTTGCTGCAATTTATTGGCTTAAAATATACGAGCGCGGCGAGCGCAACGACCATGATTGGATTAGAACCATTATGCGTGATTTTTATTGGACATTTTTTCTTTCAAGATCGTGCGACATGGTATCATTGGTTGTGTGGGGCCTTTGCCTTTTTAGGCGTAGCCATTTTAATTTTAGGTGGGCAGGGCAATGAAGGCTCAAGTGAAATTAGCTTATTGGGTTGCTCATTAGTGGTGGCGGCAAGTATTGTGTTTGCTTATTGTTTACGTTGGACGAAAAAAGTGGTGGCAACGGTTTCAGCACAAGCCTATACATCCATTTCGATTGTGTTAGCAACCATCACCATGCTGCCCTTTACTTTATTGCTGACGGAAAACTGGGATATTCATTTTAACTGGCTTGGTTTCTTCGGTTTGATTTATCTCGGCGTAGCATGCAGTTGGTTTGCCTTTTGGTTGTGGAATAAAGGCTTAAATTCAGTGGATGCAAAAATCTCGGGAATTTTGACCGCACTTGAGCCGATTTTCGGTGTCTTTTTGGCGGTATTATTGCTTAACGAAGAGGTTTCACTTGTTTCAGCGCTTGGGATTATCATTATTGTAGTTTCAGCCCTAGGCGTAAGTTTATTACCGAAATGGTTACATAAAGAAATTAATTAAAAGGAAAAGAAGATGGCGTGGATTCAAATTCGCTTAAATAGTACAAATGAAAAAGCTGAGAAAATTAGCGATTTTTTAGAAGAAATCGGCTCTGTTTCGGTGACATTTATGGATAGCCAAGATACGCCGATTTTTGAACCACTTCCGGGCGAAACGCGTTTGTGGGGAAACACCGATGTGATTGCATTATTTGATGCAGAAACGGATATGAATGAAATTGTGAGTCTGCTTAAACAAGCACATCATTTAGATGAAAATACCGCTTACAAAATTGAGCAAATCGAGGATAAAGACTGGGAACGTGAATGGATGGATAACTTCCACCCAATGCAATTTGGTCAACGTTTATGGATTTGTCCAAGCTGGCGTGAAGTGCCGGATCAAAATGCGGTGAATGTGATGCTTGATCCTGGTTTAGCTTTCGGTACAGGTACACACCCGACAACCGCACTTTGTTTAGAGTGGTTAGATGGTTTGGATTTAACTGGCAAAACCGTCATCGATTTTGGCTGTGGTTCAGGCATTCTTGCCATTGCAGCTCTTAAATTAGGGGCAAAAAATGCAATCGGTATTGATATCGATCCACAAGCGATTCTCGCCAGCCGTAATAATGCAGAACAAAATGGTGTGGCGGATCGTCTGCAACTTTTCTTATCCGATGATAAACCTGCAGATTTAAAAGCAGATGTCGTCGTGGCGAATATTCTTGCTGGGCCATTAAAAGAACTTTACCCAATTATTTCTCAATTAGTGAAAGAGGGCGGGGATCTAGGATTATCTGGTATTTTAGAAACACAAGCACAATCGGTATGTGATGCTTATACACAATCATTTGATTTAGATCCTGTTGCAGTGAAAGAGGAATGGTGCCGTATTACAGGTAAATTAAAATCGGCTTAATTTCTTTTTGTCAATTAAAAAAAGTGCATTTTTTGAACAAATTTCCCTTTGCAAAAAAAAGAAAAATGCGTAATATAGCACCCCTTGTCGGTTGCTATTGTGGCCTGACTTGCTGGAGATAGGGCTTGTAATTGGGGATAACATAAAATGCGAATTGGTTCTTACGAATTAAAAAATCGTATTTTATTGGCACCCATGGCAGGTATTACGGATCAACCTTTTCGACGTTTATGTGCTCATTATGGCGCGGGATTAACGTTTTCAGAGATGATGTCCACTAATCCACAAGTTTGGCATACAGAGAAATCGAAACTTCGTTTAGCACATAGTGAAGAGTTAGGATTAAATGCGGTGCAAATCGCAGGTTCTGATCCTTTGGAAATGGCCCAAGCTGCAGCAATTAATGTAGCCTATGGGGCTGAAATTATCGACATCAATATGGGCTGTCCCGCAAAGAAAGTAAATCGAAAACTGGCGGGCTCTGCACTGCTTCAATTTCCGGATTTAGTGGAAAAAATTTTAAAAGAAGTCGTGAATGCCGTTGATGTGCCTGTGACGTTAAAAATTCGCACAGGTTGGGATAAAGCAAATCGAAACTGTATGCAAATCGGCAAAATTGCAGAACAATCTGGTATTCAAGCTTTAACCATTCATGGGCGGACGAAAGAATGCTTATTTGAGGGGGAAGCGGAATACGACAATATTCGAGCAGTGAAACAATCAATTTCAATTCCAGTTATTGCGAATGGGGATATTGATTCTGCCTCGAAAGCGAAAAAGGTACTTGAGTACACAGGTGCCGATGCAATAATGATCGGTCGTGCCGCACTAGGCAATCCATGGCTTTTTCAAGCCGTCGAGGCTTTAGTGGAACATGATACGATAATTCAAACACCAAGTTTGCGTGAAAAGTGCGGTCATATTTTGCATCATATTCAGGAACTCCATCAGTTCTATGGTGAGCAAAAAGGCTATCGAATAGCCCGTAAGCACGTGGCTTGGTATTTACAGGGAATTCAACCCGATTCCGTTTTTAGACAGACTTTTAACGCAATTAATGAACCGAAAGAGCAGTTAATTGTGCTGGAAGATTTTTTAAATTCAATTTTGGATAAAGAAAAATGTTAGAACAACAACGTAGTCCGTCTGAAGCGTTAACCGTTTCAGTTTTAAACTCTCAATCACAAGTAACAAACAAACCATTACGTGATTCAGTAAAACAAGCTTTACGCAATTACTTATCACAATTAGATGGTCAAGATGTGAATGATCTTTACGAATTAGTATTAGCGGAAGTTGAACACCCGATGTTAGATATGATTATGCAATACACCCGTGGTAACCAAACCCGTGCAGCTAATATGCTCGGTATCAACCGTGGTACATTGCGTAAGAAATTGAAAAAATACGGTATGGGCTAATTAAGATTAGCAAAAAGAAAGGCGAACATGATGTTCGCCTTTTTATTTATCTATTGAATGGTGAAGCTAATTGGCACACTGACTGAAGACGTAAATCCAGCGGGTTTTGGACCAACAGGTCTTGCACTTCTCACCGCTTCAAGTGCTGCGTTGTCTAAGCTTTCATCACCAGAGGAATTTGTGACACGTTCTCCTGATAAGGAACCATCTGCCCCTACGCTAAAACTCACACTCACAACACCTTGTTTACGCATCATCTTCGCACGAGCAGGATAGCGTTTGTGCCGTTCAATTTCACGTCGGATAGCCGCACGATAAGCATTTAGTTCATCCGTATTGGCACCTGAACCACCTTGAACGCCATTTGTACCAGGTTGACCAGTGGTTGTTGCTTTAGAATTTGCCGTAGCTGTTGAATTAATATTCTTATCGCCAATCGGTAAGCTCTTCGGCATTTCTACCGCTTTCTCTGCTTTTACCTCATTTTTAGGTTTTTCTTTTGGCTTCTCTTTCGGTTTTGGTTTCGGCTTTTCTATTGGTTTTTCTGGCTTTTTGTCAGGTTCTTTTTTCTTCTCAGGCTCTGGTTTCTTCGTTGGATCCGCGATGACTTCTTGCTTTTCTGGTTCCGGTTCTGCCTGTTGAGGTTCAGGTTCCGGCTCTGGAGCCGGTTCTTCTACTCGCATTCCTTGAATCATTTCCATCGAAATCGTTGTGGATATTTCACCTGCCGCATTACTTGCAGCTTCACTTGGCTTATGCCAGTTCCAAAGTAATGCGCCTACAATGGCACCATGAATTAATAGAGAAATAAGCAAGCCTAATAATGATCGTTTAGCTTGTTGGCTGTTCATTGTTTATGCCCTACTCCGACGCCTCCCACTGCTGGCGCATTTTGGTTCGAAGCGCCTTTATCTTTCATTGAAACAATCGCGACATTTTTAATTTCGTTTTTCGATAACATGTCAGTAATTGTCACAAAATCTTGGAAAGAGGCTTCTGCATCAATTTTTAAGGTAACTTTCTGATCTTTATTCCAACCCGCGATCTCTTTTTCAAGCGCTTCTTGCGAGATAGGTTTGTCATTAAAATAAAGTTGTTTATCTGCCGTTACAGTCAATAATTTGGCTAATTCATCTGATTTGAATGCGACCGTTGAACTGGCTTTTGGCACATTAACTTGAATTTTTCCTTGAGAAATAAAGGATGCGGTGATCAACACTATCGCTAATAGCACCAACATAATGTCGATGAAAGGAATAATATTGATTTCATCAAATTTTTTCACGATTATTCCTTATCTTTTTGAGCGTTTAATACTTTCCATTTCAATAAGTTAACTTCTACTTTACGACCTAAGCCGTTATAGAACATCATAGATGGAATCGCGACTAAAATACCTAGTGCGGTTGCTTTTAATGCAAGAGAAAGGTGCATCATGATTGCGCCAGCATCGACATCACCGCCAGCTTGGCCAATTTGATAGAAGGTTAATAAAATCCCAATGACTGTTCCTAACAAACCCACATAAGGTGCGTTTGCACCAACGGTTGAAATGATCGTCATATTGCGATTTAAATCAATTTCAAGCGAATGGATATTGGAATATTTAGCGACATTGATACGGCTTAAAAAAATAAAACGTTCAATCACGGTAGCAAGCATGATTACGCTCATAAGAAGTAAAAGCCCGATAATAATGTAATCACTATATTGTTCTAAAAACTCAAAAAGTTTTGGCATCTGATAGTCCTTTTATGTGTAATAAAGAATACAAAATGAATTGATAATGAATTTCAATTAGATTGGGAATTCTATCAAATGGAAAATAGAGCGTAAATATAAATTAGCAAAATGGGTATTTTTTTGACCGCACTTTGAGGTAAATCATAGAAAGTGCGGTTGTTTGAAGAGACGTTTTAAAGGGATTGCAGGTAATTTAAGACAACTTGATGATGTTCGCCTGTTTTGAATTTATCAAAAACGTGTTGAATTTTGCCTTGTTCATCAATGAGGAAGCTAATGCGGTGAATGCCGTCATAGGTGCGTCCCATAAATTTCTTTTCACCCCATACACCAAATTGCTCGGCGACCTGATGATCTTCATCAGAAAGCAAGGTGAAATTGAGCGACTTTTTCTCAACAAATTGAGCCAGTTTTTTTGGCGCATCTGTGCTGATGCCTAAAATAACCACACCTAATTTTTCTAACTCACTTTTAGCATCACGTAAACCGCAGGCTTGAGTTGTGCAGCCTGGTGTTAAGGCTTTTGGATAAAAATACACGAGTACTTTTTTTCCTTTGAAGTGACTAAGTGAAACCGGTTGATTATCTTGATTTAAAAGGGTGAATTGCGGTGCTGAGTCACCCGCTTGTAATGTTTTCATAAAAAATCCTTAAAAATGTAAAAAATGATTTGTAAATTCAAGCTATTTTAGCGATTATAACCAAATATTTTCAAATGTTATTGTTAAAACGCAAAATAGATGTAAATGGAGTGCCTTATGACTACGCAAAATCCTTTATTTTCGGGCAGTATCGTTGCCTTAGTGACCCCGATGGATAACCACGGAAACATTGATTTTGAAACATTAGAAAAACTTATCGAGTTTCATATCAATGCGGGTTCAGATTCAATTGTATCTGTGGGGACAACGGGAGAATCTGCCACATTAAGTATTGAAGAAAATGTGAAGGTGATTGAAAAGACAGTTGAGTTAGCAAAAGGACGTATTCCAATTATTGCTGGCACAGGTGCAAATGCAACGAGCGAAGCCATTGTGATGACAAAATTATTACGTGATAGCGGGGTAGCCGGTTGTTTATCTGTTGTTCCTTACTACAATAAACCAACTCAAGAAGGCATGTTCCAACATTTTAAAGCAATTGCAGAATGCACGGATTTACCACAACTTCTTTATAACGTACCAGGTCGTACCGGTAGTGATATGAAACCTGAAACCGTCGCACGTTTGTCTCAAATTGAGAATATTGTAGGGATTAAAGAAGCAACAGGCGATTTAACTCGTATTACTGCGATTAAAGAATTAGCCGGTAAAGATTTCATTGTATTAAGTGGAGATGATGCCACAGGGTTAGAAGCGATGAAATTAGGCGCAGAGGGTGTTATTTCTGTGACAAATAACCTTGCTGCAAAAGATATGGCCGCGATGTGTCGCTATGCTTTAGCGGGCGATTTTGCGAAAGCGGAAGAAATTAATGCACGTTTAATGCCTTTACATCAAGATTTATTTATTGAATCCAACCCAATTCCGGTTAAATGGGCAGCATATCGTTTAGGTTTAATTAAGACTCCACATTTACGTTTACCACTTACTGTGTTAAGCGAAAGCGCGCAAGTAAAAGTGGAAGAAGCATTAAAAATCGCTGGCTTAATTTAATGAATTAAAGGGTTGTTTTTACAGCCCTTTAAACTTTCGACTTTTTTATTTGTCAAAGAGCGGTCATTATTTTAATTATTTTTATTGAAGGATTTAAGGAATGAAAAAAATCGTACTGAGTTTAGTCGCAGCAGCATTATTATCGGCGTGTTCAAACAGCGTAGAAAAAATGCAGACGGCTAATGACACTTATCAAAATTCTGATCGTGAAATACCGAGCTTTTCTCCTTTAGCAAGTGGTGGTGTAACATTGCCGCAAGCCGATCCGACTTATGAACTTCCTCAGCTTAATGCGAAAAAAGAACGCGTGGATATTCGTCCACCTTCAACCCCATTAGCGATTATCAAAAATTCTTTGACACAATTTGATGGTGAACGTGCATTGATTGTTTATACGGATGCACAAGCAGAGCTTTATAATCTCAAACAAATTGAGCGTTTATTGAAAGAAGAAGGCACGAATTCAACTTTAAATGGTGCGGTATTAATTAGCGATTGGGCGCCAACAGGTCGTGCAGATGATAAAGCCAATACAGAGATCCGTTATAAAATTGAACAAGTTACAGCGCAAGATGCAAGTGCGTTAGCGGTTTCTGTAGAGCAAATGCGTCGTGATGGTGTGATTTACACACCAAATCAAGCAGATAAACAACGCTATGCATCGGATCGTTTAAATCGTTTTGTTGCTGCGCTTACTAACGCTTATAACAAGCAACAACAAGATTTAAATAATGCTTCTGCAGGACCTTTCCAATCAGGTTTAATTACTGATACGAACGGTAGAATGGCATTAGGTATGGATGCAAGCTTTGGTCAAGCATGGCAACGTTTAGGTTCGGTTTTACCGAAATTAGGCTTTAAAGCTACATCGGAATCTGCTGGCCGTGGCTATCGCGAGTTAAAATATAAACCATTAGATAAACAAGAGTGGTTACGTTTAGGTGTGAATCCGCCTAATTTAGAAAAAGGTGTTTATCAAATGCAAATTTCTGCAGTGGGTAAACAAAGTGCGGTCGTGATCACTGATGAAGACGGCAAGGCATTACCAAATGAAGCGGCTCAATCCTTGTATTCAGCATTAAGTGTATTACTTGCACAATAATATGAGTTGAGAAATAAAAAGTGCGGTTCAATTTGACCGCACTTTTTTTATTGGTAGAGACGTTATTCAGCTTTTACGCCTAAGTTACCAATTTTTACACCAAGATTACCGAGAGAAACCGGATCCAGATAATCCCCTAAGAATTTGAATAACTCACTTAATTCTGTAAATGAGCGTTTGATTTTTACTTGATCTTCTACTTTACGCACAAATTCATAACGCACATTTTCGCCTTTAAAATAAGCCGTGAGTGTGAGATAAATGGTTTCAAAAAAGTGGCTTTGAGCCCCTTCTTCACCCGGATCGCTGATACGGACATTCCAAGTATTGTTAAATAAAACTTCTGTTTTGATTGACATATAGACTTCCTCTGTTTGTTATTTTTTATACTGAAATTGAAACGAAAAACCCGATGATAAAATTTCTGAAATCAAAAACTTTATCATCGGGCTTTTCAAACCAATTGCTCGCATATTTTGCTTTGCGTTGGTAACTGCCTTTACCTTTACGTTTTTTCTCAACGCGTTGGCGGAATAATTTGTCGTGTAATAGTGCCATCACGGCATTATCTTTCACGACACCTTTGGTGTGTTGATAAATGGGCTGATTTTCAACCGCACTTTTTGTTTTTTTCGTCATATTTACCTCTAAAAAATTGCCGTGAAGTCGTTCACGGCAAGTCATTATAGCGAAAATGAATAGAATTACAAAATGGTGAGTACGCTTTCAGGCGGTCGTCCAATTTTAGCTTTTTCACCTTTTACCACAATCGGGCGTTCTAATAGGGCTGAATTTTCACTGATGGCTTTTAATAAATCATCATTCGTTAATGCTGGATTATCTAACCCTAATGATTGATAAAGCTCATCTTTGGTACGCATCATTTTTCTGACATCATCTAATCCTAATTTATTAGCCAGTTGCTGCAATGCTTCAACAGAGTAGTGTTGTTGTAAATAAAGTTCAATCGTCGGTTGAATGCCTTTTTCTTCTAATAAAGCTAAGGTTTCACGGCTTTTTGAGCAACGCGGATTATGATAAATCGTCACAGACATAACGTTTCCTTCTATTTTATGTTGAATGAGTGGATATAGGATTGATTTAAATTTTAACTTATAATGACAAAAAATACTTGTTTAGGAAGACTTTATGTTAGAAATGCTAAAAAATTGGTATAGCCGCCGCTTAAGCGATCCGCAGGCGATGGGGCTACTTGCCATTTTGTTGTTTGGCTTTATTGCGATTTATTTCTTTAGTGATTTAATCGCCCCATTGCTGATTGCCATTGTATTAGCATATTTATTGGAAATGCCAATTAATTTCCTGACGAAAAAATTAAAATTTCCTCGAATGCTCGCCACGCTAGTCATTTTTGGTGGATTTATAACCTTGGCGTTATTAATTTTCTTCGGACTTGTACCAACATTATGGAATCAAACGATTTCCTTATTAAGTGATTTGCCGGCCATGTTCAATAAGTTACATGAATGGTTGTTAGCCCTTCCTGAGCATTATCCTGAACTCATTGATTACACCATGATTGACACCTTTTTTAGTGCAGCTCGAGCGAAGATTTTGGGCTTCGGTGAATCTGCGGTGAAATTGTCGATTACTTCATTAATGAACCTTGTATCACTGGGTATTTATGCATTTTTAGTGCCATTAATGATGTTCTTTATGTTGAAAGACAAAACTGAACTTCTTGCTGGCGTGAGTCGCTTTTTACCTAAAAACCGTCTTTTGGCTTCTAAAGTATGGAATGAAATGCAACAACAAATTGCGAATTATATTCATGGCAAATTGTTGGAGATTTTGATAGTTGGCGTAGTGACTTACATCATCTTTTTAAGCTTTGGTTTAAATTATCCTTTGTTGCTTTCTGTTGCCGTTGGGTTGTCTGTATTAGTCCCTTATATCGGCGCGGTATTGGTGACGATTCCTGTTGCGTTAGTGGCGATGTTCCAGTTTGGCATTTCCCCAACGTTTTGGTATTTAATTGTGGCCTTTGCGGTGAGTCAACTTCTGGATGGAAACTTGTTAGTACCGTATTTATTCTCTGAAGTCGTTAATTTACACCCTTTAGTAATCATTATTTCAGTGCTGATTTTCGGTGGATTATGGGGGTTCTGGGGGGTATTCTTCGCGATTCCATTGGCAACGCTCGTCAAAGCTGTGATAAATGCATTGCCGGATTAGAGATGATTAAGGTAATAAAAGAAAGCTGACGAAAGTCAGCTTTTTTGTTCTTTTAATTTTTGGATATCCAGAATTTCGACACAATCTATTGTCCCTGCTTTAATACGCCATTTAATATTAAATTCGTACAGACTAATACCGTAAATACGATCGGTTTCTTTACCTTGTTGATAAGCGGGACGGGGATCTTGTGCGATCACTTCCGTAATGAATCTTGCTAAGTGCGGTCGATTTTTATGATATTTTTCCACCGCACTTTGGGCGATTTCTGTAAATTCAACGCTTAATTTCGCAGGTGGTTTTTCTTGTGCAAAACTTGATTTTGCCTCAGGCTCGCTATCAGCATAGGCAATATAAGGTTTAATATCAAAAATAGGTGTGCCATCGACAAGATCAACGGAACCCAAATGCAGAAAAACACGCCCATGAATGCATTCCACTTGGCGTAATTCAACTTTAGACAAGCCTAGCGGATTTGGACGATGTGTAGCGCGAGAAGCAAATACGCCGACACGTTGATTGCCGCCTAAACGAGGGGGGCGAACGGTGGATTGCCATTTCCCATGGGGTACTTTGTCGAATTGGAAAATAAGCCAAAGATGGCTAAATTGCTCTAATCCTCGCACAGCCTCTGGCGAATTATACGGAGGGAGTAGTTCCACAATACCAATGCCATCCTGTACTAAATCTGGTTGGCGTGGCACCGAGAATTTTTCTTTGTAAGGCGTGTGAATCACCGCAATTGGGTGAAGAGTCAGTGTTAAATCATTCATAAAAAGGCAATTTCCGTGTAGAATACGCCCTTTATTGTAATCAAAAGTGCGGTCAAAAAAAATGACAAATCATAAATTGAAAATGTGGTGGGAAACCGCTCGCCCAAAAACCTTGCCTTTGGCATTAGCTTCTATTTTTACGGGCTCAGCATTGGCATATTGGGCAGATAAAGAAAGTTTTAATCTCACCGTGATGTTACTTTGCTTGCTTACCACCATTTTATTGCAAGTACTTTCTAACTTTGCTAACGATTATGGTGATCATCAAAAAGGGTCAGATACCGAAGAACGCATTGGGCCTTTACGTGGTATTCAGCAAGGTGCAATTTCCGCGAATGAGCTCAAATGGGGCTTAATTTTAATGGCCGTAGGTTCATTTTTTTCAGGTGCATTCTTAATTGGTATCGCATATCAAAGTCTCACAGATTTATTGGCTTTTGCAGGTTTGGGTATTCTTGCCATTATTGCTGCCATTACTTATACCGTAGGGGCTAAACCTTATGGCTATTTAGGTTTAGGCGATCTGTCAGTGTTGCTCTTTTTTGGACTATTAGGTGTAGGTGGAACTTATTATCTACAAACTCACAGCATTGATAGCTTAATTACGTTACCAGCTCTTGGCTCAGGTTTATTAGCGACAGCGGTTTTAAATATCAATAATTTACGTGATATTGAGCAAGATGCGAAAGTAGGAAAAAATACCTTGGTGGTACGTATTGGACCGAAGAAAGGACGTATTTATCATTGTGTTTTATTAAGCGTTGCCGCTTTATGTTATGTGCTATTTGCGGTATCAACAGCATTTAGTCCTTGGCATTTCTTATTTTTGTTGGCATTTCCACTGTTATTAAAACACGCATTATTTGTTTATCGCAGCAAAGAGCCCGCAGTGTTGCGTCCTATGCTAGCTCAGATGTCAATGATTTCTTTATTTATCAATATCTTGTTTAGTTTAGGCTTGCTTATCGGCTAAATCGGCTTATACTAGAGAAAAAATTTTAACGACAAGGGGTACATTATGTATATCGATACTTCAGAACTTTGTGATATTTATGCTGATCAAGTGGATGTAGTTGAGCCAATTTTTTCTAGCTTTGGTGGCGTCAGCAATTTCTACGGCAAAGTGACGACAGTAAAATGTTTTGAAAATAATGGATTAATTGCCGAGATCCTTGAAGAAAATGGTGAAGGCAGAGTGCTTGTCGTAGATGGCGGTGGTGCAGTACGTCGTGCTTTAATTGATGCTGAGCTTGCACAACTTGCCGCAGATAATGACTGGGCGGGCATTATTGTTTATGGTGCAGTACGTCAAATTCAACAACTTGAAAATATTGATATTGGTATTCATGCGCTTGCTCCAATTCCAGTTGGCGCAGATGAAAATAATCATGGTGAAAGTGATCTTCCAGTGAATTTTGGTGGTGTAACATTCTTCCCTGAAGATTATATTTATGCCGATTTAACAGGTATCATTCTTTCACAGGAAGCATTAGATTTAGAAGACGTCGAAGAAGAATAATTTTGAAATTATTGACCTTTTTAAAGTGCGGTTAGAAATAACCGCACTTTTTTTGTTAAAATTTTTTTGAACAAGATCACATTTTAGACATTTGTTAGTTGAAAGTTTGTAACATTCATTTAACATCGAAAATAGTTCATTTGTAATCAGTTTGGAGGGACTCATGAACGAAACAAACACAACTAAAAATTATAAAAGTGGGATTATCTTTCTGCTGGCGATAGCCTGTTTTTTTATTTTGTTAAAATCTTTACCTTTCGCACCTAAGGAAAATGCAGGTTTAGCATTATTAGCCTTTGTGGCGATTCTTTGGTTAACTGAAGCATTACATGTCACAGTGACCGCTCTGTTGGTGCCATTGCTTGCGATTGCACTTGATTTGGTAACAACCAAGCAAGCTTTAGTCGCCTTTGCCGATCCAACTATTTTCTTATTCTTTGGTGGCTTTGCTTTAGCGACAGCTTTACATATACAAAAACTCGATAAAATGATTGCCAATAAAATCATGGCAATGGCTCGTGGTAATTTATTTGTCGCTGTGATGTATCTTTTCTCTATTACTGCTTTCCTTTCTATGTGGATGAGTAACACAGCAACAGCAGCCATGATGTTGCCTTTAGCGATGGGGATCTTGAGTAAACTTGATAAAGAAAAAGAACATAATACTTATGTCTTCGTCTTATTAGGGATTGCATATAGTGCGAGTATTGGTGGTATGGGTACATTAGTGGGTAGCCCACCAAATGCGATTGTTGCAAGTAACTTGCATTTAACCTTCTCTGATTGGTTATGGTATGGCTTACCAATTATGCTCATTTTGATGCCGTTGATGATTGGTACACTTTTCATTGTCTTTAAACCAAAACTTAATTTACATTTTGAACAAAACTTTGAACGTATTGAAATGAATGGCCAACGCGTTTTAACGCTTGTCATTTTTGCTGTGATTGCACTTTGTTGGGTATTTAGTAGTTATATTAATCCAATCATTTCAGGTGTATTTGGTCTTGCTAAAAATATCGGTAGTTTTGATAGTGTGGTCGCATTACTTGCTGCAGTTATCATTTGTTCAACGGGTGTGGCAAATTGGAAACAAATCCAAGAAAGCACAGACTGGGGTGTGTTGATGCTTTTCGGTGGTGGTTTAACCTTAAGTGCGGTGTTAAAAGATTCGGGTGCAAGTAAAGTGTTAGCTGACGGTATTGTATTCTTAGTTCAAGGACAACATTACTATCTCATTGGTTTATTGGTTGCAACCTTCATTATTTTCTTAACGGAATTTACTTCCAATACCGCAAGTGCAGCGTTATTAGTACCAATCTTTATTTCTATCGCGCAATCTCTCGGCATGCCGGAAATTGGTCTTGCGTTAATTATCGGTTTAGGTGCATCTTGTGCCTTCATGTTACCAGTGGCGACACCGCCAAATGCCATCGTATTTGGTACAGGTGAGGTTCGCCAAAGTGATATGGTTAAAGCCGGATTTATCTTAAATATTGTGTGTATACTCGTTATCGCGACAATAGGATATTATTTCTGGTTGAATTAATCATATAAAGAAAAGGGCGTGTTGGATATTCAACACGCCCTTTTATTATGTCAGTAAAGATTATTCATCTTTATTTGATTTATCCTCTTCTTCTACTTCAATCTCAACGTCATCTGCTTTGTCTGCAGCACCATTAATCGTTAAGCAAACTTCGCTAGAAATTAAATGCTCTAAGATTGTAGCAAGCTCGTGTAATTTTTCTTTATCATCATCGAAATAACCTTCTTCTTTTAAGTTAGCAATGAAAGCAGAGAATACCGCTTTATCAAAGAACTCTGGTGCATTAATACCATGTAATACAGAAAGACGTTGTGCCACCAATTGGCTTTCTTTTTCTAATAAGCCACGAGCAATTCCAGGATCTTTACGTAAAATACTCACTGTGATGTAGTAACGTTGTAAGATTTCACGCATACCGGCAGACCAAAGTTGTAAAATACGAACTTTAGCGCGGTGAATCGATAAGAAATTATCATTGGCTTGGATAACATCCTGACGCGCAAATTCATCAATAATCGCTTTAATTTGTGTATTTAATTCTTCTTCATTGAAATGAAGGAAGAGTTCGCCTTTTAAGAATGGATAAATTTTGCGAACCGCATCCAATAATAAATCTTTTTGAATCGCTTCATAATGTAAAACGATACTCGCAACAAGTGAAGGCAACACAAATAAGTGTTGAATATTATTGCGGTAATACGTCATAAGAACAGCAGAATTACGTTCTAAACGAATAATTTCCCCAAAGTTATCTTTTTCAACTAATACACCTACGCGATCTAAGCTTAATACGTGGTCAAGCATTGCTTTTGGTGTATCGGTTGGGATTACCACATCAGTAGAATATGGGACATTTTTCAACATCTCTTGATAACTAGAGAGTTGTTCTAATAGCTGTTCATGAGAAAGCGCACGTTGACGAGAAGAGAGAAGGGCTGTTCCCACTAAATTCATCGCATTAACGGCTGCCGCTTTATTGATATTTACCATGACTTGATTAGAAACAGATCCCACCGCCTGGTTAAACCACTGAGGTTTATCTTCATGATGTTGTTCTTTCCATTCTGGATAGTGATGGTTAAGGTAAGTTGAGAGTGTGATTGGTTCACCAAAATTCACAAAACCTTGACCTAAATTACGTAATTTTTTAATCACACGTAAAACTAAGCCTGCATTTTCTTTTTCTTTTGCGGCACCACGTAATTCTTTCGCGTAAGTATCTACTTCTAATACGTGTTCATAACCGATATACACTGGCACCACAGAAATTGGACGAGTTTGGTTATGTTGAAGCGCTTGTAGTGTCATTGACATCATACCGGTTTTCGGTGCAAGCAAGCGACCGGTACGAGAACGGCCACCTTCAATGAAGTATTCGACGGAATAACCTCGGTGGAATAATTCCCCTAAATATTCACGGAAAATCGCAGAGTAAAGGCGATTACCTTTAAAGGTACGGCGAATAAAGAATGCCCCCCAGCTACGGAATAAAGGACCCGCTGGCCAGAAGTTTAAGTTGATCCCTGCTGCAATATGTGGCGGTACAAGACCTTGGTGATAGAGCACATAAGAAAGTAATAAATAGTCGATATGACTACGGTGACAAGGCACATAAACAATCTCATGCCCTTCTAATGCTAATTTACGTACTCGGTCAGCATTTTGTACATCAATACCGGAATATAGCTTGTTCCATAACCAACGTAAGAAACGATCCGCCGCACGAAGGCTGGAATGGCTTACATTAGCCGCAATTTCATGAAGAATTTTTTCGGCTTCAGCATAGGCTTTCTCGCGGCTGATATTTTTTGATTTTGCTTCATCTTCAATCGCATTTTGAATTGCTTGAGAATTTAAGAGCTTATTAAACATCGCTTCGCGGTTTGGCAAACGAGGTCCAGTCGCGGAAATGCGTTGTTTAGCAAAGTGCATTTTAGCCACGCGAGCCAGTTTTTGTGCAATTTTTTCATCTGAACCGTGCTCATTTACCATATAACGCAAAGAAAGCGCTTGAGAAAAACGCACAAAAGTATCACGTCCAAACCAAATGGCCGCAAAGGTTTTTTGAAGACCGTTTAATAAGCGAAGATTTGGTAAGCTTGCTTTATCTTCCTTACCAGGTGAACGCCCCCAAAGCACAGAAACAGGAATTAGTTGTACATCTAAATCAGCAACATCACGGTGCAACTCTAAATATTTATTGAAGACTTTGACAGTTTCATCTTTTGCGCCTTTTGATTTAAAAAAGCGGCGACCTTCGTCTAAATAGACATAACGTGGTAATGCTACGCCATCAATCACATTCTTTTCAGCTGGATCAGGTAAACCGACGCTCAAACAGTTACGACGGAAAATCACGAAGTCAGTTTGAGAGGTATAAGGTAAAACGTAAAGAATGGGTTGATTGATATTGAGTTGAAGCTCTTCGATGGGTTGAGCGGGAATAGGATTATTTTTTACTAGAACCGAAAGCGGTAATTCTAATAATTTACGATAAGTACTTACGATGCCAGACATAATTAATATTCTCTTTTTGTTAGACATTTCCAGGTATTGTCTGGCATTTTAACACATTCGACCAGTCAAATTCTAAAAATTTACATTTGAGATTTATGATGAACACGCAAAAATATGAAAAAATTGACCGCACTTTATCGCTAGAAAATAGTTGTTGCAATCGCCATCTTTCTGTATATACTAACAGTTATTCTGTATAAAGTAACAGGAGTGTATATGAGACCATTAACAGCCAGACAACAAGAGGTTCTGGAACTCTTAAAACGCCATTTAGAAACCACGGGTATGCCGCCAACTCGTGCAGAAATTTCTCGTGAATTAGGCTTTAAATCCCCTAATGCGGCGGAAGAACATTTAAAAGCGCTTGCTCGGAAAGGTGCAATTGAAATTGTTGCGGGGGCTTCTCGCGGTATTCGAATTATTGATGACAGTGCAAATGATGAGGAAGAAGAAGGTTTACCACTCATTGGTCGCGTGGCCGCAGGGGAACCAATTTTAGCCGAGCAACATATTGAAGGTACCTACCGTGTTGATGCTAATATGTTTAAGCCACAAGCTGACTTTTTATTAAAAGTATACGGTCAATCCATGAAAGATATCGGCATTTTAGATGGCGATCTTCTTGCGGTTCATAGTACAAAAGATGTACGTAATGGACAGATTGTTGTCGCACGAATTGAAGATGAAGTGACAGTAAAACGCTTAGAACGCAAAGGTTCCGTTATTTATTTGCATGCAGAAAACGAAGAGTTCCAACCAATTGTGGTGAATCTTGAAGAACAGCCTCATTTTGAAATTGAAGGGATTGCAGTAGGGATCATTCGTAATAACGCCTGGATGTAATGATGAAAGTGCGGTGAGAAAATAAAGTGTTTTGTGACCGCACTTTGTCTCTTATGGCTATTTGCCATTCGGCTTATTGCTCTCTATAATGCCAAAAAATTTTCAAATCAAGGAAGGAAACATGCAGTTTTCCAAAATGCATGGCCTTGGCAATGACTTTGTCGTTGTTGATGCTGTGACGCAAAATGCCTATTTTACTCCTGAAACCATTAAACGCTTAGCCGATCGTCATCGTGGTATTGGTTTTGATCAGCTTTTAATTGTTGAGCCACCTTATGATCCAGATTTAGATTTCCATTATCGTATTTTCAATGCGGATGGCAGTGAAGTGTCGCAATGTGGAAACGGGGCAAGATGTTTTGCGCGTTTTGTCACCTTAAAAGGGTTGACCAATAAAAAGGATATTGCAGTAAGCACGCAAAAAGGAAAGATGGTTTTAACGGTAAAAGAAGATGGGCAAATTCGCGTCAATATGGGCGAGCCGATTTGGGAACCCAATAAAATTCCTTTTACTGCCAATAAATTTGAAAAAAACTATATTCTGCGTACCGATGTTCAAACGGTGCTTTGTGGTGCAGTATCAATGGGCAATCCACATTGTGTTGTTCAAGTGGACGATATTGAAACGGCCAATGTAGCAGAGTTAGGTCCACTCTTAGAAAGCCACGAACGTTTTCCTGAAAGGGTAAACGCTGGATTTATGCAAGTCGTCAATCGTAACCACATTAAGTTGCGTGTATATGAACGTGGTGCAGGTGAGACACAAGCTTGTGGCAGTGGGGCTTGTGCAGCAGCGGCAGTAGGAATGATGCAAGGTTTACTTGATAACAAAGTGCAAGTTGATCTACCTGGTGGTAGCTTGCTTATTGAGTGGGCAGGCGTAGGCTCACCGCTTTATATGACTGGCGATGCGACTCATATCTATGATGGCAACATTCACCTTTAATCTTTCTAATCTGAATAAAAAATGCGTGGAAACTATCCACGCATTTTTTGTTTATTGTTCAACTTCCACATCACGCTGATTTAATGGTTGCGTTGGACGGTTGTTTTTCCCTTCCATTTCTTCTATCGCGGCAATTTGTGCTTTGCTTGCTTGAATTGGTGATTTAAAAATGGTCCAAGCCACGTTTTCACTACAAGGTGGAGTCGTGAGTGATCCATTTAAGCGGAAGCGAGCCATCTCTTTTGGCATTAGCGCTTTAATATCAATCTGTTGAGCCAATTTTTCTTTTTGTCCAACGGTGAGTTTTTTCTCAACGACTGGTGCTAATGCTGGATTAGCTTCACCTTCATTGACCATTACGGCAACAACCGCTAATGCTTTATCTTCACTTTGATGAACAAAATGAATTTCTAAAGGATAATGTTGGCGTTTAAAAGTATGTTCACTTGGTGTGTGAAAGTGAAATTGTTTTAAATAGAATGGTTTATTGTTGAGCGTAATAAATGGCGCATTTTCTTGTGCAACGCTGACTTGCACGGTATGCCCATTATTCTCTACTTGATAAGCCGCAGGGAAATAATTCATCTTAAGTGGTTTATTTGCCACTTTCATGCCGTTATCTGCTTCCAGATTAACAGGCGACTGAACCTTCCCTCGCTTACAGGTTTGATATTCGGTGAGCAAATCACCCCAATGTTCAGGGCTTTCTTTACCATTATAGGACCAATGCGCTTTATGCGTTTGGGCAAATGATGTTGCGCTTAATGCGATAATTAAGCTAGAAAGCAATAGACGAGTCTTCATAAGGCACCTCTCCTTTTTTGTGGTATATGCCTCATCGATTCTACTGATTCTATATGATAGCTTTTTGATTTTGGTCAAGTTTTGTTTGACTGTAAGCACTCATCGTACGAGTGGGGATAATACTAAAAAGCCGTCTATTTTGACCGCACTTTTTTAGCACTGACAGAGTCGCTCTCTCAGATCTTCTGCCGTTTTGCTGGTTTTAATTCGCTCAAAAACGATGTCTGCTTCAGGATATTCTTTATTGAGATAGCGTAGCCATTGTTTGATTCGGGCAACATGATAAAAACCGGAATCATGGAAATTTTCCATTTCCGCATATTTTTGCAAGATTTTTTGAATATCCACCCAAGGCATTTTTTCGCAATTTTGTTTGAGTACAAGGCTTAAGTTTGGAATATTTAATGCACCACGTCCGACCATTAGATCTTCGCAACCTGTCGCTTTCAAACATGCTTGACCATCTTCCCAACGCCAAATTTCACCATTAGCAATTACAGGGATCGTCAAGCGAGATCTCACTTCACCGATTTTTTCCCAATTGATGCGATCGGCACGATAGCCATCGGCTTTGGTTCGACCGTGAATAGTGATTTCAGTGGCGCCACCTTGTTGTACGGCATCAGCAATTTCAAACGCTTGTGAAGTACAATCCCAACCTAATCTTACTTTCACACTGACAGGTAAATGACTAGGTACGGTTTTTCGCAAGGCTAGAGTCGCTTGATAAATTAATTCGGGTTGTTTGAGTAGAGCTGCGCCTCCGTTACTCCCGTTAACGGTTTTGGATGGGCAGCCACAATTTAAATCAATACCATGTGAGCCAAGCTCAATGGCGCGATTGGCATTTTCAGCAAGACAGTTCGGATGTTGACCTAAAAGTTGGACACGAACGGGCGTTTTAGAAGGTGTAAAGCCCTGATTTTTGAGTTCAGGGCAAAGACGATAAAAGACTTTTTCAGGTAAGAGTTGATCCACCACGCGGACAAATTCGGTGATGCAGAGATCGTATTCATTCACCTCTGTTAGAAGTTGGCGAACGAAAGGATCAAGCACTCCTTGCATGGGGGCGAGGATAACACGCACTATTTCCAGCCTTTCACTTTACAAATTAAATCGTAAGCGGCTTGGATTTGTTGCGCTTTTTCTTTAGCCATTTCCATCATTTCTGGCGGTAAGCCTTTCGCAACTAATTTATCTGGGTGATGTTCATTCATTAAACGACGATATGCACGTTTTACGGCATTGCGATCATCGCTTTCACTCACACCCAATACTTTATAAGCATCGCTTAATGTAGGGCCAGAAGATTGTTGATATCCGCCTTGTTGTTGGTATTGGTAGCCACCTTGCTGTTGATAACCGCCTTGTTGGTATTGGCGATAGAATCCACCTTGGGTAAATTGACGAGCTGCAATTTCCATTGCCAGCATTTGCTCAAACTGCATACGGGAAAGACCAAGCTCTTCGGCTACCACATAAAGCACTTCTTTTTCTGACTCATGTAATTGAGAATCAGCAAAGGCAGCCTGCACTTGCACGTGTAAGAACATTCTCAGTAAGTCAGCACGTTGTCCGCATCCAATGCGGAATTCACGAATCACCTGGCGTAAAGGGAAATCGGCTTCTTTACCGCGACGAAAGGCCTCTTGAGCGAGTTTGCGATGGCTCTCATCTAATTGCATCTGGTTCATCAACTGATTGGCCAGTTGAATATCTTCTTCCGTCACACGACCTTTGGATTTACTTAAATGTCCAAGTACCGCAAAGGTAGTTTGCATAAAGAGCGCTTGTCGGGTTGTTTTTTTCTTAAAAAAGCTAGAGTTAACCGAACCAAGCTCATAGAGTTTTTTATCTGCGATAGAGCCTAAAATTAGTCCAGCGATAGCGCCGAAAAAGCCCCCCCATTTAAAACCGAGAAAAACGCCAATAATCTTTCCAAAAAAATACATTCTCTTCCCCTAAAGTGCGGTCAAAAGGTCTTTTGACAATAATGGGCAGACGCAAATGTCTGCCCTTACATTAATATGGCTTTATTCTTATTTTTCAAGTGATGAATTACACACCATAACTTTCACGATAAGCCCGCATCGCAGGTAAATATTGCTGATAATCGGGTTCTTTTTCAATGAATTGCATTAAATCATCTAAATCAATAATGGAAAGCACTTGGCATTGGTAGTCTCGTTCTATTTCTTGGATGGCAGAAAGTTCCCCTTTGCCTTTTTCCTGACGATTTAATGCAATAAAGACAGCGGCTAATTTCGCGTTATTGGCTTCAAGGAGCGCCATGGATTCACGAATGGCTGTGCCAGCTGTAATGACATCATCAACTAACAACACATTACCGGTTAATGGGCTACCGATCAAATTACCGCCTTCACCGTGATCTTTGGCTTCTTTGCGGTTAAAGCAAACAGGCGTATCGCGGTTAAATTGATTGAATAATGCAATGGAAACGCTCGTCGCAATTGGAATGCCTTTGTAGGCAGGTCCAAAAATGACATCAAAATCGATCGCACTTGATTGAATTGCCTTCGCATAGAATTCACCTAAACGAGCAAGATCTGCACCCGTGCTAAATAATCCTGCGTTAAAAAAATAAGGGCTTTTTCGACCTGATTTTAGTGCAAACTCGCCAAATTTAAGCACGTTACGGCTCAAGGCAAATTTAATAAATTCGATTTTGTAGCTTTCCATTTTTTGTTCCTATAAACCTAATGCTTCACGTTGTGCAGCGAAGATTTGTTCGCAGCCTTGTTTGGCTAAGCTCAATAAGGTGAGTAATTCTTCGTGGCTGAATGGTTCGCCTTCTGCTGTACCTTGCACTTCGATCATGCGGCCATCTTCCATCATCACAACGTTCATATCTGTTTCGGCAGCTGAGTCTTCTACATATTCCAAATCACATACAGCCTCACCCTCAACAATTCCAACTGAAATTGCAGCAACGAGACCTTTGATTGGATTGGTTTTTAATGTGCCGTTAGCGATTAAACCGTTGATAGCATCACATAAAGCCACTGCTGCACCAGTGATAGACGCTGTTCTTGTACCTCCATCCGCTTGAATTACATCGCAGTCTAAGGTAATAGAACGTTCGCCAAGAGCCTCTAAATCAACCATAGCACGTAATGAACGTGCGATTAAACGTTGAATTTCCATGGTGCGTCCACCTTGTTTGCCTTTTGCTGCTTCACGTTGCATACGGCTGTGTGTAGAGCGAGGTAACATACCATATTCTGCTGTCACCCAACCTTGATTCTGTCCTTTTAAGAAACGCGGTACGTTTTCATCAACACTCGCCGTACATAAAACTTTAGTATCACCAAATTCCACTAATACTGAGCCTTCAGCATGTTTCGTGTAATTACGGGTGATTTTAATTGGACGAGGTTGATGATTTTCACGATTATTTGGACGCATTCTGAATTCCTTTATTTTTATTGATAAAAAAAGCGTGCTTATTTTAGCACGCTTTTTAGTGTTTTATGGATTTGCTTGTTCAAACTCACGAATTTTATTAAACACATCTTGTAAATCTGTACCATAGTTAATTTTTTGCAATTCAGGCACAGAGTTAGATTTTACTAACATTCTGAGTGGTTGGAATTGCATATTGCACAAGTAGATTTGTTGATGTGGCAACATATGTTGTACAAAGTGGGTGAGTGCATGAATGCCTCCAGTATCAAGCACAGTCACGGCATCGCATTGTAATACGATATGTTTTATCTCGTGATCGGTATGTACGGTTTTATCGTGTAAATCTGCAAAGAGTTTATCTGCCGCAGCAAAGAATAATGGACCACTGATACGATAAGCTAATACATCATTTAGATCTTCTGGTGCAGGTTGTTCAATCGTTTTTGTCATTTCTGCAATGGTACGGATAAATAAGAGGCTCGCTAATAATACGCCGACAGAGATGGCGATCACCATATCAAATAACACGGTGAGAATTAAGCAAGTGAACAACACAGCAATTTCATTTTTTGTGGACCGACGTGCTAAACGAATGATTTCAGGTACATTCGCCATATGCCAAGCTACCATTAATAGCAATGCAGCCATAGAAGAGAGTGGCAAATAAGACAGGGCATTCGCAAAGAATAATAGCGAGAATAAAACTAAGAGTGCATGAATTACACTGGCTATTGGTGATACAGCCCCAGATTTAACGTTGGCTGCAGAACGTGCAATTGCCGCGGTTGCAGTAATGCCGCCTAAGAATGGTGAAATAATATTACCTAAACCTTGGGCGAGTAATTCATTATTGGAATGATGTTTGGTATCCGTCATATTATCTAAGATGACCGCACAAAGTAGTGATTCAATCGCGCCTAATACCGCCATTGAAAAGGCGGCAGGCAAGATATCTTGTATGCGATCAAAATTCCAATTGATGACTTCACCTTGTGCATTAGGAATATTCCAAGGTAAGGCAAATTCAGGCAAGACATTAGGGATACCATGTCCTGTTGTACCATCAGATAAGGTGTATTGGAATGCCGTACCAATAGTTTCAACCGAGAAACCAAATTGTCCTAAGACTAATGCCATGAGTGTCCCAATAATGACCGCAGGTAAATGACCCGGCACGGGTAAACGAAGCTTATGCCATTGGGTGAGGAGAAATAAGGTGACCACTCCAACAGCGGTATCAGCCCAGCTAATCGTCGTAAGTGCGGTTAAAATGGTCTGTACTTTTTCAATATAGTGAGGTGGCATTTGGGCAATATCTAAACCTAAGAAATCTTTGATTTGCAAGGTGCCGATGGTGATCCCAATTCCGCAGGTAAAGCCCAGTGTAACGGAGAGAGGAATGTACTCAATTAGTCGTCCTAATCGAGACAACGCCATAATGACTAAAATAATCCCCGAAAGTAGCGTTGCCATAAGCAATCCGCTGAGTCCAAATTGTTGGGTGACGGGATATAAAATTACAACAAATGCCGCGGTTGGCCCTGAAATATTGAAACGCGATCCACCGGTTAACGCAATCACGATACCCGCTACGATAGCAGTATAAAGACCATGTTGTGGTGGAACACCGCTGGCGATCGCTAAGGCCATGGAGAGGGGAATCGCAATGACGCCCACGGTGAGCCCCGCAATAATATCTTTAATCAATTTTTGTTTTCCGTAACCTTCACGGAAAGATTCTTTCAATGCGCTAAATGGTTTTACAGCCAGAAACACATTTTTAGAAAAGAGTGATTTGATTTGCATAAAAATACGACGATAGAAAAGAGATAAGTTTATATTTTAGCTAAAAGGAAAAGGATTTTTTATGTTCTAGCTCAAAAAACTTGACTAATCTTGGATAAATCTTTATATTTCACGCACTTCAAAACGGTGAGATGTCCGAGTGGTTGAAGGAGCACGCCTGGAAAGCGTGTATGTGCGAAAGCGCATCGGGGGTTCGAATCCCCCTCTCACCGCCATTCAAATATTTTCTTTTCTGAATTTAAAACCATCTTTTTAACTAATCATTTCTGAGATCTAGAATTTACGCTATTTTTTATTGTACAAAATATGCGTTGAATTGATTATTTTCGCTAAAAAGCAAATTAGAAAAATAATGGTAGCTTGAGATGAGTTATGGCACGCCCTAAAGGATTCGAACCTTTGACCCACGCCTTAGAAGGGCGTTGCTCTATCCAGCTGAGCTAAGGGCGCATTTCAAGGGTTACATCTTTTGTATGGAATTTCGAGGGAAATATAAAAGAAGTGGTCGGCGAGATAGGATTTGAACCTACGACCCACTGGTCCCAAACCAGTTGCGCTACCAAGCTGCGCTACTCGCCGACGATTGAGCACAATTATAGTGAGCTTTTCTTTTCAGTCAATTAATTTTTTAGATTCCTCTTTCAACTGCTCAAAATTATTCCAGTTTTTTTAACCGCTCTTTTGTTATCTTTGTAAAATAAGGCGTAGTCAGTTAAAATAGCAAACGTTTACTTAATGCCACCTTGAGGAAAAATGCATGACCGCCCAAATTATTTCAGGTACTGAACTATCAAAAAAAATTAAATCTGATGTTGCCAGTAAAATTGAACATTATCGTGCTCAAGGTAAACGTGCGCCAGGACTTGCAGTAATTTTAGTGGGCGCAGATCCAGCTTCTCAAGTCTATGTGAGCAGTAAACGTAAAAGTTGCGAGGAAATCGGGATGATTTCAAAGTCCTATGACTTACCTGAAACAACGTCGGAAGCAGAACTACTACAACTGATAGATCAATTGAATGCTGATGAAACCATTGATGGAATTCTCGTGCAACTTCCATTGCCTGAACAAATTAATAGCACATCAGTGATTGAGCGAATTAGCCCTGAAAAAGATGTGGATGGTTTCCACCCTTATAATGTGGGGCGTTTATGTCAGCGTATCCCAACTTTACGTGCTTGTACCCCTTATGGCGTGATGAAATTATTAGAAACCACTGGTATTGATTTACACGGTAAGCATGCGGTGATCGTTGGTGCATCAAATATTGTGGGACGTCCAATGTCGCTTGAATTATTATTGGCAGGCGCTACTGTCACAGTGACGCACCGTTTCACCAAAGATTTAGAGCATCATATCCGTCAGGCAGATGTTTTAGTGGTAGCTGTGGGTAAACCTCGTTTTATTCCAGGCGATTGGATTAAAGAAGGGGCAACAGTCATTGATGTGGGGATTAACCGTATCAATGGCAAATTAGTGGGCGATGTGGAATATGATGTGGCGATACAAAAAGCGGCTTATATTACGCCAGTACCGGGTGGGGTAGGGCCAATGACGGTTGCCATGCTGATGTTTAATACACTTTATGCTTATGAGCATAACAATCAATTGGTTTAAGAAATGAAAAAAGTGCGGTTAAATTTAACCGCACTTTTGCATTAATGTAATTTCAATCTTGGTTTTAAATAGTGGTTAAGTTTATCCACTAAAATAATCAAGCCAATCTTAATACATCCATGCAAAGCATGTTGATGCATACGATATAAAGATACATACGCAAATTGCGCAAATTTACCTTGAACAGTCAGTGGGTTTTTCCCAAATTTATTTGAAATGCTACCCAATGCGGTAAAGCTTGAAAGAGAAACCAAGGTGCCTTTATCGTTGTATTTAAATGCTTTTAATGGTTTTTGCTCAAAAAGTGCAAAGATATTTTTAGCACAAGCTTTTGCCATTTGGTGTGCCGCTTGCGCTCTTGGCGGGACTAATTTACCGTTTGGTTGCATTAATGCTGCACAGTCACCAATGGCAAAAATACTATCATCCACCGTGGTTTGAAGAGTGTCTTTTACCACTAATTGATTGATGCGGTTGAGCTCTAATCCATCGAATTGCTGCGTCACCGTAGAGGTGCGAACACCTGCCGCCCATACAATCAGATCAGCTTTGATTTCTTCCCCATCTTTGGTGATAAGCGTGTTAGGTTGGGCTTCTGTGATCATCGTATTTAATTTCACGTTTGCACCCATTTCTTGCAATTCATCTAATACTGCCGCAGATAAATTTTCAGGTAGAGCAGGTAATAAGCGCGGACCTGCTTCAACTAAGGTGACTTGCAAGCAAGAATTATCAATTTTACCGTAGCCGTAAGAAGATAAGTCTTCAGTCGCATGATAAAGTTCAGCAGTTAATTCCACACCAGTTGCGCCGCCACCAACAATCGCAATATTGACTTTGTTTTCATCCACTAGTTTTTGTTTAAACTCTTCTTCACCGATATCATCTAATGCACGGTTCTCAGAGAATTTAAGGAATAATTCCAACATTCTTTGTTGAAAACGAAGCGCTTGATCAGAGCTATCTAAGAAAATACAGTTATCGGCGACGCCTTTTGTATTGAAATCATTCGATTTACTGCCGATTGCAATCACTAAGTAGTCATAAGGAATACGGCGCGCAACCACAAGCATATCGCCTTCTTGCCCATAAACAGGGGCAAGCTCAACATATTTTTGTTCACGATTAATGCGTGTGATTGAGCCTTGCTCGAAGCTAAAATGATGGTTTTTACCGTGAGCACGATAGCTCAGAGAATCCATACCATCATCCATGACACCTGTTGCAATTTCATGTAATAGAGGTTTCCACAAGTGGGTCGCATTGCGGTCAACAAGCGTTACTTTAGCTTGTTTCTTACGACCTAATTTGTCACCTAAAAATGTCGCTAATTCAATGCCGCCAGCGCCACCACCAACGATCACGACGTTTTTCATAAAGTTCTCCTAAAAGAAAAATTGTTAAAAATGTTAAACTAATGTAATGATAGCATAACAAATAAACAAGACGAAAAAATTTAATGGAAATTGACCGCACTTTATTGATGACAGCGATCGTAAAGCGATTGTAATTGTTGGATGGTTTGCGTGATAAATAAAACAGGATCAATTTGGCTTAGTTGATCTTTTTCAATACTTTTCCCAATACACCAAAAATCGTCCTCTGAACGCAAGAGAAGATCTTTTTCAGAAATAGTTTTCACTTGGCGAAAATCATCATATTCGCTTTCATCTTCTCGCCAAATATCAAAATCGGCAAATTGTTTGAAATCAAATTGATCAAGCCATTGATTATATTGTTGCACATTAATTTGTGAGCGATCTGCACGATAGCAATGCCAATCTAAACACACTCTTAGTCGGCGACGATTTAATAGCACAGAAAAAATGGCTGCAGAATTCTGATTAAACTCATATTTAAAATAAGCGAAGAAATGCGCGCGGACTTGCCAACCATTGGTCCAACTTTCAATATGCGGTTTTGCAAAAGGCATGCCGAGTTGCTTTGCAACTTCTTGGATAATCGCTTTCCAATTATCCCAATGTAATTTGTAATTAGCTTTGATCGCCGGAATATCTTCCGGACAAAATTTCTTCATCTGGGCGAATTGGTAGAACGGAATATTGAACAGTTCGCAAGATTCAGCATTAAGTGAGAGCATCGTGTTTCCTTAAAAATCACAGTAATTTTTGACCGCACTTTGTGTGAAGAGCTGTTTATCTTCCCAACGCAACAGAGTCATTCGATTATTCCACACACAACCTGTATCTAAGGCATAAATACCTTGAGGGAGATTCTCATCGACTAAACTTGCCCAGTGCCCAAATACAATCGGGATCTGTTTATAAAGAGGATTATCCAAATTAAACCAAGGTATAAGCTCCGCCGGCGCATCTTTCAAAGAGGATTTACAGGCAAAATCAAAGCGATGATCTGAATAGCAAAAACGCATTCGAGTGAACGCATTAATAATGTAACGATGACGTGCTAAGCCCTGCAAATCTGGCGACCAACGATTGGGTTGTTCTGAATACATATTTTCAATGAGATAATAAAAATCACCATGCTGTAAAATGTGTTCCACTTCAGCTGCACAAGATTTCGCGGTTTCGAAATCCCAATCTGGCGAAATGCCTGCATGTGCCATCAGGAAGTTTAATTTTTCATTATGCACAAGTAAGGGTTGATGGCGTAACCAGTCAATGAGTTCATCAAAATCGGGTGCATTAAAAATAGCATCGACACGGTCACGAGGCTTCACTTTTTTAATACCCAGTGCGGTTGCAATTAGATGCAGATCGTGATTACCAAGGACAGTCTGCGCCGCACTTCCAAGTGATTTTACAAAACGAAGACATTCAAGTGATTTATCTCCACGCGCCACAAGATCCCCCACTAGATAAAGTTTATCTTGCGTAGGATTGAAATCTACACGCGCTAATAAAAGCTGTAATTCATCATAACAGCCTTGCAAGTCACCGACGAAATAGGTTGTCATTTTTGACCGCTCTTTACTCTTCTGAATCTAAGATTTCATCTTTATTAATATCAGCTGGTGGATTATCCGCCAACCAGTTTGCTAAGCGCGCATAATCTGAGATAGACAAATTTTCTGCACGTGCATTTAAATCAATGCCAAGTGCGGTTAGATTTTCAGGTGAAAATAACGTTGAGAGTGCATTACGCAATGTTTTACGACGTTGATTAAACGCTTGGGAGCAAACACGGTTCAGCCAATATAAATCTTTTACAGGGTGCGGCAATTCTTTATGTGGAATTAAACGCACAACCGCTGAATCCACTTTTGGTGCAGGTTTAAATGCAGAAGGTGGTACTTCAAGTACAGGCATCACTTGGCAGAAATATTGCGCCATAATGGTTAAACGACCGTAAGCTTTGCTATTTGGCCCTGCGCATAAGCGTTTGACCACTTCTTTTTGTAGCATGAAGTGCATATCTTGAATCACATCATGATACTTAAACAAGTGGAACATCAATGGGGTAGAAATGTTGTAAGGCAAGTTACCAAATACACGTAATTTCTGACCTTTTTCTGCTAAATTTTCTTTTGTATAAAGCTCACCAAAATCAAATTGCATTGCATCCGTTTCAATAACGGTGAGCTTTTGATGTAAAAATGGATGATGACGTAAACGTTCTGCAAGGTCTCGGTCAAGCTCTACCACAGTCAGATGATCAACAAGCTCACCAACCGGCTCTGTTAATGCGCCAAGTCCCGGACCAATTTCCACTAAGAATTGATTGGGTTGTGGGTAAATCGCCGCCACGATACCTTGAATGACAGAAGTATCATGTAAAAAGTTTTGACCAAAGCGTTTACGCGCCGTATGACCTAAGTGTTTTTTTGAATTCATAAGTACTATTTAATAAGAAAAGTGCGGTTATTATAGAGCCTGTATTTCTTTTGTAAATCATTCCTAAGTCTTGATACAACTTACAAATTGGTAAAAAAAGTGATTTTTTTCTGTTCAATTTTATTTTAATCTTTCGTCTAACGCCAAAAACCGCTATAATCCGCCCGTTTTTCATTTATAACCCGCAAAAAGTGCGGTCAAAAAAATCATAATTTTAGAGGATAAAATGGCAAAAGAAGATTGCATTGAAATGCAAGGCACAATTTTGGAAACCTTACCAAATACCATGTTCCGCGTTGAGTTAGAAAATGGTCACGTAGTGACTGCACATATTTCTGGCAAAATGCGTAAAAACTATATTCGTATCTTAACGGGCGATAAAGTAACTGTAGAAATGACACCTTATGACTTAAGCAAAGGTCGTATCATTTTCCGTAGCCGTTAATTTAGAAATAAAAGAAAAGCCGATATGTTGATATCGGCTTTTTTTGTTTGAAAAGCGTACAAATTATTTGAAGTCTAGAAAAAAATCTGTATAATCAGCACCCTTAGCCACATTCATTTTTTCGTTCCTTGCCTTTGCAGATTGGTGGCTAATCTACGTCAAAGGCTGATTAACCCGTAAGGAGCAGTAATGCGTCACTACGAAATCGTGTTTATGGTTCATCCGGACCAAAGCGAGCAAGTACCAGGTATGATCGAACGTTACACAGGTTCTGTTAAAGAAGCTGGTGGTCAAGTTCATCGCCTAGAAGATTGGGGTCGTCGTCAATTAGCGTACCCAATTAACAAATTACACAAAGCACACTATGTGCTTATGAATGTAGAAGCGCCTCAACAAGTCATCGACGAGCTAGAAACGACTTTCCGTTATAACGATGCTGTATTACGCAGTCTTGTTATCCATACTAAGCACGCCGTAACCGAAGCGTCCCCAATGAAAGCGGCTAAAGAAGAACGTAAACCTTTAGCTGAAGTTGAAAACAACGATTTTGAGGATGCTGAAGAGTAATTCAAAACTTGATAATCGCTTCTCGTTAATCGGCACAGTGTGTCAATTACCCAAGCGAAGCAAAAGCCCTAACGGGATTGCGCATTGCCAATTTTGGCTGGAACATCGTTCCGAACAAGTCGAAAGTGGTTTATCACGCCAAGCGTGGTTAAAGATGCCTGTTCAAGTCAGTGGCAATCAGTTAATAGAAAAAACTCAAAGCATTACGGTCGGCAGTAAACTTCTTGTGGTGGGGTTTATTACTTCACATAAAACCTCAAATGGTTTAACGCAGTTAGTATTGCATGCCGAGCAAATCGAATTTATAGATTAGGAGACAGCCAAATGGCACGTTATTTCCGTCGTCGTAAGTTCTGCCGTTTCACAGCGGAAAATGTTGTTGAAATCGATTACAAAGATATCGCTACATTAAAGAACTACATTTCTGAAAGCGGCAAAATTGTACCAAGCCGCATTACCGGTACTCGTGCGAAGTACCAACGCCAATTAGCACGCGCAATCAAACGCGCTCGTTATTTAGCGTTATTACCTTACTCTGATTCTCATCACAATTAAGAAGGAGTTAGGAAATGCAAGTAATTCTTTTAGATAAAATCGTTCACCTAGGTAATGTAGGTGATCAAGTTAATGTTAAATCTGGTTTCGCTCGTAACTTCTTAATCCCACAAGGTAAAGCAGTTATGGCAACTAAAGCTAACATTGAACACTTTGAAGCACGTCGTGCAGAGTTAGAAGCAGCGGCAGCAGCAAGTCTTGCAGCAGCTCAAGCTCGTGCAGCACAAGTGACTGCATTAGGTTCTGTAACTATCGCATCTAAAGCAGGTGAGGAAGGTCGTTTATTCGGCGCAATCACTACTCGTGATGTAGCAGAAGCAGTAACTGCAGCAGGCGTTGAAATTGCGAAAAGCGAAGTTCGTTTACCAAACGGTCCAATCCGTACTCTTGGTGACCACGATGTTCGTTTCCAACTTCACGGCGAAGTATTTGCAACATTAGATGTTATCGTTGTTGCAGAATAATTATCAAAGTTTTTGATAAAAGAAAACCCGACGTTATGTCGGGTTTTTTGTTTTTCTGGATTAAGAAAATATTTTGGTTATTTGTCGAGAATAAAAAAGTGCGGTCATTTTTGACCGCACTTTTATTTATCAATTTAGTATTTTTAAATTACAAACCTAATACGGCAAATAACACCCAAACAGTGTAAATAGTTGCGAGGCCGTAGAAGATAAATCCGCCTGCTGGCACGTGAATTTTAAGATCGTGCATCGCGTGATGGATACGGTGTAAACCACACCACATTGGGAAAATGGTTAAAACTAAGATAACTAATTTTCCGATCCAAGAATAAGCGAATGTAATTAAGTTATGTGGATCAATTAATCCGAATGGTAACAATAAACCAAGGATTAAGATCACAACAGGGAAGAAAATCGCACTGACAGTCCCGCCAGCACCAAACATCAACCATACTGGTGGTTCACCAGAGCGTTTTGGATTTTGATTGACCATTTTTCCTCTCCCTACATATAAACTAAAATTAATGCGATAACACTAATCACAGCGGTAACTGCCCAAAGTGCATTTCTTAACACGTGATGTGGTAAACGTTCATTTTTAACAATGATGTTCATCACTTTTGGTGTCATCACGAAATAAGTTGCAGTGTGATATAAGGTCGCAATTAATGTAATGATATTTAAGAACACCACAATTGGATTTCTTAAGAAGCCAATGAAATCAACAATACCTAAGCCTGGTACAGGATTGCTTGCAAGGCAAAGTACACCATAAAGCAATACGATACAGAACCATACAGCAAAGATAGAGGTTGCTTCACGTACCATATACGCTTTGTAGAAATCCAATTTTTGCCACCAAGTAGCCGTCATTGGGCGAACATATTTTTTGCGTTTACTTACTGTTACTGACATATTCTTCCCCTTAGCCTTTTGGTTTTAGCATTGAGATAACATAATCTTTGGCACTTTCCACTTTGCCTTGGTTGATTGCAGAAGCTGGATCCACGTGTTTTGGACACACTTCAGAACAATAACCCACGAAAGTACAGCTCCAAACACCGTTTTTACCATTTAATAATGGCATACGTTGTGCTTTACCATGGTCACGGTTATCAAGGTTATAACGGTGTGCCATTGTAATCGCTGCAGGGCCTAAGAATTCAGGATTTAAACCAAATTGCGGACAAGCGGCATAGCATAAACCACAGTTGATACACATTGAGAATTGTCGATATTTTTCAAGCTGTGCCGGCGTTTGTTTCGTACGGCTGACTTGCAACTCTTTCGATGGATGTGGTTTACCATCTAATGCTGGTGCTTCGTTACCAATAATATAAGGTTTAATTGCCTCTAAACTTTCGATGAAGTGGCTTAAATCAACCACTAAGTCGCGTTCAATAGGGAAGTTTGCTAATGGTTCAATACGCATATGGCCGCTGTAATCACGTAAGAATGTTTTACAAGCCAATTTTGGTTTGTTATTGACCATCATCCCACAAGAACCGCAGATTGCCATACGGCAAGACCAGCGATAAGAAAGAGACGGTTCAAGTTTATCTTTAATGTAACCTAACGCATCTAAAAGAGAAGTTTGGTTATCATAAGGTACTTGATAAGAGCTTAAATGTGGCTCTTGATCATTTTCTGGGTTGTAGCGTAATACTTCTACAGTCATTACTGGTGAATTAGCCATTTGCTTGCTCCTTAGCTTTCGCAGCCGCTTCTGCCGCTTCTGCTTCAGCACCATAAACACGTTTTGCTGGTTGAGATTTAGTGATTTTCACCGGGCTGTATTCAATACGCGGTGCATCATCGCCATTGTAGTAAGCAAGGGTGTGTTTTAAATAATTCACATCATCACGTTCAGTGTAGTCTAAGCGTTGGTGTGCACCACGAGACTCTTTACGTTCAATTGCAGAGTTGGCAATTGATTGTGCCACATCAAGGATGTAACCTAATTCTACAGTGTAAAGCACATCGGTATTGAATACGCTTGAACGGTCTGCAACACGAATACGTTTATAACGTTCTTTAAGCTCAGCAATTTTATCTACTGCTTTTTGCATGCTTTCTTGGTCACGGTAGATACCACAACCTTCTTCCATGACGGTACCCATTTCATCACGGATTTCAGACCAAGATTCATTACCGTCTTGGTTATAAAGTGCTTCAAGGCGAGCCACAACATCTTGAGCTTGTGCATCAACTGCTGCACGGTTTGCCGGTTGAGCTTCCGCTGCACGTTGTGCGGCATATTCACCCGCAACACGGCCTAAAACCACTAATTCTGCAAGCGAGTTAGAACCTAAACGGTTTGCACCATGTAAACCGGAAGAAGCACATTCACCCACAGCAAATAAACCTTTAATACGAGTTTCGCTGTTGAAATCCACTTCGATACCACCCATGGTATAGTGAACAACCGGGCGAACTGGAATTGGTTCATTAACTGGGTTTACACCTTCATAAGCACTTGCTAATTCACAAATAAACGGAAGACGTTCATGTAAATATTTTTCACCTAAGTGACGTAAGTCAAGGTGAACCACATCAACACCTTTTGCTGTTTTTAAGGTGTTGCCTTTTTTCCATTCTTGCCAGAAAGCTTGTGAAACTTTATCACGTGGACCAAGTTCCATATATTTGTTTTCAGGTTTACCGATTGGGGTTTCAGGGCCTAGACCATAATCTTGTAAATAACGGTAGCCGTTTTTATTCACTAAGATACCGCCTTCACCACGGCAACCTTCAGTCATTAAGATACCGGTGTTTGGTAAGCCGGTTGGGTGATATTGGACGAATTCCATATCACGAAGAGGAACACCGTGACGATATGCCATTGATAAACCATCACCAGTTACGATACCACCGTTGGTGTTGAATTTAAATGCACGACAACCACCACCAGTTGCAATCACAACCGCGTTTGCATTGATTTGAATAAGTGAACCTTCCATCATATTCATCGCAACCATACCGCGAGCATGGCCATCATCAACTAAGATGTCTAAAACGAAGTGCTCGTCAAAACGTTGAATTTGTGGATATTGAATGGATGTTTGGAAAAGGGTATGTAATAAGTGGAAACCGGTTTTGTCTGCCGCGAACCAAGTACGCTCGATTTTCATCCCACCGAAACGACGAACGTTTACATCGCCATCAGCTTTACGGCTCCAAGGGCAGCCCCAACGTTCAAGTTGAGTCATTTCCACTGGAGAATGTTCAACGAAGTATTCCACCACATCTTGTTCACATAACCAGTCACCACCGGCAACGGTATCGTGGAAGTGTTTATCGTAGGAATCTTCCTCTTTAATTACTGCGGCCGCACCACCTTCTGCTGCAACCGTATGGCTACGCATAGGATAAACCTTAGAAACTAATGCGATCTTTAAGTTAGGGTTTGCTTCTGCTGCTGCAATTGCTGCACGTAAACCGCCGCCACCGGCACCAACAATAGCAATATCGACATTAACCGTTTGCACGATATCCTCCAATCGTATAGAAAGTAAAAAAATAAAACGCCTTAAATTAATAGGGGCATGTTGTCATTCTGCCATTTTTGTTTACAAATTAGTAACTTTTTTTCTGGAATAAACGGACAAAATACCAAAAGTGTGATCTAACTCAAAAAAGTTAGTTTTTTATATATTTATAGATGATAACCGTTTGCGTTTAAGAATGATTTAGTCGGATTATTGAGTTAAAAATCAGTCTTGTTTACAATAGCCTAATTCATTTTAAACGTGAAAAACGGAGAAAAAAATGACCGCACTTAGCGATAAAAAAACAGAATGGCAACCTTCCGCTTCAATTAAAAACTTATTGGCGCGAGCCAAAATCATTGCGGATATTCGTCAGTTCTTTACTGAACGTGGATTATTAGAAGTGGAAACGCCCGTTTTAAGTGAATTTGGCTTAACGGATCTTCACCTTTCCACCTTTAATACGGAATTTGTTGCCCCTTTTGATGAACTCTCGAAAACGCTCTGGCTTTCTACCAGTCCGGAATATCACATGAAGCGTTTATTAGCGGCAGGCAGTGGACCGATCTTTCAAATTGGCAAAGTATTTCGTAATGAAGAAGCAGGGAATCGCCATAATCCGGAATTCACCATGCTTGAATGGTATCGACCGCACTTTGACATGTATCGTCTGATGAATGAAGTGGATGATTTGCTACAACAGATCCTCGATTGTAAACCGGCAGAAACCTTAAGTTATCAGTTCGTCTTCCAAGAATATGTAGGATTAGATCCATTATCTGCGACTCGTCAAGAACTGGTGGAAGTGGCACGTAAACACAACTTTATGGCAGATGAAGATGAAGATCGTGATACCTTATTGCAATTTCTATTCAGTGAAGTGGTAGAGCCTAAAATTGGGCAAGAAGCACCTGTAGCAGTTTATCATTTCCCTTCTTCCCAAGCCGCACTTGCACAACTTAGCCCAGAAGATAGCCGTGTGGCAGAACGCTTTGAGTTCTATTATAAAGGATTAGAGTTAGCCAATGGTTTCCATGAGCTCACGGATGCACGCGAACAACAATACCGCTTTGAAAAAGACAATCGCCTGCGCGAAAAAGCAGGTTTGCCACAGCGTGAAATTGACTATCGTTTTCTAGGGGCTTTACAAGCAGGCATTCCAAATACATCCGGTGTGGCTTTAGGTGTCGATCGTTTAATTATGATTGCATTAGGCGCAGAAAGTATTAAAGAGGTGATTTCATTTTCGGTGGAATGTGCTTAGTCTGCTTAAAAAATATTCATTATTTCTTCGAAAATGAATAAAAAAGAAGAACAAATTGCTCAAAATAGAGAGATAGTTGTATAGACAAAATTCTGAAAAGTTCGATGTGAAAGGATGTTTTTGATTAAAAAATGTCCTTTTTTGTGTAAAAAATGTGATCTTGATCCGATTTTAGAAAATTGGAAGAGATCCTCCCATTGACACCATAGGTTTATTTTGTAATATTTGCGATGTCTATTTCGGAGATTGAACTTTTTATGAAAAATTGCTTCAATCAAAAATCATAGGTAACAACCAAAAGGAATAACAATTATGAAAAAGACACTAGCAGCATTGATCGTTTCTGCAGTTGCAGCTTCAGCAGCAAACGCAGCAGTAGTTTATGATAACGAAGGTACTAAAGTTGAATTAAACGGTTCTCTTCGTTTAATCTTAGAAAAAGCGGATGCTAAAAAGTATGACGCAGCAGGTAATTCAACTAAAACTGCAAATTCCGCTTTACGTAACGCAGGTTCACGTTTCGGTATCACAGTGAAACACAACTTAGATAACGATTTCTATGCATTAGGTCGTTTAGAATTCCGTTTTGATGATACAGAATCTCGTGACCAATTCGGTAGCCTTTATGCTAAACGTGCTTATGTAGGTTTAGGTAGCAAAGCAACTGGTGATATCACATTCGGTCGTCAATTAACTATCGCGGATGATTTAAGTCAAGCAAATGACTATGAATATGGCTTTATTCCAAAAGGTAAATATATTCCAACTTCAGGCACTGGTGTAGTACGTTACGACTATAAAGGTATCGAAGGTTTACAATTAAGTGCAAACTACAACTTCGGTCAACGTCATAATGATAAAGGTAGAGCGCTTACCCCAGGTCTTAAAAATGCATTTGGTTTCGGTGCATTATACACAGCAGGTGATTTAGATGCTCGTTTCGCTTATGGTCACACTAACCTTGAAACTAATGCAACATATAAACACCGTGTAGATGGTTTCTTAGCATCATTAGGCTATAAATTTGGTGATTTCAAATTAACAGGTGACTTTGGTTATGCACATGTGAAATTTGATGATGCAAAAACAAATAAATTCTATGTATCTCCAGGTTTTGCATATCAAGTAACTCCAGCATCTCAAGTATATGGTAACTACCTATATGAGCGCGTGAAAGGCGAAGCTGATAAAGACAAAACTCACGGTTTCTTACTTGGTGCAGACTACAAACTTCATAAACAAGTTGTATTATTTGTAGAAGGCAAATATGTGACTACTAAAGAGTACGTTAACGATTCTTACGATGGTAAAACTAAAGACAGAGCTATCGGTGTAGGTATGCGTGTATTCTTCTAATCTTTGATTAGAGATGAATCTTAAAAGGCGAATCGAAAGGTTCGCCTTTTTGTTTATTTTTTAAATCTCCCCAAACCCCTCTTTACAAAAGAGGGGCTTTTTTATGATGTTACTTTTAGTGGTTTTATTGGGAATGTATTTGAGATAGCTAAGAACGGAGAGCATTTATTTGCCAATAAAATACCCCCTCTTTCGTAAAGAGGGGGCAGGGGGAGATTTAACTATTGCAACTTATTTAAAATTAATCTCCCCAAATTCCTCTTTACGAAAGAGGGGCTTTTTTTATGAGTTACTTTTAATATTTTATGGGAGTATTTGAGAGGGCTAAGAGCAGGGAGCATTTATTTGCCAATAAAATACCCCCCTCTTTTGTAAAGAGGGGGGCTAGGGGGAGATTTACTATTTCAACTTATCCAAAACCAATTTCCCCATCATTTCAATATGGGCTTTTTCAGCATTCAATGCGGGGATATAGTGATAAGACACACCACCATGATTTAAGAATGTTTCTTTATTTTCAACTTCAATTTCTTCTAAGGTTTCTAAACAATCCACTGAAAAACCAGGGCAAATCACCGCGATTTTTTGAATCCCTTGAGAAGCCGCTTCTTCTAAAAAGTGATCCGTATAAGGTTGTAACCATTCTTCACGACCAAAACGAGATTGGAAGGTCATATTCCATTGGTTTTCTGTCAAACCTAATTTATCCACAATGGCAATGGTGGTTTGTTTGCAGTGCTGACGATAATAATCGCCCATATTCTCATAACGCAATGGAATGCCATGATAAGAAAAAAGCAAAAACTCATCGGGTTTTAACCGCACTTTAATCGAATCCACTAAGGCATTAATGTAGTTTTCATCAAGATGATAAGAATGAATAAACTCAAAAGGCACAATATTGCGTTCTTGTGCAATGGCACGATTGAACGCATCGATTAATGCGCCCGTTGTGGTGCTGGAATATTGTGGATAAAGCGGCAACACAATCATGCGTTCCACGCTATTTTTAAGTAAATTTTTGACCGCACTTTGTATTGAAGGATTACCATAAGTCATGGCAATTTCGACTTGTGCATTGATCCCTTGTTCAGTCAAATAAGCTTGTAAATCCGCTTGTTGTTGCTTTGTAATGGCAAGCAGGGGAGAGCCTTGTTCTGTCCAAATAGCTTGATAATTTTGTGCAATACGTTTAGAACGCATCGGTAAAATAATGGCTTTTAAAAGGGGATACCATTTCCAACGAGGTAAATCGACCACGCGGGGATCCATTAAAAAATCTGCTAAATAACGAGAGATCGCTGCGGGTTGAGGGGCATCAGGCGTACCAAGATTGGCTAAAATGATGCCAATTTTTTGAGTTGTAGTCATAAATGTTTGATAGAAAGCGTTAATCGAGAAACGCAGCAAAGTTTATCTTGTTCATCGCGAATGTCAATTTGCCAAACATGGGTATTTTGACTTAAAGCAATTGGCGTTGCCTTTGCGGTAACAAAACCTTTTTTTGCTGGGCGAAGATGATTGGCGTTGATATCTAATCCTAAGGCAACTTGCCCTTCTTCTATACAGAGAAATCCCGCTAAAGAGCCAATAGTTTCTGCCAATGCCACAGATACGCCACCATGTAATAAACCGAAAGGTTGTGTGGTGCGATGATCAACCGGCATTTTTGCCTCAATCCAGTTTTCACCATAAGCTGAAATTTCAATGCCTAAATGCCCAACCGCACAATGTTTCCCCATTTCATTAAGCTGCTCAAGCGTGAATGTTTTTTTCCAGATTGTCATGCCTTTCTTCCTTAATTAATCTTATTCGCTTGCTTTAGTTTGATATAAATCCTCCCTTTCGTAAAGGGATAGATAAATGATGAGATTTTTTATACCTAAACTTGTTTATTTTTTATCCGAAATTTACAATTATTTACATATTTTAATAAAATTCAATGGAAATCTTTACATATATTTACAAATGAGGTGTTTTGTCTTAATTGCTTGTAATTTTTAGCAAATCTTTTTTTTTGATGCTTTCTTTTTATACAAAGTTGGCTTAAAATAAGCTGTTCTGACCAGAAGGGTAAGGGAAACTATTGTCTAAAATTGTTGTCGCCGCCTTTTGGATGCTGAATTTTTTTGGTGCTGTTGTTTGAACAACAGCTTCTTAACAATCCTAATAAAAAGGAATAAAACTCATGAACAAAGTGTTTAAAGTTATTTGGAATCATGCTACACAAACGTGGACAGCAGTTTCTGAACTTGGGCATGCTAAAGGTAAAACTAAGTCAAAAAAAATTGTGAAATTGACCGCACTTGCGGGTGCAGTGATTGGCTCATTGGCTGCATCTCAATCAGCTATAGCGGCAACAGATCTTAGAGCTAATGACGCGGTGAATATCGCACCAGATAATGTGCCTAATCCAACTGCTGGTCGTCATGCGGTGGCAGTGGGGGCGGAAGCAAGTGCTTTAAAGCAAGATTCTATTGCGATTGGTACAAATTCTACTGCAGGCTGGACTAACACCATTTCTATTGGTAAAGATACTGTAGCAAACAAAGATCACGCACTTGCTATTGCAACAGAAGCAAAAGCATCAGGTGTTCAATCTATTGCTATCGGTTCATACTCTAACGCTTCGGCAGACTCTGTTGTCTCTATCGGTCAAAACTCAAAAGCAGGTGGTACAGTTGACTCTGCTACTGGTAAAGGTCCAGGTACTGCAGCAGTAGCTGTTGGTTATCTGGCAGATGCATCAGCAGCAAATACGTTTGCTGGTGGTAAGAGTGCGACTGCAACGGTTGATAACGCGGTAGCACTTGGTGTGAGTTCTAGTGCGACCGATCGTAATGCTTTAGCGCTAGGTGGATATGCTGCGGCTTCTGGTGAGCGTGCGTCAGCAGTGGGTGCAGCATCAAAAGCATCAGGTAATGCTTCATTTGCAGGTGGTACATCTGCAAATGCTACTGGTACTAACTCTGTTGCTATTGGTGGCTCAATGACTCCAGCGGATGCTGCTCAAGCAAAAGGTAATCAGACTATTGCTATTGGTACAAAATCTAACGCTATCGCTGATAATACAATCGCTCAAGGTAATGCAGCTACAGCACACAAAGAATCAGATATCGCAATCGGTACCTCATCTGTTGCAAATGGTAGCCAACAATCTCAAGGTTCTTGTGAAAGTAATAAACAGAACGACCCATCAGCATCAACTGGAAGCGCTACTAGCGGAGATTGTCCGAAGGGGCCAGCAATTGCAATCGGTAAAATGTCAAATGCAACAGGTTATGCTACGGTAGCTGTAGGTTTAGAGGCAAGCGCAACAAACGACTATGCAACAGCATTGGGCAGTGGTTCAAAAGCAAACATTGCTAACTCCGTGGCATTAGGTTCAGGTTCTGTAACGGATGCTTTTGTACCAACAAATACTGCAACAGTAGGAAAATATACGTATAGTGGTTTTGCTGGTAATAGTAGTTCACTTGGGGATGGCGCAGTAGTTTCAGTTGGTTACACTGGCCCTGATGGTGAATTTGTACGTCAAATCCAAAATGTTGCGGCTGGTCGTATTGATGCAAACTCAACTGATGCCGTAAATGGTTCACAGCTTTATGTCGTAGCGGAAAATTTATCAAATAGAATCGATAGCCATCATTGGGTGGTTGGTACTAATGATAATAAACAGGTAAGTAACGTTTATAATAAAGACCAAGTTAACTTTATTGATGGTAACGCAACAACCGCAAAAGTAGTTCAAAATCCAGACAACGCTAATGTTACAAACGTTTCTTATGATGTAAACGTGGGGCAAGGCTTAAAAATTGATGGTAATAAAGTTGTTGCTAATTTAGTTGCGGGTAATGGTGTAACTCTCACTAATAATGTGACTACAGGTGAAATCAAAATTAGTGCTAATTCAACCGGTGGCGCAGCATCTTCTGTTGTTTCTGGTAATAATAATACTTTAAATGTTACAACGGATGCATCTAATCCATCAGAGTATATTGTAACACCTGTAACAGGTTCTTTATCAGTTACAAAAGACGGTAATATTTCTAGCGATGATGCAAATGTTACAACTAACAATGGCGAAAAACTGACCACGATTAAAACAACACGAGATATGATCAATGGTTCCCATTGGAATTTGCAAATTGGGGAATCAACAGCACCAGGTGATAAAGGTTCAGCTGAGATCGAAACTGCTAATAAAGAAGCCGAAGCAATTAATCCTGGGGATCAGGTTACGTTCTTAGCGGGTAAAAATATTACATTAAAACGTAATGGTTCTCAGATTGCCATCAGTGCAAAAGATGCATCTGTAGATAAAGGTGAAATCATTCCTGCAACAGATACAACTAATACCAATAATAATGGTACTGTAATGGTTAAAGGTAATGATGGTGATAAATTCGCGAACATCACGAATGTTGTCAATGCAATTAACAGTGCATTCTGGAAAATTGGTGAAGAAAATTCAGGAAAAGCTGAAGTTAAAGGTAATGTTACTGCGGGTAGCCAAGTGAACTTCTCAAATGGTGTTGGCACGATTGCAAAAGTCACTGCAGACGAAGCGAACAAAACCTATAAAGTTCAATATGACATCAATGCAGGCCCAGGTATTGAAATTCCTACTGATAAAAATGACCCTAATAAAGGCAAAGTAACGGTTAAGGTTGATAATTCAACTGTGACAATTAACGATGATGGTCAATTAGTCGCTAACTCAGCATGGAATGCGAATGCAACCGGTAATGTTGACGGTACTTCAGCTGCAAAAGCTGTGAAAGCTAATGCAACAGTGAATTTTGATGCGGGTGAAAACTTAAAAGTGAAACAAACTGGTGATGAAGCAAACCAAGTTTATAGTTTCTCTTTAAACCAAACATTAACCAACATCACAAGTATTCAAAATAAAGCAACTGGTCCAAAACTTACCTTTGGTGATAACTCAATCAATATTACCGGCGGTAATCTTGATATGGGTAATAACCAGATTACTAACTTAAAACCAGGTACTAATGGTACTGATGCGGTTAATCTTGATCAGTTAAATGCATCTCGCATTAATGTTACTTCAAGTGATCATTCTGTTACAGTAAATCCTAAAATTGATGCTAACACGCATCAAACTACTTATGATTTAAGTGTTAATTTAAGCAATGTAGCGAAGTCATCTTGGAATGTGAAATCATCTGCTGCTGATGGCGGTGCTGTAACTGATAACCATAATGCAGCTGAAAAAAATATTGTTGATAGCAATACGGTTGAATTTAAAGCAGGTAAAAACTTAACCGTAGAACAAGTTAATGGTGGTAACGGTGCAAATGTTACTTTTGCTTTAAATGACAATATTACATTAGGCAAAGATGGCAAAGATGGCAAAGATGGCAAAGATGGCTCTATTGGTGTAGTTGGTAAAGACGGTGCAGCTGTTGTAATTAACGGAAAAGATGGTTCAATCGGCTTAACTGGACCGAAAGGTACAGATGGTAAAGACGGTGTGTCAGTTACTATCAAACCAGAAAAAGGCACAACCACAGTCGCAGAACGTGATGGTGGTGAAAAGATTAACCGTGTTACCTATACTGATAAAGATAAAGATGGTAATGACATCAAACGTGAAATCGCAACACTTGATGATGGCTTGAAATTCACAGGTGATGATGGTCAAACCGTTAACCGCACTTTAGGCTCTAACCTTAATATTACAGGTGGAGCGACAGATGCAACCACAGCGAACAACATTCGTGTGACTAAAGCTGATAATGGCGGCTTAAAAGTGAATCTTGCGAATAACGTTACGTTGGATAGCAATGGTAGCCTTAGTATTGGTGGTACAACAGTTAAAGATGGCGATATCAAAATTGGTAATACACATATTACCAAGGATGGTGTAGTAACCAACTTGACAACCCATTTAAATGACCCAGTTAAAGTGACTGATAGTGTTAAAAATGCAACCAAAACAGCTGATTTAGCATCGAATCTTACTACTCCTACTGCAGCAGATTACAGAGGTAAAGATGCAGCGACAGTTGAAGATGTGTTAAAAGCAGGCTGGAACTTACAAGCAAATGGTAAAGCTGTTGATGCTGTAACTCACGGTAACAACGTGAACTTTGCAAGTGAAGACCGTTCAGTTGAGATTAAACCAACGACTGATGGCAATACCAGCACAATTAATCTTTCTGTAAATGCAACGAATGTTGTTAAACAAGTAACAGGTAATGTTTCAGCAAACACTACAACAGGTAAAGCGGTTGTAGGTAAAGATGGTGCTGAAGATAAAACTGATGGTGCAGCTAATAAAGTTGCCACAGTAGGTGATGTCGCGAATACCATTAACAACACAGGTTGGATTACAAAAACAACTGATGGAGCAAACGTTACTGTAAATCCAGGTGATCATGTTGAATATATTAATGGTAACGGCACAACAGCTAACGTGACTGTAACCAAGACAAATGGCCAAGACGTTGTAAATGTAACCTATGATGTGAAAACTGATGGCACAACCATTACTGTAAAAAATGGTAATGTAACGGCTAATACAGGCAACATTATCGAAGCTAAGCCAGATGGTGATAATGCAGGTAAAGTTACAGTTACTACTGGAGATGATAATAAAGTTGCAACAGTTAAGAATGTAGCGGATGCAATCAACAGCGCAGGTTGGATTGTTAACACAGGTAAAGCTAAGAACCAAGACTCATTCAAAACTGAAACTGGAACACCAACTAAAGTGGGTGCCGGTGATAAAGTTAACTTCCAAGCAGGTAAAAACTTAGAAGTGAAACGTGAAGGTCAAAATATCATCTATGCAACATCTGAAGATTTAGATGCGAAAACCATTACTGTAACTACAGTTAAAGTAGGTAAAGATGGTAAAGATGGTGTTGATGGTTCTATTGGCGTAACCGGCAAAGACGGTGCAGCTGTTGTAATTAACGGAAAAGATGGTTCAATCGGCTTAACTGGACCGAAAGGTGCAGATGGTAAAGATGGTGCGTCAGTCACTATCAAACCAGAAAAAGGCACAACCACAGTCGCAGAGCGTGATGGTGGTAAAGAGATTAACCGTGTTACCTATACTGATAAAGATAAAGATGGCAATGACATCAAACGTGAAATTGCAACACTTGATGATGGCTTGAAATTCACTGGTGATGATGGTAAAACCGTTAACCGCACTTTAGGTTCTAACTTAAATGTGAAAGGTGGCGCAACAACCTCAACTACAGCGAAAAACATTCGTGTGACTAAAGCTGCAGATGGTCAAGGTTTAGATGTGAATCTTGCAAACAATATCGAGCTTGATAATAACGGTAGTATCAAAATTGGTGATACAACTGTAAATCAAGACGGTATTACCATCAATAATGGACCAAGTGTGACCAAAGGCGGTATTGACGCAGGTGGTAAAACTATCACTAACGTTGCTCGAGGTGAAAAAGATACTGATGCAGTGAACGTATCTCAATTGAAACAATCAGTTGGTGATGTACACAAACGTATCAATAAAGTAGGTAAAGAAGCACGTGGCGGTATCGCAGGTGCTAACGCAGCAGCAGGTTTACCACAAGTTTACATCCCTGGTAAATCAATGGTTGCGGCTTCTGCAGGTACTTTCAAAGGTGAAAGCGCTGTAGCAGTAGGTTACTCACGCTCAAGCGACAATGGTAAAGTTATCTTTAAACTTCAAGGTAACGCGAATACCCAAGGCGACGTAGGTGGCTCTGTGGGTGTAGGTTACCAATGGTAATTTAACTTTCCTTTAAAATAGATAAAAACCCAGCTTCGGCTGGGTTTTTTATGAATAATATTTATTAATATCATTTGATGATTTAAACTAAAACTAAAACTAAAACTAAAACTAAAACTAAAACTAAAACTAAAACTAAAACTAAAACTAAAACTAAAACTAAAACTAAAACTAAAACTAAAACTAAAACTAAAACTAAAACTAAAACTAAACCTAGGAATCGAATATGCTCAATTCAAATAATGATTATATGAATATTGCGTTTGCTGTTGATGCAAAATACACACCACACTTAGAAACCTTGATTAAATCTATTTGTTATCATAATAAACGTGTTAATTTTTATGTATTACATAATGATATTCCTAAGGAATGGTTTGAAGGCATTCAGCTGAAGCTGGGGAAAATAGGATATCAGCTTTTTCCGATACATATTTCTGATGATGTTTTTAAAAATTATAAAACCTTAGCGCATATTTCTTCATCAAGTAGCTATTATAGGCTATTGATTCCAAAACTTATTAATCAAGAGCGTGTGTTGTATTTAGATGCAGATATTATTGTAAATGGTTCGTTAGCTGACTTTTATTATAGTGATCTTGAGGATGCACCTGTTGGTGTAGTGAAAGATTATTGTGCCTGGGACAACTTTTCTTTTCCTTATCTAGATACGAATGTTTCAACTAATTATTTTAATAGCGGTGTATTGCTCATTGATACCGTGAAATGGCGAGAAAATCATTTGGTTGATATATTACTTACGCTTGCAGAGAAGTTTTCTGATAAAGTCCTTTTTGGCGACCAATGTATTTTAAATATTCTTTTGAGGGATAAAGCAAAATATTATGGTTTAAATGAGAATTGTCAGGTACATTACATTGAATCAATAAAAAGAAAGTACAGTGATAAATTTGTTAATCTAAGCGCTGAACCAATGATTATTCACTATAGCGCCCCACATAAGCCTTGGGATAATCAAAATGACAGCTTGTATTATCGTGAAAAATATTGGTTTTTTCGCTATTTAGATTGGACATATTTATTGATTAGACCGAGTATAGACAATTCCAATTACACTAATTTATAGCCTTCCTATTCACATTTAGGCACAATAGAGCAGAATTCCAATGAGTAAAAGGATGATGAAAATGACTAAACATTATGATTATATTGCGATCGGTGGCGGTTCCGGCGGGATTGCCTCAATTAACCGTGCGGCAAGCTATGGCAAAAAATGTGCAATTATTGAAGCAAAATATCTCGGTGGTACTTGCGTAAACGTAGGTTGTGTACCGAAAAAAGTGATGTTCTATGGCGCACAAGTGGCAGAAGCGATTAATAGCTATGCACCTGCTTATGGTTTTGATGTAGAAGTGAAAAAGTTTGATTACGCGAAATTAGTCGAGAGCCGTCAAGCCTACATCGGTCGTATTCATACATCTTACAATAATGTATTAGCAAAAAATAACGTGGATGTTCTAAATGGTTTTGCGCGTTTTAAAGATGCGAAAACGATTGAAGTGAGCTATGCAGATGGTTCAACAGAATTAGTGACAGCCGATCATATCTTAATTGCGACGGGTGGCCGTCCAAGTATTCCGGCGGTAAAAGGTGCTGAATACGGAATTGATTCAAATGGTGTATTTGCTTTAAATGAATTACCAAAACGTGTTGCAGTAGTTGGCGCCGGTTATATTGCCGTTGAATTAGCGGGTGTTTTAAATAGCTTAGGCAGTGAAACACATTTGTTTGTACGCCAACATGCTCCATTGCGTAATCAAGATCCATTGATTGTCGAAACCTTAGTTGAAGTGTTAGCACAAGATGGTATCCAATTACATACCAAAGCATTGCCAGAAGAAGTGGTGAAAAATGCGGATGGTTCGCTTACCTTGAAATTACAAGATGGCCGAGAAACTACAGTGGATACGTTAATTTGGGCGATTGGTCGTGAACCTGCTACTGATGTGATTAATCTTGAAGTAACAGGCGTGAAAACGAATTCACGCGGACAAATTATTGTTGATAAATACCAAAATACAAACGTGCCTGGCATTTATGCTGTAGGTGATATTATCGAAGGTGGTATTGAATTAACACCAGTTGCCGTGGCGGCAGGTCGTCGTTTGTCTGAGCGTTTATTCAATAACAAACCGAATGAACATTTGGATTACAATCTTGTGCCAACGGTTGTGTTTAGCCATCCACCAATTGGTACGGTGGGTTTAACTGAACCGCAAGCGATTGAGCAATATGGCGAAGAAAATGTGAAAGTGTATAAATCCTCTTTCACCGCAATGTACACCGCGGTTACTGAACATCGTCAACCTTGCCGAATGAAATTAGTGTGTGTCGGCAAAGAAGAAAAAATCGTAGGCTTACACGGCATTGGTTTTGGTGTGGATGAAATGATTCAAGGTTTTGCGGTGGCAATCAAAATGGGTGCAACTAAAGCAGACTTTGATAATACGGTGGCAATTCACCCAACCGGTTCTGAAGAATTTGTCACAATGCGTTAATTGCAGATAAAGAAAGTGCGGTCAAAATCTCTGATGTTTTTGACCGCACTTTTTATTGTGATTTGTTATTAGGCTGCTGCACGATTGCCTAATGTACCATCATCTTCCATTTCTTTAGCCACACCGACGACCTCAGCAATTTTGTCCCCTTCTTTGAAGAATACGAAACCACCATGTTCCATTTTAACCCAAGGTTCATCTTTGGTGAGAGGGAACGTCGTAATGATGGTGACTTTGTCACCATCTTTTGCGTAATCATTAAAATCGATGACGCCATCATCATCAATTCGATGTGCTTTACCAAAAGGGGCTTTACGTGTTAAGTAATGCAAATTGGTTGAGCAGTGGGCGATCATCCATTCCCCATTTGAAAGAATGAAGTTAAAGGTACCTTTTTGTGAGAGCTCTTTGGTAATATCTTGAATGGCTTCAAAAATTTCCATTTCAGACGGTTTACGGCGGAAACGATTTTTCAAATATTCCGCCATATAACAAAATGCGGTTTCTGAATCAGTTGAGCCAATAGGCTGACAGAAACTCTCAGACATATCCGGTAATTCTTTTAAATTACCGTTGTGAGCAAACACCCAATTTTGTCCCCAAATTTCACGAATAAAGGGATGGGTATTTTCAATGGTGACACCGCCTTGTGTTGCCTTGCGAATGTGGGCAATCACATTGAGCGATTTAATGTTGTATTGTTTTACACAATCTGCAATCGGGGATTGAGATGCAGCGTGGTTATCGCGAAAAATACGCACACCACGACCTTCAAAAAAAGCGATACCGAAGCCATCTGAATGGCAATCAGTAAGACCAGCACGACGACGGAAACCTTCAAAAGAAAAGACAATATCCGTCGGTGTATTACAGTTCATTCCGAGTAATTGGCACATAAATTCCTACAACTTATTTTTATATTTTTATAACCTTATAATGTGTACTGATTTAACACCATAATGCGTTGAAATTCAAGATGGATAACAAAGGATTTTTAGAAGAAAATGTTACATAAAATAACCTGAAAATCTTTCTGATTGGAAGGCTAGAGATGAGCACTTTATCCAGTCAATAAAAAAGGCGTGTTTATCACGCCTTTTGCTATATTTTTTTAGATTATGCTTTAATTTCGGAGCGGCTTTTTAAGAAAAAGAGTGCTATTGTTGAGATCAACATCACAAAGCCCACGCCCACATATAAACTCTGTTTGTCCCAGCCCATATCTAATAATTGACCCGCAATCGTTGGAGCAAGAATTGCACCAATACGACCGATACCAATCGACCAGCCTACACCGGTGCTACGAATATCGGCATCATAAGTAAGTGGGTTTAAGGTATAAAGACCGCTGATACAGCCATTCATGAGCGCACCAACTAAAATACCGAATACCATCGCAATCCATAAAACGGACGAGGATAAGATAAAGGTAATGATTGCTGCAGAAGATAAGACGGTGAATAAAATTAACACGCCTCGTGCTGTCCAACGGCTAGCCAGTAAGCCATAGATTAAGGCGCCACAAGTGCCCCCTAATGAGATCATCATTCCGACGCTCACACTTTGCTCTGTTGTCATGCCCGCTTCTTTTAATAAGGCTGGTGTCCATGAGCTAATAAAATAGAAACTGAACATGATCGCAAAGAAAGCCGTCCAAATTAACAGGGTCGAATGTAAGTATTTGTCGCTGAATAATTGGCTAATAGGTAATTTAGTCTTAATTTTTTCTGCTTTTTCTGGAAGTTTCCAATCACCGGCTAAACCAATTTTTTTTGCGATTAAATTTAACCGCACTTCTGCATTTTTAGGTTGTTTGGAAGTAAGGAAATCAATGGATTCCGGTAACCAAATAAATAGCACCACTAAAAGTAAACCGGTTAAGATAGCGCCCGCTAGAAACACTGAACGCCAGCCATATTCACCTTGCAACATTACCGCAAACATACCGCCTAATACCGCACCGATACCAAATCCTGCTGCATAGACACTGATCGCAAAGCTACGCCATTTACGAGAGGAATATTCACTGGTGATTACGTTTGTGCCCACTAAAATACCGCCGACACCAAGCCCGGTGATAACGCGCCAGAAACCAAGCCATTGATATTGTGAGATAAACGCCGAACCTAACATCCCAATAGCGGAGAGTGATACCGCCATTAATAACAATGGGCGACGACCAATTTTATCCGCAAGTGGTGCAAGAAAAAGTGAGCCGGCAGTCATACCAAATAAGCCGGCACTTAATAAATAACCTAACTCAATCCCCGTGAGACCAAATTCGCCACGAATGGCTGTTGCAGTGAAGGCCAGGGCTAATACATCAAAGCCATCAAGTAAATTCATGATGGCAGCCATGACCACAATCATCCATTGATAAGCCCCCATTGGGCTTTGTTCTATTTTAGCTCTAAGAGAAAGGGTTTCAGTCATTGTATTTCCTTAAGTTAAGCAAACTGGCGAGAGCTTGCGAGAGATTGAAGTTTACGCAAAATCATGCTGAGTACCACGCCATAAGCGGGAACAAACAAGACGATGCCGACAAATAATTTAAATAAGTAATCGACAAATCCAAGGCTAAACCAATGTTCGGCCATAAATGGATCACTACTTTTATAAAATGCTACACAAAAGAACATAAAGGTATCGGCAAGGGAACCAAATGTCATGGAGCTGCTCGGGGCAATCCACCATGTTTTTAATTGGCGTAAGCGGTTGAATACTAACACATCTAATAATTGTCCGAAAACATAAGCACAGAAGCTGGCGAACGCAATACGGAAAACAAACATATTGAATTCACTTAATGCACCTAAACCTTGATATTGTCCATTAGAGAAAATAACCGAAACAATATAACTCACGATAAGTGCTGGAATCATTACGATAAAGATGATCCAACGCGCTTCTTTTGCCCCAAATACACGTACCGTTAAATCAGTGGCTAAGAAAATGAATGGGAAAGTGAGTGTGCCCCATGTGCTGTGGAAGGAAAAATCATCAGAAAAACCAAGTGCGGTCAATTTTAAATTGATTTCAAATGGAATTTGAACGAAATAGTTGCTGGCTGTGATAATGAAGATGTGAAATAAGCTTAATAAAATTAAAGCAAAACGTTTTTGTTGATCATTGAAGATCGGAGTATTAATTTTCATTTTAAGACCTTTTTAGTTGGTTAATCGGGGGTAGGGAACCCGACATGAGAAATAAATCCGCCAAATTGGCGAACCGTGAATAATACTAGAATTTATTTGGATTGCAAGAAAGTGCGGTCAAAAAATCAGGTATTTTATTTAAATTCAATAAAAATGATAAGAATTGTTATTTACACTAAAATTATATTGTACTAGAATTCTCGGGCATTATTTATTCCACATATGCCAGGAGAGCATTTCAATGTATAAATCCAATCATTTAAAAACAACATCATTCTTCGCATTAAGTGCGTTAACAATTGCGCTTTTTTCAAACTATTCTCATGCAGAAGAGAAACTTGAGGAAATTAAAGTTACTGCGGAAGATCAGGTAAAACAATCGCTTGGCTCTTCTCTTGTGACAGCAAAAGATTTAGAGAAACGCCCAGCGACAAATGATATTTCTGAAGTATTACGCACTATGCCAGGTGTGAATTTAACGGGTAACTCATCTACAGGACAACGCGGAAATAAACGTCAAATTGATATTCGTGGTATGGGACCAGAAAATACATTGATTTTAGTGGATGGTAAACCAGTCACTTCTCGTAATGCAGAACGTTATGGAGTGCGTGGTGAACGTAACTCTCGTGGCGACAGCAACTGGGTACCAGTTGAAGCGATTGAAAAAATTGAAGTATTACGTGGCCCTTCAGCAGCACGCTATGGTTCAGGTGCAATGGGTGGGGTGGTTAATATTATCACTAAACCTGTTACCAATGATTTACACGGTAGCTTAAGTTATTACACCAACCAACCAGAAGATAGCAAAGAAGGCGCAACGAACCGTGTAGGTTTTAATCTAAGCGGGGCATTAATTAAAGATGTATTGCAATTCCGTTTATATGGTAACTGGAACAAAACAGAAGCAGATGAAGTCGGCATTAATGGCGATCCTGCAATTGCTGGTCGTGAAGGTGTACGTAATAAAGATATTAATGGCCGTTTAGTGTGGAATATCAATGAGAAAAATAAATTAACCTTGGATTCTGGCTTCAGTCGTCAAGGCAATATTTATAACGGTGATACACAAAATAGCTCAGCAGGGCTTTACAATAATAAAAACTATCCTGAAACCAAAACCTTGGCAGGAGGCAAAGCTGAAACCGCTCGTTTATATCGTCAAAACTATGCTTTAACCTATGAAGGTAAATTCGATCATTTCGACAATAAAACCTATATTACTTTTGATAAAACTAAAAATAGCCGTTTACCAGAATATTTAGCGGGTGGTCCAGAGGGCAGTTATTCGAGTACATCAGCTTTTAGCGATTCTATTCTTAAAAATACGCGTTTTAGTTCTGAATTCTATATCCCATTTACCTTGGGTGTGGATCATATGCTGACAGTTGGTTTTGAAGGTGCACATAGCAGTTTAGATGACGACGCTTCTATGACACAGTTACTCGGCGGACGACGAGACAAGAATACAGGGAAGGTGCTTTATGATTTGAAAGAACGCCTACCAACCGGCATCTCAAATGTACGAGGTGGTCATAGCAGTCAAACGGAATGGGCAGTATTTGTTGAAGATAATATTTCAGCAACCCAATCTACCATCCTAACGCCATCTCTGCGTTATGATTACAACAGTTATTCTGGTTCTAACGTAAGTGGTGGATTAAACTTCTTACAGAGTCTCAACGATGATTGGAGAATTAAAGGTGGGATTGCAAGAGCTTATAAAGCACCGAATCTTTATCAAACTAACCCAAATTACCTACTATTTACGTTAGGTCAAGGTTGTCCAACGAATGTACCAAATAATAAAACTTGTTATTTCCAAGGTAATAGTGACATTAAACCAGAAACCAGCTGGAATAAAGAAATCGGAATTGAATATGATAAAAATGGACTTCTTGCTTCTGTAGCTTACTTCCGTAATGATTATCGTAATAAAATCGTATCTGATGGTGAATTTATCGGTTTAACCAACTTAGGTAACTATGTGTATAAATGGGGTAATGCAAACCGCGCAGTGATTGAAGGTTTTGAAGGTAATCTGACATTACCATTAATCCAAGATAAATTAAACTGGGTGAATAACTTCACTTATATGCATAAAACCAAAAATAAAGATACAGGTAACCCGCTTTCTATCGTGCCGAAATATACCTTGAACTCAAGCTTAAGTTATCAAATTACAGATAGCTTAGATGCAATGTTGACTTATACGCAATACGGTAAACAAAAATCCCGTAAAAATCCGGAAAACCGTATGGAAAATGGTAACGGCAAAAATATTAATCAGCTAGCTAACTCAGAAGATATCGGTAGCTATGCAGTTTGGGGATTAAGTGCAGGTTATAATTGGAAAGATACAATCAGCATTCGTGTTGGCGTAAGTAACTTATTTGATAAACGCATTTATCGTTCATCAAGCAGTACAAATTACAATGCTCATACTTATAACGAACCTGGTCGTGCTTATTACGCAACAGTTAAATATTCATTTTAATTGAGCGTTTAGAACTGATAGAAAAAGTGCGGTCGATTTTGACCGCACTTTTTTATTGATTGAATTTGAAAAATGGTGAATTTCAGGTAATAAAAAACCCTGCATAGGCAGGGTTCTTCACACAGATTCAAATTATTTTGTACCTGGGATTTTGAAACGGCTGTTAAAGCGTTCAACACGACCACCAGTATCAACAACACGTTGTTTACCAGTGTAGAATGGGTGGCAGCTACCGCACACATCAAGGTTGATGTCTTTGCCTAGAGTAGAACGAGTTTTGATCACGTTGCCGCAAGAACAAGTTGCAGTGATCTCTTTATATTCTGGATGAATACCTTGTTTCATAGAAAACCTCAAATTGAAGCCACGCCGCTATAAATGCTTTCCACTTACACCGCGTGAGTTAATAATCGCCGACAATCCGGCACCAAATAGACTGCGAATTATACTGAAAAAATCAAATTGATCAAGAGGTGTGCTTTAGTGATAGAATCATCGCAAAATCTTTGCTTATTTTTGACCGCACTTTAGGAAAGTTATGTTAGCCCAATCCTCTGTTGATGCCCCTTTTGCCCATTCTGTTTTACATTGGTATGAAAAGTTTGGGCGTAAAAATTTACCTTGGCAGAAAAATAAAACCCTTTATGGTGTTTGGCTTTCCGAAGTGATGTTACAACAAACTCAAGTTTCCACAGTTATTCCTTATTTTGAGCGATTTATTAAAACCTTTCCTAATGTGACCGCACTTGCTAATGCATCACAAGATGAAGTGTTGCATCTGTGGACGGGACTAGGTTATTACGCACGTGCGAGAAATTTACATCAAGCCGCTCAAACAATTAGAGATGAATATCAAGGCGAATTTCCTACGCAATTTGAGCAAGTTTGGGCATTAACAGGTGTGGGACGATCTACAGCCGGGGCAATTTTATCTTCTGTGCAAAATCAACCTTATCCGATTTTAGACGGTAATGTGAAACGCGTCCTTTCTCGTTATTTTGCTGTTGAAGGTTGGCCTGGCGAGAAGAAAGTCGAAAATCAATTATGGCAGTTGAGCGAACAGGTTACACCAACAACGAGAGTGGCGGAATTTAATCAAGCGATGATGGATATCGGTTCGGCGATTTGTACTCGAACAAAACCTAAATGCGATTTGTGTCCTTTAAGTAACGATTGCTTAGCCAATAAACTCGAAAAGTGGACAGAGTTTCCAGGAAAGAAACCGAAAAAATTGTTGCCAGAAAAACAAAGCTATTTTTTGATTTTATCTCATCAAGGAAAAGTCTGGTTGGAACAGCGTGAAAGCAAAGGCTTATGGGGTGGATTGTATTGTTTCCCTCAGTTTGATGATAAACAAACATTATTGAATTATCTGAAAGAGCAAGGGATTACCGAGTATCAAGAGTGGGTAACTTTCCGTCATACGTTTAGCCATTTTCACTTAGACATTCATCCCATTTATGTTGAAGTTGATCGAAAATCTGAAGAGAGCGATCGTTCAGATTGGAAAAAATTGTCAGAAAAAGGAAAAGAATCTCAATCTGGTCTATTAAGTGCGGTCAAATATTGGTATGATCCAACGTCACCTGAACAGATCGGGTTAGCTCAGCCTGTGAAAAATTTATTAACGCAATTTGTAAGGAATTATTATGGCTAGAACTGTTTTTTGCGAATATTTGAAACAAGATGCGGAAGGATTGGATTTTCAACTGTATCCCGGTGAATTAGGTAAACGTATTTTTAATTCAATTAGTAAACAAGCATGGGGCGAATGGATCAAAAAACAAACCATGTTAGTGAACGAGAAAAAACTCAATATGATGAATGCCGAACATCGTAAATTATTAGAAGAAGAAATGGTGAATTTCTTATTTGAAGGCAAAGATGTGCATATTGAAGGTTACGTTCCCCCATCTAAATAACAAAAGATTATGAAAAAGTATTTATTATTGGCGCTACTTCCGCTTTTATATGCTTGTAGCGACTCGCCAACCCATCGACGTGGCATTAATTATGACGAAGTGTTTTCAAAAGACACGCAAGGTTTAGATATTTTAACTGGTCAATTCTCCCATAATATCGATCGTATTTGGGGGGTAAATGAGCTTTTAGTGGCGAGTCGTAAAGACTACGTGAAATACACGGACTCTTTCTATACGCGTAGCCACGTAAGCTTTGACGAAGGTACAATTATTGTTGAAACTCAACAAGACCTTAATCGCTTACACAATGCGATTGTCCATACTTTATTGATGGGTTCTGATGCGAAAGGGATCGACTTATTTGCATCTGGCGATGTACCGATTAGTACGCGCCCTTTCTTATTAGGTCAGGTTGTGGATAACAATGGTCAGCAAATTGCTAACCAAGTGATTGCAAGTAACTTTGCGACTTATTTAATCCAAAATAAATTACAAACTCGCCGCTTACAAAATGGCAACACTGTGCAATTTGTCGTGATCTCAATGATTGCAAACCACGTTGAAGTGCGTGCACAAAAATATATTCCATTAGTCCGTAAAGCCGCAGAACGCTATGGTATTGATGAAAGCTTGATTTTAGGTATTATGCAAACAGAATCTAGCTTCAACCCGTATGCGATTAGTTATGCGAATGCAATCGGCTTAATGCAAGTGGTACCAAGCACAGCAGGTCGCGATGTGTTTGCGATGAAAGGTAAAGGTGGACAACCATCTGCACGTTACCTTTATGATCCTGCAAATAACATTGATGCGGGTGTCTCTTACTTATGGATTCTGCAAAATCAATATTTAGATGGTATTACAAACCCTACCTCTAAACGTTTTGCAATGATTTCTGCCTACAACAGTGGTGCAGGTGCAGTATTACGCGTATTCGATGAGGATAAAGATGAGGCGATCTATAAGATCAACCAGATGTATCCAGAACAAGTGTATCGTATCTTAACGACTGCACACCCATCCTCACAAGCAAGAAACTACTTGTTGAAAGTGGATGCGGCGCAGAAGAAATTCCGCGTAAGACGATAATTTCTACGATGAAATACAATGCCCGAAAGAATTTTCGGGCATTATTTTTTGAGAAAGTGCGGTTATTTTTGATTGAGTTTTACAAAATACGTTCTTTTTATAGTCGTTTTGGTTATTAACCACTCAAACACACCAACTTTTTTACTTTTTTTGAATTTAATTGTTGACCGATACCCGAAAAAATAGTTTAATACGCTCCGTTGTCAGGCAGTAGCCAATAACGATAACGCCTCGATAGCTCAGTCGGTAGAGCAGGGGATTGAAAATCCCCGTGTCGGTGGTTCGATTCCGCCTCGAGGCACCATTTCCTCCTTAGTTCAGTCGGTAGAACGGTGGACTGTTAATCCATATGTCGCAGGTTCGAGTCCCGCAGGAGGAGCCAAATTCTAAGAAGCCGCTAAAGCAATTTAGCGGCTTTTTGCTTTTTAGAATTCCGCATTATTCTGTTGTTTTTCTCTCTTTAAAATTTGCTCAAATTTCTCACCGCATTTTTTTGATCTAGATAAATATTTATGTAAAAAAGTTACATAAAATTGTTAGCAAGATCACACTTTATTATTTTGCACTTTGCAATCAACCCCTAATCTCATCATAATGCAGCCACTAATTTAATGAATGAATACTCATTAAATAAACGATTTTATAATTTTAACTTTAGAGGGTGATGTATGGACACTACAACTAATAAAAAATGGAATAAATTTGATACAGCTTGGGTATTAAACTTATTTGGAACTGCGGTGGGCGCAGGGGTATTATTTTTACCAATCAATGCAGGGATGGGCGGTTTTTGGCCTTTGGTTGTGATGGCGATTTTAGTCGGACCGATGACATATTTTGCACATCGTGGCTTGGCTTATTTCGTCTTGTCTTCTTCTAAGCCAGGCAGTGATATTACCGAAGTAGTTGAAGAACATTTCGGCCCGACCGCAGGGAAATTAATTACATTATTATATTTCTTTGCGATCTTCCCAATTTTATTGATTTATGGAAACGGGATCACTAATACTGTCGATTCTTTTATCGTCAACCAATTAGGCATGGCTTCACCAAACCGTGTGATTCTTTCTTTTGTATTAATTGCGATATTGATTTCTGTAATGTTGTTCAGTGAAAAAGTGATGTTGAAAATCACCGAATTACTCGTTTATCCATTGGTGTTGATTCTCTTTGCGTTATCAATTTATCTCATTCCGCAATGGAATGCTTCAATGCTTTATGAGCTTCCTACTGCTGGTGGCTTCATCACGACATTGTGGTTAACCATCCCAGTATTGGTTTTCTCTTTTAACCATTCTCCGGCAATTTCCTCTTTCACGCTTTCTCAACAACGTGAATATAAAGATTTTAATACAACGGAATATCACATCGGTCGTACAGAAAAAGGCACTTCAACCGTATTACTGTTCTTCGTGATGTTCTTTGTATTTAGCTGTGTATTAACCTTAACACCAGCAGAGTTATTAGAAGCAAAAGCACAAAATATTAGTATCTTGTCTTATCTTGCTAACAAATTCGATAACCCATACATTTCTTATTTCGCACCATTAGTGGCTTTCTTCGCGATTACAAGCTCATTCTTTGGCCATTATTTAGGCGCACGTGAAGGTTTAGAAGGCTTATACCTCAAAATGAAAGGTGAAAGTGTGAATCGTAAAAAATTAAATTACGGTACTGCAGTTTTCTTTTTACTCACTTTATGGGGCGTAGCGATTATTAACCCAAGTATTTTAGGTTTAATTGAATCCCTTGGCGGCCCAATCATTGCGATGATCCTTTTCATTATGCCTATGTATGCGATTCGCAATGTTCCAGCAATGAAACGCTATCAAGGTCGTTTTAGCAATGTATTTGTTACAGTTATGGGATTAATTGCTATCTCCGCGGTCGTATATGGATTATTATAAGCGGCTTTTTAGTTTAGCTTAGGATTTAAAATAATATGATTAGTGTATTTGATATGTTTAAAGTGGGAGTTGGGCCATCCAGCTCCCATACTGTTGGTCCGATGAAAGCAGGCAAGCAGTTTATTGACGATTTAATCGAGCAAGGTAAATTTGATGCGGTTGCAACCTTGCACGTTGATGTGTATGGCTCTCTCTCAATGACGGGACATGGTCATAATACAGATATTGCGATCATTATGGGATTGGCTGGTTATCTACCGCATGATGTGGATATTGATTTAATCCCAACCTTTATCGAACAGGTTAAACAAACTAAAAAACTGTCGATTGCACAGGGCAAAAAAACGGTTAATTTCGATTGGGATGCCAATATGGTATTCCATAATTCCTTTTTATCATTGCATGAAAACGGTATGACCATTACTGCATTAGATGCTGATCGTAATGTGCTTTACCGCCAAACCTATTACTCTATCGGTGGTGGCTTTATCGTAGATGAAGCGCATTTTGGTCAAGAGGAAGAAAATCCGGTGACGGTGCCGTATCCTTATCAACATGCTGAAGATATTTTGAAACATTGTCAGGAGAGTGGCTTAATGCTCTCAACAGTGATGATGAAAAATGAATTAGCATTACGCGATAAAAAAGAAGTTGAAGCACATTTACAGAATGTTTGGAAAACCATGAAAGATTGTATTGAACATGGTATTAAAACAGAAGGTGTGTTACCAGGGCCTTTAAAAGTTGCCCGTCGTGCGCCATCACTTTATCGTCTCTTGGAGGCAAATAGCGGCCGTTTAGCCCATGACCCAATGTATGTGATCGACTGGGTGAATATGTTTGCCCTTGCAGTAAATGAAGAGAATGCGGCAGGTGGTCGCGTTGTAACCGCGCCAACAAATGGTGCATGTGGTATTGTGCCAGCAGTGCTTTCTTATTATGAAAAATTTGTTGCACCTTTAACGCCAGAAGTTATTGAGCGCTACTTATTGGCTGCCGGTATGATTGGTTCCCTTTATAAGATGAATGCATCTATTTCGGGGGCAGAGGTCGGTTGCCAAGGTGAAGTGGGGGTGGCATGTTCAATGGCTGCCGCAGGTTTAACTGAGATCTTAGGTGGTACACCAGTACAAGTGTGTATCGCAGCTGAAATTGCGATGGAACATAACTTGGGCTTAACTTGCGATCCTGTTGGTGGCCAAGTGCAAGTACCTTGTATTGAACGTAATGCCATTGCTTCGGTGAAAGCGATTAACGCTAGCCGTATGGCATTACGCCGAACCACGAATCCTCGCGTAACCTTGGATAAAGTGATCGAAACCATGTATGAAACAGGTAAAGACATGAATGCCAAATATCGTGAAACATCGAAAGGTGGCTTAGCGGTGAAAGTAGTGTGTTCTTAATAGCTAATTGATAATAAAAGAGCGGTCATTTTTGACCGCTCTTTTTTATTTCCCTTTCACGTCAATAATGATCACTTCCGACTGTGATCCTAAGCGCATTGGGATGCCCCAAAAGCCGTAACCAGAAGTGACAAAAACATGTGGATTGCCAATTTTTTCATGACCATAATCCAAGCGATACATCATTTTTGTGATTAAACTGGCGGGGAATACTTGCCCTTTATGTGCATGCCCTGAAACTTGAATATCAAGCGGGAGTGAAGCATGTTTTTCGATATCTGTTGGACGGTGATCCAATAGAATAATCGGTAAGTCAGTATTCACTTGTTTTAATAACGTCTCGGTACTTGGTCTATCGTGAGCAAGATTGTCATTTCGTCCAATCAGTACCAATTCATTATTTAATGTTAATGTTTCATCTCTTAATACCGTAATACCAGCTTTGCGAATTTCTCGATCAATTCGATCTTGATCACCGAATAAGTCATGATTGCCTAGTGTGGCATAAACGCCCATTGGGGCCTTGAGTTTCGCTAAATGGGGTTGCATTTTTTCGGCTAAATAAGCATTGACGTTATCATCCATAATATCGCCAGGCAATAAAATGATATCCACCTTTTCCTGCTGCATAAGATCAGCCAGTTTATCCAATTCTTTCCCGCCAAATAATTTACCTAAATGGAGATCGCTTGCCATGCCAATTCGCAATGGTTTAATGGGTTTATCTAGCGTAATTTCATAATGAATAACACGTGTAACATAGGCGTTATACACACTTAAGGCAGTGATACCAATAAATAAAATCGGGTAAGCAATGCGTAAAGTGCGGTCGATTTTGGTGATGGATTTGGATTTTCGGAAAAGAAAATGAATACATCCTGCGGCAATACTCGCAAAAGCTGAAAAAAGGAGCAGTGCGAGCATTAAAGCAATAAGTCGAAATACCGTAAAAAGCTTTAAAAAATGGCAAATAACCAAGACATTAGGAAGCAAAAAGCTGACAAAGGTAATTGCTCGTCTTGCCTTTTGGGAGAGTGGTTTGTTCAGCCACCAAATCAGCGTTTTATTAAAAATATAAATCAGCAGTTGTAACAAAATAATAGCTGCCGTAAATATAAAGTAATAACGAGTTTCCATCTGCAATTCCTAAATAAAAGTGCGGTCGTTTTTGACCCAGTTTTGAAGTGTGGAATAATAAATTTCTCTGTTCCCAAAGGCAAATTTTTTCGCTAAAATGCGGCTCGTTTTAGTTAATTAAAGAAGGAAAATCCAATGTTCGGAAAAGGCGGTTTAGGCGGCTTAATGAAACAAGCCCAACAAATGCAAGAAAAAATGCAAAAAATGCAGGAAGAAATTGCCCAATTAGAAGTAACTGGCGAAAGCGGTGCGGGTTTAGTAAAAATCACCATTAATGGTGCGCACAACTGCCGTCGTATTGAGATCGATCCTTCTTTAATGGAAGACGATAAAGAAATGTTGGAAGATTTAATCGCTGCCGCATTTAATGATGCAGTCCGTCGTGCAGAAGAATTACAAAAAGAAAAAATGGCTTCAGTGACCGCAGGTATGCCATTACCGCCAGGAATGAAACTTCCATTTTAATTCATCGGGTGTGTGAGTTTATCGATTTACACACCATCCATTTTCTCCCATCATAAATACTATGCAAAGCAGTCCACTTTTAGAACATCTTATTGAAAATCTTCGTTGCTTGCCGGGTGTCGGCCCGAAATCAGCGCAGCGTATGGCTTATCATCTTTTACAGCGCAACCGTAGCGGTGGGATGAACTTAGCACGCGCGTTAACGGAAGCAATGTCTAAAATTGGGCATTGTTCGCAGTGTCGTGATTTTACCGAAGAGGAAACGTGCAATATTTGTAACAATCCTCGCCGTCAAAATTCAGGTTTGCTTTGCGTGGTGGAAATGCCGGCGGATATTCAAGCCATTGAGCAAACAGGCCAATTTTCTGGACGTTATTTTGTCTTAATGGGGCATTTATCACCTTTAGATGGTATTGGTCCGAAAGAAATTGGTTTAGATTTATTGCAAAAACGTCTGGTTGAAGAATCATTCCATGAAGTGATTTTAGCGACCAATCCAACGGTGGAAGGCGATGCGACAGCCAATTATATTGCGGAAATTTGCCATCAACATAATATTAAAGTGAGCCGTATTGCTCACGGGATCCCTGTCGGTGGGGAATTAGAAACCGTGGACGGTACTACCTTAACCCATTCTTTCTTAGGTCGTCGTCAGATCGACTAATCTTATGCGCCTGTTTATTGCCGAAAAACCCAGTCTTGGGCGAGCGATTGCTGATGTATTGCCAAAGCCTCATCAACGGGGGGATGGTTTTATTAAATGCGGCAATGATGATGTTGTGACTTGGTGCGTGGGGCATTTGCTCGAACAAGCAGAACCGGATGCCTACGATCCTAAATTCAAACAATGGCGTTTAGAACATTTACCCATCATTCCTGAAAAATGGATTCTGTTGCCGCGAAAAGAAGTCAAAAAACAACTTTCCGTGGTGGAAAAACTCATTCATCAAGCCGATGTTTTAGTTAATGCGGGTGACCCGGATAGAGAGGGGCAGTTGCTGGTGGATGAAGTATTCAGCTATGCCAATTTATCCGCCGAAAAACGTGACGGTATTTTGCGTTGTTTGATTAGCGATCTTAATCCAAGTGCGGTCGAAAAAGCCGTACAAAAACTCCAACCGAATCGTCATTTTATTCCATTGGCTACCTCCGCACTGGCGCGTGCTCGTGCCGATTGGCTATACGGCATTAATATGACCCGTGCTTATACCATTCGCGGTCGCCAAGCGGGTTATGATGGCGTGCTTTCCGTTGGGCGAGTGCAAACACCTGTGTTAGGCTTGATTGTTCGCCGTGATTTGGAAATTGAAAATTTCCAACCCAAAGATTTCTATGAAGTGTTGGCGTGGGTAAAAGACGAAAAAACATCTGAAAATCCGGCCGCACTTTTTTCAGCACTTTGGCAACCGAGTAAGGCTTGTGAAGATTACCAAGATGAAGATGGTCGCGTGTTGTCTTTAGGCTTAGCCGAAAATGTGGTGAAGCGCATTACCGATCAACCTGCCGAAGTGACCGAATATGTAGATAAGCGCGAGAAAGAAACCGCTCCTTTGCCTTATTCGTTGTCAGCATTGCAGATTGATGCGGCAAAACGTTTTGGGATGTCGGCACAGAGCGTGTTGGATACCTGTCAGCGGTTATATGAAACCCATCGTTTGATTACCTATCCGCGTTCTGATTGTCGTTATTTGCCGGAAGAGCATTTTGCTGAACGACATAAAGTGATGAATGCGATTTCGCAGCATTGCCAGACTTATCAAACCTTGCCATCGGTGGTGGATAGCGAGCAGCGTAATCGTTGCTGGAATGATAAAAAAGTGGAAGCGCACCATGCAATTATTCCGACAGCTAACACACGCTCGATTAATTTAAGTATTGATGAACAGCGTATTTATGAACTGATTGCTCGTCAGTATTTATTGCAGTTTTGTCCCGATGCGGAATATCGTAAAAGTAAAATTACCTTAAGTATTGCGGGCGGTACTTTTGTGGCACAAGCACGTAACTTGCAAACTGCGGGTTGGAAAGAGTTACTTGGCAAAGAAGACGAAGATGAAAATCAAGAGCCGCTATTGCTGATCGTGAAGAAAGGGCAGATCCTATATTGCGAACGAGGCGAAGTGGTGAGCAAAAAAACGCAACCGCCGAAACCGTTTACTGATGCAACATTGCTCTCCGCTATGACAGGGATAGCACGCTTTGTGCAAGATAAAGAATTGAAAAAAATTCTGCGTGAAACGGATGGACTTGGCACAGAAGCAACGCGAGCGGGAATCATCGAATTGCTATTTAAACGTGGTTTTTTGACGAAAAAAGGACGCAATATTCACAGCACAGAAACGGGGCGGATCCTCATTTCAGCGCTACCGGATATTGCTACGCAACCTGATATGACAGCGCATTGGGAAGCGCAGTTAACGGATATCAGCCAAAAACAGGCAAGTTATCAGCAATTTATGTTTACGCTTAATCAAATGTTGCCGGATTTAGTACGTTTTGTTGATTTCACCGCATTACGTCGTCTAAGTCAGATTTCAAAAGGTTTAAATGCGTCGCCAACGAAACGAAAAAGAGCGGTCAAAAAATCGGAAGATTTAAACGCTGAAAATTGATTAAACTTAATACAATTAAGTAAAAAAAATGGGAAAGCGCTTGCGAAAAACATGAATTTTATATAACATTTGCTCCCAGTTTTCTTGCGAAATCGCAATTTAGAGAAGAAAGAATAATGTACAATATTTTATTATTTATTTATGTATTAGTTTGTATCGCCTTAATCGGCTTTATCCTTGTTCAACAAGGTAAAGGTGCGAACGCAGGTGCGTCATTTGGCGGCGGTGCATCAGGTACCATGTTTGGTTCTGCAGGTGCAGGTAACTTCTTAACCCGTACCAGCGCAATCCTGGCAACTGGCTTTTTTGTGATTGCTTTAGTGTTGGGTAATATCAACTCTCACCGTGGTAACGTACAAAAAGGTTCATTTGACGATTTATCTCAAACTGCTGAACAAGTTCAACAACAGCAACAACAAGCTGCTCCAGCAGTTGAAAACAAAAATAACGATATTCCGCAATAAGGAATAAAAACAGAATAAACGCTCTGGTGGTGGAATTGGTAGACACGCTATCTTGAGGGGGTAGTGGCCGCAGGTCGTGCGAGTTCAAGTCTCGCCCAGAGCACCAACTATAAACCGACTTAATCAAGTCGGTTTTTTTTCGCCTAAAATTTGCTTGAATAGCTAGTTATTATCCCCTGTTTTGGTTACAATCTGTCGATTTTCTTTTTCTAGAAACCCATTAGGAGAGCACTATGAACTTCCCTCAAATCGCCCAGCAAGTGATTGATAAGCTTGGCGGCAAAGAAAACATCGCCACAGCAGCACATTGTGCAACGCGTTTACGTATTGTGCTAAACGATGAAAGCAAAGTGGACAAAGAAGGCATTGATAACATTGAAGGCGTGAAAGGGCAGTTTGCTGTCGCCGGTCAATATCAAATTATCTTCGGTTCAGGCACAGTGAATAAAGTTCATGCTGAACTTACCAAATTGCTTGGTATCGGAGATGTGAGCAAAGCCGAAGTGGCAGAAGCAGCGTCAGGCAATCAGAACTTATTGCAACGTTTGGTTAAAGGCTTAGCAGATATTTTCGTGCCAATCATTCCGGCAATCGTCGCAGGCGGTTTGTTAATGGGTATTCACTCCATGCTTACAGCGAAAGGTTTCTTCGTTGATGAATTAAGCGTGATTGATATGCACCCAGGTCTTGCGGATTTGGTGGACTTCATTAATACCATCGCGAACGCACCGTTTGTGTTCTTACCAGTATTACTCGGTTTCTCAGCTACTCGTAAATTTGGCGGTAACCCATTCTTAGGGGCAGCGCTTGGGATGTTATTAGTTCACCCTGCATTAGCAGATGGTTGGAACTACGCATTAACCCTTGCGCAAGGCAAAATCCAATACTGGAATGTATTCGGTCTTGAAATTGAAAAAGTCGGCTACCAAGGCACAGTCATCCCAACATTAGTTTCTGCTTGGGTATTAGCAACCTTAGAAAAAACCTTCCGTAAGTTTGTGCCTTCTTACTTAGATAACCTCATTACCCCATTATTCTCGCTATTTATTGCGGGCTTCTTAGCATTCACCGTAATCGGTCCAATCGGTCGTGAGGCGGGTTCATTAATTGCATCAGGCTTAACTTGGTTATATGACACTTTAGGGTTCGTTGGTGGTGCAATCTTCGGGGCATTCTATGCACCAATCGTTATTACGGGTATGCACCAAACCTTCATTGCAGTTGAAACACAATTATTAGCTGAAATGGCAAATACAGGCGGTACATTCATTTTCCCAATCGCCGCAATGTCAAACATCGCACAAGGTGCGGCCTGTTTAGGTGTAGCAGTGGCATTAAAAGATCCAAAAGTACGCGGTTTAGCGGTGCCATCGGGTATCTCTGCATTATTAGGGATTACTGAACCAGCAATGTTCGGGGTGAACTTACGTTATCGTCAAGCTTTCTTTGCTGCAATGATTGGGTCAGGTCTTGCAAGTGCCTTTATCGCATTCTTCAATGTAAAAGCCATTGCATTAGGGGCAGCAGGTTTCTTAGGTATCCCATCTATCAAACCTGATAGCCTTGCGATGTACAGCATCGGTATGGTGATTTCATTTGTGGTGGCATTCACGCTTTCTGTCATTTTCGTGAAACGCGCACAAGCAAAAGCCTAATATGAGATAAAAAAGAAAAAGCACGAGTTTAAGCTCGTGCTTTTTTGTTTGGAAAAATGCGTCTAAAAATGGCCGCACTTTCATTGAAAATTAGCCTTCTCGACAGTTTAACCAAGTGCTTCTCATGCCTTGATTATTCTTGTAGTACACGGAATTATTTTCACGTGCGATTAAATCAACATAACTGCCATCAATCGGCTCATAAGAGCGATAAATCACTTCAAAGCGGTTTCCACGTGCATTTAAGGTACGATTTTCCACATGATCAAACGGCACCGCTTTTCCACCATCTAATTGGAAATAAATTCCAAAGTTATCTTTCATGCGGCTTTCTCTTGAAAGCGGGAAGTAAGTGGTTAAATAAGAATTCGAACCCGTTTCTGAATTACGGCAAGAATAGTAATAACGTTTGTAATCTTTCGGATTGTTTAATTCCGCTTGGCTAATGTTATTTTTAAGGTATCGTGTTTTTACGGTTTTCTTTGGTTGTTGTGTTGTGGTACAAGCAAACAAACCTACGAATGCCGCCGTCAGTAATGCTAATTTGAATTTATTCATCGATAAAGTTCCGAGAGTAGAGTGAATGAGAAAGGGAGTATGATAGCGGAAATTAGGGATAGTGCAAGGGATGAGATGTTCATGACTAGTTTTGATTAAACCACTTTTAATATTTTTTATAAATTAAAATAATAATGGAAAAGTAGTGGAGTTATATTTTTAACATTTATATTATATTGCTAGATAATATAATTGTTTATATGGAGTATAAAATGCTAAAAAAAATCAAACTTCAAGCTGGGGCGTATTTAGGGTCGGATGATAGTTTAGGAATAGAACTTACCCCTATAACTGTTTTTATTGGTCCTAATAATAGTGGTAAATCTCAAGCGTTAATTGAAATAGAAGGATGGATAACTAGCGGAAGAACAGAGCCATTAAATATAATTAGTGATTTAGAATTTGAAAGTTTAGCTGAGGATCAAGTTTATGAAAAAATATTAAATAAAATAAAAATTGCTCCTTCTAAGCATTTTCCTCCTTATGATAATAATTATATGGTAGTTGGGATGTACAATAATAATTGTCAAGTTTATTTGCCAAATTTAATCAATACAGCATTATCTCCAAATAAGGAAAACTTCAAAAATTCAGAGTTGCCAATGGTTTTGCAATATTTAACGACAAGGCTTGATGGATATAATAGATTGAATTTGATTACAGAACAAGTTGCAGATGATTTACAAGAAGAACCTAGAGATACTTTTTCTAAATTATTTAGGGATAAGGCCTTAATTTCTAAAGTAAGGGATATTGTTTATAATGCTTTTCAAAAATATTTAGTAATTGATCCTACTAATTTAGGTTATCTTAGATTGAGATTATCGGAAAAAGAGCCTAAAGATGAATTGGATAAAAGTCTTAGTGAAGAGGCTAGGGTTTTTCATAAAAATGCAACTTTAATAAATGATGTTAGTGATGGTGTTAAAGCATTTATAGGAATTATAATATCTTTAATTGCTGGAGAGTCTGATTTCATATTAGTTGATGAACCAGAGGCGTTCTTACATCCAACACTTTCCTATAAATTAGGTAAAGAGATTACATCAATATTAGATAATGATAAAAGACTGTTTGTTGCCACTCATAGTGCTGATTTTTTGATGGGCTGTGTACAAAGTAATGTTGGTATCAATATTGTGAGACTTACTTATGGGAATCAAGGGGCAACAGCGAGAGTTTTAACGCAAGATAAGTTAAAACCGTTAATGCAAAATCCATTATTGCGTTCAATAGGTGTTTTTAATGCGCTCTTCTATAATGCAGTTGTAGTAACTGAAGCAGATGCAGATAGAGCTTTTTATCAAGAAATCAATGAACGTTTATTAAAGGAAAAAGATCCAAGAGGGATTGAAGGGTGTTTGTTTCTAAATGCTCAAAATAAGCAAACTGTTTGGGATATTGTTAAGCCATTAAGAGAGTTGGGCATTCCTGCCGTTGGGATTGTTGATATTGATGTTATTAAAGAAGGGGGAGCTAATTGGAATAAAGTTTTAGATGGTATATATATTCCTGAGCGAAATAAGAGTTCCTTCAGAACAAATAGGGAAAATCTAGTGAACGCATTTGATGAAAAAGATTTTAAACGTAGTGGTGGAATTAATTTATTAACAGAAGAAGATCAAGAATTCTGTTCAAATTTCTTTGATAATTTAATGGAATATGGGTGCTTTGTTGTTCCAATAGGAGAAGTAGAGAATTGGTTAAGTGATCTTGATATTGATAGAAATAAAAATGGTTGGCTAAGAAATATTTTTGAAAAGATGGGAGATGATCCTAGTTCTGAGCACTATATTAGACCAACTCATAATGATGTTTGGGATTTTATAGGAAAAATATCACAATGGATTAATAATCCAAACAGAAAGGGGATTCCAAAATAGTTTTTATCAATACATATGAAAGACCACCTAATTTTAGGTGGTCTTCTTACTTTAATAAGGCATATTTACTTCATAGTCACACCCAACCATTTCATCATCTCTCTCTCATCCCAACCTTTACGTTTGGCATAATCTTGAGCTTGGTCTTCATCTATACGACCGAGTGTGAAATAGTTGCTTGCAGGGTGAGTGAAGTACCAACCGCAGACAGAAGCTGCCGGCCACATGGCGTAGCTTTCGGTGAGTTTCATGCCGATGCGTTGTTCCACTTCTAATAAATCCCAAATCAAGGCTTTTTCTGTATGCTCAGGGCAGCTTGGATAGCCAGGTGCAGGGCGGATACCGACATAGTTTTCATTGATTAAACCTTGGTTGTCGAATTCTTCTTGCGTGTAGCCCCAAATGCGGGTGCGAAGCTCAAAGTGCAGGTATTCTGCCATGGCTTCGGCGAGGCGGTCGCCCACAGCTTGTAGTAAGATAGCATTGTAGTCATCGCCTGCTGCTTTATAGCCTTCCACTAATTCCATTTCTTCAATACCCGCACAGACAGCGAACATACCCATCCAGTCTTTTTTGCCACTTTCGCGATCGGCAATAAAGTCGCTTAAGGCAAAGTTAAACGGGCTTTTGCTATTTTTGCCACGTTCGGTTTGTTGACGTAAGCCGTAGGCCGTGCCGATTGGTTGTGTGCGTTCTTCATCAGAGAAAAGCACCACATCATCGCCCACACGTTCCGCAGGGAAAATACCTAAAATACCGCTTGGGTTGAGTTTGTGGTTTTGCTCTAATTCATCTAATACCACTTGCGCATCGTTCCATACTTTGCGTGCTTCTTCGCCGCCTTCTGGATAATCAAAGGCATCGGGATAGCCACCCATTAAGCCCCAAATGCGGAAGAATGGTGACCAGTCGATAAATTTACGTAATGTGGCAATCGGTACGTTTTTAAATTCCACAATACCGGTTTGATTTGGTTTTGGTGGCACGTAATCTGCCCATTCACCACTAAAGCCATCAAATCGGTTTGCGCGAGCTTCTTCAATGCTCAGTTGCTTACGCAGTGGTTTACGGTTAGAGAAAGATTGCTGAATTTTCTCGTAATCTTTCTTGAATTGTTCCCATAATTCTGCACGGCTTTCAGGGTTCATCAATGTTGCACACACTGTCACCGCACGGGAGGCATTAGAAGTATAAAATACGCCGTGTTCTTTATATTTTGGATAAAGTTTAATTGCTGTATGTTCTTTAGAGGTGGTCGCTCCGCCAATCATCACAGGCAGATTTAAGCCCAAGCGAGTCATTTCACCCAAGAAGTATTCCATCTCATCTAAAGAAGGGGTAATCAAACCACTTAACGCGATGATGTCCGCTTTTTCATCAATAGCGGTTTGAATTATTTTGTCCGCCGGCACCATCACGCCCAAGTCAATCACTTCAAAGTTATTACATTGCATCACCACACTTACGATGTTTTTACCAATATCGTGTACGTCGCCTTTTACGGTCGCAATCACCACTTTACCGTTGCTTGAACCTTTTTGTTTGGTGGCGTTGATAAACGGCTCTAAGTACGCCACAGATTGTTTCATCACGCGTGCAGATTTCACTACTTGTGGGAGGAACATTTTACCATCACCGAATAAATCACCGACGACATCCATCCCTTCCATCAGTGGGCCTTCAATTACATCTAACGGGCTTGGTAATTGTTGGCGGGCTTCTTCGGTATCTTCCACAATGTAAGTGGTAATTCCTTTCACTAGCGCGTGTTTTAAACGTTCTGCCACTGGCCAAGTGCGCCATTCTGCGACAGAATCGACCGCACTTTCATCATTGCCTTGATTACGATATTTTTCTGCAATATCGAGCAGTTTTTCGGTGGCATCTGGGCTACGGTTTAATACCGCATCTTCCACAATTTCACGTAACTCAGGATCGAGATCGTCATAAATTGCGAGCTGCCCCGCATTCACAATCCCCATATCCATGCCTTGTTTGATGGCGTGATAAAGGAAAACAGCGTGAATGGCTTCACGCATCACATTATTACCACGGAATGAGAAAGACACATTCGACACCCCACCCGAGATTTTCGCGTGCGGTAGGGCACGTTTAATGCGACCGGTAGCATTGATGAAATCCACACCGTAGTTGTTGTGTTCTTCAATCCCCGTACCGATGGCAAAAATATTCGGGTCAAAAATAATGTCTTCTGGCGGGAAGCCGACTTGGTTCACCAAAATATCATAAGCACGGCTACAAATTTCGACTTTACGATCTTCGGTATCGGCTTGACCTACTTCGTCAAACGCCATGACCACCACAGCGGCACCGTATTTACGCACCAATTTAGCGTGCTCGATAAAGATTTCTTCGCCCTCTTTAAGCGAAATAGAGTTCACAATCGGTTTACCTTGCACTGATTGCAAGCCAGCCTCAATCACTTCCCATTTAGACGAGTCGATCATCACAGGCACTTTGGCCGCATCTGGTTCGGTCGCCATAATATTGAGGAAACGGGTCATGCATTTTTTGCTGTCTAGCAAGGCTTCATCCATATTGATGTCGATCACTTGCGCACCGTTTTCCACTTGGTCGATGGCAATTTCAATGGCTTCGGCAAATTTGTCTTCTTTAATTAAACGTTTGAATTTCGCCGAACCTGTCACGTTATTACGTTCACCCACGTTTACGAATAGGCTTTCATCATCAATATTAAGCGGTTCTAAACCCGATAAACGCATCGCAGTTTTAATTTCAGGTAATTTACGTGGTGCAATACCTTGCATTGCATTCGCAAAGGCTTTGATATGCTCTGGCGTCGTACCACAACAACCGCCAACAATGTTCACAAAGCCACTTTCAGCCCATTCTTTCAGATGTGCAGCCATCTCTTCTGCCCCTAAATCATAGCCACCAAAGGCATTTGGCAAGCCTGCATTCGGGTGAACAGAAACATAGGTTTCGCTGATTTTAGACAGTTGTTCAACATATTGGCGAAGTTCTTTCGGGCCGAGCGCACAGTTTAAACCGAACGTCAATGGTTTAGCATGACGAAGCGAGTTGTAGAACGCTTCAGTGGTTTGCCCAGAAAGGGTACGACCGGAAGCATCGGTAATGGTGCCAGAAATCATAATCGGCAATTCCACACCTAATTCTTCAAATACGGTTTCAATCGCGAAAATGGCGGCTTTTGCGTTTAACGTGTCGAAAATGGTTTCGATCATGATTAAATCTGCACCACCTTCAATTAAGCCTTTAGTCGCTTCCGCATAGGCATCGACCAGTTCCATAAAGGTAATGTTACGGAAACCAGGGTCATTTACATCAGGAGAAATAGAGGCCGTACGGTTGGTTGGCCCTAACACGCCCGCGACAAAGCGAGGTTTTTCTGGTGTGCTGTATTTGTCTGCAGCTAAACGGGCTAGTTTTGCTCCTGCAAAATTCAGTTCGTAGGCAATAGACTGTAAATCATAATCCGCTTGCGCAATGGTGGTAGAACTGAAAGTATTGGTTTCAATAATATCGGCGCCCGCTTGTAAGTATTTTTCATGAATCGCAGAAATTAACAGCGGTTGGGTCAGGGTGAGCAAGTCATTATTGCCACGTAAATCAACCGCACTTTCTTTAAAACGCTCGCCTCTAAAATCAGCCTCGGTGAGTTTATATTTTTGGATCATCGTCCCCATCGCACCATCTAAAATAAGGATGCGTTCAGCGAGGGATTTTTTCAGTAATTCGGTTTGATTATGTGACATAGACAGCTCTTTTTAAAATCAATCAATATTGGTCGGAATAATAGGGATAAGCATTGATACTGTCAAATAAAAGGGTGGAAAGTGCGGTAAAAAAATGGAATGTTTTCAAAAAGAAAGGCGGACAAATTGTCCGCCGAATGGTTAGCAATATTTGCTGTCCGAGTAAAAAAACAGATTAACGTAAAAATGCCGGAATATTTTTTTCGTATTCACTGATGGCATCTTCGTGTTGTAACGTCAAACCGATGTTATCCAAGCCGTTTAACAAACAATGACGGCGGAATTCATCCAGTTCAAAGTGATAGACTTTGTCACCTACAGTGACCGTCATCGTTTCTAAATCCACATGGATTTGTTTGCCTTCATTTGCCCACACCCATTGGAAGATTTCTTCCACTTCTTCTTCGCTTAAACGAATCGGTAACATGTGGTTGTTTAAACTGTTGTTATAGAAAATATCCGCAAAGCTTGGTGCGATCATCACTTTGAAACCGTAATCGGCTAATGCCCAAGGTGCATGTTCACGAGAAGAACCACACCCAAGATTTTTACGCGCTAATAAAATGGTCGCGCCTTGATATTGTGGATAATTCAATACGAAATCTGGATTTGGCTTGGTGCCTTCTACATCCAAATAACGCCATTCATGGAATAAGTGTTTGCCGAAACCTACGCGGGTAATTGCTTGTAAAAATTGTTTTGGAATAATTGCATCCGTGTCCACGTTTGCCGCATCCAATGGCACTACTAAGCCTGAAAGTTGTTTAAATCCTGCCATTTTCTGCTCCTTAGTTTAATGTGACGTCACGAATATCAACGAATTTACCGAACATTCCCGCTGCGGCAGCCATGGCAGGACTCACCAAGTGAGTGCGACCATTACGACCTTGGCGACCCTCAAAGTTACGGTTCGAAGTGGAAGCACAACGTTCCCATTCACCTAAACGGTCATCGTTCATCCCTAAGCACATTGAGCAGCCTGGGTTACGCCATTCAGCGCCCGCTTCGATAAAGATTTTATCCAAGCCTTCTTTTTCTGCTTGTTCTTTCACTAAACCAGAGCCTGGTACCACTAAAATACGTTTTACATTGTCGGCTTTTTTGCGCCCTTTCATGACAGCTGCTGCGGCACGTAAATCTTCGATACGAGCATTAGTACAAGAACCGATAAAGACTTGATCCACCGGAATGTCTTTTAAATCGGTGTTCGGTTCTAAACCGATATAATTCAACGCTTTTTCTGCTGAAGCACGAGTCACCGGATCGGTCATTTCTGCTGGATTTGGCACTGGCTGATCGATACCAATTACTTGGCCTGGATTTGTACCCCAAGTTACCTGTGGTGCAATGTCTTTGGCTTCTAACGTGATGACTGTGTCAAATTTCGCATCGTCATCGGATTTTAAGGTTTTCCAATAAGCAACGGCATCATCCCAATCTTTACCTTTTGGTGCATGTGGACGACCTTTTAAGTATTCGAAAGTCGTTTCATCTGGTGCGATTAAGCCGGCTTTGGCACCCATTTCAATCGCCATATTACAAACGGTCATACGGCCTTCCATAGAAAGGTCACGAATAGCTTCACCACAGAATTCCACCACATGGCCTGTACCGCCTGCCATGGTAGTTTTACCGATAATGGCAAGAATAATATCTTTTGCGGTAATGCCTGGCGCCACTTTGCCACGCACTTCAATTTTCATATTTTTCGCACGAGCTTGTTTTAAGGTTTGGGTGGCTAATACATGTTCGACTTCGGATGTACCGATACCAAATGCCAAGGCTCCGAATGCCCCGTGGGTGGCGGTATGAGAGTCACCACAAACGATAGTCATGCCTGGTAAGGTTAAACCTTGCTCAGGCCCCATGACATGCACGATACCTTGTTCTTTTGTGGTCATATCGAACAATTGAATACCGGTTGCTTTCGTGTTTTTTTCAAGTTCCAATACTTGAATTTTCGCTTGGCCTTCAAGTTTGTTCACATCACGTACTTGGGTAGAAATACTGTGATCCATGGTACCGAAAGTTTTACTGACTTGACGTACTTGGCGGCCAGCTACACGTAGACCATCAAAGGCTTGTGGACTAGTTACTTCATGGATTAAATGACGGTTAATATACAAAATCGGCGTTTCGCCTTCAGCTTCGTACACCACATGGGCATCGAATAGTTTCTCGTAGAGTGTTTTTGCCATAATTTTTCTCAATTCGTTAGGGGCTTTGTTAGAGTAGTAAGTTTTAAATTGTCTGTTGGTATTTTTCTAATCCATTCGCAACTTTAGATGGATAGAACTCTATCACTTGATAATCTGCTATTTGGTGTTGGTGAAATGGATCTTGTTCAATAATTTGATTTACTTCATCAAGATCTTTTGCATTCATAATAATGATTCCACCAGTTCTAGGTTCTTTACGCCCAGACATTAGAAACTTACCTTGTTGATAAAACTTATCTAAAAATGTTCTGTGTTCAGCTAGAAATTCTTCAATTTTCTCTAAAGGTTGAATATAGGTTAATGAAACGATAAACATATAATCTCCTTTGTTTCTAGGGCTGCTTGATCCTTTCTATTAAATTTGTTGATGGTGGACAAAATGCCCACCCTGTTATTAGATCGCTTCAGCAATCAATGTACCCATTTGTGCAGTTGAAACAGGTGTAGAGTCATCGGCTAAATCACCCGTACGGTGACCATTTGCTAAGACTTTTTGCACGGCATTTTCAATCGCATCTGCCGCATCATTTAAGTTGAAGCTGTAACGCAACATCATCGCGGCAGAAAGAATTTGTGCGATTGGGTTAGCAATGCCTTTGCCTGCAATATCCGGTGCAGAACCGCCAGCCGGTTCATATAAGCCGAAACCTTCTTCATTTAAGCTAGCAGATGGCAACATTCCCATAGAACCTGTGATCATCGCCGCTTCATCAGAAATAATATCACCGAATATGTTAGAGCAGAGGAGCACATCGAAAGACTCAGGCGCTTTGATTAATTGCATGGTCGCGTTGTCGATATAAATGTGATCTAAGGTAACTTCAGGGTAGTCTTTCGCCACTTCAGTCACGGTTTCACGCCATAAGATTGAGGCTTGTAGTACGTTAGCTTTATCCACAGAAGTCACGTGTTTACGACGTTTCATTGCCGCATCAAAAGCCGCACGCGCAATGCGTTCGATTTCATATTTGTAATAAACTTCGGTATCGAATGCTTTGGTTTGTGCGCCTTCACCTTCACGGCCTTTAGGCTGACCGAAATAAATCCCGCCCGTTAATTCACGCACAACCACCATATCAAACCCTTTCGCTGCAATATCAGCACGTAATGGACAGAATTTTTCGAGTCCTTTATAAAGGGTAGCAGGACGGAGATTACAGAATAATTTAAAATGTTTACGCAATGGTAATAATGCACCGCGTTCAGGTTGTTGATCCGGTGGTAAATTTGTCCATTTTGGACCACCTACAGAGCCAAACAAAATCGCATCAGCATCATCACAGCCTTTTAAGGTTTCAGCTGGTAATGGGCAACCACAATGATCAATTGCGGCACCGCCGACATAAAATTCATTGAAGTTAAGTTTAAAACCGAATTTTTCTTGGACTTTGTTTAATACTTTAATGGCTTCAGCCATGACTTCCGGACCGATACCGTCTCCCGGTAGAACAGCGATGTTGTATGATTGCATATTATTTTTCCTATTTCAGTCACACCAAAGTGCGGTTAATTTTCTCCCCTCTTTTGTAAAGAGGGGCTGGGGGGAGATTTTTACGATATAAAATTCACTGCAGAGGTTGATGTTGCTTCTGCCAAATCTCCCCTAACCCCTCTTTGCTAAAGAGGGGGATTGGATTAATGATGTTTGTGGCTTTTAATATCAGCGACTTTATGTGCACGATAAATGGCATTAATTGCATGAACTAAAGCAAGTGCGGAAGATTCAACGATGTCTGTCGCTAAACCAACACCGTGGAATTTACGGCCTTCGTGTTCAACCACGATATCCACCTGACCTAACGCTTCAGCACCTTCGCCTTTTGCAGTTAAGTTGTAGTGCGACATTTTGATATCTAAGCCGGTTAAATTCAAGATCGCATTGTAAACTGCATCAACCGGACCATTACCACCGATAGAAGAGGTGCTTAATTTTTTACCATCCAATTCCACTTGAACAAATGCAGTTGCTGGATACTCTTTAGTGGAGTGTGCAGAAAGTTTATCTAACACTAAACGATCTTCATCCCCTTGTTGCATATCAATAAAGGCTAAGGCTTCTAAGTCATAATCGAACACTTGGCCTTTTTTGTCTGCCAATTTTAAGAATGCTTCATACAATTTATCTAAATCGTAATCTTGTTCGGTGTAGCCCATATCTGCCATGTGGCCTTTTACTGCTGCGCGACCAGAACGTGCGGTTAAGTTCAATTTCTCTTTCTTCAAGCCGATAGTTTCTGGTGACATGATTTCGTAGGTATTTTGGTTTTTTAACATACCATCTTGGTGAATACCGGATGAATGTGCGAAAGCGTTTGAACCTACAATCGCTTTATTCGGTTGGATTGGCATATTACAAAGTTGGCTCACCATTTGGCTAACACGGTGGATTTCTTGTGTGTTGATACGTGTATCCACGCCCATAAATTCTTGACGAACTTTCATTGCCATCACCACTTCTTCAAGAGAGGTATTGCCTGCGCGTTCACCAATGCCGTTGATAGTACATTCAATTTGACGTGCACCATTTTGTACAGCGGTTAAGGAGTTAGCCGTTGCCATACCCAAGTCATTGTGGCAATGTACGGAAATTACAGCTTTATCGATATTTGGTACGCGGTTACGTACTTCAGCAATAATATTGCCGAATTGGTTAGGTAAGCAGAAACCAACAGTGTCAGGAATATTTACAGTTGTTGCACCCGCATTGATTGCGGCTTCAACAATACGACAAATATTGTCGATACCGGTACGGCCCGCATCTTCGCAAGAAAATTCTACGTCGTCTGTATAATTACGTGCATGTTTTACTGCTGCCACCGCCATTTCAACGACATCGTCAAAAGTACGTTTTAACTTGGCTTCAACGTGTAATGCTGAAACTGCAATAAATGTATGGATACGAAACGCTTCTGCCACTTTTAAGGCTTCAGCTGCCGCATCAATATCTTTAATTACTGCACGGGAAAGTGCCGCAACACGGCTATTTTTGATATGGCGTGCAATGGTTTGAACAGATTCAAAATCACCTTGAGAAGAAACCGGGAAACCGACTTCCATCACATCCACGCCGAGACGTTCAAGGGCTAAAGCAATCTGTAATTTCTCTTTAACGGTTAAGCTTGCTTTTAACGCTTGTTCGCCATCACGCAAGGTGGTATCAAAAATAATAACGCGATCTGTCATAATGTTTTCCTTCTTTTATCACTCAAAGTGCGGTCATTTTTACCGTGATTTTAAAACGAAAAAACCCGCAATCTTAAAAGTGCGGGTTGATAATAGATTTTTTACATAAAGGTGTTTTTTATCCACAACTTAGCCGCACAAAGAATGTGAGAGCAGGAGGTTGAGAGATAAAGAAACAGCTTGGTACATAAAAAGATAATCCTGTAAAAAATTCTGTAAAACGCTGACCATATTACGGATAAAAATGTTGCTGTCAAATCATTTATCAGTGATTTATATCTAAAATGAATATCTCTACATAACCTTAAAAGTGTATTTCTCTAAATATAAATCATTGTTCAGAATTAATCTCTAAAAATAGCTTTTAAGAAGCTGTTTTTGTCCTGTTTTATTCCTTGTTTCTGGTATGCCGATTTTTTCTAAAATTTTTCTCTTTTTGCGATCTGAATCGCAGAATTAATACAAACTTTTCATTTTTTGTGACAAATCTCGCCATAATTTTCTTTTTAAAGGAGAGAATTATGATCGATTTCACGTCGATTTTGTTGCGATTAGCTCAAGTGCCCAAATTGGGCAGTGTGCGGATTCAACAAATTTTGGCCCATGTGAATATAGAAGACTTGTTAAATTATGATGAAGTGGCATTTCAACAAATGGGCTGGGATGCGTTGCAGATTCGTCGTTGGTTTCAGCCGGAAATGAAATTTATTGAACCCGCTTTGAACTGGGCTGAAAAAGAAGGTCATCATTTAATTCACTGTTTTTCAGATGACTATCCTTTTTTACTCAAACAAATTAGTGGCTTTCCGCCCTTATTATTTGTGAAAGGTAATCTGACCGCACTTTCAGCACAGCAAATCGCCATGGTTGGGAGTCGTTATTGCTCCGCTTATGGGGAATATTGGGCAAAATATTTTGCGACAGAGCTTTCTCTCGCAGGATTGACGGTGACGAGCGGGCTTGCATTAGGTATCGATGGATTTAGTCATCAGGCGGTGGTGGATATTCAAGGGCAGACCATTGCCGTATTGGGCAGCGGATTAGATCACATTTACCCCGCTAAACATCGCCGATTAGCCGAGCAAATTATCGAAAATAACGGGGCATTAGTTTCCGAATTTATCCCTACACAAGCACCGATTGCCGAAAATTTTCCTCGCCGTAATCGCATTATTAGCGGGCTTTCATTGGGAACATTAGTCATTGAAGCGACAGAGAAAAGCGGTTCATTGATTACAGCGCGTTATGCCTTAGAACAAAATCGCGATATTTTTGCCTTACCAGGGAATATTCAAAGTGAATACAGTCAAGGCTGCCATAAACTGATTAAGCAAGGTGCAATGTTGGTGGAACATGTTAAAGATATTTTAGATAGTCTCAATCATAGCGTTGTTTTTCAGCCTCCAGTACATAATACGCAAATAAATAAGCCGATAGCTCAACCACTCACAGCAAAAACACTAGCCGTGGAACCAAGTCATTCTGAACTTTATCAACATATCAGTTATACACCAATAAGCCTTGATGATTTATCGGTTGCATTGAATTTGCCGGTGGATTTGCTTTTAGTGCAGTTGTTAGATTTGGAGTTACAAGATTTAATCGTCAATGAGAATGGACTCTATAAGCGGATAGCGTAAACGGGGTAGAGTAAGGAGGCTATCCTGTGCTAAGATACGGTTCAGTTTTAGAAAGGAGAACCTATGTTAGCCATTATTTCCCCGGCAAAAACCTTAGATTTTGAAAGTGCGGTCAGAAATCTTCCTGTTTCTCAACCGCACTTGACGGATTATAGTGAGCAACTGATTGAAATCTGTCGTCAATTATCTCCCCAAGATCTTTCTTCCTTAATGTCTATCAGCGATAAACTAGCGGGCTTAAATGCCGCTCGCTTTGCTGAATGGACAAAATCTCACAACGAAAAAAATTCACGTGCAGCTATTTGGGCATTCAAAGGTGATGTTTACACCGGTTTGGATGCTGATAGCTTAACTGATGAAGATGTGCAATTCGCACAACGCCATTTACGTATGCTTTCCGGTTTATATGGCTTACTTAAACCCCTTGATTTAATGCAACCTTACCGCTTGGAAATGGGCACGAAGTTAGCGAATCCAAAAGGAAAAGATCTTTATGCTTTTTGGGGGAACATCATTACTCAATCTGTGCAACAAGCGCTTGATGAGCAAGGCGATCGTCTGTTGATCAATTTAGCTTCCGATGAATACTATAAATCAGTAAAAGAAAGCCAATTAGATGCACAGATTATTAAGCCTGTTTTCTTAGATAATAAGAATGGTAAATACAAAGTGGTCAGCTTTTATGCAAAAAAAGCCCGTGGTTTAATGTGTCGTTTTATCATTCAAAATCGTTTGGAACGTGTTGAACAACTGAAAGAGTTTGACCTAGGTGGTTATTGGTTTGATGCGACATCCTCAACGGAAAAAGAATTTGTATTTAAGCGAGATATCAATGAATAAAATCCTGGTTATATTGACCGCACTTTTACTCTCAGGTTGTGCGGCAAAAGTGAGTCAACTTCAAACTCCTGAAAAAATAGAGTACAACGGCAAAACTTATAAACTTACTGCAAGCCAAGATTTGGATACGATTGCGCGTTATGTTTATCTTGCCGAGCCGGATACCTTGGAAAATTGGCAATCTCAAATTGAAGTGTTGCTTGATCGTGATTTATCCCGTTCTATTGAGCAACGCGTAGCATTACGTGAGAAGGTATACCGTAATTTAGGTGTGAAAGATTTCAAAATCCTTGCGAATTCAACGAATCCGAAAAAGCCTGCCACTGAGTTAAATGCTTATGTCATTTATGCTCCGACAGAACAAAATCCATCTTGGCAAGTGGACATAGCTAAGGGTAAAAATGTGCCACGTTGTGGTTTTGTGCAATATCAATATTCCCAAAAAGTGGAACAAGGTAAGAAATTTCAGCGTTTAAACACAGTAAAGATTGTGAAAAACTTACAAAAGTATTTGGTGGCGAAGGAAAGCAAAACATTACAAAAAGCCGATCTTTCTTGGAAATGTGAAAGTTCTTTCCATCACTAAAACTTATACTAGATCAAATTCCACGTAAATTTTAAAAATTTTTCTAGAGCAGAAATAATGGATGGTGTAATCTTGACGCCAATTATTCTTAGAGTTCAAAGTAGGTAAATATGATTAAAAAAATTGCTGTATTAACCAGTGGTGGTGATGCACCAGGTATGAATGCTGCCATCCGTGGCGTTGTTCGTGCAGCTCTTGCAGAAGGGCTTGAAGTATTTGGGATTTATGACGGTTATCAAGGCTTATATAACAATAAAATCAAACAGTTAAACCGTTATAGTGTATCCGATATTATTAACCGTGGCGGTACATTCTTAGGCTCTGCGCGTTTCCCTGAATTTAAAGATCCTGCAGTACGTGAAAAATGTGCGGAAATTTTACGTTCACATGGTATTGATGCCTTAGTTGTTATTGGTGGTGACGGTTCTTACATGGGGGCTAAATTGCTTACTGAAGAACATGGTTTCCCTTGCGTAGGTATCCCTGGCACAATTGATAACGATGTGGCTGGCACAGATTACACAATCGGTTATGAGACTGCACTACAAACAGCGGTGGATGCCATTGACCGTTTACGTGACACTTCAAGTTCTCACCAACGTATTTCTATCGTGGAAATCATGGGTCGTCACTGTAGTGATTTAACCATTTCTGCAGGTATTGCCGGTGGTTGTGAATACATTGTGGCATCTGAAATGGAATTTAATCGTGAAGAATTAATTCGCCAAATTGAACGCAGTATTATTCGTGGAAAACGCCATGCCATTATTGCGATTACTGAATTAATCACAGATGTACATTCTCTTGCGCGTGAGATTGAAGCTCGCGTAGGCCATGAAACCCGTGCAACTGTATTAGGCCATATTCAACGTGGTGGTTCGCCTTGTGCCTTCGACCGTATTTTAGCTTCACGTATGGGCGTATATGCGGTAGATATATTGCTACAAGGTAAAGGTGGCTACTGTGTGGGTATTCAAAATGAAAAATTAGTTCACCATGATATTATTGATGCAATCAACAATATGCGCCGTGAATTTAAAGCAGATTGGTTAGAAATGGCTAAACGCTTAGAATAATCTTTTAAAGGTTATTTAAAACAAAAGAAATCGGGCTAAAACAATCATTGTTTTAGCTCGATTTTTATATGCTTAGATTAGGCTTTTAGTTTATTTTTCTTACGTTGCAAGAAGTACACGAAAACGAGTAATAATGCACAAGCAAGAGACACAATAAACAAGCTACCAAAGAATCCGTTCCAGTGGAGAGATTGAATAATCCACGCTAATGGGGCCCCCGCCGCTGCCGCACCAATATAGGCGAAGAGACTAACGAAACCGGTAGAAGAACCTGAAGCATGTTTATGAGAGTTTTCTGCTGCAGCCATTGCGATAAGGAATTGCGGACCAAAGATAAAGAATCCCATCAGGAAGAATAAGCCACACATCACAAAATAGTTATCGCTTGGGATGAACCATAATGCTAAGGATGTTGAAATAATACCTAACACATAAATGATGTTCATTTGGGTACGGTTTCCGTTGAAGAACTTATCAGAGCCCCAGCCTGCAAAAAGTGCCCCTAAGAAGCCACCGATTTCAAAGAAAGAAACCGCGGAGTTCGCTTTAAGTAAGTCATAACCGTGGGTTTCTGTTAAATATAAGTTACCCCAGTCATTGATACCAGTACGGATGATATAAATAAAACACCAAGAAAATGCTAATGCCCAGATAATGCTGTTTTTGAACACATAAATTTTAAGGATTTCCCAGTTAGATAAACCTAAACCTTCACTTTCATGTTCTTTTTCAGCAATATCATTACGCCATTCACCTACTGTTGGAAGTCCCATAGATGTTGGGCGATCGCGTAATAAGAAACAAAGGGCAAAACCGATGACACAGGCAATAATCCCTGGCACGATCATACCGTAACGCCATCCCCAATAAAGGGCAACGGCACCAGATAAAATTGGAATGAGTGCGCCACCTAAGTTATGTGAGGTATTCCAGATCGCCCACCATAAACCACGTTCATTACGTGAGTACCAAGTATTCAGGATTTTTGAACATGGAGGCCAACCCCAACCTTGGAAAAAGGCGTTGATCATCCAAAGGGTGATAAACATAAAGACAGATGAACTCATGCCGAATAGAATGTTGACGATACCCGTCATCATTAAACCAATCCCCATAAAGTAACGAGGGTTAGAACGGTCACCAAGTACACCTGATAAGAACTTGGACACACCGTAGGTGAGATAAAACGCAGTACCCATGATACCGATATCGGCTTTTTGTAGCCCGAGATCCGTTAGCATGGCAGGCATAACGAAGTTAAAACTTTTACGAGTAAAATAGAAAACGGCGTAGCCGATATAACTGGTAATCATCAAATGCAATCGCCAGTAACGGTAAGTTTTGTCGATCTCCTCTTTGCTTTTAGTAACCGGTAGATCCGGTGGTACACTGAAGATACCCATAATATTTCTCCTCTAATGATAATAATTCATTCCAGTATATTACAAAGCCGGTTTTTAAAAGGGGACTCAGATCAAAAAATAGAGGATTTATAGGAAAAAATAGTTTGATGAATCGTTGATTGATGATGGAGGAAAAAAGTGCGGTTAACATTTTAGGGTTTTGACCGCACTTTGTTTTAGGATGGTTTGGGTGTGTTTTATGCTTTACGCTGCAAAATTAAAAAACGACAATCATAAGGATTATCTGCATCCGCTTGACGATATTCTTCAAACTCGATGTTCCATTCTACCCAATTAATTTCTGGAAAGAACGTATCGCCGTCAATGTCTGCTTGAATTTGTGTGAGGTATAGTTTATTTGCTTTAGGTAAATATTGTTTAAATAGCTCACCTCCGCCAATTAACATGATTTCATCAAATTCTTTGACAAAATCGACCGCACTTTCAAAACTATTTTTCCAGATGACACCTTCATGTTCGTAAGGTGTACGTGAAAGGACAATATTGGTGCGTTTCGGTAGTGGGCGACCTATGCTTTCAAAGGTTTTACGGCCCATAATTACCGGTTTGCCTATGGTGTTTTTACGAAACCAAGCTAAATCAGCAGGCAAGTGCCAAGGCATTTGATTATCTTTTCCGATGACGTTATTTTTTGTTATTGCAACGATCAAACTTAATGTCATATTTTCTATCCTATTTTCTTTTTTTGCACTATATCATAGCTATTCAGAAAATCTGAATTTGAGATGGTTTTTTTCGTGATTTTTATTAATTTTAGTGCTAATTTAACCGCACTTTTCTATTTTTTAACTGAGGATAAACTATGTCGGCAAATCGCAAAACAATCGTTGTAAAATTTGGTACCAGTACATTAACGCATGGTTCACCTAAATTAAATGCCCCTCACATGGTTGATATTGTTCGCCAGATTGCCCAACTTCATCAAGTGGGTTTTCGTGTCGTGATTGTGACATCAGGTGCGATTGCAGCAGGACGACATTATTTAAATCATCCTCAACTTCCTCCAACCATTGCGTCAAAGCAGCTTTTAGCTGCAGTAGGGCAGAGCCAGCTTATTCAAGCCTGGGAAAAATTATTTGCGATTTATGATATTCACATTGGACAAATTTTATTAACTCGTGCCGATATTGAAGACCGTGAACGTTTTTTAAATGCACGCGATACATTACATGCGCTGTTGGACAATCATATTATTCCTGTGATTAATGAGAATGATGCGGTGGCAACGGCTGAGATTAAAGTAGGGGATAACGATAACTTATCTGCATTAGTCGCGATTTTAGTGCAAGCGGAACAACTTTATTTATTAACGGATCAACAAGGTTTGTACGAAAGCGATCCTCGTAAAAATCCAGATGCGAAATTGATTCCTGTGGTTGAGCAAATTACCGACCATATTCGTTCTATTGCAGGCGGTAGTGGCACAAACCTTGGTACTGGCGGGATGAGTACAAAAATAATTGCGGCAGATGTGGCAACGCGTTCGGGCATTGAAACCATTATTGCGCCAGGTAGCCGACCTGATGTGATTGTGGATTTGGCGTACGATAAACCAATTGGCACCAAATTTATTGCGCATCATTCAGATCGTTTAGAAAGCCGCAAACAGTGGTTATTTGCTGCACCATCAGCGGGCATGCTGACCATTGATGAAGGGGCTGAAAATGCGATGTTAGTACAGAATAAATCATTGCTACCAGCAGGGATTACGGCTGTAGAAGGGCGTTTTTCACGCGGTGAAGTCGTTAAAATTAAAAATACCTCAGGTAAAGTGATTGCACTTGGTATGCCGCGTTATAACAGCGATGCATTGGAATTAATCAAAGGGAAAAAATCCCAAGAAATTGAACAAATTCTGGGTTATGAATACGGTGCAGTTGCGTTACATCGTGATGACATGATTGTGCTTTAACATACAATAGAAATCGGATCTCTCATATTTTCTGAACCTTCCTTTTATTTTGTCGGTCTATAAAACCATAAAAAGGGCAATAGCCCGATATTAAGTAGTAAAAGGAGACAACATGAGATTAATAGCGACCGTTTTAGCTGTTGGGCTATTAAGTGCTTGTACGCAGAGCTATTATGTAAAACATCGTAGCCCCATTTCAGTGAGCAAACACGTAAAGCGTTTAAATACGACAGCTTGTCATGATAAAGATGACTGGTATTTAGATGGTTATCGTGTCGGGAAAGATTTCCAAGCGCAAAGCCAATCTCAATTGAACAAACGAATTAACTTTTGTGGTCGACGTGTACCTGAAGAGCTAAGAACCGCATGGTTTAATGGTTTTGATGCAGGCTCGAATGGCGTTCAGGTTGATATAGAGGGTTATGATGAGGATGCGATTCTAACCTATGATTATGACGATGATGATCGTTATAGCGAAGACGACGAAGAATAAAAAAGTGCGGTTAGTTTTAACCGCACTTTTTTATTTTAAAGGATATCGAGTAATTCGACTTCAAACACTAAAGGTGAGAATGGAGGGATAGATGCGCCTGCACCACGCTCACCATAAGCCAATTCGTGTGGAATAGTGAGTTTCCATTTAGAACCAACAGGCATCATTTGTAATGCTTCAACCCAACCACGAATTACGCCATTTACAGGGAATTCAGCCGGTGTGCCACGTGCAACAGAGCTGTCGAATACGGTACCATCTGGTAATGTACCTGTGTAGTGAACACGTACTTTATCAGTTGCAGATGGTTTGTTACCGTTACCTTCAGTTAAAATTTCGTATTGTAAACCGCTGTCAGTGACGTTTACGCCTGCTTTTTTCGCGTTTTCTTCTAAGAATTTTTTACCTTCTTCTTCAATCGCTTTAAATTGCGCTTGTTGTGCTTCAGCCGCTTGTTGTTGAAGCGCTTGAACAGAATGCATTAAATCATTAATTTCTAATGCAGGTTGATTGCGGTTTAACGCATCAAAAATACCTTTTGCTACTGCTTCAACAGAAATATCCATTTGGCTATCTGCTAATTGTTGACCGATTTGTAAACCGATACCGTAGCTGCCTTTTTCAGAAATACTTTCTAATTTTACTTGTTCAAAAATTTGAGCTGTCATGTTTTTTCCTTTTTTGTAAAACTATTTTTTTAATGCCAAGATTTCACCCATGCGAACAGGTTCATCAACACTTAAATGATCGGCAATTTGTACTTGACCGGCTTGGAATAAATTAATCACGGTAGAACCAAGTTGGAACCAACCCATTTCTTGACCTTTGCTTAATTTAACCGCACTTTCACCTTCATAAGTCCACACTTTCACTTCGTTATAACGTGGCGGATTAATCACACCAGCCCAAACAGTGCCGATACTTGCAGTGATTGTTGCACCCACTAAGATTTGTACCATAGTACCGAATTCAGTATCAAAGACACAAATCACACGTTCATTACGTGCGAAGAGGTTCGGTACATGTTTCGCTAAAAATGGATTGACGGAGAATAAATCACCCGGCACGTAAATCATTTTGCGAAGTGTACCATCACATGGCATATGCACACGGTGATAATCACGTGGTGATAAATAAGTGGTGACGAATTCCCCATTTTTAAAGGTCTCGGTTAAATCTTTATCTTCCGCTAATAAATCGTTTAAGCTGAAGAAGTGACCTTTTGCTTGTAATAGGCGATCATCTTCAATATGCCCACATTCACTTACACGACCATCCGCAGGGCAACAAAGTGCGGTTGAATTTTGGTTAATTGGTCGTGCATTTTCTTTTAATGGACGGATAAAGAATTCGTTAAAACTGGCGTAATCACTGAATTTTTCTTTTTCAGCAATGCTCATATCAATGTTGTATTTTTTTGCAAACGCTTTAATCACAAAATGTGTCACTGCGCCCCATTTTTGTTTAGCTAACCAACCTGCTGCTTGTGTTATATAGATTTGTGGCATCACATATTGAAATGCAACTTTTAGGCGTTGCCAATAAGAAATTGGGTTCATTGATTTCTCCGATAAGATTAAAAAGTTGGGCGATTATAACAACTTATTTCACTTGCGCAATGTTAGTTGATATTTTTGCGTAAGATCAAAGCAATAAGCCGACATTTGCCGGCTTATTGTTATGTTTATAAAATCATTTTGACTAATTTGTCTGCTTGAATCCGAGCAAATTTCTTCAACAGTTTTTGCACCGGTTCAGGATATTGCGTCAATTCTTCTAATTCAGAATAATCTTGCAATACTTTGGTATGTTGGCGGATGTGCGACAATTCTTGTTCCACTTGAGGCAGAAGTTCTTGTTTTGGATCGTGGATTAATAATCCATTTTCCGCATCTAAACGCCATGCGCGCGGGTTTAAGTTGTTCCCCGTTAAAAGAATATACTGGTTGTCCACCCAAACACCTTTGAGGTGATAAGTGTTATCGCCGTCTTTCCATAAACGCACCGTTAAATGGCCATTTTTAATGTAAGCATCAAATTTCTCGCAGAAACGACGAAGATTGCTTTCATATAAATAAGGCAATGCACCTGCCATTTTAAATGGCTGCTCTGGTGGAATATAGAAATCGTTCGCGACTTTATCACCCACAATAATTTCGACACGTTTTCCTTGTTCTAATAAGCGGGCAAGTTTACTTCTTAGCGTGCGAGGGAAGTTGAAATAAGGGGTACAAATCACCAATTTTTCCTTCACTTGTAAGAATAAATCTTCAATAACTTGGTTTAATTCATTGGCCGATGCACCTAAACCAAAAAGTGGTGAAATGGTTAAAACATCTGAAAAACCAACCGCACTTTCCAACTGATATTCCGCATGGGCAGATAAGTTTTTACGATAAGCTTTTATTGCACTACGAATTTCTTTGGTGCGAGGACGATTAGCCACATCTAATGGATGTACAGCGCTGAAATCCAATAAATAATCATTGATGAAATTAACCATAGAGTCTGCCAACGCAGCATTGTGGATTTTTTGATAACGGTCGTAACGGTATTTATCTTGTTGTTGTAAATACACGTTATTAATACTTGCGCCGCTATAAAGCACGGTATCATCAAAGACAAAGCCTTTAATATGTAATACACCAAAGACTTCGCGGGTATTAATTGGCACACCGAAGAACATATTCGGTTCATCGGGAAGTTGATAGGTTTGGCGTTGTTCACAATACCAATCAGCATTAGTAGCAGATTTTTCTGCACCGAGTAAATTGCGTTGTCCGCGATGCCAATCCACTAAAATTTTCACATCCAATTCTGGATGATCTTGTTTTACGCGATAAATTTCATTGAGAATTTCTTGTCCAGCTTCATCTTTTTGCCAATAAAGTGCGGTCACGTAAATGCGTTTTTTAGCTTGGCGAATTAATTCTATAATTTGTGCTTTGAATTCAAGCGGACTAAACAGAAACTCAACCTGTTCTGCCTGTAAAGGAAGAAAAGGCAAATTTTTTAAATTTTGTTCTGCTCGTTTAGCTTTATTGATTAACATAATCCATCTCTACACTAAAAATTAATGCTCTAGTTTACAATATTTCCTTTGTGGATTGATAGAAAAAAGGTTTTTTTTCGTTATAATGCTCACAAATTTTCGCATTTTTTGGCGAATTATTATCCAATTTTTCCTTCGAGAAGCAAATTATGAGCAATTCACGCAAACTATCATTCCAAACAAATTCTACCAAATCTTTTCAAGAGCGTAGCCCAAAACGTGCATTTAATGACAAAGAACGTCGCTTTGATGATTATCGCAATAATGAAAAACGTGAGGGAAATCGACCGCACTTTGATAAAAAACGGGATGATCGTAAACCTTCTCGTGGCTTCCAACAACAAGAAGTGAGAGAACCCAAAATTGCTGAACTTTCATTAAATAAAGCCAATGGTGAAAGTGGCGCGGTAAAAGTAACCGTGAAAAGTACTGGTGTGAGTTATAAACCGAAAGAAAAGAAAACGGGCGCATTATCGCCACGCGCACCAGAAAAAATTAAAAAGAACCGTGCTGAAGAAATGAAAGTGTATGGTGAAAATGCGTGCTTAGAATTGTTTGCAGAGCGTCCGGAGAGTATCGTTCGCGTATGGGCAACGGTGCAAATGGCACATCGAATTGGTGAGATTTTCAGTTATTTAGCCGCAAATAAAAAAGTGTATCACGTGGTGGATAGCGAAGAGCTAAGTTTAGTAAGTGGTACAGAGCATCATGGCGGCATTTGTATGCTAGTGAAGAAGCAACGAACTTTCTCTTTGCAAGGTTATTTAGATGTCCCGCGTCAAGAAGACTGCTTAGTGGTGCTTGATCAAGTTAATAATGCCCAAAACCTAGGTGGCGTTGTGCGTACTTGCGCTTTCTATGGCATTAAAAATGTGGTAACAAATCAAGTTGAACAGCTTTATGCACCGGCTGCGATGCGTGTAGCTGAAGGTGGAATGGAGCATATTCGTATTTTAGAAACAGAAAGTACGGAAATTGCGTTAGAGGCTTTACGTAAGGCGGGTTATCAGATTATTCATGTATCAACCAATAAACGGGGTATTGCGTTGGAACAACTCAAATTTACAGAGAAAGTCGCGTTGGTATTGAGCGAAGGTAGTACAGATGATATTCGTGAGAAACAAGATGTAAATGTACGTCTTTCTTTAAGTAATCCATTAAAAGCCGGATTAAATATTGCGGTAAATACAGGGATTTTATTAGCACATTGGTATGTAAAATAACCTCAAGTGCGGTTATTTTTACACTTATTTTCAAGGCTGCAGATGTCAGCCTTTTTTCTTTTTTAAAATGTGTGTCACTCAATTTTTCATCTTTCTTTCATAAAGTTTTTGGGGGAAGTTAGACAAAAGATCTATACTATTCCGAGTAGTTATTTAACAGGGAGTTTTTATGCCTGAACGTTCAGCCAATATTAGTACACATGATCCTTTCGGAAGTTTATTAGGTTATGCACCGGGTGGAATTGCGATTTATTCATCAGATTATCATACAGCCGATGAGAAAGAGTATCCGGATGATGCTGCCTTTCGCAGTTATTTAGGAAGAGAGTACATGGGATACAAATGGCAGTGTGTAGAATTTGCACGCCGTTATTTATATCTCAATCATGGCATGGTGTTTACTGATGTAGGAATGGCTTACGAGATCTTTTCTCTACGATTTTTACGTCAAGTGGTAAATGATGCCTTATTGCCGTTACAAGCCTTTGCAAATGGTTGCAAACGTAAGCCTGAAGCAGGCGCCCTTTTAATTTGGCAAGAGGGTGGCGAATTTAAACATACGGGGCATGTGGCGATTATTACCGAAGTCTTAGAGGATAAAATCCGCATTGCTGAACAAAACGTGATTCACTCTCGCTTACCAAGCGGGCAGCAATGGACGCGTGAATTACCGATGACGGTTTCTGAAAGTGGTTATTTTCTGCATGATACCTTTGATGATACCGAAATTTTAGGTTGGATGATCCAAACGGAAGACACCGAATACAGTCTGCCACAACCAACACCTGAAAAAGAGAAACTTGAAATTCATGCAGAACATATTGAAAACAACGGTCAGTTTGAACATAAATGGCTGAATGAGAACAATGAATTTGAAGCTGCCTATGTGAAAGCCATGGGAGGGCATAAAGTCAGTCATTCTGATCAATATCGTTACTTTACGATGTCTGAAACAGCACAGCATGAGTTGATTCGTGCAACCAATGAATTACATTTAATGTATTTGCATGCCACAGATAAAGTTTTAAAAGACGATAAGTTATTAGAATATTTTAATATTCCAAAATTATTATGGCCTCGCTTACGTTTATCTTGGCAAAATCGCCGTTATCAAACCATTACGGGACGGTTAGATTTCTGTATGGATAGTCGTGGATTGAAAGTGTATGAATACAACGCTGATTCAGCCTCTTGTCATGCGGAAGCCGGTGAGTTTATGAATCGATGGGCGATTCAAGGCGGATTGAATATTGGTGAAAATCCTGCTGATGGTTTACGTAATGCATTAGCGGATTGTTGGAAACACAGTGAAGCTACGCCGCTTGTTCATATTATGCAAGATCATGATGATGAAGAAGATTACCACTCATTGTTTATGCGTAATGCACTGGTCCAAGCAGGATTTCAAGCCAAAATTATTCATGGTACAGAGGGGCTACATTGGGATAGTCGTGGTCGTTTAATTGATGATGAAGATAACCAGATAAAAACGGTGTGGAAAACATGGGCTTGGGAAACCATGTTAGAGCAACTTCGTGAAGATGCGACAGGCATGGAAGTGGCTCCACCAATTCGTACAGGCTACCCGGAAGATAAAGTGCGGTTAATTGACGTGTTACTTCGTCCGGAAGTCTTAGTTTACGAGCCACTTTGGACTGCCATCCCAAGTAATAAAGCGATCTTACCTGTATTATGGTCATTATTCCCGAATCATCGGTATTTACTTGAAGCAGGATTTGAACTGACACCAGAGTTGGTTAAAAATGGTTATGCACAAAAACCAATTGCAGGCCGTCGAGGTGATAATGTGAAACTCATTGGTGAGTGTAAATCTGTACTCGATAGCACGGACGGTCGTTTTGATAAGCAGGAAAGTATTTATCAACAGCTTTGGTGTTTGCCAAAAGTGGAAGATCAATATGTTCAGGTTTGTACTTTCACTGTAGGTGGGCATTATGGTGGTAGCTGTTTACGCTCAGACCCGAGTTTGGTCATTATGGGAAACAGTGATATGCAACCGTTAAGAGTATTATCTGATAAAGATTTCCTTAAGAAATAAAAACAAAATCGGCACTCAATGAGTGCCGATTTATTATCATCAATTTATTAAATTATTTCGCATCTTTGTTATCAGCAGGTTTTTCATTTGCTTTTAACATATCCGCAGGAATAAAGCTTTGTTGTACTTTTGACATATCTGGAAGATGGTGTGCAATCCCTTTGTGACAGTCGATACAGGTTTTGTTTTGTTCCTGTGCAAGTGCGTGCATTTGTTGTGCCACAGTTTTTTGTTGTGAGTAATCCATATCATTAAAGTTATGGCAGTTACGACACTCTTGTGAGTTATTCGCTTTCATACGCGCCCATTCGCGTTCAGCCATTTCTAAACGATGTTTTTCGAATTTTTCTTTAGTATCTACTTTACCTGTAAAGTATGCATAAACTTCAGTCGATGCCTGCATTTTACGAACCATTTTTGGAATGAATTCATGTGGAACGTGACAGTCAGAACAAATCGCTTTCACACCTGAACGGTTGCTAAAGTGAATTGATGCTTGGTATTCAGGTACAACATCGTTAGTATGACAATCTGAACAGAATTGTTCAGTATTAGTTGCTGACATACCGACATTAAATAGGTTAGTTCCAACAATAGTACCAATGATAGTTAATAAAATCACCCCACCAATTGCCATTTTGCTCGGCGAGCGTAACCAACGACAAACTTTTTGAATGCTTGATTTAATCATGGTTTAGCTCCTTATTTACCTTGCGTTTTACGAATGGTTTCGAATTTATTTTGAATAATTGGATTTACGTTAGTTTGCTGAACGTGGCATTGTAAACAGAAATAACGACGTGGTGAGGTACCTTCTGTTTTTTGACCATCACGTGTTAAGAAATGACTCTCAGGAACACGTGGCGCACCCGTTGTTGGGGCAACATCTGGCGCGTGGCAACCTAAACATTGATTCGCATTTTTAGTTACTTGTAAGCCACGAATGCTGTGTGGAACAAGTGGGGGTTGGTTAGGAAAAGTAACAGGAATATTGCCTACATCTTTATAAGGATTATTAAATGCAGGTGCAAGACTTTCTGCTGTTTTATCGATGCTGTTTGCAACTTGTGGTGCATCAGCAAATGCCAATCCACTACATAAAGCCAGCATGAAAATAAATGATTTTTTCATGAAATCCACTCCATTAAATAATTAAATATTTTTAATTTTTATTTGTTTCTCAAATCGAGATCCAAATGTAAATACATTTTCTGCGCACACGTCAATACAGCGTCCACAAGTAATACAATCTTTTGCCAATATAATTTGGCTATCTTCAGGTCCACCGTGTAAAGGAAGTCTTAAAACTTGCGGTTCTGGGCAAACATTATAACAGTCCATACAACGGTCACAGCGATCGCGATCGATTACATTAATTTTTATTAGGCTTTTAGCTCCAATGACACCATAGATTGCACCAATTGGACAAAGGTGACCACACCAACCATGTTCAGCAACGAGTAAGTCAAATAGGAAAATCACTGCTACTAACCAAAGCGTTGCACCTGTTCCAAAGACGAAGATGCGTCCAAGTGCTGCAACAGGGTTTATCCACTCCCATAAAAGCGTACCCGTTATTGCGCTACCAACTAAAATCACGGCTAAAATCACATAGCGAAGTTGACGTGAAATTTTTAATGATTGTCTAATACCTAATTTTCTACGTAGCCAAGCTGCTGCATCAGTCACGATGTTCATTGGACAGACCCAACTACAAAAGGCTTTGCTCGCAACGATGGCGTAGAATACGACGATAACCAAGGCTCCAATAATCGTTGTGATTTCTGGTAGGTAACCTGTCGCTAAACTTTCAGCGGTAATCAATGGATCTGTCAATGGCACAGTATCCAAAAGCATGCTTGAGCTGTAATTGCCTTTTAGAATCCAAACTTGCCAAATCGGACCACTTAAGAACATTAAAATAATACTTAATTGACTAATTCGACGTAGAATTAAAAAGCGATAAGCATGCCACCAACCGAGTTTTTGGCGAGCTTCTAAGCCTGCATCTTTAGGCTTATTCGGGGTATATTTTTCAGCCATTATTTAACCCCCTTAATGTTTAAGTCCAGATTTGGGAATTGCTCTGCTTCCGGAACTGTTGTTGGATTTGGTACATAATCCATTGTTGCACGGTTTGGTGTTGCAACTTTTTGGTTCGGTTGAACTTGCATTGGCTGATAAACCGGCTCATGTGAGCCTTCCGGCATACGAGCATCCATTGCTGGACGTAAGCCATCTGGATGTTGCTCCTCAATTAAGGATTTTCCGGCGTTTTGTTTTTCTTTCCAGCCTAAGCGATAGTGGCGACCGAGTAGCCCTTTGGCGATATCCATCGGTAAGACTTTAATTGCCGCTTCTTCTAACACACAAGCTTGTTCGCATTTACCGCATCCGGTGCAAGCATCAGAGTGAACAGTTGGAATAAGCTTTGCATGAATCCCAGTACGATCATTGTGGATACGTTCAAGTGTAATCGCTTTATCTACTAATGGACAAACGCGATAACACACATCACAACGCAACCCCTGCCAGTTAAGACAAGTTTCATGGTCTAGCAATACGGCTAACCCCATTCTCGCATCATTGATGTCTTTAAGTTCCTCACTTAATGCGCCACTTGGACAAGCATTCATACATGGAATATCCGGACACATTTCGCAAGGTTTATCCCGAGCGATAAAATAAGGTGTGCCCGCTTCCATTGGTGAAATCAGCGAAGCTAAATGCAACATATCATATGGACACGCTTGGACGCATTGTCCGCAACGGGTACAAGCTGCCAAGAAATCCTTTTCCGGTAAAGCACCAGGTGGACGCAAGGCGATCCCTTCTTTAGCTTTAGCTTGTTGTTGCTGTAAGCCAAGAATAATACCAACCCCACATACTCCGGCAGCCGTTCTTGTCACATTTTTTAAAAACTGACGACGGTTAGGATCAAGTCTCATCTGCGTTTCCTTTTATAAGCGGCCTAATTTTGTAAAAATATTGCAAAATTTGACCGCTCTTATTTTAAATTCCCTTCTCTTTAAAGAGAGGAGCGACTAGAAACAAAAGGAAAATCCTACGCTTTTTCCACTTTTACAGCACATTTTTTGAAGTCGGTTTCACCTGAAATTGGATCGGTTGCATCCAATGTTAATTTGTTAGCAAGCTGACCCGCATCAAAGAAGGTGGTGTAAATTAAGCCCTGAGGACATTTGTTACGACCACGGGTATCTAAGTAAGAAACCATTTCACCACGACGTGTAATTAATTTCACTTTATCCCCATGACGTAAGCCATATTTTTTCGCATCCGCTGGGTGCATCCAAACTAAGTTATTCGGGAACGCACGGTGTAATTCAGGTACACGACGAGTCATGGTACCGGTATGCCAGTGTTCAAGTACACGACCAGTACATAACCATAATGGATATTCTTCATCTGGTGATTCTGCAGGGTCTTCATAAGGCACACCTAAGATAATTGCTTTTTTATCCGGATAACCGTAGAACGCAACATCTTCGCCTGCTTTAACGTACGGGTCAAAGCCTTCACGGTAACGCCATAAGGTTTCTTTACCGTCAACAACCGGCCAACGTAAACCACGTACTTGGTGGTAAGTATCAAATGGTGCTAAGTCATGGCCATGACCACGACCAAAGCTTGCGTATTCTTCGAATAAGCCTTTTTGTAGGTAGTAACCAAAGTGATCTGCTTCATCATTGATGTATCCTGGAACATCCGTTGGTATTTTATATTTGTTTACTTCACCATTCTCGTAAAGTACTTCATATAAAGTCTTACCACGATATTCTGGCATTTGAGCTAATAATTCTTCGCCCCATACTTCATCTGTTTTGAAGTATTTAGAGAATTCCACAATTTGCCATAAGTCAGAACGAGACTCACCAGGACCTTTCACTTGTTGACGCCATAATTGGGTACGACGTTCTGCGTTACCATAGCCCCCTTCTTTTTCTACCCACATACAAGTAGGGAGAATTAGGTCTGCTGCAACTGCAGAAACGGATGGGTAAGGGTCTGAAACAACGATGAAGTTTTCAGGGTTACGCCAACCAGGGAAAATTTCGTCGTTAATGTTTGGACCACCTTGCATGTTGTTGGTACAAAGTTGCCATAAGAAGTTTAATTTACCATCTTTTAATGCACGGCTTTGTTGTACAGCTGCGTATCCAGGTACAGTTGGAATGGTACCTTTTGGTAATTTCCATTTTTTCTCAGCGATTTCAACGTGTTTAGGATTGGTTACTACCATGTCCGCTGGTAAACGGTGAACGAAAGTACCCACTTCACGCGCTGTACCACAAGCTGAAGGTTGACCAGTTAATGAGAACGGACCACAACCTGGTTTAGAAATTTTACCGGTTAATAAGTGTACGTTATAGATCATGTGGTTAACCCATACACCACGAGTGTGTTGGTTAAAGCCCATTGTCCAGTAAGACACTAAGTTCTGTTCTGGATCCGCGTACATTTTCGCGAGGGTTTCAAGCTGATCTTTTGGTACACCAGAAATACGGTGTGCTTCGTCTAATGTATAAGGTGCAACGATTTTCTTGAATTCTTCGAAGTCAGAGTCATACATTTTACCTGCAGTTTTACGGTTTTTCGCTGCAACTTCAAGTGGGTGTTCTGGACGTAGACCATAACCGATATCAGTTTCACCACGTTTGAATTTAGTATGTTTATTAACGAAGTCCCAGTTTACTTTATCGTTTTGGATAATGTAGTTTGCAATGTAGTTAAGGATTGCAAGGTCTGCATGTGGATTAAATACGATAGGCACATCAGCTAATTCAAACGAACGGTGTTCGAATGTTGACATAACTACAACTTTCACGTTATCAGAAGAAAGACGACGGTCAGAAATACGAGACCATAAAATTGGGTGCATTTCCGCCATGTTTGAACCCCAAAGCACAAATGCATCGGTTTTCTCGATATCGTTATAGCAACCCATTGGCTCATCCATACCGAATGTACGCATAAACGCAACCGCTGCAGACGCCATACAGTGACGAGCATTAGGATCGATAGTATTTGAACGAAGACCAGCTTTCCAAAGTTTTACTTTTGCATAGCCTTCATAGATAGTAGTTTGACCGGAAGAGAACATCCCAACAGCATTTGGTTCTTTTTTCTTCAAGATGTCTTTGATTTTTTCCGCCATGATAGTGAAAGCTTGATCCCAAGAAACTGGTGTAAAGTCACCTTCTTTATGGAATTTACCATCTTTCATACGTAATAACGGAGTTTGTACACGGTCTGCACCGTACATGATTTTAGAAAGGAAGTAACCTTTGATACAGTTTAAACCGCGGTTTACTTCTGCATCCGGGTCACCTTGAGTTGCGACAACTCGACCATCTTTGGTTCCTACCAATACGCTACATCCTGTACCACAGAAACGGCATGGGGCTTTATCCCATTTGATGCCCATATCTTCGGTCGCATTAACCTGTTTAACAGGGATGGTCATACCGGCAGCCGCTGCCGCTGCAAGTGCAGCATTGGCTTTCATAAAATCTCTACGATTAAGTTCCATAGTTTTCCCCACTCGTTGTTGAATGTTTTAGAATATACAAAAGAGTATGTATTCCTAAATTATTTATTTTTCATCTAAGTAATTCGAAATTAAAGAAATGACAATTACTCCTGGGATATCTTTAATTTCATCCATAAGATCCGCTAATGCTAATTGACGGTTACTTTCAAGGGTGACCACCAATTTGCCTTCATCAGATTTTTCGCCATGAATCTCAGCGGTTGGAATCGCTAAAATGGCTTCTTTGACTTGGTTAAGTTTTTCTGGTCTGGCTTGCACAACAATGCTGCATACATACCAGTTCTCATTTTCGCTAAATTGACTCATCGATATTTGTTTCAATATTAAAAATTTTTATTGCTTTTGTTGGGCAAACACTTAGGCAAGCACCACAACCATTACAACTTTCTAAATCCAATATGGGTTTTGCGACGCCACCAAGTTGTAATCGAAAACGGATGGCATTCATCGGACAGCTATCTTGGCAACTTCGACATTCCACTCGATTTTCTGTGAGACATTGCGTTGTAATTTCAACTTTATGTGCCCAAGGCTCTTCTTCTAATGAACGAAAAATCGGTTGTTCACAGACTAAAACACATTTTTGGCAGAACGTGCATTCGCCCTTGTCAAATTGTATTTCAGGAAAACCGCCATCGCCTTTTACGATAATTTGGGTTTCACATACTAGTATGCAATCACCGCACCGCGTACATTTATCCGTAAAGTTGCTCTCGTTTATCGACCAAGGTGGACGGATAGCATTAATACCTTGAATTTTCGCGTTTTCAGAATGTAACGATTGTAAAAATTGCCCACGTAATAATTGTCTGCGAGAAGGATTTTCAATCGCCATATTTTTCTTTAAAGTTCGGTATTTTCAAGGGATGCATTATCTAGTGCTAATAAAAAAATAGTAACTACCTAAAAGGAGTAGTTTTTAAGAAATATACACTTTTGTTGAGATAGATCAATGATATTTTGAAAATATGTTATTAGTGTAAATAAATTGTTAAAATATAAGTGAAAATGATTATTAAATAGGGCGGAAGAACCGCCCTGAAGTGAGTTTAAAATATTATGCGTTTTGGGTTGGGTAATCCCACCAAATATCGAATAATTCACTGATTTCGATTTGTTGTAATTTATTTTCTTCTAACCATTTTTTCACTAATTGACGATGGCTTTCATCACATTTACCGATTTTCTCTAAGCAAACTAAGCCTTCCCAATGTAAATAGCCGCTACCTTCATAAGCTAAGCCGTTTGGTTGAATCACTTCAGCAATAAAACGATCAACGGTTCCATCGATAGTTTCGATGCTGGTACCTTCAGCAAATTGCCAATTCACTAAAAAGCCTAATTCTTGGAATTCTGCTAAGTGAAGTTTTTTACGTTGACGTTGATTACGAGTTGTCATTTCAATGTTCTCCTATGTTAAGGTAATGGGTATAGTCATCATCTCGATGATTATTTTTTCTTAAAGTATAAATCCCACACACCGTGACCTAAGCGATGACCGCGCGCCTCAAATTTTGTGAGAGGGCGGAAATCAGGACGTGGAATATAATCTTGTTCGGCAGTATTGACTAAATTTTCATTGGCTGAAAGCACTTCGAGCATTTGTTCCGCATAGTTTTCCCAGTCCGTTGCCATATGAATAAAACCATTTGGTTGTAATTTTTGCACGACTTGCTCCACAAAGTGCGGTTGAACAATACGGCGTTTATGATGTTTCGCTTTATGCCAAGGGTCAGGGAAGAAAAGTTGTAAGCCGCCCAATTCGCCGTCTTTTACACAATCACGTAGAATTTCAGTGGCATCATGGCAAATCACGCGAAGGTTTTTCACGCCTTTTTCTACCGCATAAGCAATACAGGCACCTACACCAGGTGTGTGTACTTCAATACCGAGATAATTTTTATCAGGATTCGCTTCAGCCATATCCACTAAAGATTTCCCCATTCCGAAGCCAATTTCTAATATAACGGGATTCGTATTACCATAAATAGCGACAAAATCAAAAGGGGCATTTTGATAATCTAATCCAAGATCAGCCCAGTGATCATTCATCATATTTTTTTGAAAATCACTTAAGCGACCTGTCCGCAACACAAAGCTACGAACTTTACGTTTATAACGACCATCTTCTGTAAATTCAGCCGTTTCAACGGTTTTACGTTTTTGATCAGCAAAGGTTTTTTGCTCTTCTGTCATGGTTTTTATTCGCTCAATTAAAATTGGCGGCGATTATACACTAAAAGGCAAGGTTGTGGGATTTTTCCACCTAATTCCCGTATAATAGCGAAAATTTTTAATTGTTTTTTGTTATGAATATTGTCCGAGTTGCATTAGCCGTACCGCTTCCCCGATTTTTTGATTATCTCTATTCGCCAGACTTGACGCCAATCGTAGGTGGACGCGTGTTGGTGCCTTTTGGTTCGCAAAAACGAGTCGGGATCGTGGTGGATTTGCCCGCTTCTTCGGATGTCGCAAAAGAAAAGTTAAAACCGATTATTGATGTACTTGATGCTGAATCACTTTTTAATTCCACAACTTGGGATTGGTTAGCTTGGTCGGCTAATTATTATCGTGCAGCATTAGGCGATGTGTTGTTTCAAGCGTTGCCAGTCAAACTCCGCAATGGAGAAAGTGCGGTTAAAAATGACCGCACTTTTTGGCGTATTACGGACCTTGGAAAACAAGCGTTAGAATCAGGTGAATTAAAACGCGCTAAAAAACAAATTGAAGTCTTAAATTTATTGATAACGCAAGATCTAGAAAAAGGTAACAATGAGATTAGTTCCGCGATTTGGTCAGCCTTAAAGGGCAAAGATTATGTGGAAGAGATTATCGTGCCTACTGAACAAAAAAGTTGGCAACAAGCTTTAGGGGATGAGCCTTTAGTTAATCTTGATAACCGATTGACCTTAAACAAGCAACAAGCCCTTGCATTTAGCCAGTTGCTTTTCCAAGAAGGCTTTAATGTGTGGTTGTTAGAGGGCGTGACTGGTTCGGGTAAAACTGAAATTTACCTGCAATACATTGAAGAAGTTTTAAAGAAAGGCAAACAGGTTTTAGTGCTTGTTCCTGAAATTGGGCTTACTCCTCAGACTGTTAGACGTTTCCAAGCTCGCTTTAATGTCGAAATTGATGTATTGCATTCCAACTTGAATGATACACAGCGCTTAAATGTTTGGGAACGCGCAAGAACAGGACAAAGTGCAATCGTAATTGGCACGAGATCGGCTCTTTTCACCCAGTTTTCAGATCTCGGCTTAATCATTTTAGATGAAGAACATGACGGCTCATTTAAACAGCAAGATGGTTGGCGCTATCATGCGAGAGATTTAGGCATTGTGCTTGCTCAAAAACTCAATATTCCTATCTTATTAGGTTCTGCCACACCAAGTTTGGAAAGTGTGAATAATGTACAAAATGGCAAATATCATCATTTGGTGCTATCAAAAAGGGCTGGAAATGCGACCGCACTTCGTCAATTTGTGATTGATTTAAAACATCAACGAATTCAAAACGGCTTATCTGAACCGCTGTTGCAACGTATGCAGGAACACTTAGAAAAAGGTAATCAAGTATTGTTATTCCTTAATCGACGTGGATTTGCGCCTGTGTTGTTATGTCATGAGTGTGGCTGGATTGATGAATGTCATCATTGCGAAAAACCTTATACCTATCACCAACATCAGCGCGTTTTACGCTGCCATCATTGTGGTGCACAAAAAACAGTGCCGATGCAATGTGGTCATTGTGGTTCAACGCATTTAGTCACAACAGGTTTAGGTACAGAACAACTGGAGGAAACTCTAAAAGCACGTTTCCCTCAATATAATATTGCACGTATCGATCGTGATAGTACAGCGCGAAAAGGCAAGCTTGAAGGTTATTTAGACGATATTCAGCAAGGTAAAAGTCAGATTTTAATTGGCACCCAAATGTTAGCCAAAGGGCACCATTTCCCGAATGTCACCTTGGTTGCTTTAGTGAATGTGGATAATGCCTTATTTTCCCTTGATTTCAGAGCCGAAGAACGTTTGGCTCAGCTTTATGTGCAGGTTGCAGGACGCTCAGGCAGGGCGGAAAAACAGGGCGAAGTGGTTTTGCAGACGCATTATCCGGATCACCCGTTATTAACCACCTTACTTGAAAAGGGCTATCAAGCCTTTGCAGAAGAAACCTTGAAGTTGCGGCATAATATGGGTTTGCCTCCATTTAGTTTCCAAGCGTTGTTTAAAGCACAATGCCGTCATTCTGAAGAGGCGGAAAATGCATTATCGCAATTAGCGTCTTTCTTCTATGAACAAAAAATAGAAGGCTTGCAAGTATTGGGGCCGATTCCTGCACCGTTTAGCAAAAAAGCGGGGCAGTATCGTTGGCAGTTATTATTACAGCACGCGTCTCGGAAACAATTACAGGCAGCATTGAGTCGATATTCACCAGAGCTGATAAAGTATTCTCAAGTACGGTTAATTTTAGACGTAGATCCATTGGATTTGAGTTAGCAAAAATTCCCTAGAAAAATGCACAGTTTTTCAGTAGAATTAAGCGTTTTTTATACTCTAAGTTTAATTTATCGAATATTTTAGGATTTTATCGTGGCTCATCGAGATTTTGCCGGTCGAAGCGGCTCAAAAAATAATAAAAAGAAAGCAAAGAAACGTTTTAATCGTAATACCTTAATTGGTCTTGCGTTGGTGGCGGTATTAGGTTTTGGTTTAGGGCTTTACTTCTTAAAAAGTAAAACGCCTGAACCTGTCGTGACAACAACGGTTCAACCGGAAAAACCGCAACCGAAAAGTGTACTACCAAATCGCCCAGAAGAAGTGTGGCACTATATTAAAGAATTAGAAACTCGTACGGTGCCGGTGGATAATAATCCTTCTTCTGTTGAAAAAAATATGCGTTTGACGGAAGAACAGCGTCAAGTGCTTATTCAAATGGAAAAAGATCAAAAGGCAGCAGAAGAAGCGAAAAAATTAGAAGCTCAACGTAAAGAGCAAGAAGCAGCAAATGCAGAAAAAGCCGCGGCTCAAGCACAGCAAACTCAACCAGCACAGACAGCTCAAACTCAGCCAGCTCAGCAAACAGCAAAACCAGAAGCGAAAAAGCCTGAGCCTGTTAAAAAGCCTGAACCACCGAAAAAAGCAGAAGTGGTGAAAGCAGAACCTGTAAAAACAGAGTCGGCTAAAACCGAGCAGCCAAAAAAAGCAGAACCAAAACCAGCAGAACAACAAGTACAGGCTGGTGGTAAAAAATTTGGTTTACAATGTGGTGCATTTAAAAATCGTGCGCAAGCAGAAAGCTTACAAGGTCGTCTAGCGATGGCTGGCGTAAATGCACAAATTGCGACAAGTGAAGAATGGAATCGCGTACGTGTAGGACCATTTGGTAGTCGAGATGCCGCAACTGCAGCACAAGATAAAGCAAAATCAGTGGCGAGTTGCGTTGTGATTGGAATGTAATTCAGAATTTAAAAGTGCGGTTAAAAATGACCGCACTTTTTTTATATATTTCACTTGCCAAAAAACGAAAAATCAATAAAATGAACGTTCATTCATTTTAAGTGTTCATCTTAAATGACCTTTCTCATATATAACCCTAAGAATTTAATTTTTTATTATGCGACAAGTAAAAGCCTCTAAAACGAAGCTTGATGTCAGTGAGCAGATCTTTGATGCAACAGATCGTCTTATGGCAAAAGAAGGATTACACCATCTTTCTATGCATAAGTTAGCCAAGGAAGCAGGCATCGCAGCTGGCACGATTTATCTTTATTTTAAGAGTAAAGACGAGTTATTAGCACAATTTGCTCGTCGAGTGTTCAATAAGTTTGTTGTGGCGATTGAAGAAGGTTTTGATGAAAATCAACCTTTTTTCGAACAATACAGAAAAATGTGGTGGAATATTTGGCATTTTCTTCAAGAAAATCCAACGGTTTTGTCAAATATGAATCAGTATAAATCTTTGCCGGAGTTTCTTGAAACCTGCAAAGAAATGGAGTGTTCGTGTTGGGATCAGTTTTGTCTCAATGGACAAGCAGCAAATGTGTTAGCTGATTTAGAACCTCGAATTTTATTTTTGCTGAGTCTAGATACTGCAATAGTTTTAGCCTCAGATAACAAATTTCTCGGTATAGCGATTACCGATGCGGTGTTAGAATCTGTCATTGAACGCTCTTGGCGTGCAATTCAGAAGTAGTCATTTTATTGTCTTAATGGAGTTTTCCAAATGAGTATAACTCAAACTAATAGACCAAAGCGTTCACACGTTTTCTTTTTGAAATTAGCGTTAGGCGTATTTGTGTTAATTTTTGCAGCAATGATTTTCCTTAATCAAATGAAAGCAAAAGGCATTGCTGATTTTTTAGCAAATAAACCAGAAACAGCCTCTCCGGTGACTGCAATGACAGTTAAGGCTTCAGAATGGACGCCAATCATTGAAACGACAGGTCTTGTTCGTCCAAATCAAGGGGCGATGTTAAGCGCTCAAAGTGCAGGAACGGTGTCTAAAGTGCTCGTGCAAAATGGCCAAAGCGTGAAAAAGGGTGATTTGTTAGTTGAGTTAGATAGTTCCGTTGAGCGTGCAAGCTTACAAGCGGCTCAAGCTCAAGTGGTGTCATTACGTCAAACTTATCAACGTTATGCAAACCTTGCAGGCAGCGGTGCCGTTTCTCGTCAAGAATTAGATAACGCAAAATCAGCTTATGAAGCACAAGCGGCAAATATTGAGTCATTAAAAGCAACCATTGAGCGTCGCCAAATCGTCGCGCCATTTGATGGTAAAGCTGGTATCGTGAAAGTGAATGTTGGTCAGTATGTTTCAAACGGTACTGAAATTGTGCGTGTGGAAGATCGTTCTTCAATGAAAGTCGATTTTGCGATTGCTCAAAACCTATTAGATAAATTGCATATTGGTCAAAAAGTAACAGCTACGGCAGATGCGCGTAAAGGTGAAACATTTGCTGCTAAGGTGACTGCAATTGAGCCAGCAATTAATTCTTCAACGGGTTTAGTTGATGTTCAAGCAACATTTGAGCCAGAAGATGGCGCAAAATTATTGTCCGGTATGTTTACTCGCTTACATGTGGCTTTGCCAACAGAACATAATCAAATTGTGGTGCCACAAGTGGCGGTGAGTTACAACATGTATGGCGAATCGCTTTATATTTTGACCGCACTTTCTGATGAAGATATTGAGAAATTAGGCGGCGCAGAGAAAGCAGCGAATATGTACCGTGCAAAATCAATCACTGTATTTACGAAAGATCGTCAAGGCATTTATGCCCAATTAAAAGGCGATGAAGTCAAAGTTGGCGATAAAATTGTGACTGGTGGTCAGCAAAACTTAAGTAATGGTGCATTAGTTTCTGTTGCAGATAAAGCGGGCGTGGGTACAGAACAACCTGCAAATAAAACGAATCTTTAATTAGGAAAAGCGAATGAGATTTACCGATATATTTATTCGTCGCCCTGTTTTGGCGGTTTCGATTAGCTTGTTAATCATTATTTTAGGTTTACAAGCGATCTCGAAATTGGCTGTGCGCGAATATCCGAAAATGACCACAACGGTAATTACGGTGACCACCGCATATCCAGGTGCAGATGCAAACTTAATTCAAGCATTTGTGACCTCGAAAATTGAAGAAGCGGTAGCACAAGCAGACAATGTGGACTATATGTCTTCAAGCTCTAGCCCAAGCACTTCAACAGTCACCGTAAAAATGAAATTAAATACTGATCCGAATGCAGCCTTGGCAGACGTGTTAGCCAAAGTTAACTCGGTTCGTTCTGAATTGCCAAGTGGTATTGAAGATCCAACGGTTTCTTCCTCTACAGGTGGTTCGGGAATTATGTACATTAGTTTCCGTTCTAACAAACTTGATGCAAGCCAAGTGACTGACTATATTCAACGCGTAGTCAAACCTCAGTTCTTTACAGTAGAAGGGGTGGCAAGCGTGCAGATCTTTGGTGCATCAGAGTACGCACTTCGTGTTTGGTTAGATCCAGAAAAAATGGCAGCTCAAAACCTTTCTGCCACACAAGTGATGTCTGCATTATCAGCGAATAACGTTCAAACAGCGGCAGGTAATGATAATGGCTATTTTGTCACCTATAAAAACAAAGTAGAAACCACGACAAAATCCGTTGATGAATTAGGTAACTTAATTGTGACATCGAACGGTGATAAATTGGTGCGTTTACGCGATATCGCCGATATTGAGTTAAATAAATCAAGTGATAGCTCTCGTGCGGTAGCGAATGGCGCAGATTCCGTTGTATTAGCGATTAATCCAACTTCGTCAGCAAACCCATTAACGGTAGCTGCGAAAGTGCGTCCGCTATATGACAGTATTAAAAATAATCTGCCGGATGCTATTGAATCTGACATCTTATATGACCGTACAATTGCGATTAATAACTCCATTAATGAAGTAATCAAAACGATTGTTGAGGCAACGCTGATCGTGTTGGTGGTGATTACCATGTTTATTGGTTCATTCCGTGCGATTTTAATCCCGGTTATCACCATTCCGATTTCATTAATCGGGGTAATTATGTTGCTTCAATCATTTGATTTCTCTATTAACTTGATGACTTTGCTGGCATTGGTTCTAGCCATTGGTTTGGTGGTGGATGATGCGATTGTGGTATTGGAAAACGTAGACCGCCACATTAAGTTAGGTGAAACCCCATTCCGTGCGGCGATTATTGGTACGCGTGAAATTGCCGTTCCGGTTATTTCCATGACTATAGCCTTGATTGCGGTATATTCTCCAATGGCGTTAATGGGCGGTATTACGGGTACGTTGTTTAAAGAGTTTGCTTTAACCCTTGCTGGAGCAGTATTTATTTCCGGTATCGTAGCATTAACGCTTTCACCAATGATGACCAGTAAATTGCTAAAATCCAATGAGGCTCCAAGTAAATTGGAACAACGAGTAGAGCATACCCTTAGTAAAGTGAATGCAGCTTATGCGTATGTACTTGATTTGGTGATGGTAAACCGTAAATGTATGTTGATGTTTGCGGCGATTATCTTTGCCACCTTACCCGTGTTGTTTAAATCGCTTTCGAGTGAATTAACACCAGCAGAAGATAAAGGGGCATTTTTAGCGATTGGTTCAGCACCGTCTAACGTAAACGTGGATTATGTGCAAAATGCGATGGCACCTTATCAAGAGATTTTAAAAAATACGCCAGAAGTGCAGTTTGCTATGACAATTTCAGGCGCACCAACTTCTAACCAATCTTTAAACGTTGTAACTTTAAAAGATTGGAAAGAACGCTCAAAAAGCCAAACAGCTATCATGAATGAGCTGAATGAAAAAGCGAAATCTATTCCTGAAGTGTCTGTACAAGGCTTTGCGTTCCCAGAAATTAATACAGGGGAGCAAGGTCCTCCAATTGGTTTTGTGATCAGCACATCACAAGACTACGGTGATTTAGCAAATGTGGCGGGTAAATTCTTAGAGGATATGCAAAAATCCAGCAAGTTCGTTTATACCAATCTCGATCTTAAATTTGATACTGCTCAAATGCGTATTAAGATCGATCGTGAAAAAGCAGGAACTTATGGCATTACAATGCAACAAATCAGCCGTACGTTAGGCAGCTTCTTATCTGCCGCAACCATTGAACGTGTGGATATTGATGGTCGAGCTTACAAAATTATTTCCCAAGTAAAACGTGACAATCGTTTATCTCCGGAAAGTTTTAATAAGTATTACATCACCGCAGCAAATGGTACCTCTGTTCCATTAAGCAGCTTGGTGACGGCTACATTGGAACCACAACCAAGTACATTGCCTCGTTTCAGCCAGTTAAACTCTGCGGTGATTAGTGCTGTACCGATGCCAGGTACTTCAATTGGTGATGCGATCCAATGGTTACAGGACAATGCGAAAAATACTTTACCACAGGGTTATAACTATGACTTTAAAAGTGAAGCGCGTCAGTTAGTACAAGAAGGTAATGCGCTTGCTGTAACGTTCTTACTTGCGGTAGTGATTATTTTCTTAGTCTTGGCAATTCAGTTTGAATCAATTCGCGATCCAATCGTGATTATGATTTCTGTGCCGTTAGCTGTAAGTGGTGCGTTATTAGCCTTAAATGCCTTTGGATTTGTAGGGATTGCTGGAACGACACTCAATATCTACTCACAAGTGGGTTTGATTACCCTGGTTGGTCTTATTACGAAACACGGTATTTTGATGTGTGAAGTAGCGAAAGAAGAGCAGTTAAACCACGGTAAAACGCGTATTGAAGCGATTACCGAAGCGGCTAAAGTACGTTTACGTCCAATTCTGATGACAACCGCAGCGATGATTGCAGGTCTTGTACCGTTGCTTTATGCAACAGGTGCAGGTGCGGTATCTCGTTTCAGTATTGGTATCGTTATCGTGGCAGGTTTGGCAATCGGTACATTGTTTACCTTGTTCGTGTTGCCAGTGATTTATTCTTACATTGCAAGCGAACACAAACCGTTACCAGTGTTTGATGAAAATGTAAAACCAATTGAAGGTCACATTAACGAACAACATTAATTGAAAATACTATAAAAACAAACCGCACTTTGATTTTTCAAGTGCGGTTTTCTTTGAGAGATTAAAAAAGCGAACATAATGTTCGCTTTTTATTTATGAAAGTGCGGTCAAATTTTTAACCGTTTTTATTTAACCATTTTTATTTTTTGCCGCTTTATAAAGTTCCATCGCTTCAGGTAATAAGCGTTGTAAGTTTTCTTGGCGGGATTCATCACTTGGGTGAGTAGAAGCTAACACATCAAGTGCCCCTTTAGAACCACCTGAGGCTTTAGCCATTTTTTGCCATAAACCTGGTGCGACTTGAGGATTGTAACCTGAGCGAGCCATTAGCATTAATCCAACTTCATCCGCTTCAGTTTCTGCGCTACGAGAGTAAGGTTTATCTAAAGCAAAGTCTTTGGTCAGTGTGACTAAATCAGTCACGTCGGCTCCAACGACAACAGACAGAGCTGTTCCACCAATAGCGCCCGCAATCGCACTCATGGTGCCGAAGTTGGCTTTGGCTTTACCGTGTTCTTTTAAGGCATGTGCCATTTCATGTCCCATAACGACGGCAATTTCGTTATCGTTCAGTTGTAAGGTATCTACTAAACCTGTGTAGAAAGCCATTTTCCCGCCTGGCATTGCCCAAGCATTGAGCTCTTTAGATTTAATGACATTGATTTGCCAATTAAACTTTAAGCCAGTTTCATTCGCTTGGTTTGCATAAGGCACCATTTTGTTAAAGACATGATGAATACGTCTTGCGGTATTTGATGTGGTATCAATCGCACCTTGTGAGCGAATTTTCCCCATTTCTTGTGTGTAGCTGCTTGCTGCTTCTTGATTGATTGAGGCAGAATCCGCACAAGACGTGATAACCGCCCCTGCTAATACAGCAAAAGCAAAACTTTTGAGTTGTTTTTTCATAAATTATCCTTTTGTTGAGATGGCTGATTATATGAATTTATTGCGTTTTGTCGATACAAAAAGATTGTCTTTTAAATTTGTACTACTATAATAGTGCAAATTTTTATTTTAGGACTTAACGATGACAATAAAAAAATCTCCTTCTTTATTAGGTGGCGCCATGATTATTGCGGGTACCGCAATTGGTGCCGGTATGCTTGCTAACCCAACCTCGACGGCGGGTGTATGGTTTATCGGCTCTATTCTGGCTTTGGTTTACACCTGGTTTTGTATGACCACATCAGGTTTGATGATCTTAGAAGCCAACTTACATTATCCTACCGGCTCAAGCTTTGACACCATCGTGAAAGATTTGTTAGGAAAAGGTTGGAATATTATCAATGGTCTTTCCGTCGCATTTGTGTTGTATATTTTAACTTATGCCTATATCACCTCTGGTGGCGGTATTACACAAAACTTGCTCAATCAAGCCTTGGGTTCCGCTGAAAGTGCGGTCGATATTGGACGTACTTCTGGTTCCTTGATTTTCTGTTTTATTCTTGCAGCTTTCGTCTGGCTTTCTACTAAAGCGGTGGACCGTTTCACAACCATTTTGATCGTTGGAATGGTGGTGGCTTTCTTCCTTTCTACCGCAGGCTTATTGAGCTCTGTAAAAACAGAGGTGTTATTCAATACTATTGCGGAAGGTGAACAAAGCTATTTGCCTTATTTATTGACCGCACTTCCAGTTTGCTTAGTGTCTTTTGGTTTCCACGGAAATGTTCCGAGCCTCGTCAAATATTACGATCGTGATGGTCGTCGCGTGATGAAATCGATCTTTATTGGTACAGGTTTAGCCTTAGTGATTTACATTTTATGGCAGCTTGCGGTGCAAGGTAATTTACCGCGTACCGAGTTTGCTCCGGTGATTGCAAAAGGTGGCGATGTATCAGCATTATTGGAAGCGTTACATAAATACATTGAAGTGGAATACATTGCCGTTGTGTTGAATTTCTTTGCTTATATGGCTATTGCGACTTCATTCTTAGGAGTGACTTTAGGGTTATTCGACTACATTGCCGATTTATTTAAATTTGATGACAGCGTATTAGGCAGAACCAAAACCACACTGGTGACGTTCTTACCGCCGCTATTATTAAGTTTACAATTCCCTTATGGCTTCGTGATTGCCATTGGTTATGCTGGATTAGCCGCAACCATTTGGGCAGCAATCGTGCCGGCACTGCTTGCTAAAGCCAGTCGTCAAAAATTCCCAAATGCGACTTATAAAGTCTATGGTGGTAATTTTATGATTGGCTTTGTGATCTTATTCGGTGTGTTAAATATTGTGGCACAAGTAGGTGCAAACTTAGGATGGTTTGCAAGTTTCGCAGGATAAGTTTTCACGTTAATATAGTAGGGGCGTATCAAATACGCCCTTTTTAATTTTACATAGGAAACGAGATGAGTAACAAAACGAGTGTTTACGATAAAGAAAACTTCTTTGCGCTTTATCAAAAACTTCGATCTAACCCAATCAGTCTCAATGAAATCGTAGAAAAGCCGACGATGCTTTCCCTCTTACCCGATTTACAAGGGAAAAAATTGCTCGATCTAGGTTGTGGAACGGGTGGACATTTGCAGCTTTATTTAGAACGCAATGTGGCGAGCGTAGTGGGAACCGATCTTTCTGCTAAGATGCTTGAGCAAGCCAAAAAAGAGCTACAAAAGTGCGGTCAGTTTTCAGGGCGTTTTTCGTTATATCAGTTACCGATGGAAAAATTGTCAGAATTACCAGAAAGTGATTTTGATGTCATTACCAGCTCTTTTGCTTTTCACTATATTGAAGATTTTCCTGCTTTATTAGCTTCTATTGCCAACAAACTTAAGCCTAATGGTACATTAGTTTTTTCCCAGGAGCATCCGATTACCACTTGCCATAAAGAAGGGGAGCGCTGGGAAAAAAATGAGAAAAAACAGCAAGTCGCTTATCGTTTAAATCATTACCGTGATGAAGGATTGAGAGAGCGGAATTGGTTTCAACAATCTTTTAAAACCTATCACCGCACGACGGCAACGATTATTAATGATTTAATTGCTGCAGGTTTTCAAATTGAACAAATGGCTGAACCCATGTTAGCCGACCAGCCACAATGGCATGATGAATTTAAAGATTTGCGGCATCGTCCCCCTTTATTGTTTATTAAAGCAAGAAAAGTAATAAATTTGACAAAATAAACTGGTTTTTGACCGCACTTTATGGTATAAATCGCACCGCTGTTTTTGGGTTTCAAAAGCAGCGTTTTTAATTATTAACAACACACACATATCATTAAGGCTTAATCGGGGTGCCAAACGGTCGATTAGCTGATATGTGGAGGCTCAACCCCAACAAAAGGAAAATATTATGGCACAAGTTTCAATGCGCGACATGATCAACGCGGGCGTACACTTCGGACACCAAACTCGTTACTGGAATCCACAAATGAAACCTTTCATTTTTGGTGCTCGTAACGGTGTTCATATCATCAACTTAGAAAAAACTTTACCTTTATTCAACGAAGCTTTAGCGGAATTAACCCGTATTGCTAGCAACAACGGTAAAGTATTATTCGTTGGTACTAAACGCGCGGCTCAAGAAGCAGTACAAGCTGCAGCATTAGACTGTCAACAATATTATGTAAACCACCGTTGGTTAGGTGGTATGTTGACTAACTGGAAAACCGTTCGTCAATCAATTAAACGTTTAAAAGATTTAGAAACTCAATCTCAAGACGGTACTTTTGACAAATTAACCAAAAAAGAAGCGTTAATGCGTACCCGTGAGATGGAAAAACTTGAATTAAGCCTTGGCGGTATCAAAGATATGGGCGGCTTACCAGATGCGTTATTCGTTATCGGTGCAGACCACGAACATATCGCTGTTAAAGAAGCAAACAACCTAGGTATTCCTGTGTTTGCTATTGTTGATACTAACTCAACTCCAGCTGGCGTAGATTTCGTTATCCCAGGTAACGATGATGCGACTCGTGCTATCCAACTTTACGTTTCTGCAGCTGCAGCAGCGGTTAAAGAAGGTCGTGGTAACGAAGCTCAAGTTGCTGAAGAATTAGCAGCTGACGCAGAATAATTTAAGTTTTGCAGTAAGGCGAAGCCCTTAATAATCAAACGATTAATTGGCATAGGGGCTAAATTTAGCCCCTATATTTTTATCTAAAAGTGCGGTCAAAATAAATCGTACTTTCGACAGAGGATTTTTAAAATGGCTGAAATCACAGCATCATTAGTAAAAGAACTTCGTGAACGTACCGGTGCCGGTATGATGGAATGTAAAAAAGCATTAGTTGAAGCAAACGGTGATATCGAGTTAGCAATCGACAACATGCGTAAATCTGGTCAAGCTAAAGCAGCTAAAAAAGCAGGCCGTGTTGCAGCTGAAGGTGTTATCCTTGCTCGTGTAGAAAATGGTTTCGGTGTATTAGTTGAAATGAACTGTGAAACTGACTTCGTAGCAAAAGATGCTGGCTTCTTAGGTTTAGCAAACGAAGTAGCTGATTTCGCAGCAGCGCACAAAGGTACCACTATCGAAGCGTTACAAGCACAATTTGAAGAAAAACGTGCTGCATTAGTGGCTAAAATCGGTGAGAACATGAACATCCGTCGTGTTGCTTACTTAGAGGGTCAAGTTATTGCTCAATACTTACACGGTGCTAAAATCGGTGTGTTAGTTGCGGGTCAAGGTTCAGCTGATGAACTTAAAAAAGTGGCAATGCACGTAGCGGCATCTAAACCAGAATTCGTGAACCCAGAAGATGTACCTGCAGAAGTAGTTGAACACGAGCGTCAAATCCAAATTGATATCGCAGTTAACTCTGGCAAACCAAAAGAAATCGCAGAAAAAATGGTTGAAGGCCGTATGAAGAAATTCACTGGTGAAGTTTCATTAACAGGTCAACCATTCGTCATGGATCCTTCTGTATCTGTAGGTGACTTCTTAAAATCAGTAAACACTTCAGTGTCTAGCTTCATCCGTTTAGAAGTAGGTGAAGGTATCGAGAAAAAAGAAGAAGATTTCGCAGCTGAAGTTGCAAAAATCACTGGCGGTAACGCTTAATTTTCTCCATTGAGATATAAAAAAAGCCGATATTGAATATCGGCTTTTTTGTTGTCTGAAATTTGAGATTTTCTATTTCTTTGGACGAATATCGATGGCAGGGTCTGCATCTTGACGATATTTTTCTTCAATCAGTTTTTTCAGTCCATAATCATCTTTGTCAGCTTGCTCAGAGAATAAATCTTCTTCTAATGTGAGCTTCGGATTTTTGATCCCTATCCAATTAGCAATACCTTCTAAGAAATTCAGACCAGATTTAAAGGCTTTGTATTCTTTACGTGCTGTATCATCAGATGAAATTTTAAAGAGCGGAATATTATGATGTAATTGGCTATGACAGTTTTGGTTAAACAAGGTGACGCCATGTTTATCATCTTCCTGATGACATAAACCATGATCTGAAAAATAAATCATCGAGAAAGTGCGGTGTGTTTTTTGCTCGTTTTCTTTGAGCGTTTCATACACTTTCTTAATAAAATCATCGGTTTTCTTAATGGATGTAATATAGCAATTTAAGTATTCGTTCTTTTTCTCAATATCATTGTCATTGAAAATTTTCGGGTAATCTTCAACGCGATCGCAAGCAAGCGGATGTGAGCCATAAATGTGTAATACAATAAAGCGTTTACCTTGCGTTGGATCTTCTAAAACTTGGGCAAATTTAGGGATTAAATCAAAATCGCTGTAGTTTGTAGAATTAAAGCTCCCGCCTTTTTTCAAGAAAATGGTTTCATCAGATTTTGAGGCAAGCGAGGCGACAGGCGTGTCATATTCACCTAAGAAACCTTGATTAGACAGCCAGTAGGTTTTCAGACCTGCAGACTTAATGAGATCCACTAAGCTTAAATCATAGTTTGGTTCCCATTTTTCTTTATCAGGTAACGTTAACATTAAGCGCAATGAGGCGACAGTGTTGGTTCCGGCGGATGTCATGCCATCAATCAGTGTACCATTTGCAGATGACATAAATGGTGTGTCATTGACGGGGTATCCATACGCATGCAAGTAATCTTTTCTCGCACTTTCACCCAAAATAATCACATAATCTTGGTATTTAGAATTTTCTAATGTGGATTGTCCCCAGCTGCTTTCCTGTGACATTTTTTTCAATTTTTGCCATTCATTAACAATTTGTACACTCGAATCTATCGTTTCTTTTAATGGCGCAGCAATCGGTAAGTTGTAACCAATCAACAGAGTAGCGAGGGCAATGAATGTTTTATTACGATAAAATTTCACCCCAAATTTGACCGCACTTTTGTAATGTAAAAAGACTAAAACTGGAATAGCCAATGCGGCTAAATAGCTGCTCACAGGGATTTGCATGAGAAACTCTTTGGTCTCTAACATATCTGTCGCGAGAACCGATGCAATATATTGGTAGCTTGGCGCACCAAAATTTAAGCCTGTCGGCGTATAAATCGCGTGTAAGCAAACTAAGGGTAATAAAATAAAATAGAAAGATTTTCGGCTACTACTTAATAAAATAATGAAAATAGCCGCGAGTAAAATCAGACTAATAGATGGCTCAGGAAACATCCCTGAACCTCGTAAAATTAAATAACCCGCAGCAATGGCGCAAGCCAAAGAAAAAAGTGCGGTTAAAATTTGTGAGGTTTTTGAAATCTTCATAAAGTTTACCTATAAAATCAAAACGGCGATATTTTATCGCACTTTTCTGACCAATTTCCATTTTTAACTTTTTCGCTCTTTTGCTAGAATAAGCCAAATTTTGTAACCGACAAAGGAAAAGACAAATGAGCCAACCAATTTACAAACGTATTTTATTGAAATTAAGTGGTGAAGCATTACAAGGAGACGAGGGCTTCGGTATCGATCCTTCAATCCTTGATCGTATGGCGTTAGAGATTAAAGAATTAATTGAAATGGGCGTGGAAGTTGGTGTTGTGCTCGGCGGTGGTAACTTATTCCGTGGCGCAAAATTAGCTAAAGCCGGTATGAATCGCGTGGTGGGCGACCATATGGGGATGCTTGCAACCGTGATGAATGGCTTGGCAATGCGTGATGCGCTTCACCGTGCAGATGTGAATGCAAAATTAATGTCTGCATTCCAATTAAATGGTATTTGCGATACCTATAACTGGTCTGAAGCCATCAAAATGTTGCGTGAAAAACGTGTAGTCATTTTCTCAGCCGGTACAGGTAGCCCGTTCTTTACTACAGATTCTGCTGCATGCTTACGTGGTATTGAAATTGAAGCGGATATCGTGTTAAAAGCGACCAAAGTTGATGGCGTGTATGATTGCGACCCTGCAAAAAATCCTAATGCTAAGCTATACCATAAATTATCTTATGCAGAAGTGATTGATAAAGAATTACAAGTAATGGATTTAGCAGCGTTCACACTTGCGCGTGACCATGGTATGCCAATTCGTGTATTTAATATGTGTAAACCAGGTGCGTTACGTAAAGTGGTACTTGGTACAGAAGAAGGCACAACGATTAGTTAATTTTTTAAAGAATAAAATGGCGAGAGACTATCTCGCTTTTTTTATGAATAAATTTATTCAAAACTCCCTAAAAATCCAGTAAAATCACTGCGTTTTATCTTTATTTATTAAAAAGGACAGATGAATGATTAATGAAATCAAACAAGATGCTGAAGCTCGCATGGAAAAAAGCCTCGAAGCGTTGCGTGGGCATATTGCAAAAATCCGTACAGGCCGTGCACAACCAAGCTTATTAGATGCGATCCAAGTGGAATACTATGGTGCAGCGACACCACTTCGTCAATTAGCTAACGTTGTTGCAGAAGATGCACGTACTTTAGCGGTAACAGTATTTGACCGTTCTTTAATCAGTGCAGTAGAAAAAGCAATTTTAACGTCTGATTTAGGTTTAAACCCATCTTCAGCAGGTACAACAATTCGCGTGCCTCTTCCTCCATTAACTGAAGAACGCCGTCGTGATTTAATCAAAATCGTAAAAAGCGAGGGTGAACAAGGTAAAGTTGCGATTCGTAACGTACGTCGTGATGCAAATGATAAAATCAAAGCATTATTAAAAGACAAAGAAATCAGCGAAAACGATCAACATAAAGCGGAAGAAATCATTCAAAGAGTGACTGATAGCTATATCAAAAAAGTGGATGAGATCTTAGCAGATAAAGAAAAAGAATTAATGGATTTCTAATTGTCGAACCATGTTTTGGGGCAGACCAAGTGTCTGCCCTTGTTCTATTCTGATAAAAAAATAAAAGCACAAAGTGCGGTCGAAATTTTATGCAAAAACAAAATCTTGTTATTTTAGGATCAACCGGTTCTATTGGTCATAGCACCCTTTCTGTTATCGAACATAATCCTGACAAATACCATGCCTTTGCGTTAGTAGGGGGCAAAAATGTTGAGACAATGTTTGAACAATGCGTGAAATTTCAACCGCACTTTGCTGCATTAGATGATGAAAATGCAGCAAAGGTATTGCGAGAAAAATTAGCCTCACACCATATTAAAACGGAAGTCTTAGCTGGGCAGAAAGCTATTTGTGAGTTGGCAGCACATCCAGATGCCGATCAAGTTATGGCAGCCATTGTTGGGGCCGCTGGATTACTACCGACTCTTTCGGCAGTAAAAGCAAGTAAAAAAGTCTTGCTTGCGAATAAAGAATCGTTGGTGACTTGTGGTCAGATCTTTATTGATGCTGTGAAGCAGTCAAAAGCAAAATTATTGCCTGTTGATAGTGAGCATAACGCGATTTTTCAATCCTTACCACCTGAAGCACAAGAAAAGGTTGGATTTTGTCCTTTGAAAGAATTGGGTGTCAGTAAAATTGTCTTAACTGGCTCTGGTGGGCCTTTCCGTTATACGCCATTAAGCGAGTTTGAGCATATTACGCCAGAACAAGCCGTTGCTCATCCAAACTGGTCAATGGGCAAAAAAATCTCTGTGGATTCTGCCACAATGATGAATAAAGGTTTAGAGTACATTGAGGCACGTTGGCTTTTTAATGCATCGGCTGATGAAATGGAAGTGATTATTCATCCTCAATCTATTATTCATTCAATGGTGCGTTATGTAGATGGTTCGGTCATCGCTCAAATGGGGAACCCGGATATGCGTACGCCTATTGCGGAAACCATGGCTTATCCAAATCGTACAGTCAGTGGTGTGGAACCATTAGACTTCTTTAAAATCAAAGAATTGACATTTATCGAACCTGATTTTAATCGTTATCCAAATTTAAAATTAGCGATCGATGCGTTTTCAGAAGGGCAGTATGCGACAACCGCAATGAATGCAGCAAACGAAATTGCAGTACAAGCCTTTTTAGATGGATATATTAAATTTACGGATATTGCGAAAATTAACCAAGCATCGGTTGAACAAATGCCATCTTCTATTATTTCAAGCATTGATGATGTATTGGCCGTAGATAAGCAAGCCCGAGAATTAGCCGATTCGCTGATTAAAAAGTTGATGTAGAATACGCAAAAGTGCGGTCATAAAATCCGAATATTTTAGAATGAAAGAACTTGATAACAATAACATTCCCAAACATGTTGCTATTATTATGGATGGCAATGGACGTTGGGCGAAACAACAAAATAAGCTGCGTATTTTTGGACATACAAACGGTGTGGCAGCCGTGCGTCGTGCGGTGAGTTATGCACGACAAACTGGCATTAAATTTTTGACATTATATGCGTTTAGCAGTGAAAACTGGAATCGTCCCGAGCAAGAAGTAAGCGCTTTAATGACGCTCTTTATGCAAGCGCTTGATCGAGAAGTCAAAAAATTACATAAAAATAATATTCGTTTAAAGATTATCGGTGATGTTTCTCGTTTTAGTGAAAAATTGCAAGAGAAGATCGCAAAAGCAGAAAATTTAACGGAAAATAATACCGCACTGACTTTAAATATTGCGGCTAATTACGGTGGTTGTTGGGATATTGTTCAAGCGACTCAACAATTAGCTGAAAAAGTAAAAAATAATGAGATTTCGGTGAGTGATATTAATGAATCACTTTTTCAGCAACATTTAGTGACACAAGATGAACCGCCTGTCGATTTACTAATTCGCACAAGCGGTGAGCAACGCATTAGTAATTTCTTGCTCTGGCAAATTGCATATGCGGAATTGTGTTTTTTAGATGTGCTTTGGCCGGATTTTAGTGAAAAAGATTTTAATCAGGCAATTGCCTGCTATCAACAACGTCATCGCCGTTTTGGCGGGACAGAATAAGCGGAGAACCTATGCTTAAAGAACGTGTATTATCAGCCATTGTGCTGATTGCTTTGGTATTATGTGCCTTGTTCTTATTTACCCCATTTTATTTTGCCCTAACCCTAGGCTTTGTGGCGACCCTTGGTATTTGGGAGTGGGCTCAATTTGCTCGTTTTAAAAATCCTTTAGCACGCCTTTGCATCGCGGCATTTTTAGGCGCATTTATCTTCCTTTGGCTTTATAACGAAGGTAATTATTTAGATGCTGGCCGAGTGTTTGAAAACTACTTACCGTTGTTATTGCTAAACTCTGTCGGTTGGTGGGCACTTGCATTAGTATTAGTGGTGACTTATCCAAGCTCAGCGAAGTTTTGGGGGAAAAATATTCCTTTACAACTCCTGTTTGCTTTTTCTACGTTGATTCCTTTTGTGGCAGCAGTCTTACGTTTACGCTTAGATAATTATACAGCAGATCCACATCATGGTTTATTCTTATTGCTTTATGTGTTTGTATTGGTATGGGCCGCTGATTCTGGTGCATATTTTGCCGGACGAGCCTTTGGTAAGCACAAACTTGCACCGAAAGTATCACCTGGGAAAACATGGCAAGGCGTATTTGGAGGCATGATTACCGCGGCGGTATTGGCATTTGTATTTATCCATTTCTCAGGTGAAACCTTATTAGGTAGCCGTGCAATGAGTGGTTTTGTTGTGCTTTCTGTAGCAACAGTGGCTATTTCTGTATTAGGTGACTTAGCAGAAAGTATGTTTAAACGTGAATCAGGCATTAAAGACAGTAGTCAATTAATTCCAGGTCATGGCGGTATTTTAGATCGTATTGATAGCTTAACGGCAGCAGTACCATTCTTCACATACTTCTATTTCTTTGTGTTATAGGATAGAACATGTCGTTTTTGTGGTCGCTTGGCTCATTTATTGTTGCAATTGCTGTGCTAGTTGCCGTACACGAATACGGCCACTTTTGGGCAGCAAGAAAGTGCGGTATTAAAGTTCATCGTTTTTCGATTGGCTTTGGTAAAGTGATTTGGCGACGCACAGATAAATTGGGCACTGAATTTGCTATTTCGGCCATCCCACTTGGCGGTTATGTCAAAATGCTTGATGGGCGAAATGAAGAAGTTCCAGCAGAATTAAAATTGCAGGCATTTGAAAGTAAATCTGTCGCTCAACGTGCTTTTGTCATTGCTGCAGGCCCGCTTGCTAATTTTATTTTTGCGATTTTAGCATATTGGGTGATTTATTCTGTAGGGATTCCGAGTGTTAAACCGGTTATTGAAAACGTCACGTCAAATTCACCGGCTGCGATAGCTCAAATTGAACCGAATACCCAGATTTTGGCAATTGATGGGAAGAATACCTCCGATTGGGAAACCATTAATTTATTGCTCACTGATAAGTTAGGTTCTGATTCTGTTGAACTCACATTAACACCTTTTGGTGAAGACCAACCTTATCAACGAACCATTAATCTGCAAAATTGGACATTTGAACCAGATAAAGAAACAGCATTTGAAACATTAGGGATCAATCCCGTTTCAAGTAAAGTGGAGATGACATTATCAAAAGTGGTGGAAAACTCACCAGCTGAAAAAGCAGGCTTATTGATTGGGGATAAAATTTTAGCAGAAAATTCGACCGCACTTGATTGGAAAGCTTTTGTTGCATTGGTACAACAAGGTCAACCTTTTACAATCAAGGTCGAACGTAATCACGAGATTTTTGACAAAACCTTGCAACCAGAGAAGAATCGAGATGGTAAATGGTTTGTTGGGTTAAGTCCGACGTTCTTAAAAGTTGGCGAACAGTATCGAACTGAATTAAAATATGGTATTCTTGATGCTCTACAAAAAGGTGTGGAAAAGACAGGCCAAATTTCTTGGTTTATTGTGAAGGCAATCGGGAAATTGTTTAGTGGTGAGCTTTCATTTTCCAGTTTAGCTGGGCCAATTTCAATTGCTCAAGGTGCAGGTGCATCTTCTAACGCTGGCGTGATTTATTTCTTAAGTTTTCTCGCGTTAATTAGTGTTAATTTAGGCATAATGAATTTATTTCCGTTGCCAGTTTTAGATGGTGGACATCTCGTATTTTTGGCGGCGGAAGCTATCAAAGGAAAACCTGTTTCAGAACGGGTACAAAATTTAAGTTATCGTATAGGGCTTACAATCTTGTTAATTCAAACAATTTTTGTGCTTTTTAATGATTTCTTACGTTTATAACTATTGTTTTTTATAGGATAAAGTCGATGAAAAAACTTCTAATCGCAAGTTTATTATTCGGTACTACAACGAGTGTATTTGCGGCACCATTTGTAGCAAAAGACATTCGTGTTGACGGTGCTCAAGGAGACTTAGAACAACAAATTCTAGCCAGTCTTCCTGTTCGTAGCGGTCAGCGTGTAACGGATAAAGATGTAGCCAATATTGTACGTTCATTATTCGTAAGTGGACAGTTTGATGATGTTAAAGCTTTCCAGGATGGCGATGCATTAGTTGTGAGCGTTATTGCGAAACCAATCATTTCTGAAGTGAATATTAAAGGTAATTCAGTTATTCCAACAGAAGCATTAAAACAAAACCTTGATGCAAATGGTTTCAAAAGTGGTGATGTCTTAAATCGTGCGAAATTAGAAGAGTTTGCGAAAACCTTAAGAGAACATTATAAGAGTGTAGGTCGTTATAATGCGAAAGTTGATCCGATCGTGACAACTTTACCAAATAACCGTGCAGAAATTACGCTTCAAATTGATGAAGATGATACAGCAAAACTTCGTTCAGTAACTTTTAATGGAAATGAAGCGATTTCTAGCAGTAAGTTACAAGAACAAATGGAGCTTCAACCAGATTCTTGGTGGAAACTTTGGGGTAATAAGTTTGATGGTTCCCAGTTTGACAAAGATATTCAAGCTATCCAAGACTACTACCAAAATAATGGTTATGCTAAAGCAAGAGTGACCAAAACAGATGTTCAGTTAAATGAAGAGCATACAAAGGCTGATGTCACTATTGATGTAAGTGAAGGTGAAAAATATAACTTAAGTTCTGCGCGTATTGTTGGTAACTTAGGTGGTATGGCTGATGAATTACAACCATTATTAGGTGAACTTCACTTAAACGATACATTCAGTCGTGCGGATGTGCAAAATGTTGAAAGCTTAATTAAAGATAAATTAGGTGAACGTGGTTACGGTAGTGCAACAGTGAATACCGTGCCAACTTTTGATGATGCGAATAAAACATTAGCATTAACCTTTGTTGTTGATGCGGGACGTCGTTTATCTGTACGTCAAGTTCGTTTTGAAGGTAATACGGTTTCTGCTGATAGTACATTACGTCAAGAAATGCGTCAGCAAGAAGGGACTTGGTATAATTCTCAATTAGTTGAATTAGGTAAGGTGCGTTTAGATAGAACGGGTTTCTTTGAGAGTGTAGAGAATCGTGTTGAACCAATTCAAGGTTCTAATGATGAAGTCGATGTTGTATATAAAGTAAGAGAACGTAATACCGGTAGTATTAACTTTGGTATCGGTTATGGTACAGAGAGTGGTATCAGCTATCAAGCAAGCGTGAAACAAGACAACTTCTTGGGAACAGGTGCAGCGGTAAGTTTAGCCGGTACACGTAATGACTATGGTACAAGTGTAAACTTGGGTTATACAGAACCATACTTTACTAAAGATGGGGTAAGTTTAGGTGGAAACGTATTCTATGAAACTTACGATAACTCGAAAAGTGATACTTCATCAACCTATAAACGTACAACTTACGGTGGTAATGTCACATTAGGATTCCCTGTTAATGAGAACAACTCATATTATGTGGGATTAGGTTATACTTATAATAAAATTAGTAACTTCGCGTATGAATACAATCGTGATTTATATATGAAGTCAATGAATTTAACTGGAAACTCAATCAAAACTAATGATTTTGATTTCTCATTTGGTTGGAACTACAACAGTCTAAACCGTGGCTATTTCCCAACTAAAGGGGTAAAAGCAAGTTTAGGTGGTCGTGTCACCATTCCAGGATCTGATAATAAATATTATAAATTAAGCGCTGAGCTTCAAGGTTTCTACCCATTAGATCGTGATCATCGTTGGGTATTATCTGGAAAAGCAACCGCTTCTTATGCAAATGGCTTAGGTGGCAAACGTGTACCGTTCTATCAACTTTATACGGCTGGTGGTATCGGTTCATTACGTGGCTTTGCTTACGGTGCGGTAGGCCCTAATGCGATTTATCAAGACAAATATGGCCAATGGTATCAAAGTACTGATGTCGTTGGTGGTAACGCGATGGCTACAGCAAGTGTCGAACTTATTGTTCCAACCCCATTTGTGGGAGATAAAAGCCAAAATAGCGTAAGAACCTCACTTTTCGTTGATGCAGCGAGCGTTTGGAATACAAAATGGAAATCAGATAAAGAAGGCTTAAAATCATCTCCGATTTATGCAACATTACCTGATTACAGTAAAGCCGGTCGAGTCCGAGCTTCAACTGGTGTTGCTTTCCAATGGCAATCACCAATTGGACCATTGGTATTCTCTTATGCGAAACCAATCAAAAAATATGAAAATGATGATGTAGAACAATTCCAATTCAGTATTGGTGGTTCTTTCTAATAAATTGAACTTTTACGTTCTATTTAAGTCAAAATCTTCGTTCTGTGTCAGTGAGTTAGCTGGCACAGGAATATTTACTAAACTAATTTAAGGAAATTCAAACATGAAAAACGTAGTAAAAGTTACCGCACTTTCTTTAGGTCTTGCACTTGCATCAGGTTTTGCTGCTGCAGATGAAAATATCGCATTCATCAACGCGGGTTACTTATTCCAAAACCACCCAGATCGTCAAGCTGTAGCAGATAAGTTAGATGCAGAATTCAAACCAATGGCGGACAAACTTGCTGCAAGTAAGAAAGAAATTGATGACAAAATCGTAGCATCTCGTAAAAAAGTAGAAGCAAAAGTTGCAGCTTTACAAAAAGATGCACCTCGTTTACGTCAAGCTGAAATTCAAAAACGCCAAGAAGAAATCACTAAATTTGGTTCAGATGAAGAAGCTGCATTAAATAAATTAATGCAAGAGCAAGATAAAAAAGTAGCAGAGTTCCAAGAGTTAAACGAAAAACGTCAAACTGAAGAGCGTGGTAAATTATTAGAAAGCATTCAAGTTGCAACGAATAACTTAGCAAAAGCAAAAGGTTATACTTATGTTTTAGATGCTAATTCTGTAGTATTTGCAGTAGATGGTAAAGACATTACTGAAGAAGTATTAAAATCTATTCCAGCAACTGAAAAAGCAGCTCCAGCAAAAACTGAAGAGAAAAAATAATAGGTTCTCATAATGCAAAAATCCTATTCTTTACAGGAATTAGCAGCAAAAGTCGGCGGTACCCTTCGTGGTAACGCCGACGTTGTCGTTAATAATATCGCCGCACTGTCAAAAGCAGAACCTAACCAGCTTACCTTCATTTCTAATGCAAAATTCCGTCCTTTATTAGCGGAATCTAAAGCAGGTATTCTTGTCGTGTCAGAAGCGGATGTGGAATTTTGCTCACCTGAAAGTAATTTACTTATCGTTAAAGATCCTTATGTTGCTTACGCAGTATTAGCTCAATATATGGATACCACTCCGAAAGCTGCTCAAAATATCCACCCAAGTGCGGTTATTTCTGAAAAAGCTTCAATTGGTGAAAATGTATCAATTGGTGCAAATGCCGTTATTGAAGAAGGTGTTGTATTAGGCGATAACGTGATTATTGGCGCGGGTTGTTTTGTCGGTAAATTCACAAAAATTGGCGCGGGTACACAGCTTTGGGCAAACGTAAGTGTTTATCATGAAGTAGAAATTGGGCAAAATTGCTTAATTCAATCAGGTGCAGTTATTGGTAGTGATGGCTTTGGCTATGCGAATGATCGTGGTCGCTGGGTGAAAATCCCACAAGTTGGGCAAGTGATTATTGGTAGTAATGTCGAAATCGGTGCTTGTACTTGTATTGACCGTGGTGCCTTAGACGCGACAGTCATTGAAGATAACGTCATTATTGATAATCTTTGCCAAATTGCCCATAACGTTCATATTGGCACAGGTACAGCGGTGGCTGGTGGTGTGATTATGGCGGGTAGCTTAAAAGTGGGTCGTTATTGCTTAATTGGCGGAGCAAGTGTGATTAATGGTCACATGGAAATCTGCGATAAAGTCACTGTGACAGGCATGGGCATGGTGATGCGCCCAATTACTGAGCCTGGCGTATACTCATCGGGCATTCCACTACAAACCAATAAAGAGTGGCGAAAAACAGCCGCACTTACCTTGGGAATTGATGGTATGAATAAACGATTGAAAGCCCTAGAGAAAAAACTTGGCTAAGATTTTAAAACGTACCTTAGGGTGCGTTTTATTTTTATACAGAAATATCGTATAATCTCAATGTTTTATTATTATTTATTTTAAAGGTATTAGACGTGTCAGAGAATCAAGTAAGTAAAGTGATTGAAGCAAAAGAAATTATGACCTTATTGCCACATCGTTATCCATTTTTATTAGTGGATCGCGTGTTGGATTACAAAGAAGGTGAGTGGTTAAAAGCAATTAAAAATATCAGTGTAAACGAACCTTGCTTTACAGGCCATTTCCCGAGTGAACCGATTTTACCAGGTGTGTTAATTCTTGAAGCTTTGGCACAAGCAATGGGATTACTTGCATTTAAAACGCATGAATTAAAAGGTGGCGAATTATTCTATTTCGCAGGTATTGATGAAGCGCGTTTCAAACGCCCTGTATTACCTGGAGATCAAATGGAATTGAACGTTCAAGTGATTAAAGAACGTCGTGGTATTACAGCATTCACGGGTATTGCAACCGTAAACGGTGAAGTAGCTTGTGAAGCCAAATTAATGTGTGCTCGTCGATAATTCAAGAAAATTAAGGGGTAAGTATGATCCACCCAAGTGCAAAAATTCACCCGACCGCGCTTGTTGCTGATGGCGCAGTTATTGGCGAAGATGTTGTTATCGGTCCTTTCTGTATTATTGAAGGGAGCGTTGAGATTAAAGCACGTACTGTTTTAAATTCTCACATTGTCGTGAAAGGCGATACCGTGATTGGTGAAGATAACCAGATTTATCAATTCGCCAGCATTGGTGAAGTAAACCAAGATTTAAAATATAAGGGCGAAGCAACAAAAACCATTATTGGTAATGGAAACTGTATTCGCGAGCATGTGACGATTCACCGCGGCACTATCCAAGGTGGTGGTGTAACACGTATTGGTAATAACAATTTACTCATGGTAAACGTACATGTTGCCCATGATTGCCAAATCAAGAATAACTGTATCTTAGCAAATAACGCAACACTTGCTGGTCATGTTGAATTAGACGATTTTGTGATTGTTGGTGGTATGTCTGCGATTCACCAATTTGTGATTGTAGGGGCACACGTTATGCTAGGTGGTGGTTCTATGGTTAGTCAAGATGTACCGCCTTATGTGATGGCTCAAGGTAACCATGCGCAACCTTTCGGTGTTAACCTTGAAGGATTAAAACGTCGTGGCTTTGATAAACCAACCATGCACGCGATTCGTAACGTCTATAAAATGATTTACCGCAGTGGTAAAACCCTTGAAGAAGTATTGCCTGAAATTGAACAAATTGCACAAACTGAATCTGCAATTAGTTTCTTTGTGGAGTTCTTCAAACGTTCTACTCGTGGCATTATTCGTTAATTGACGTTTCTTTTCTCATTAAGAGAAAATGATGAATAACAAAGAGACCGCACTATGATTTGTTCAAAGTGCGGTCGTTTTTTAGGATAGATTTAATGATTAAAGAAAATCCGACTATTGCGATTATTGCCGGCGAGGTCTCTGGCGATATTCTTGGTGCAGGTCTCATTCAAGCGCTAAAACGCCACTATCCGCAAGCTAAATTTGTCGGGATTGGTGGCGAGCGAATGATTGCTCAAGGCTTTGAAAGCTTTTTTGATATGGAAGAGCTCTCTGTCATGGGGCTAGTAGAAGTTCTCAAACATTTGCCGCGATTGCTAAAAATTCGTCGCAGTATCATCGACCAACTCTCTGACATTAAACCTGATGTATTTATTGGTATTGATGCACCAGATTTCAATCTTACCGTTGAACTGAAATTAAAAGAAAAAGGGATTAAGACCATTCATTACGTGAGTCCATCTGTATGGGCTTGGCGTCAAAATCGTATTTACAAAATTGCCAAAGCAACTCATCAAGTATTGGCTTTTCTTCCTTTTGAAAAAGCCTTTTACGATCGTTTTAATGTACCTTGCCGTTTTATTGGCCATACTATGGCGGATGCGATTCCATTAAAACCAAATAGAACGGAAGCTTGCCAGACCTTAGGTATTGATGAAAAAGGACGTTATCTTGCTATTTTAGTGGGGAGTCGAGGGAGCGAAGTTGGGTTTCTGACAGAGCCATTTCTAAAAACCGCTTTGTTATTAAAAGAAAAATATTCAGATTTGCAGTTTTTAGTTCCTTTGGTGAATGAAAAACGTCGTCAACAATTTGAGGAAATAAAGGCTCAGATTGCTCCTGATCTTGATATGCATTTAATTGATGGTAAAGCACGTCAAGTGATGATCGCAGCTGAGGCAACTTTACTTGCTTCGGGTACCGCAGCGCTTGAGGCGATGTTGTGTAAATCGCCAATGGTAGTGGGATATCGAATGAAACCGTTAACCTATTTCTTGGCAAAACGATTAGTCAAAACAAAATATATTTCCTTGCCTAATTTATTAGCAGATGAAATGCTTGTGCCAGAAATGATTCAAGAAGATTGCGAACCGCAGAAATTAGCAGAACAACTTTCTCAATATTTGGGCGATGATGAAAGTGCGGTCAAATCTCGCAGTGTTTTAATTCAACGTTTTACTGAATTACACAAATTAATTCAATGTGATGCGGACACTCAAGCCGCTCAAGCTGTGATTGATTTATTGGAGCAAAAACATGACTGATTTTGTTTATCCTGAAGGTTATCAATTAGTTGCAGGAGTGGATGAAGTCGGCCGAGGCCCTTTAGTGGGGGCAGTTGTCACGGCTGCAGTGATCTTAGATCCGAATAACCCGATAGCGGGGTTGGCAGATTCTAAAAAACTCAGCGAGAAAAAACGTCTTGCACTCGCAGCAGAAATTAAAGAGAAGGCCTTAGCTTGGGCAATGGGACGAGCAGAGCCAGCCGAGATTGATGAATTGAATATTCTTCATGCCTCTATGTTAGCCATGGAACGAGCCGTAAAAGCCTTAGAAATTCAACCGCACTTTGTATTGGTAGATGGCAATCGTATTCCGTCTAACCTTGGTTTACCAGCTCAAGCGGTAGTGAAAGGGGATTCACTTGTGGCTGAAATTAGCGCCGCCTCTATTTTGGCAAAAGTCACACGCGATCAGGAAATGGAAGTATTAGATAAAAAGTATCCAGAATATGCTTTTGCTCAACATAAAGGGTATCCGACCAAATTACACTTAGAAAAATTAGCAGAACTGGGGCCTTTACCAGAGTATCGTCGAAGTTTTTCACCTGTGAAGAAAGCGCTAGGCATAGAAGAGTAGTGAACTTGAAAGATTTTAAGATTGAATAATATAAAATGGATATTTATTGCCTTATCTTTGATGATTATGAAACGTTAGATCTAATGGGGCCTGTTGAGTTTTTAGCAAGAGTCCCTAATGTTAAGCTTCACTATGTATCCCAAGTTGGTGGATTAATTCGTAGTAAGCAAGGATTTTATATTGAAACAGAAAAGCTAGAACATTTATTACCTCATAGTGTGTTATTGGTTGTTGGTGGACAGGGAACTCGTCAGTTAGTAAACGATGAACAATTTATTAATCAGCTTGGTAAATGGATTGATGAGTCAGAGGTTTGTCTCAGTGTTTGTACAGGTTCAGCATTATTGGCTTGTACGGGGCGATTAGATAGTTTAAAAGCGACTTCTAATAAAAAATCTTTTGAGTGGGTAAAACAATGTCGCCCAGCTGTAAAATGGGAAAACGTTGCAAGATGGGTGAAAGAGGATAAGTTTTACACTTCATCAGGCGTATCTGCTGGTATGGATATGGCGCTTGGGTTTATTGCTGATTATTATGACAATGACTTAGCTCAAGACATTGCTAACCACACCGAATATCATTGGCAAAAAGATCCTAGTGTAGATAATTTTGCTCAAATCTATGGATATAAATAATAGATTTAGTTTTAGATTAAACAAAAGAGCGGTCAAAATTGACCGCTCTTTTTATCTCTCCGTGAGATTATTTATTTAATTTCGCTTTGTAGGTTGGGTTCATTAAGTTTTCTACAGAAAGGATGTCATCCAATTGTTCTGCTGTTAATAAACCTTTTTCTAATACAACTTCACGTACGCCTTTACCGGTTTGAGCACAGATTTTACCCACTAAGTCGCCATTATGGTGACCGATAAATGGATTCAAGTAAGTCACGATACCGATTGAGTTGAATACATAGTTTTCACAAATTTCTTTGTTTACAGTAATACCGTCTACACATTTATCGCGTAAGTTCACGCAAGCATTGGTTAAGATGTCGATAGATTCAAACATCGCTTGACCAATCACTGGTTCCATTACGTTTAATTGTAATTGACCCGCTTCAGATGCGAAAGTAACGGTAGTATCGTTACCAATTACTTTAAAGCATACTTGGTTCACCACTTCTGGAATAACTGGGTTTACTTTTGCAGGCATGATAGAAGAACCTGCTTGTAATTCAGGTAAGTTAATTTCTTTAATACCTGCACGTGGACCAGAAGAGAGTAAACGTAAGTCGTTACATACTTTAGAGAGTTTTACTGCGGTACGTTTTAATGCACCATGAACCATGACATAAGCACCACAGTCAGATGTTGCTTCGATTAAGTTTTCAGCAGGTACGCAAGGTAATCCAGTTACCTCAGCAAGGTGTTTTACTACTAATTCTGTATAACCTTTTGGTGTATTTAAACCAGTACCGATTGCTGTTGCACCAAGGTTGACTTCAAGGAGTAACTCAGCGGTGCGTTTTAAGTTACGTACTTCTTCTTCAAGTAATACAGCAAAGGCTTTAAACTCTTGACCAACCGTCATAGGTACAGCATCTTGTAATTGGGTACGACCCATTTTTAAAATTTTAGCAAATTCTTTTGCTTTATTATCGAAACCATCATGTAAGTATTGGATTTTGTCGATAAGTTTTAAAATGCTGTTATATACCGCAATACGGAAACCGGTAGGATATGCATCGTTGGTTGATTGGCTAGCGTTCACGTGGTCCATTGGGTTAATAACATCATATTCACCTTTTTTATGACCAATTTTTTCAAGCGCGAGGTTAGCAACTACTTCGTTGGTATTCATATTGACAGAAGTACCCGCACCACCTTGATATACATCAGATGGGAATTGATCTAAGCATTTCCCCGTGGTAAGAATTTCATCACAAGCCGCCACAATCGCTTTTGCAATATCACTTGGAATAGCACCTAATTCACCATTCGCTAGGGCAGTTGCTTTTTTAACCATTACCATGCCGCGAACAAATTCCGGTACATCAGAAATGGTTACATTAGAAATATTGAAGTTTTCAACTGCTCTTAAGGTATGGATACCCCAGTATGCATCAGCTGGCACATCACGTTCACCTAATAAATCCACTTCTTTTCTGTATTGAGTCATTTTAATCACCTTTTTTTGGTTGTTAATTAATTTGAGGTAATTATAGGAATTTACATAGAAAATAAATTTGACATGGATCACATTTCCAATAAGACGTATAAGAGATATTTTCATTTCTCGCATAAATTTTTTTAGGGGAAAATCACCTGGCAATATTAATTTTATGCCGATTTTAGTTGCTCACCGATCTTCTCAAAGAGCTTTTGAATGAGTTCAGCACGATGCCCAAGCACTCTAACAATAAGTCCACCTTCATTTAATTGGGAAACACCAATCAGTAGCGATTTTTCTCTTTCTTGCTGTTGAAGTGTTTGAACGATTTGCTTAACGTCAGTTGGTGTTTTCTGCAAATTGAGATAAACCAATGATCCTTGATGCGAAAAATCTTCCATTTGGCTTAATGCGGTCAATTTCATTTGCGCAGGCAGCCATTGAATACAATCCAAAACAAGCGGTTTAGCTTGCCCATTATTTTGCAAAAGCTGAATTTTCAGATGAGACGAAAATTGACGAAATTCAAAACGTTCATTATTAGCTACTCGACCAATAGCTACAATCTCGCCGTAAATCAGGGTGCTATTAGGTTGCATATTGATGAATGTTTTTTGCTTAAATGCAGAATCTTTATGTAATACCAAAGGATGGGGCAAATAAAATAAATGGCTATTCTCTTCAAGCTGAATGAACGTGTTTTGTTCAGCAAAATCGCCTTCATTCATCGCCTGAACACGAGTAAACGCCTGTGTATTTAAAGAAAGTGCGGTCGATTCTGCGAGCGTTATTTGAATATCAATACGATCCCCAGATAAGAGTCCTGGCGAAGAAGACATCTGAATGGCATTAAGTCCATTCGTCCAAGCATCCGCATAAGCAGGTAATGTCATGACTTTAAAAGGTGGGGTAGCAAAATATTCCGCAAGCTGAGTTTTACCGCTTGAAGAAAGTTTAGTTGAGAGTTTGAGCGTACTATTCATAATTGATTAAATTTGTAAAAGTCCCCCTCCTAAAGAAGAGGGGGATTGCTTTATCTCACTAAGGCTTTCGGCTCTTCTATATTTTTCAATAAAGCATATTTTTCAATCCAGCCAATTACACCATCTAAATTTTCTTTCTTCATTAAGTTGGTAAAGATAAACGGCTGACCGTTACGCATACGGCGCGCATCGCGTTCCATAACACTTAAATCAGCACCAACGAATGGCGCGAGATCAGTTTTGTTAATCACTAATAAATCTGAACGGGTAATGCCTGGCCCACCTTTACGCGGAATTTTTTCGCCTTGCGCCACGTCAATCACGAAAATAGTCACATCCGCTAAATCGGGGCTAAAAGTTGCAGATAAGTTATCACCACCAGATTCAATAAAGACGATTTCTACATCGGGGAAACGAGCGACCATTTCATCGACTGCTTCTAAGTTCATAGACGCATCTTCACGAATTGCCGTATGTGGACAGCCACCTGTTTCTACACCCATAATTCGCTCTGGCGGAAGTAGGCTATTTTTCGTTAAAAATTCCGCATCTTCTTGGGTATAAATATCGTTAGTAATTACTGCCACGCTGTAGCGGCTTGCGATTTCACGAGTTAGTTTTTCAATTAATGCGGTTTTGCCTGCACCAACAGGGCCAGCAACGCCAATTTTAATGTAGTTACGCATAATGTTCCTTTTGTGTTGATATCGTAGAGGCTTATTCTTATCACCTCTGCGATATGTAAAAATTCAATAAAAAATGACCGCTCTTACGACATATAAAGTCGCGTATAAAGCACTTCGTGCTGCATGGAGCGGATGTCATTTGCGAGAGTTGCTGCACCTAGGCATTCTTCATCGGGTTCTAGGCTTAATTCGACAGCTTGTAAGAGCGCACTACGCAAATCAAACAGAATATCTTGCCCATCCATTTGGCTGAGCGGAATGAGTTTTACGCCATTGGTAATGGTTCCAACTGCTGCATTGTAGTAAAACGCATAAAGAGTATCTGCTTTGCTGAGTCCCATAGCCTGCGCCACCATAGCAAACACAATCGGGAAATAGCCTTGCACGGTTTTATTTTGAATCGCTTGCTGAAATTGGCTCAACATTGGGTGTTGTTCATAGCGGATAAAAATTTTTAATAACCGAACGCCGAGTTTAAAACTGCCTTCGCGGCTTTCTCGCGCAATTTTGGTCGCAGATAACGAATGGTCTAATTCACACAAGCGCTCAAAATCATTGGTAGCCATGGCTTCAAATGCGAGCGAAAGATAAGCGCCATCGTTATACACCCAGTTTTGCAAAAGCTGGGTTTGCACATATTCTTCTAAGCTTGGTTTCGTTGAAACAACACCTTGTTGAACAAAGGTTTCTAAACCATTTGAATGGTTAAAGCCCCCGATTGGCAAAGTGGGGTCAACCAAGTGCAACAAGGCGCCTAAATCTGCCAGGCTTCGGTTTAATGTTGGTGCCAATTGCCGTCTCCATGATGGTGATAGCCATGATGATCGTGAGAATGACTATGCGAATGTCCGTGCCCTTGTGCAGAATTTGCTCTTAACGCTTGGCTTAAACGGCGTTCAGCTTTTTGCGGATGAAATCCCGCCGCTTGTAACCACTCGAACATCGGCTTATCGTAAGGTAATGTCACTTCATTGCCATCTAAAAAGAGTGGCGAATGTTTATTGCCGATCTCATAACAAGCCCGAGCCATTTCAGGCAAGGTTTTCGGCGATAGCACAATCACTTCACTTGGTAAAATTTCAATCGCAATCACTAATTTATCGCTGATAAACACCACATCATCGTGTTTTAAACGTTGCCCTTCTTTGAGTAGGCGAAAAGCGACTTCGCGCCCCGTATTTGTGGTTTTGCGTAAAATATTGCGCTCACTCTCATACCACTGCAATGCCACGCGTTCAATGGTTTGATGGGTAATTTTGCCTTCATCTTGAAGGCTAGTTAAATCGCCTAAAATGGTATCCATAATCGGAAAAATAGGGTTAATGATTTTCATATTTATAAATTTAAAAGTAGTGCGTGTAATAACACGCACTTTCTTTGATTATTGAATAGCGTGAATTTTTATTAGAACAAGAAATATCGTTGTCCTAATGGCACTGTATCTACGGGTTCGCAGGTAATTAACTCACCATCTACACGCACTTCATAGCGTTCTGGATCTACCGTGATTTCAGGTGTTGCATTGTTGTGAACGAGATCTTTTTTACCCACGCAGCGGCAGCCTTTCACGGCAATGGTTTCTTTGTTTAAACCGAATTTCGCACGAATATCGGCTTTTTCAGCGGCTTGCGAAACAAAAAATACTGCGGTTTGTGCTGTCGCTAAGCCTTGTGCACCGTACATTGGACGGTAGAATACGGGTTGAGGTGTTGGAATAGAAGCATTTGGGTCACCCATTTTCGCGTAGCTAATAAAGCCTTTTTTAATTACCACTTCAGGTTTTACGCCAAAGAACATCGGTTTCCATAACACGATATCTGCAATTTTGCCCACTTCTAACGAACCAATATGATCCGCAATACCATGTGCAATTGCTGGATTGATAGTGTATTTCGCAATGTAGCGTTTAATGCGGAAGTTATCGTTTCCCTCACTGCCTAGCTCACCACGTTGCATTTTCATTTTATTTGCCGTTTGCCATGTACGAATAACAACTTCGCCAATACGTCCCATCGCTTGAGAGTCTGAACTCATAATCGAGAAAACGCCCATATCATGCAAAATATCTTCTGCTGCAATAGTTTCAGGACGAATACGGCTATCGGCAAAAGCTACGTCTTCCGGCACGCGTTTATCTAAGTGATGGCAAACCATCAACATATCCAAATGTTCATCAATGGTATTTTTTGTAAACGGACGAGTCGGGTTGGTTGAAGCAGGTAATACGTTTGGATACATTGCTGCTTTAATGATGTCAGGCGCATGACCGCCACCAGCTCCTTCCGTATGGAAGGTGTGAATCACACGTCCATCAATCGCTTTCATGGTATCTTCTAAAAAGCCACTTTCATTTAGCGTGTCTGTGTGAATGGCCACTTGAATATCCATTTCATCTGCCACTTTTAATGCAGAATCAATTACTGCAGGGGTTGCGCCCCAGTCCTCATGGATTTTTAAACCTAATGCACCCGCTTCAATTTGTTCACGTAGCGGATCTAAGGTTGAACAGTTTCCTTTGCCAAAAAATCCGACGTTAACCGGTAAGGCTTCTGCCGCTTGGAACATACGTTCCATATACCATGCACCCGGTGTACAAGTCGTTGCGTGTGTGCCATCAGCAGGGCCTGTTCCGCCACCAATTAGCGTGGTGACGCCGCTTTCAATCGCATGCTGTGCTTGTTGAGGGCAAATAAAGTGAATGTGGGTATCGATACCGCCAGCTGTCGCAATTAAATGAGCACCGTTATGTACTTCTGTGCTTGCCCCGATAATCATATTTGGCGTGATATTATCCATGGTGTCAGGGTTACCTGCTTGTCCGATGCCGACAATACGCCCATCGCGAATACCAATATCTGCTTTGATAATGCCTAATTTAGCATCAATGAGCATCACGTTGGTAATCACAAAATCCAATACATTCGGATTGTCGCGAGTTGCGGTGCCACTTTGCGCCATGCCATCACGCACACTTTTACCGCCACCAAATTTACACTCATCACCTTTGGTTAATAAATCTTGTTCAATGGTTGCCCATAAATTGGTATCGCCTAAACGGACTTTATCGCCAACGGTTGGGCCATAAGTTGCTACATATTGTGCTCTTGAAATTGTTAATGCCATTTTGCCCTACCTTATAATTTGCCATCAATTTGATTATGGAAGCCGTAAATGGTTTGCGAGCCTCCAAAAGCGACTAATTCTACCGATTTTACTTCACCGGGTTCAAAACGCACTGCATTGCCAGAGGGAACATTTAAGCGCATTCCGCGCGCTAAAGTGCGGTCAAATTTAAGGGCATTATTGGTTTCAAAGAAATGGTAATGGGAACCGACTTGGATTGGACGGTCGCCTGAATTGGTTACTTCGATTGTGACGGTTTTTCTGCCGACATTGGCAATAATATCGCCTTCAGCTAATTGGTATTCACCTGGGATCATTTTATTTAAATCCTTCTATTTTAAAATTTTTATGAAAGCCCCCTCTTTGCTAAAGAGGGGGAATTTTCTTTTATCTAATCGGATTGTGCACAGTAACAAGCTTCGTGCCATCAGGGAACGTTGCTTCAATTTGAACTTCGTGTACCATCTCGGCGACGCCTTCCATCACATCTTCAACAGTGAGTAGCGTTGCACCATATTGCATCACTTCTGCCACACTCATGCCATCTCTCGCCGCTTCTTGTAAATGACTTGCAATGTACGCAATTGCCTCAGGATAGTTTAATTTTACGCCTCGTGCTTTGCGTTTTGCGGCTAGCTCACCGGCTAAAAAGAGCATCAATTTCTCTTGTTCTCTTGATGTTAAATGCATATCGTTATTCCTTTTTTTGTTTATTATGCAAGACGGGCTGAATTTTACGTAAAAAACGACAGAATAGGAAAAATATTTTATTCGATTTTTTTAATAATACCCCTTGAAATCATAAAAAACCTCCTTATATAGGGAGTGAATTAACTAATTTTTAAGAAGGAAATTAATCATGAATATTCGTCCTTTACACGATCGTGTAATCATTAAACGTGAAGAAGTAGAAACTCGTTCAGCTGGCGGTATCGTATTAACCGGTTCAGCGGCGACTAAATCAACCCGTGCGAAAGTATTGGCAGTGGGTAAAGGTCGTATTTTAGAAAATGGTACCGTTCAACCTTTAGATGTAAAAGTTGGCGATACAGTCATTTTCAATGATGGTTATGGCGTGAAAAGTGAAAAAATAGATGGTGAAGAAGTGTTAATCATTTCTGAAAACGACATTTTGGCGATTGTGGAATAATTTAAATTAAGGAAAAAAGAAAATGGCAGCAAAAGACGTAAAATTTGGCAACGATGCACGCGTAAAAATGCTTAAAGGCGTGAATGTATTAGCAGATGCAGTAAAAGTGACCCTAGGCCCTAAAGGTCGTAATGTCATTTTAGATAAATCATTTGGTGCACCAACCATCACTAAAGATGGTGTATCTGTCGCACGTGAAATTGAATTAGAAGATAAATTTGAAAATATGGGTGCGCAAATGGTGAAAGAGGTTGCCTCTAAAGCCAATGATGCAGCCGGTGACGGTACAACTACCGCGACAGTTCTTGCTCAAGCTATCGTAAATGAAGGCTTAAAAGCTGTGGCTGCGGGTATGAATCCAATGGATTTAAAACGTGGTATCGATAAAGCGGTAAGTGCGGTTGTTTCTGAGCTTAAAAATTTATCTAAACCTTGCGAAACCTCTAAAGAGATTGAACAAGTTGGTACAATTTCTGCTAACTCAGACAGCATCGTGGGTCAATTAATTGCTCAAGCAATGGAAAAAGTGGGTAAAGAAGGCGTGATTACTGTAGAAGACGGTACAGGCCTTGACGATGAATTAGCGGTTGTGGAAGGGATGCAATTTGATCGTGGTTACTTATCACCTTATTTCATCAACAAACCAGAAACAGCAACGGTTGAATTAGATAACCCATACATTCTTTTAGTGGATAAAAAAGTATCAAACATTCGCGAATTACTTCCAGTATTGGAAGGTGTGGCAAAAGCGGGTAAACCATTATTAATTATCGCTGAAGATATCGAAGGTGAAGCACTTGCAACCTTAGTGGTTAACACTATGCGCGGTATCGTGAAAGTAGCAGCAGTGAAAGCGCCAGGCTTTGGTGATCGCCGTAAAGCAATGTTACAAGATATTGCGATCTTAACTGCAGGTACTGTGATTTCTGAAGAAATCGGTATGGAACTTGAAAAAGCGACATTAGAAGATTTAGGTCAAGCAAAACGTGTTGTCATCAACAAAGACAACACCACGATCATTGATGGTGTGGGTGATGAGGCCCAAATTAAAGGTCGTGTGGCTCAAATTCGTCAGCAAATCGAAGAATCTACTTCTGATTATGACAAAGAAAAACTTCAAGAACGCGTAGCTAAACTTGCTGGCGGTGTGGCTGTAATCAAAGTTGGTGCAGCAACAGAAGTTGAAATGAAAGAGAAAAAAGATCGTGTGGATGATGCATTACACGCAACACGTGCTGCGGTTGAAGAAGGTATCGTTGCAGGTGGTGGTGTTGCATTAGTTCGTGCTGCAACCAAAGTCGCGGCAACCTTAAAAGGTGATAATGAAGAACAAGATGTAGGTATCAAACTTGCATTACGTGCAATGGAAGCGCCACTTCGTCAAATCGTTACTAACGCAGGTGAAGAAGCATCTGTTGTAGCAAGTGCGGTTAAAAATGGTGAAGGAAACTTTGGTTATAACGCAGGTACCGAACAGTACGGCGATATGATCGAAATGGGTATTCTAGATCCAACTAAAGTCACTCGTTCTGCGTTACAATTCGCAGCTTCTGTAGCGGGCTTAATGATCACCACAGAATGTATGGTTACTGATCTTCCAAAAGATGATAAAGCCGATTTAGGTGCTGCCGGAATGGGCGGTATGGGAGGCATGGGCGGAATGATGTAATTCCCCTTTGCAAAAGAAAGTGCGATCGTTTTTCTTTATAGAAATGCGATCGCATTTTTATTTGTGTGGTGCTACACTTTAACAGCTTTCGATGATTTTATAGGTATAACAATGACAATTTCCCAAACTGAACTCAATCAACAACTCAAATCTGCCGGTATTGGTATTAATGCAACTGAATTACATGGTTTTTTGAGCGGCTTAATTTGTGGTGGACTGAAAGATCAAAGCTGGTTACCGCTTTTATATCAATTCAGTAACGATAACCACGCTTATCCAACAGCATTAATTCAACCAATTACCGAAATTTATGAGCAGATTGGTAAAACCTTATCGGATGTGGAAGGGTTTGATTTTGAATTGGGCTTAACAGAAGATGAGAGCGTGTTTGCACGTGCTGACAGCTTATCAGACTGGGCAAACCAATTTTTACTGGGTTTAGGTCTTGTTCAAACAGAATTGGATAAAGAAAAAGGCGAAATTGGCGAAGCGGTAGATGATTTACAAGATATTTGTCAGCTTGGTTATGAAGAAGATGATGACGAAGAAGAGCTTGCCGAAGCCTTAGAAGAAATTATTGAATATGTTCGCACCATTGCTATGCTTTTTTATACCCATTTCAACGATGATGCACAAGAAATAAAACCGATATTACATTAAAAGGAGCGAAACATGGATCTCGCATATATGGCGGCATTACCGCAAGAGGAATTTACAGAACGTCGTCAAAAAGTATTCGCACAAATGCAGCCAAATTCTGCTTTATTGCTATTTTCCGAAATTGAAAAACGTCGTAATAACGACTGTGATTTTCCTTTCCGTCAAGACAGTTACTTCTGGTATTTAACGGGTTTTAATGAGCCAAATGCAGCGTTGTTATTGATTAAAACGGAAGATGCGGAAAAGACGGTTGTATTTCTTCGTCCGCGAGATCCTTTGCTTGAAACCTGGAATGGTCGCCGATTAGGCGTTGAGCGCGCACCGCAAAAACTCAATGTTGATGAAGCCTATTCTATCGATGATTTTAAATCTGAATTTCCAAAATTAACGGAAAAATTGACCGCACTTTATCATGTGGCCGATCGTCATCCTTGGGGAGATAAATTATTAGCTGAAAGTGCGGTGAAATTTTACGCTGTTTTTGATTGGCAGCCGATGTTAAGTGAAATGCGCTTAATCAAATCTCCAAACGAAATTCGTTTAATGCAACAAGCGGGACAAATTACAGCGTTCGGACATATTAAAGCGATGCAAGTGACTCGTCCAAATCGTTTTGAATATGAAATTGAAAGCGAGATTTTACATGAATTTAATCGTCACGGCGCAAGATTTCCTTCTTATAATTCCATTGTTGCTGGCGGTGATAATGCCTGCATTTTGCATTACACCGAAAATGATCAACCATTAAAAGATGGTGATCTTGTGTTAATTGATGCAGGCTGTGAATTTGCTATGTATGCAGGGGATATCACACGTACATTCCCGGTGAATGGTAAATTTACTCAGCCTCAACGTGAGATTTATGAATTAGTCTTAAAAGCACAAAAACGTGCGATTGAGCTATTAGTGCCAGGAAATTCGATTAAACTGGCGAATGACGAAGTGATTCGTATTAAAACTCAAGGCTTGGTAGATTTAGGCATCCTGAAAGGGGATGTGGATAAGCTGATTGAAGAAAAAGCCTATCGCCAATTTTATATGCATGGTTTAGGCCATTGGCTTGGTTTAGATGTGCACGATGTTGGTCGCTATGATGATGAGCGTAGTCGCACGCTTGAAGTGGGGATGATCATCACCGTTGAGCCGGGCATTTATATTTCTGAAGAAGCAGATGTGCCTGCTCAATATAAAGGCATTGGCGTGCGTATTGAAGATAATTTGCTAATGACTGAATATGGCAATAAAAATCTGACTGCGGCGGCACCAAAAGAAATCGAGGATATTGAAAATTTAATGAAAAATTGAGAAGAATTCTCAAAATTGTGATCTAGTGCAAGTTTTTTGTGCAGTTAAGGTGCTAATATACTGTTAGATAAAAAAGACCAATCAAATCAGTAAGGAGTCGATTATGTACAAACACGTTTTAGTTGCGGTAGATCTTTCTGACGAAAGTGAATTTCTACTCAAAAAAGCCGTGGGAATTGCAAAACGTAATGATGCGCAACTTTCCATTATTCATGTAGATGTAAACTTCTCGGATCTCTATACTGGTTTAATTGATGTCAATATGTCATCAATGCAAGATAGAATCTCGAGCGAAACCCAAAAAGCGCTAATTAATTTAGCCGAACATGCTGGTTATCCAATAAAAGAAAAATTGAGCGGTAGCGGTGATTTAGGTCAAGTTTTGACAGACGCTATTGATCAGTATGATGTAGATCTACTAGTGACAGGTCATCACCAAGATTTCTGGAGTAAATTGATGTCTTCAACACGTCAAGTGATGAATACCATTAAAATTGATATGTTGGTTGTGCCACTTCGCGACGAATAGTGATCAAAAATTATTTTTAGCCCTATTAAAATAACGTAAATTTTAACCGCACTTCTCAATTAATGCAGTAGAGTGCGGTTTTCTTTTTTAAGATCAGTGAAAAAGCCTTTTTCTCTAGGTCAAAATATGCAAGAATAGTGAGCTTTTTTATAAATCGTGATCGAGATAGAGACACAAGGTTTTATCAATGAAAACAACAGCAGAAATTAGACAGTCATTCCTTGATTTTTTCCATAGCAAGGGACATCAGGTCGTCGCAAGTAGTTCGCTTGTGCCTGAAAATGATCCGACATTGCTTTTTACTAATGCCGGTATGAACCAATTTAAAGACGTGTTCCTTGGTATGGATAAACGTCCTTACTCACGTGCGACAACTGCACAACGTTGCGTGCGCGCAGGTGGTAAGCATAATGACTTAGAAAACGTCGGTTATACGGCGCGTCACCATACTTTCTTTGAAATGCTCGGCAACTTCAGCTTTGGCGACTATTTCAAACATGATGCGATTAATTTTGCGTGGGAGTTTTTAACCTCTCCACAATGGCTTGGGTTACCAAAAGAAAAATTATGGGTAACCGTGTACGAAACCGATAATGAAGCTTATGATATTTGGCATAAAGAAGTCGGTGTGCCAGCAGAGCGTATTATTCGTATTGGTGATAACAAAGGCGCGCCTTATGCATCAGATAACTTCTGGGCAATGGGGGACACAGGTCCTTGCGGTCCATGTACTGAAATTTTCTACGATCACGGTGATCACATTTGGGGTGGGCCTCCAGGTTCACCTGAAGAAGATGGTGACCGCTATATCGAAATTTGGAACGTGGTATTCATGCAATTTAACCGTCAAGCCGACGGCACAATGGAAAAACTACCACGTCCATCTGTTGATACCGGAATGGGTTTAGAGCGTATTTCTGCCGTATTACAGCATGTAAACTCTAACTATGAGATCGATATTTTCCAAAAATTAATTGCGAAAACGGCAGAAATCGTAGGAACAACAGATTTAACCAATAAATCATTACGCGTAATTGCAGACCACATTCGTTCTTGTGCATATTTAATTGCAGATGGAGTAATTCCATCAAACGAAGGTCGCGGTTATGTATTACGTCGAATTATCCGTCGTGCAGTACGTCATGGTCACTTGTTAGGGGCAAAAGAAGCCTTCTTCTACAAACTTGTGCCAACCTTAATTGAAGTCATGGCTGAAGCCGGCAAAGAAGTTAAGGAAAAACAAGCGAATGTCGAAAAATTACTTCGTTTAGAAGAAGAACAGTTTGCTCGTACATTAGAACGCGGATTAAGCTTATTAGACGATGCGCTTACTCAAGTGAAAGATGGTGTGTTGTCAGGTGAAGTTGCCTTTAAACTTTATGATACTTATGGCTTCCCACTTGATTTAACAGCAGATGTATGTCGTGAGCGTGATATTGCAATTGATGAAGCAGGTTTTGAGCGTGAAATGGAAGCACAACGCTTACGCGCACAATCTGCAAGCCAATTCGGCATGGATTACAACAATGTTATTCGTGTAGAAGGCGAAACAAAATTTGAAGGTTATACTGAATCAGAATCTTTAGCCAAAGTGACCGCACTTTTCCATGATGGAAAATCAGTAGAGAGTATTACTGCAGGCCAAAGTGCCGTGGTGATTTTAGATAATACTCCATTCTATGCGGAATCAGGTGGTCAAATTGGTGACAGCGGTTATTTAACTTCTCAAGATGTTCAGTTTAATGTAAAAGATACTCAAAAATATGGTCAAGTATTTGGTCATATTGGTGAGTTAGAGCAAGGTACTTTAAAAGTCGGACAAACAGTCAATGCGGTTGTAGATACAGCAAGACGTCATCAAACGTCACTTAACCATTCTGCAACACACTTATTACACGCCGCATTGCGTCAAGTTTTAGGTCACCATGTAGTGCAAAAAGGATCGTTAGTATCTGATACGGCATTACGTTTTGACTTTGCTCATCCGGAAGCGATTACCAAAGCACAGCTTAACGAAATTGAAACGTTGGTAAACCAAAAAGTACGTGAGAATTTTGTGGTTCAAACGGACGTAATGGATATCGAAGCAGCAAAAGCAAAAGGTGCAATGGCGTTATTCGGTGAAAAATATGCTGATGTGGTACGTGTTTTAACAATGGGTGATTTCTCCGTTGAACTTTGTGGTGGCATTCATGCTAAACGTACCGGTGATATCGGTTTATTTAAAATTGTGGCGGAAACTGCAGTTGCAGCAGGTGTTCGTCGTATTGAAGCGGTAACGGGTGAAAATGCAATTAATTGGTTACATAATCAACAACGCATTCTTACTCAAAGTGCAGATTTATTTAAATCTGACGTTAATACCCTTGTTGAGAAAATTCAGCAACTTCAAGATAAAGCGAAGAAAGCAGAAAAAGAATTACAAGGATTAAAAGAAAAAGCCGCAATGCAAGCGGGGTCCGATTTAGTGAAAAGTGCGGTTAAAATTAATGATGTTTCTGTAATCGTACATCAACTAGACGGAATTGAAACTAAATCGTTACGTGTGATGGTTGATGATTTAAAAAATCAACTTGGTTCAGGCGTAATTGTATTTGCATCTATTTTAGATGATAAAGTCAACCTCGTCGTTGGCGTAACAAGCGATTTAACTACTAAAGTGAAGGCTGGTGAGCTAGTGAATTTAATGGCTCAGCAAGTTGGTGGGAAAGGCGGTGGTCGCCCTGATATGGCAATGGCAGGAGGCTCCCAACCAGAAAATGTGAATCTAGCATTAACTGTCGCACAAAACTGGTTAAGCAATAATCTGTAGTACAAGCAGGTCGGTGGGATGCCGATCTTTACTTGATTGATAGGGATATCTAATAAATGCAAACTAAGGAGATAAAAGATGTTAATCTTAACTCGAAAAGTTGGCGAAAGTGTTCTCATTGGAGACGATATTTCTATCACGGTTTTGAGTGTACGTGGAAACCAAGTCAAACTCGGTGTGCAAGCGCCTAAAGAAGTATCCGTTCACCGAGAGGAAATTTACCAACGAATTCTGCAGTCAAAAGATGAACATATAGATGAGGCATCTTAGACCTAGAGTTTTATGAATGTTTTACATTCTATTTATAATTTAATTAACGTTTTTTCAAAAATTAAACCCATTGGTTTGCAAGATTTTAAATAACGGAAATTTGAGTTATAAAGGTAGAGAAGGAACTTTTCCAACTTAAATCTATCAAAATTTAATAAATAATGACCGCACTTTTAGTATAGAAGTGTGGTCATTCCATATTAAAACAAAAAGGAAAATCAATGAAAGTTATTATTCCCGTAGCTGGTTTAGGTACCCGTATGTTGCCAGCAACAAAAGCGATTCCAAAAGAAATGTTAACGCTTGTGGATAAGCCTCTGATTCAATATGTTGTGAATGAGTGTGTGGCTGCTGGTATCAAAGAAATCGTGTTAGTTACACATTCTTCTAAAAATGCGATTGAAAACCACTTTGATACGTCTTTTGAGTTGGAAACCATGCTTGAAAAGCGTGTTAAACGTCAGCTTCTAGAAGAGGTGCGTTCTATTTGCCCTAAAGATGTAACAATTATGCATGTTCGTCAAGGCAATGCGAAAGGTTTAGGTCATGCGGTGTTATGTGGTCGTCCAGTTGTTGGAAATGAGCCATTTGCAGTGGTGTTACCTGATGTGCTTTTAGCAGATTTTACGGCAAATCAAAAGAAAGAAAATCTTTCAGCAATGATTAAACGTTTTAAAGAAACACAAGCAAGCCAAATTATGGTAGCGCCTGTTGCTGCTGATGAAGTGAGTAGCTATGGTATCGCGGATTGTGGTGGTGTAGAGTTAAAAGGCGGTGATAGCGTTAAAATTGATAGCATTGTTGAAAAACCATCTGTTGATGAGGCGCCATCAAATCTTGCCGTTGTAGGTCGTTATGTATTCTCTGCGGCGATTTGGGATTTATTAGAAAAAACACCAGTTGGTGTGGGTGATGAAATCCAATTAACGGATGCAATTGATATGCTTATTGAGAAAGAGATCGTTGAAGCGTTCCATATGACAGGCAGAAGCTTTGACTGTGGTGACAAGATTGGCTATATGGAAGCCTTTGTAGAATATGGTCTTCGTCATGATAAATTAGGCAAAGAGTTTAAAGCTTTCCTAAAAGATCTTGCAAAAACTTTATAATTGACTGAAACCACCGAAAGGTGGTTTTTATTTATATATTTGGATTACAAATATATAAATAAAAAAGAAGGCATCACACGATACCTTCTTTTTTCTATGAAACGAAATCTTAATTATTTTTCGCTAATAAAGTGCGGTAGATAATACCACCTAAAATACCACCGATAATCGGTGCCACCCAGAATAACCATAATTGGTCGATTGCCCAAGTACCTTGGAATACCGCAACTGCAGTACTACGAGCAGGGTTTACAGAGGTATTTGATACAGGAATGCTGATTAAGTGGATTAGGGTTAAACCTAAACCGATTGCGATTGGCGCAAAACCTGCAGCTGCATTTTTATGAGTTGAACCCATGATGATTAATAAGAAGAATGCGGTCAATAATACTTCTGCTACAAATACCGCTTCTAAAGAATAACCTTCAGGAGAATGCTCACCGTAACCGTTAGATGCGAAACCTGCAGTCACATCAAAGCCCGCTTTACCTGATGCGATAAGGTAAAGTGCAGCACCCGCTAGTAAGCCACCAACAACTTGAGAAATGATGTATGGAAGAGCATCTTTCGCAGAGAAACGACCGCCAGCCACTAAACCAAGTGTTACAGCAGGGTTAAAGTGACCACCAGAAATGTGACCTACAGCGTAAGCCATGGTTAATACGGTTAAACCGAAGGCAAATGCAACGCCCACATAACCGATACCTAGGTTGACAGAAGCAGCAAAGATTGCACTACCACAACCACCGAAAACTAACCAAAATGTACCGAAAAATTCAGCAAAAAGTTTTTTTGACATAATAGACCTCAATATTAAATATGTCGTTATCTTCAAATAACAATAATGTATTGCGTATGCAACAGGCATTTAGTCAAAAGTAATGGTTTTTAGTTCTGCAAATTATTGTAAATGTTTGTAAGTAAATGTAAGGGAAATAGCATGCTATACTTTTAGACGTCTAGATTGTCATTTTGTTTATTTTTCATTAAAATACGGATAAATTATCAGGTTATTTAAGGTGCATTATGGCAAACTGGGATGGCAAATATATTAGCCCTTATGCAGAACATGGCAAAAAGAGCGAACAAGTCAAAAAAATTACCGTTTCGATTCCGATTAAAGTATTGGAAATTTTGACGAATGAGCGTACTCGTCGTCAGCTGAAAAGTTTGCGCCATGCAACAAACAGTGAATTGCTTTGTGAGGCGTTCTTACATGCTTTTACAGGTCAGCCATTACCGACTGATGCGGATTTAATGAAAGAACGCCATGATGAGATTCCTGAAAATGCCAAAGAAATCATGCGTGATTTAGGCATTGATCCTGAAAGCTGGGAATATTAATTTTATCCTTTTAATCCTTCCAAAATACTGCATTCAGGGCAATCATTGCCCTGACAAGCGTTATGCCATCGCTCCAATTCCTCTACCATTTTTTGCAAGTGATGAATTTGCTCATTCAATGTTTTAATATGCTGCGTCGTAAGTGCTTTAACTTCTCGGCTACTACGATTGGGATTATCTTGTAATTGCAAAAGTTGGTGAATTTGTTGGAGGGAAAAACCAACATCTCGAGAGTGACGAATAAAACGTAGTCGTTCTAAATCCTTTTCTTCATAATGGCGATAACCGGAAAGGCTTCGCTGTGCTGGTTTTAATAAGCCGGACTTTTCATAATCCCGAATTTGTTTACTTGATAAACCGACTAATTTTGCCACTTCACTGATGTTCATAAAAAATCCTTGACCTTAACCTTATGTTAAGGTTTATAGTAAACTCAATTTTAATCTATATCAATAATTAAGGAGTAAATATGAAATCAATTACATTACATGTAACAGGGATGACTTGTGGTGGTTGTGTGAAAAGCGTTACAAGAGTGTTGGAAGAGCTTAATGGCGTAGAAAAAGCTGTTGTAACACTTGATGACGGTAAAGCGGTGATTACCTTTGATGAAAGTGCGGTTAGTATTGCACAATTAATTGAAACAATTGAAGAGGCAGGTTTTGATGCAACAGAATAAAAAAATAGTCATTCAAATCGAGGGGATGACCTGCCAATCCTGTGCTAATCGGATTGAGAAAGTATTGAATCGAAATGATTTTGTCTCTGACGCGGGCGTGAATTTTGCGGCAGAGGAAGCGCACGTAGTATTTGATTCATCTCAGGCTTCAGAACAAGATATTTTGACAATTATTCAAAAAGCGGGATATAAGGGCATTCTAAAGCAAAATGTGCTGCCTAGCGCACCTAATGAAACGAAGATTAGTCCGCGTTTATGGTTGCTTTTGTTCATTAACATTCCTTTTTTAATCGGAATGAGCGGGATGATGTTTAATCATCATTCTTGGATGATACCACCAATGTGGCAATTTGTTCTTGCGAGCATTGTGCAACTTTGGTTAGCCATTCCTTTTTATAAAGGTGCGATTGGTAGTATTCGAGGTGGTTTGGCCAATATGGATGTACTCGTGAGTACTGGTACGTTGGTGATTTATCTCTATTCGGTCTTTATGCTGTTTTATTATCAGTCAATGGGGCATGATAGCGCATCTCATGTCTATTTTGAAGTATCGGTGATGGTCATCGGTTTCGTCAGCCTTGGGAAATTTCTTGAGGAAAGAACGAAGAAACAAAGCTTAAACAGTTTAGGGCTATTATTACAACTCACCCCAAAACAAGTCAGTGTTCAACGTGAAAATCATTGGGAGACGATTTCTCTCGATCAAGTAAAAATAGGCGATATTTTACGGGCTAATCAAGGTGAACGTATTGCCGCGGATGGTGTTGTTGAACAAGGGAGTGGTTGGTGCGATGAGAGTCATTTAACCGGTGAATCTCACCCATTAGAAAAAATGTCTCAAAGCCCTGTGCTTGCAGGGGCAATGGTGACACAAGGTAGTCTTATTTATCGAGCTAATCAACTCGGACAGCAAACGCTATTGGGCGATATGATGAAAGCGCTTTCCGAGGCGCAAGGTACAAAAGCTCCTATTGCTCGTTTTGCTGACAAAGTTTCAGCTGTATTTGTGCCTACCGTGTTATTGATTTCCGTAATGACATTTGGATTAACCTGGTGGATAAAAGGAGATTTGGTAACCGCTTTAATTCATGCGGTTGCTGTGTTAGTCATTGCCTGTCCTTGTGCATTAGGGCTTGCCACACCTGCTGCCATAATGGTGGGAATGGGAAAAGCAGTCAATGCAGGGATTTGGTTTAAAGATGCGGCATCTATGGAAGAGGCGGCGCATGTGGATACGGTGGTATTAGACAAAACAGGAACGATAACTCAAGGAAAGCTCAAAATTGCCGCTGTTTGGCAACCACAAAGTGCGGTCTATTCTGAGGAAGATTTATATCGCATTGCGGCTTCCGTTGAGCAAAATGCCAATCATCCTTTAGCTAAAGCGATAGTCCTGGCTGCACAGGAAAAATCACTTGAAATTCCGACCGCACTTTCGGTTCATTCAGAAGTGGGGCAGGGTATATCTGCTCACATTGAAGGAGTTGGTTTGGTTAAAGTAGGTAAACTGACTTATTGTGAATTAACCTTACCAGATAATATGCCTCAAATTTGGCAAATCGCGAGTGTTGTTGCGGTATCTGTAGATAACAGTCCAATCGGTGCATTTGCGCTAGCAGACAGTCTAAAAGAGGATAGTTTGCAAGCGATTCAACGCTTACACCAACATAATATTGATGTGGTGATAATGAGTGGCGATCAGCAATCTGTCGTTGATTATGTTGCCCAGCAAGTAGGTGTGAAAACTGCACGAGGCAATTGTAGTCCACGTGATAAAGCGGCTTATATTGAGAGATTACGTCAGCAAGGCAAAGTGGTCGCAATGGTTGGTGATGGTGTGAATGATGCACCCGCATTAGCAATGGCTAACGTAAGCTTTGCGATGAAATCAGGTTCTGATGTTGCAGAACAAACTGCATCGGCGACACTCATGCAGCATTCGGTGGATCAGTTAGTTGATGGATTAATGATTTCCAGAGCAACATTAACGAATATAAAACAAAATTTATTCTTTGCCTTGATTTATAATGTACTAGGTATTCCACTTGCGGCATTAGGCTACTTAAGTCCTGTTTTAGCAGGGGCAGCGATGGCAATGAGTTCGCTTTCGGTGCTATTCAATGCATTGCGGTTAAAACGAGTGAAAATTAAATAAGAAAAAGGCGATATGAAAATATCGCCTTTTATTTTTGGATTAATGTTGTTTCCATAATGGAAGTTGAATCGTGACGGCAAGCCCGCCTAAATTGCTGGATTCAGCCCATACTTTTCCATTGTGTTCATTCACTACATTATAGACAATTGTTAAACCTAATCCCGTTCCGCCAGTGGCTCGAGTTCTAGTTTCATCGACTCGATAGAATGGCTTAAAGATTTTATCAAACTCTTCTGGTGGTAGGCCTAAGCCATTATCATCTACTCGAATTTGTAGGCAATTATCATCCTGCTCATTTTTATGTAAATCAATGGTTAAGAAAATACGATCTTTCGTATATTTTAGTGCATTTCGAATAATGTTTTCAATCGCACTGGTAAGCAAGCTTAGGTTGCCGTAAATCATATGTTTTTCAGGATGTAAAATAGAAATATTGACATCGCTGGTAATATGGCGCTGCTCAGCTTCAAATAAGGCATCTTTGATCACATCATCCCAAAGCTGATTGATAGGAAATAAATTATGCTCCATTTGAGAATGCATTTGTTGGCGAGAAATGAGTAACAACTCGCTGATCATTTTATCCATTCGTTGTATTTCTTTCTCAATGCGTTTAACTGGTTCAATATCCCCTGTTTGATGACGAACCAGAGCAGTGGAAAGTTGCAAACGCGTCAACGGTGTTTTTAATTCATGAGAAATAGATGAAAGCAGATTGTGTTGGTTTGAAATCAGATTATCAATCGCAATCGACATCTTGTTAAAGCTTTGTCCTACTTCTCGTAATTCTGTTGGACCATGATTCACTAATTCATTATCAACCTTAAAGTTTCCTAACGCCACGCTATTAGCCGCCTTTTGTAAATTGGTAATAGGTTTGACGATGGTATGCGTAAACCACCAAAGTAAAGGAGTTGTAATAATTAAGGTTAAGAGCAATAAGACCCAAGGGTGGTCAAGCATATATCGTAAAATTTCTTGTTGACCATTTGCTCGAGACACAAAAAATAATTCGGAGGATTGTTCTGCATCCCCAATATAGACTTTGAAGGGGCCTGCAATTTGAATATCTTTAAAGGTCTTACGTTGTGGTTGAGCAAAGTTACTGGACTCTTGGGCGAACTGAGCAATATGCATTCTTTCTTCGCCTAAAGCACCAAAAATTTCTTTTTCCGGTGTCATGATGACAGGACGAGCAGAGTCAAATTTATCGGTTGGAAGCACTGGTACTCCAGCGAGGATACCGGTGATTCTATTGTTACGAATGGATTCAACGAGTTTCTTTTGATAGCTCGATATTTCGTTTTGATTCAAGTCAGAATATAAGCGGCTATCAAAATAAGGGAGTGCGACCAAAAGTGCGGTCATGGCAAAGAATGCCAACCAAAAAACGGTAAATGTGCGTATCGTGAGCTGATTTAAACTGAATTTCTTGATACGCATTATTCACAAACCAACAAGTAACCACGACCACGTAGCGTTTTCAGCCATGGTAAGCCATTGTCTCTTTCTGGGAGTTTTTTGCGCAAGTTTGACATATGCATATCAATCGAGCGATCAAAAGGAGAAAGGTGTTTGCCAAGTACATTCATGCTTAATTCTTCGCGAGAGACAATTTGTCCAGGGCGAAGTACCAGTTTATGAAGTAGAGCAAATTCAGAGCCGGTTAGACCAAGATCTTGACCATTATAAGAAGCTTGTTGAAGACCAGAATGAAGCACTAAACCACAGAATTCTAATGTATTTTCTTCTGATGAAAGTGCGGTCGAATTTTGAGTATTTTCTTTTTCTGCTGGTGTGGCACGACGTAAAATGGCTTTAATACGAGCAACCAGTTCACGATCGTTAAATGGTTTTGGTAAATAGTCATCGGCGCCGAGTTCTAACCCAAGAACACGATCGATCTCTTCACCGCGTGCGGTAAGCATCATCACAGGGACATTTGATGTTTGGCGAATTTTCTTGAGTGTTTCAATGCCGTTTAATACAGGCATCATAATATCTAATAAAACTAACTGGTGGCTTGCATTCAGCTTATCTAACGCTTCTTGACCATTATTGGCAACTTCAACTTCAAAACCAGTCAGTCGTAAAACTTCAGCAAGTAAATCTGTTAGTTCAATATCATCATCAACTAATAGAATCTTTGACATTTTAATTCCCTTGTAATACAACGAACCTGCTTGATATGACAAGCAGGTGTTATTTTTTAATGATTACCAGAATTTCCACCAGCTTTTCTTACCTGCATTTTCAGGTGTGCTGATAATAGTATTATTTTCGTCTTGTTTTGCCACTTCAGGTAATGGCTTATCTAATTCTGCACTGCTTACTAGACCATTTTGATCGAATTTCACCGTAAATGTGTGCTGTTCAGGTTTTTGGTAAGAGTGTTGTTGTAAGAACACGTAATACCAAGTTAGGTTACTATAAGGATCGATTAAAACCGGTGTGCCAAGCAAATATTGTACTTGTTGTGCGGTCATGCCTGGTTTAACTTGCGCCACAGTCGCTGCTTCTAAATAGTTACCTTGTGGAACATCAATACGATAAACGACTTTTTGCACTGTTGAACAAGAAGTTAAACTTAATGCTAAAACAACTGCACCTAAAAATGTTCTTAATTGCATATTTTTTACCTTTTACTGCAAAATTATGTCGAATGATACCGAAACTTTACGATCTTGCCAAATTAATTATCGCACTTTAATGCTTTTTGAAGTTGATCTTTCAGATTTGGTGGTATCCCTTTGATTGTTAAAGTATCTGTAAGTGGATCCCATTCAATACGGTTATTCAATAAATCCGCATCAAAACTTAATGTCACACCTTTACCTGAGCCCGAAAATTTCGTTAATGTTTTTAAGGTTGAGCGTACTGGCGGAATGGTTTCTTCCAAGCCGTAATCTTGCTCTTCTGTAAAGGTGACAAAAGGACGCTCGTTTAGAGTCGGTAAATTCGCTGAAAGTTCAGTTAAGGCAATTTCATCGCCGCTTGCTAATTGACCTTTACAGTATTCAAATACCTGTTTTTTCACTGCTTGAGTTTGTTCTTTATTCAATTCACCTTGTTCACAGTAGTCACTGACTGCTTGTAATAGGCATTGGTTTTGAACTTGCGGATTTAAACCTTCTTCTGCACCTAAGAAATCCATAAAGAAGTCACTAATTTTACGACCAACACGACCTTTAATGAAGGTGAGATAGCGGTTTGAGTTTGCGTTTACTTGTAAATCCGTTAAGTTGATACGTGCCGCAATATCAAATTGTGTAATATCTAAGTATTCCGTACGGCGAATTTCAAGATTTTCGTCAACTAACATGCTGATACGACTATCTAATAGTGCGATAAATAGGTAATCCGTTGCTAAAAAGTTATATTGGCATAGGATAAGCGTACCGCTGTCTGCAAAATTATATTTGCCCAATTCTTGCGCTAATAATTTTGTGGATTGTTGGCTGAAATTTAAAAAGTTGATTTCATTTTCTAATAAACGATTCAGATCTTGTGCAAAAATGGAATTCTCTTGGAAGACACCAAATACTTTGCCTTTATTTTGATAACCTTGATGTAATTGCAACATCATTTGTTCGACTTCCGGCGTAATGGTGAGAAGTTCATCACGCAACACGCTTTCCATCGTAGTGGTTTCATTTTCAGCGTGCTTAACTAATTGATGTAGCACGATTTGATTAACCGTAATGCTCATAATTTTTTCCTTCGTAAAATTTGCCTTAAATTATAACCGCACTTTTTAAGCAAGAAAAAAGAAATTATTTAGATTGGACAAATTATCGGGTATGATATGAGAAGTTTTTTTGTATTTAGAACAGGCTTAAACATTCCAAATGGCTCAACATTCAAAGTATTCCGATGGGCAAGTTAATGCCATCATTCACGACATGATTAGCGTACTTGAAACTCACAAAGCACCCGTTGATCTTTCTCTTATCGCTTTAGGCAATATGGCCAGTAATTTATTGACCACTAGCGTGCCAGCCGCACAGCGTGAAGCATTAGCACAAGCCTTTGCCAACTCTCTAATGAATTCGGTAAAAATAAAATAAAATGTTTTGGTTTAAAAAGAGCAAATTCAACGGACGTGAATACCGTGAAGAAACCTCACGAAAAATTTCGTGGGGACATTGGTTTGCTTTTTTTAACATTATCATCGCAATTCTTATTGGCAGTCGTTATGCCTTTCTCATTGACTGGCCCGACACATTACTCGGCAAAATTTATTTCTTCATCAGCTTATTAGGCCATTTCAGCTTTTGTGTTTTTGCCTTGTATTTGCTGGTTATTTTTCCACTGAGTTTTATCATCAAAAATCACCGCACTTTCCGTGGCCTAACGGTGATTATTGCGACAATTTGCACCACATTACTGCTGTTTGATACAGAAGTATTTAACCGCTTTAATATCCACCTTTCTTCTATTATTTGGAATTTGTTAGTGAACCCTGAAAAGGGCGATCTCTCACGGGATTGGCAAATTTTCTTTGCGCCAATGCCGATTATTTTGCTAATCCAAATGCTTTTCTCCCGTTGGAGTTGGGAAAAATTACGTAGCTTAGAACGTCAGAAATGGCTGAAAAAAGTGGGATTAGTGCTGACTTCCATGTTTGTCGCGACACACTTAATTTACGCTTGGGCGGATGCATTTTTATATCGTCCGATTACTATGCAGCGTTCAAACTTCCCACTTTCTTATCCAATGACCGCAAGAACCTTTTTGGAAAAACAAGGGTTTATTAATGCGGAAACATACTCACAGCGTTTAGAGCAAGAAGGGCGTTTGGATGCATTAAAAATTGATTATCCGAAAAAAGATCTTCAGTTTGAGCAAGTTGAAAACAAACCAAACATTCTCGTGATTACCGTTTCAGGCTTACGTTATGATGCGCTAACGAGCGAGAAAATGCCTAAATTATTCGAGTTTGCCACAAGCTCTACTCAATTTACAAATCATTACAGCAGCGGCAATACGAATAATGCCGGCTTAGTAGGTTTATTCTATGGACTGAATGCGAATTATACGGACAGTATTTTGAGTAATCACACACCGTCGGTATTAATTAAAAAGCTACAAGACGAGAAATATCAATTTGTTGCTTATTCGTCTACGGCATTTAAAGACAGCTTATTTAAACAAGCCTTGTTCCGTAATGTGAAATTACCTAAAGTGAAAGCCTCTTCGCCAAAAGAAGCGATAAATAGCGTTTTATCTCTCTTAAAAGAGGATAAACCTTGGTTTGCTTATGTGGATTTAGATGTTGCGGATCAAGCGGAAGAAAATTACACCAAATCGCTTGCGGAGATTGATCAACAAATTGATGACACTTTAGCATCAGTTTCCTTAGATAATACGATTGTTATTATTACGGCAGAGCATGGTAAAACGTTTAATAAACTGGATGAAAAAGCACAAGAAAACTATTTCGGTCGTGATGAAATCCAAGTGCCGTTTATTGTTTACTGGAAAGATTTGCCGGTACAAGAAGTGACAAATTTAACAAGCCATACCGATTTATTGCCAGCATTGATGTCATCGATCTTTAAAGTGAAAAATCCAATTTCGGATTATGCACAAGGTCGCAATTTATTTGAGCTTAATGGCGATCCTTGGGTGTTGGCGTCGAATTTCCGTTGGAATGTCATTATTCAGCCAGATGGCACACAGTATCATATTGATCGCAAAGGAAACTATAAGAAATTTGACCGCACTTATACTGAGCAATCTTCAAGCCGCCCACCGCTCGGCTTGTTCTTAGATGTCTTTAAACAAGAGCGTTCTTTTGTCAATAAATAGATAGCTTTTTTGTGCTTAAAATCTTATACTTTGCACTCAGTTGAAAGACTGAAAAGATGTTATTAATTAAAATCTGCGAATTTTCATAACATTGTAAACAATTCACAATAGACCCGATCCTTATTGGGTTTGCTTTTCAATTAATACACTTCTCGTCTCTCTTTTCCTTTCTTTTTTGGCGGAGTTATTATGAGAAATCACGTTCGTAGCTTTAAAACGTTTATTCGAGACGAAATCATTAAAAAAGGTGGCTGGGTTAACGCCCATGCTCATGCAGATCGTGCTTTTACAATGACACCTGAAAAAATTGGTATTTATCACAATAGTAATCTTCAACAAAAATGGGATTTAGTGGACGAAGTTAAACGTACATCAAGTGTTGATGATTATTACGCCCGTTTCTGTCAATCGATTGAGTTGATGATTTCCCAAGGGGTAACGGCATTTGGGACTTTTGTGGATATCGACCCGATTTGTGAAGACCGAGCCATCATTGCTGCGCATAAAGCTCGGGAAGTCTATAAGCATGACATTATTTTAAAATTTGCGAATCAGACCTTAAAAGGGGTGATTGAGCCAGAAGCACGCAAATGGTTTGATATTGGCTCTGATATGGTGGATATGATTGGTGGTTTACCTTATCGCGATGAGCTTGATTATGGTCGTGGTCTTGAAGCGATGGATATTTTACTTGATGCGGCTAAATCTCGCGGCATTATGTGTCATGTACACGTGGACCAATTCAACTCTCCGAAAGAAAAAGAAACAGAGCAGCTTTGTGACAAGACCATAGAACATGGAATGGAAGGTCGAGTAGTGGCGATCCATGGTATTTCTATCGGTGCGCATAGCAGAGAATATCGTTATAAACTTTATGAAAAAATGCGTCAGGCAAAAATGATGATGATTGCTTGTCCAATGGCGTGGATTGATAGTAATCGAAAAGAAGATTTAATGCCTTTCCATAACGCATTGACACCGGCAGATGAAATGATTCCAGAAGGAATTATAGTCGCGTTAGGTACGGATAATATTTGTGATTACATGGTGCCACTTTGCGAAGGGGATTTATGGCAAGAACTAAGCTTGCTGGCTGCGGGCTGCCGTTTCCCACATCTTGATGCAATGGTTGATATTGCGAGTATCAATGGACGCAAAGTGTTAGGTTTAGAGCCAGTTTAATCCAAAAAATTAGATAGAAGTGCGGTCATAAAATGAAACGTTTTGTGGCCGTTTTTATTTATAAGATAAAACAGAAATAATGTTAATTTAACTGATTTAAAAAAGGACTTTAGGAAAAGTGGTGGGCGATACCGGTCTCGAACCAGTGACCCCCTCCTTGTAAGGGAGGTGCTCTCCCAACTGAGCTAATCGCCCGATGCACCTGAAAAGGTATTCGGATTTATTTAAACACTAAAATTAAGTGGTGGGCGATACCGGTCTCGAACCAGTGACCCCCTCCTTGTAAGGGAGGTGCTCTCCCAACTGAGCTAATCGCCCACATAAGAAAAGCGTTTAAATAATGGGAAAGTTTGAGCGGAAAGAACACTTTAGAAAAGTGGTGGGCGATACCGGTCTCGAACCAGTGACCCCCTCCTTGTAAGGGAGGTGCTCTCCCAACTGAGCTAATCGCCCGCTTGGTCAAACTTTTACAACATTAAAGCCAACTTTGGAAAAAGTGGTGGGCGATACCGGTCTCGAACCAGTGACCCCCTCCTTGTAAGGGAGGTGCTCTCCCAACTGAGCTAATCGCCCTTAATGTTGTGGATTGGCATTATAAGTATAATGAGATTTCAGTCAATATATTTTTATGAAAAAGCGTCTAGTTGTTGCAAAAATAGGCATAAAATCAGATTTTTTATTTAGAACTCACGCAAGTCGTAGTAAAATAAAGGTAATTTTTGTAAATGAATAGGTTATTAAGAAAATGAAAATTGATCCTCCTTTTGAATTAGATCCGAATGTCAAAGTACGTACACGTTTTGCTCCAAGTCCAACAGGTTATTTGCACGTAGGCGGCGCACGTACAGCCCTTTATTCTTGGTTATTTGCAAAACATAATAACGGTGAGTTTGTATTACGTATTGAAGATACCGATTTAGAGCGTTCTACACCGGAAGCAACAGCGGCAATCATTGAAGGGATGGAGTGGTTAAACCTTGCTTGGGAACACGGTCCCTATTATCAAACCAAACGCTTTGAGCGTTATAATCAAGTGATTGATGAAATGATTGAACAAGGCTTGGCTTATCGTTGCTATTGCTCTAAAGAGCGTTTAGAAGAACTACGCCATACACAAGAGCAAAACAAAGAAAAACCACGTTATGACCGTCATTGTTTACATGATCACAATCATGCAGCCGATGAGCCACACGTAGTACGTTTTAAAAACCCAACAGAAGGTTCAGTCGTGTTTGATGATGCGGTGCGTGGTCGTATTGAAATCAGCAACAGTGAATTAGATGATTTAATTATTCGTCGTACCGACGGTTCACCAACCTACAACTTCTGTGTGGTGGTAGATGACTGGGATATGGGTATTACTCACGTTGTACGTGGTGAAGACCATATTAACAATACCCCACGTCAAATTAATATCTTAAAAGCCTTAGGTGCACCAATCCCAGTATATGCGCACGTTTCCATGATTAATGGTGATGATGGCCAAAAACTCTCAAAACGTCATGGTGCGGTAAGTGTGATGCAATATCGTGATGACGGTTATTTACCGGAAGCCTTAATTAACTATCTTGTTCGTTTAGGTTGGGGTCATGGTGACCAAGAGATCTTTACGCGTGAAGAAATGATTAAATACTTCGAATTAGATCATGTGAGTAAATCAGCAAGTGCATTTAACACGGAAAAATTATTGTGGTTAAATCACCATTACATTCGTGAATTACCGCCTGAATATGTGGCAAAACACCTTGCATGGCACTATAAAGATCAAGGTATTGATACTTCAAATGGCCCAGCGTTAACTGAAATCGTGACGATGCTTGCAGAACGTTGCAAAACCTTAAAAGAAATGGCATCAGCAAGTCGTTATTTCTTCGAAGAGTTTGAAAGTTTTGATGAAGCTGCGGTGAAAAAACACTTTAAAGCGGCGGCGATTGAACCACTTGAAAAAGTAAAAGAAAAATTGACCGCACTTTCTAGCTGGGATTTACATTCTACCCATGAAGCGATTGAACAAACGGCTGCTGAATTAGAAGTAGGGATGGGTAAAGTTGGGATGCCGTTACGCGTGGCGGTAACAGGCTCAGGTCAATCACCTTCTATGGACGTGACATTAGTGGGTATTGGTCGTGAACGCGTGTTAGCACGAATCCAACGTGCCATTGATTTTATTAAATCTCAAAACGCTTAATATTTAGGCTGATAAGCGGGATTTGATTATTTCAATATTGACAGTTTATCAGCCAAAATTTATCATAACTTGCGTTATTTGGGGATATAGCTCAGTTGGGAGAGCGCTTGAATGGCATTCAAGAGGTCGTCGGTTCGATCCCGATTATCTCCACCAAATTTAAAACCTTGAAACTGAAAGCCGGTTTCAAGGTTTTTTTCTTTATGAGGAATCTACATTTCTTTTAGATAATTCAAGCCTAATCCATTCATTTGTCCCATAATCCAGCTTTGTTTTTTACGAACTAACGCACTAGGCTTATTCACTTTATAGATGATAGGATTCGGTAAAACCGCAGCGAGTAATGCCGCTTCTGATTGCGTTAAATTCTTCGCTGATTTTTTGAAGTAATAACGGCTGGCAGCTTCCACACCAAAGATGCCATTACCGAATTCAGCAATGTTCAAATAGACTTCTAAAATCCGTTCTTTGGACCAAAAGATTTCCATTAATGCCGTTGTGGGAACTTCTAATCCTTTACGAAACCAACTTTGTCCATGCCAGAGAACGAGGTTTTTCGCGGTTTGTTGAGAAATCGTTGAAGCCCCTCGGGTTCGGTGAGATTTTTCATTAAATTTAAAGGCCTTTTGAATTGCCTCAAAATCAAAGCCCCAATGGTGGGGGAATTTTTGATCTTCAGCAGCAATCACCGCAAGTTGCATATTCGGTGAGATTTCATCAAGACTCACCCAATCATATTTGATTGAATAGCTGAAATCCAACTGTAATAAGTGCCCAATTTTTTGCTGTACCATGTAGGCAGAGAAAGGAACAGGGATAAAGCGAAAACAAATGAAAAACGCGAGGATTGCGAGAGAAAAACACCACGCAACCCGTTGCCAATTTTTTTTCCACCAAGAGGGGCGAAAAAGATGTAAAAGTGCGGTCAGAATTTGCTTAGTTTTTTGCAGCTTGCTCATCGAGTTTGCTTTTCACCCAGTTTATAAAATCCGGATCCATTGTTTTGAGCATATTAGAACCACGCGTAATGGTTGCCGCACTGGTATTGAGATTCTGTTGAATCTCTCGTTGGGAGAGATTTTTATCCAATAACTGAGCCACGATTTGTAAACGCAAACCCACTGCATCGCGCTCATCTGGCGTGAGCAGAAGCGTTAAGAAATCTTGTGCTTTCCCTTGTTCAAACGCGGTTTGCAAGGTCGCGAGGAAAGCATTCCATTGTTCTAAATTGCGACTAATATACATATCAACAACCCTATACTATTAAACTAGTGCGACTAGTATAGCCGATCGTATTCCTCTTTGCTAAAGGTTTGTAATTTTTCTTTGTCTTGTAGGTGTTGATAGTAAAAATCATAAGTTAATACGTTTTGAACATAACCTCGTGTTTCAAAGAACGGAATGGAGGCAATAAATTCATCCATGGCCAATTTGCCATTGGCTCTCGCAAGCCATTTTTCTACACGGCTTGCTCCCGCATTATAGGCAGAGGCGATCAAAATGCGATTGTTTGGATATTTAGCATTCAGCTCATTTAAGTGCGCCGTACCGAGTAAAATATTATTAAGCGGTTTGAATAGATCTGATTCGCCGTTATAAGGAAGTTGCTGATTCTCTGCCGTTTTTTGCGCGGTACTTGGCAATAGCTGCATTAATCCACGCGCATTCGCAGAAGATTGCGCCATTGGATTCCAAGCACTTTCTTGGCGAGCAATGGCCATCGCAAAAGTTTTGGTGACACGATTATCCACAATGGCTTGTGGTTCAGTTTCACTGAGATTCACATTACTGAGGGCAATATCAAAATATTGACTATAAGCATTTGGTAAACGTAATCCGATATAATCCCATGCTTTCGCAATAATCGACCCATCCACACCTAATTCAAACCAATTTTGTTCATTCGCATATTGGCTTAAAGCAATCTGTAGTTGTTCTTCTTGCGATAATTTTTCTAACAGAAAACGCCAACGTTGTTTGGCAGCGCCTAATCGATCTAATTGACGTAATTCAGCAATTTCTGCGAGCTCTGGTTGAAATTTTTTATATTCATGTGCCCAGTAGGGATCGGAAATACTCCGCGCGACATATAATTCTGCTTGACCGAAATCATATCCTGCGCCACGATTTTCAGGATATAATTTTGCTGTCGCTAACATTGGGTAGAATCCGCGTTCGTTGCTTAATTCAGAGAATATTTCTTTGGCTTTTGTGACATTCTCTTTTTCGAGTGCTTTCCCCATCCAATAACGCCATTCTTGTTTTTGCTTCGCTTCATTGGAAAGGGCATTCAACCAACCTAATAAATCCGTTTTTTGCCAAATAGCCGTACGCAAACGACGTTCAACGAGGTTATCGGCATTCAGTTTTAGGATTTCTTGATCGCGCCATTGCACAAAGTTGGGGCTTTCGTTATCAAAGAAACGGCTAATAAAGGCTATTTTCCAATCACGTAATTCAGTTTCGTTTAATTGCCAAGTCTTCGCCCATTGCTCGTAAGGGGTGAATGTTGGCTCATTCATATTTTCTGGAATAGTACGCAGATAACGAGCAAAACCTAGCACTACGACAAATTTATTGGTGATTTTATTCGTATTACCATCGATTAATGGCAATTTCTCAGCGAGTGTTTTCAAATTGGCTGGATTTTTTAAGAGATCCTGATAGAGCGCTAAATGAGCGGCTACTTGCTCATCTTCTTTAGCGTTCTCAATTTTTTCTAACTCTTTAGCGAGTATTTCTAATCCTTTCGCATCATTTTTACTGAAGAGCATTTCAGCTTTTTGATAGATTTTTTCTGGAGTACGGCCACCCTGTGAATACCAAGCTGTCCAGAGTTGAGCATCATTAGGAAGCTCTGCATTGTTGAGCCAAAGTTTTTCATACTCAGACAAAATAGCCGATTTATCCTTATCATTTGAAGCGTTTTCTATCGCCTGGGTGCTATTAGTCGCTTCTAGTTGATATTTTGCTGTAAGCACGGCAATTTGTGTTTCCAAATTATTTGGTGTGAGTTTGGCGAGTGCTTGAGTATCTTCAGCATTGGTGAATAATGTAAAAATGCTTTGTTCTAATTTTCCGCGTAGAAAATGAGAGGCATGTTGCTGAATAAATTGTTCAATGTCTGTTCGCAATGCATTCACTTCTTCACGAGGCGTATCGCGATTAACGGTTTTTACACGTGCATCTAAATAAGCCGCCATAGCATCAGTTTGCAATGGATAGCCTTTTAAGGAATCAATCAAACTCAGGAATAACTTCGCATTATTAGAAACATTATTACTTTTGACCGCACTTTTTAGGAGCGATTCTAATTGTAGAAAAGTAGCACGTTGTTCAATCAGCTTTAATTCATGCGCGTGCTGTTGTTGTGTCCATTTGGCTTGTTCTTCTGCAAGGTTAATTTGTGGTGCAGTTTCATTTTTGCTTTTATGAGCATGCTGATTAGCTAAAGCTGAGCCTGAAAGTGCGGTTAAAATTAATAACGAAATTGTCGTGTGTTTAAGTGCTCGCATAGGAGATTCCATATAAAGAGAAAGACGGATATTTAGATCCGTCTTTGAGTGTAGAGTTCGTTTTATTTAGAAAACTTTTTTGAAAGGCTTCACAATGACATCACCGTAAACGCCAGCTTCAACATAAGGATCTTGTGCTGCCCAGTCTTTTGCTGCAGACAGGCTTTCGAATTGAGCAATCACAGTCGAGCCGGTAAAGCCAGATTCGCCTGGATTTTCATCATCAATGGCTGGATTGGGGCCCGCAGTTAATAAGCGACCTTCTGCTTGTAATTGTTTTAAACGAGCAAGATGTTGCTCACGTACAGCAAGGCGTTTTTCTAAAGTACCAGGAATATCTTGGGCAAAAATCACGTAATACATCATTTATCCTTTTAACAATTTAATTCTTCGATAGAGGCTAATGCTCGTTCTAGTTCAAGATTACCTTCACGTGGAATAGAGCGGGATTTGCCGTCTTTTCCTACAGCTACAAAGGTAAATACAGCATCTGTCACGCAGTAACGTTCCCCAATTGGTTCACTGGCAACTTTTTTCACCCATACTTCTACCTTGATTTTAATAGAAGAACGACCCACACTGAGACATTGGCCGTAACAACACACCACGTCACCGACGGCGATAGGCTTAATGAAATTCATACTTTCTACGGCAACGGTGACAACGCGACCATGAGCAATTTCTTTTGCTAGAATTGCTCCGCCCATATCCATTTGTGACATAATCCAGCCACCGAAAATATCACCGTTCGCATTGGTATCTGAAGGCATCGCTAAGGTGCGTAATAATAATACGCCTTTAGATTGACGACCGTCTTTATCGATAAGATTTGAAACCATTATTTGTCCCCGTCATTTTTTTGATCATCTTTAGGTAAGTAACGGTAAATATAAGCACCGCTGACAATTGTTGCAACAAAGGTCATACCAAGTAAACCAAAAGATTTGAAATCAACCCAAGCATCTTCAGACATATTTTGGCTGATATAAATATTTACCAGCATACACAGAATAAAAAATCCTGCCCAGCCTACATTTAATTTGTTCCACACATTATCCGGTAACTGGATTTCTTTGCCTAATAACTTTTTCACTAATGGCGTATTGAATTGGAATTGTGCAACCAATAAAACAATGGCAAATAAGGCATTAATAATCGTGACTTTCCATTGTAGATATTTGATTTCATTGAAATAGGCAGTGAGTAAACCAAAAAAGACGACAGCAATCGCCATGATTTTTTGTTGTTTCTCAATTACGCCATATTTCAGTTTTAGCACAATCATTTGAACAATGGTTGCAATCACTAATACGATGGCAGCATCACGCACACCAAACATTTTGTAGGTGACGAAAAAGAGAACAAGCGGAATAAATTCAAGAAGTTGTTTCATATTAAGCCTTCATAAATAAGCTGTAAAAACGGTAAGTAAATACCAAAATAAACATTTGAAATAATGCAGCCAAGATACCAACAATAGCACTTAAAAATGATGAACCCAAGATTGCACCAATGGTGTTCACCACTAAAGGAAGAAGTAAATAAGTGAGTAAAGCATAAATAATTAATACGCCATTACGCTTAATACCTGCACGCCATACTTGTAAAGCACTTTGCCCGATAGATTGATTGGACGCAATGTAATGCACAGGCGATAAGCATAGGCGAACAAAGAAAAATAAACCAAATACCATTGAAACAAAGGCTAGAGGGGAGAGGGCATTTTTGTTTAAAAATGAGCTCATGACATCAGCAAGGCCAAATAAAAGCGGCAAACTCATAAAAATATCTAAAACGACCACACCTAAAAAACGACGTAATGTAAGCATGAGCCCTTGATTAATCGGATTTTGATTTTGCTGGCTAATATGATGAATAGTTGCAATACCGAAGGTCGCAATAAAAGACATCAATAATTGTTGGAATAAAAAAGATCCAATCAGTGCAGTTGGCTCTACTTTGCTTAATGCATCAATAATATCCTGTTGTGACGGATTAGGATTATCACCCAAGCTCGGCATTGGAACACTGACTAATGCATTAATTAATTGTGAAACGACAAAAATCCCAACGAAAATCAGCACGGTTTTTCGCTGATTACGCATAAAATTGAGGCTATCTTGAAAAATCTGAGTAAAGTTAATTGGCATACTATATCCCACAATAATAAAACCCCGATTATACAGGGTTTATTGTTTTTTTCATAAAATCAGGTTGTTTAATGGTGATTTATGTCACCCTTTTCAAGAGTGCATATCGCTTTACTCATTAGCGTAACCATTAGGTGGTAACGGCTTGCCGTCTAAATAGGCTTGATTTTCAATGAGTTTTAATCGATCTTCAATAAACCATTTAATCACTAAAGGATAAATATTATATTCCTGTTCACGAGTACGAAGCTCTATCTCCTCGACTGTATCACCAGGGAAAATCGGCACTTTAGCTTGTAACACAATGGCACCGCCATCGATCTCTTCATTGACAAAATGCACGGTCGTACCGTGTTCACTCTCGCCATTCTCAAGTGCTCTTTGATAAGTGTGTATCCCTGGATATTTTGGCAGAAGAGAAGGGTGAATATTTAAAATTTTCCCCGCAAAACGTTGTGTGAATGGTTTGGTTAAGATTTTCATGTAACCGGCTAATACAATGAGATCAACATTGAGATCGTCTAAATAATCCCCGATAGCCTTATCCATAGCGAGATTGGACGTAAAATCTTGACGTAAAAAAAAGCGGTTAGGAATGCCCGCACTTTCAGCACGTTCTAAGCCAAATGAGTCGATTTTATTACTGATGACAGTCACAATCTTTCCTGGAATAAATCCAGTTTGGCAAGCCTCAATTATTGCTTGAAGATTCGATCCTTGCCCTGAAATCAGGACGGCAATTTTTTTCATATTATTCTACATAAAAGAAGGGCGAACCTTTCATTCTGAAATTTTCGCCCTGAAATGGAAAAGAGAAATTATTTAATAATGACTTGTGGTTCGTTATCTGTCGCACTTTCGATATGACCGATTAACCATGCATTTTCACCAGATTGTTTTAAAATTGCTAAAGCGGTTTCCACTTGCGATTGTGGTAATGCAATCACCATACCCACGCCACAGTTAAATGTGCGGTACATTTCATAGGTTTCAATGTTGCCTTTTTCTTGCAACCATTTGAACACCGGTTGCCATTCCCAGCTACTTTCATCAATAACAGCTTTTGTATTTTTCGGTAATACACGCGGGATATTTTCCCAGAAACCACCACCGGTTAAGTGCGCAATAGCATGGACTTCGGTTTGTTTGATTAACGCGAGAATAGATTTTACATAGATTTTTGTCGGTGCAAGCACTTGTTCACTTAATGGACGACCATCTAATTGCTCAGTGGCTGGGTTGACGCCAGCAACATCAATGACTTTACGAATTAAAGAATAACCATTTGAATGTGGACCACTTGAGCCAAGTGCAATTAAGGCATCACCTACTTTAACTTGACTACCATCAATGATTTCTGATTTTTCGACGACACCCACACAGAAACCTGCTAAGTCATAATCACCAGCGTGGTACATACCCGGCATTTCAGCGGTTTCGCCACCCACTAATGCACAACCCGATTGTACACAGCCTTCTGCAATGCCTTTTACCACATCAGAGGCAACATCCACATCAAGTTTTCCTGTCGCATAGTAGTCTAAGAAGAATAATGGTTCGGCGCCTTGAACCACTAAATCGTTAACACACATCGCAACCAAATCAATACCAATGGTATCGTGTTTTTTTAAGTCAATGGCTAAACGTAGTTTTGTTCCTACACCGTCTGTACCTGAAACGAGGATCGGTTCTTTATATTTGCCCGGAATAGCACATAATGCGCCAAACCCACCTAATCCCCCGATGACTTCAGGACGAGTAGTTCGTTTCACGTGTGGTTTAATACGTTCAACTAATTCATTACCGGCATTAATATCCACGCCTGCATCTTTATAACTTAATGATGGTTTGCTCACAATGTTATCCTATATTTTTAGGTTAAATGATAAAACGGCGTGATTGTATCAGATTAAGCAAACGTTTGCGATAGTGATTTAATTAGGATTTAAGCAAAAAAATAACCGCACTTTATTTTGAATGATAAAGTGCGGTCATTTCTAAAATGTTTTTAGCGATTCGCTAATTCGAAAATCATCGCTTCAGCTTGGCAGCTAAATGTAAACCGAGCCGTTAAATTGGTGCCATTTTCAGTTTCTGTGATTTCACTTTTAATGTCACAAGGATCGCTTTCTGTTTTGCGTGCTTTTTCAACGAAACGATTAAGTGCCGCTTCAGCTTCAGCTTTATTTGCATAGGTTTGATGAATATCAACAGAGCAATCTGAACCGTCAATAATCGTACCCACATCAACACAACTACAAGTGAGAGATTCTTCTGCTTTGCATGTTACTGTCATAGGATTTCCTTATTTAAAATTAGATTGGTTCTATTCTAGCATTTTTAAAACGCTCTGCCAAAGTAGCCGCATTTTTTTAATTTAAATATCATTTATTTATCACTGGTCGGAACACTTAAAAATTAATCTAAAATAATTTGCACTCCATTTATTGGAGTTTTAGAATCTCGCGACTTTTTTCATTATTATTAATAACAAAAGGTTCCAAATGACAAAATTTAATAAAACGCTATTAGCAATGACCACATTGTTAGCAGCAAGCGGTGCGAATGCAGCCGCATTCCAATTAGCAGAAGTTTCTACATCAGGTCTTGGTCGTGCTTATGCAGGTGAAGCAGCAATTGCTGATAATGCTTCAGTGGTTGCAACTAACCCAGCATTAATGAGCTTATTCAAAACCAATCAATTCTCTGTGGGTGGCGTTTATGTAGATTCTAAAATTCACATGAGTGGCCCTGTTACAGTTAATGCGCTAGGTCGTACTGTCGCGGTAGGTTCTGCAGATCATAACAGTGTTGTTCCAGGTTCATTGATTCCGAATATGTATTTTGTGGCACCAATTAATGACAAATTTGCCATTGGTGGTGGTATGAATGTGAATTTTGGATTAAAAAGTGAATATGAATCAGATTACAACGCGGGGGTATTCGGCGGTAAAACTGATTTAAGTGCGATTAACTTAAATTTAAGCGGTTCATATCGTGTCTCTCAAGGTTTAACTGCTGGTGTGGGTTTAAATGCAGTTTATGCAAAAGCAGAAATTGAGCGTCGTGCAGGTATTTTAAGTGATGCAGTGAAAAATGCTGCGCCATTAGTTCCAGGGCTCGTTAAAGCTGGAAAAATTCCTCAAAGTGCGGCCGCTTCTTTAGCAAAATTACAAGGTGTGAATAAAGACACAGTATTAACTCACTTACAAGATAAAAACGCATGGGGTTTTGGTTGGAATGCCGGTTTAGTGTACGAGTTTAACGAAAATAACCGTGTTGGTTTAGCCTATCACTCAAAAGTTGATATTGACTTTGAAGATGATAATGCCGTGAGTGCAAGCCGTACTATTCGTGGTCAAGGCCCTGCTGCAGGTGGATTAACATTACACTTACCAGATTATTTAGAATTATCAGGTTTCCACCAAATCACAGATAATTTAGCATTACACTACAGCTACAAATTTACACACTGGAGTCGTTTCAAAGAGTTACACGCGACATTTGATGATGGAGAGTTAGCTTTCCATAAAGATGAAAAATACCGTAGCAACTCTCGTTATGCATTAGGTGCAACCTATAATGTAAATGATAAATTAACGCTCCGTGCCGGTATTGCTTATGATGAAGCAGCAGCGCCAACAGAGCATGCAAGTGCATCTATTCCAGATACTGATCGTATGTGGTATAGCGTAGGGGCAACTTATAAATTTACCCCGAATCTTTCTATTGATGCGGGCTTTGCGCACTTACGTGGTAAAAAAATTCACTTTACCGAAAACCAATCAGTTGGTGGTTTAGCAACAGTAACAGCGAATTATACCTCTAAAGCAAGTGCTAACCTTTACGGTTTAAACTTAAACTACAGTTTCTAATTTGTAAAAAATTTAGCATAATACGCAGCACACCGAATGCATGTTCGGTGTGCTTTTTTCTTATATCACTCCATAAAAAAACGAGAGAAAAATGACCGCACTTTTTTATGCTTATATGGACTCACCAATTGGTCGATTATTAATGCTTTCTGATGGTGAAAATCTTACAAATTTAGATTGTGAGTTAGAACAAACCACGCCAAATCCAAATTGGATTTTACGAGAAGATTTACCGCTTTTTAAAAAAGTACGCTCTGCTTTAATGCGTTATTTTAATGGCGAGCCAGAAAGTTTCTCTAATATTCCTTTATCACCTAAAGGTACCGCATTTCAACAAGCAATTTGGACAGCATTGCGTCAAATTCCTTATGGTAAAACGGCGAGTTATGGTGGTTTAGCAGAAAGCATTAATAATCCTAAGGCGGTGCGAGCCGTTGGCGGTGCTGTTGGGATCAATCCAATTAGTATTATCATTCCATGTCATCGTGTATTAGGGAAAAAATGTGAAATCACCGGTTTTGGTGGTGGATTGCCGGCAAAACGTTTTTTATTGAAATTAGAGAATATTCCTTACATCGACAAAGGCGTAGAATACGTTAAACCAAAATTATTGAAGAAATACCACGCATGATCCCACAAACCGAACAAGCCTTATTAGAAAAAGCGCAATCTATTGCGGGGTTAACCTTTGGAGAACTTGCAGATGAATTAAATATTCCCGTTCCGCCTGATTTAAAACGCGATAAAGGTTGGGTTGGAATGTTGCTTGAAACCGCATTGGGGGCGACTGCCGGCAGTAAAGCAGAGCAGGACTTTTCCCATTTAGGCATTGAATTAAAAACCTTACCCATTAATGCCGAAGGTTTTCCGTTGGAAACCACGTTTGTGAGTCTTGCCCCATTGGTTCAAAACTCAGGGGTAAATTGGGAAAATTCACACGTTCGTCATAAATTATCGAAAGTCTTGTGGATTCCTATTGAAGGTAGTCGTGATATTCCGTTGCGTGAGCGACATATTGGCCAACCTATCTTATGGCAACCTTCGACTGAACAAGAACATCAATTACGCCAAGATTGGGAAGAGTTGATGGATTATATTGTGCTCGGAAAGTTAGATCAGATTACGGCGCGTATTGGTGAAGTTATGCAACTGCGTCCAAAAGGTGCAAACAGTAAAGCCATTACGAAAGGCATTGGTAAAAATGGGGAAGTGATTGATACCTTGCCGCTGGGGTTTTATTTACGGAAAGAATTTACGGCAGGCATTTTAAACGCTTTTCTTAATCATAAAAATGGGTGAATCATCACCCCTTTTTTATTTCTCTAAGTTTTGAAAAACACGGAAAAAACCCACCGCACTTTGTAAAGTCTCACCATAAAAAATGAGGGGGATACGATTTCGTTGCCAAGGCGGAACACCGAACTCTTGCCAAATTTTTTTCATGGTTTCGGCTGGGCGATTATGTTGTCGTTTTACTTTGCCAGTATAAGCAAATCGTATTTGAATAGGTTCTTGTGTATCAGCAAGTTGAACCTGTTTTTCGTTCCAATTGACTATAATGCCTATTGCATTGTGGATTGCATAAATTCTTCCGAGATTATCAGGCAAAAGAATCTGTTGATTTAATGGCATATCAAGGCAAGTTTGCGACAAATCAACGAATTTTCCTGTTAAATAGAGACATTGTTGATAGCGGCGAATAATATGCTCCCCAAGTTGAAATTGTGGGGATGCATCCGCTTTGGCCTGAATAACATCATCAATAATATGCATTAATTGAATCTGCGTTGGCATGGCAATTTGATTTTTAGCTAGCCACATTCGCAAAAGTGCGGTTTGTTTTTGCAATGAATATTCTAGAAAGTTTACGAGTGAAAACTGTTTTTGATCCTCAAGAAGATGCTGTTCAAAGCAAGTTTGTAATAATTCATTAATCAGTTGTTGTTGCTCAAAACAATGTTGTGCGGCACGCTGAACTGCATGATCAAAATGTCCCCAGCGTTGGCGTATTTCAGGCAAAATTTGGTTACGTAAGAAATTGCGATCGTAATGATTATCTTGATTGCTTTCGTCTTCGACCCAAGATAGATTTTCTTGCTGAACGTAATCTTCTAATTCATTACGGCTAAAAGAAAGGAGTGGGCGTAGAATAGGCATCCCAAATAATTGGCTTTCTTTTTGCATGGCACCTAAACCTTGCAATCCTGCTCCGCGTTTTAGCGCCAGGAAAAAGGTCTCAGTTTGATCATTTAAATGATGTGCAGTGACTAGATATTCATTTGGTTGAATATGTGTTGAAATAGCTTGATAGCGTGCTTCTCTTGCGCCCGCTTCAATGCCATCGTGCATTTCCACTTTGACTTTTTCAATAATAAGTGGAATGGCAAATTGTTCACAGAGTTGTTGGCAATGAGTCGTCCAAGTATCCGCATTCGGGCTTAATCCGTGATGGATATGAATAGCTCTCAGGCTTAAGTGCGGTCGTTTTTCGCTGAGTTTTTTAACTAAAGAAAGCAGTGCAGTTGAATCCAAACCACCGCTAAATGCAATGAGAAGCTTATTGGCGGTGGTTGGGATTTGTGCTTGGAATAATGAAAAAAGATCCATTAGGCAACTTTAACGGCTTTGTAGTTTGTGCTTGGATTTAAGATCTCAAAACGCGCAGCAATAGGTTGGAGTTCGTAAGATTTCAAATCAAAGGTAGTTTTCATTACGCCTGCAACAGCATTATTCATTTTTTCAAAAGCTTCAACATCGTTGCCACAGTTTAAGTAATGTGCCAAGAAAGTACCTGCAATTAAATCACCCACGCCAACTGGTTCAAAGTCAAATTTATAAAGCGGACGACTTAAATGCCATACACCTTCAGGTGTCGCCATAATGATTTCAAAGGTATCCGGATCATTTAATTTACCCGCTTTTCCTAAGTGTTTGACCAACACTTTTTTCACACCTTTAGCCACTAATGCATTGGCGGCTTTGAGTACGTCGTCAAAGGTGTTGATAGGGAAGTCCGAAAGCGTACGAAGTTCGGAAAGATTTGGGGTCATGATGTCCGCACGTGGAATGGCTTTTTCAATTAAGCGTTCACGTACACCATCTGCTACCACGCAGACTTTTTCGGCATTTGGCATCACTGGATCGCACAAGTAAAGTGCATTTGGGTTACGAGCTTTAATTTTCTCTAAAGCATAGATAATTTGGTTAACTTGTTCAGCTGAACCTAAATAGCCAGAAAGTAACGCATCACATTCTTGAAGTTTTCCGATGGCATCTAAACCGTTGGCAATTTCACCAATTTGCTCTTGTGGAATCACCATGCCGGTCCATTTACCATATTGGGTATGGTTAGAGAATTGTACGGTATTGAGTGCCCACACATCTACGCCTAATAGCTGCATTGGAAAGGTGGCAGATTTATTACCGGCAAATCCATAAACCACGTGAGATTGAATTGCTAATACACTTTTCATTTTGAACTCCTTTTACGTTATTTTTATTTTAGCATTGATGCATTTTTTGACATCCATGCATTATTTCTCAAAACACAAAAAAAGAGCGGGTAAATTAACCGCTCTTTTTTATACATTATTAACAATAACCGTAAGACATTAAACGTTCGTAACGTCTTTCTAATAAGCCATCTTTGTCGAAGGTATCTAATTCGTTTAGTTCTTCAACAAGACATTGTTTTAAATTGCGTGCCATTTCAGGATAATTACGATGTGCACCACCTAATGGCTCTGGAACGATATTATCAATTAAACCTAACTCTTTTAAACGAGTTGCGGTTAAGCCCATGACTTCTGCTGCGGTAGAGGCTTTTTCTGCACTCTTCCATAAGATTGACGCACAACCTTCTGGTGAAATAACGGAATAAGTTGAATATTGCAACATATTCACTTTGTCACCCACACCAATGGCTAATGCACCGCCAGAACCGCCTTCACCGATTACCGTACAGATAACAGGTACTTTTAAGGTAGACATTTCACGTAGGTTGCGAGCAATGGCTTCAGATTGACCACGCTCTTCTGCTCCGATCCCTGGATAAGCTCCTGGGGTATCGATGAACGTAATAATAGGTAAGTTGAAACGCTCGGCCATTTGCATTAAACGTAATGCTTTACGATAACCTTCTGGTGCTGGCATACCAAAGTTACGTGCCACTTTGTCTTTTACTGTACGGCCTTTTTGATGACCGATAACCATCACAGAACGACCATCTAAACGCGCAAGACCACCTACGATCGCTTTATCATCTGCAAAAGCACGATCGCCTGCAAGTTCTTGGAAATCAGTAAAAATATGTTCGATATAATCAAGGGTGTATGGACGATTTGGATGACGCGCCATACGAGAAACCTGCCATGCATCAAGATTTGCAAAGGTTTTTTTGGTTAATTCATCGCTTTTCTTTTGTAAGCGTTTAATTTCATCGTGTAAATCAATTTTGTCATCAGATGCTGAACGTAGCGCTTCAATTTTGGCTTCAAGTTCAGCAATAGGTAATTCAAAATCTAAATATTCTTGGCTCATTTCTTATCCTAAAAATATCGTCAAAAGTTGCCCGCACTTTATCAAGATTTAAGGTACGGTGCAAATGGTTTTCACTGGTTGGAGCGGATTATAAATATTCCTTTTTTAGTAATGATAACAAAAACAAAAATGCGGAACAAATCACGACAGAAGGCCCCGCAGCGGTATCATAAAAGGCGGAAAGGAATAACCCGCCAACGACGGAAAGCATACTGATTAAAATGGCAATAAATACCATTTGTTCAGGTGTCTTTGCAAAACGTCTTGCTGTTGCAGCTGGAATAATTAATAGCGATGTAATAATCAGGGCTCCAACAAACTTCATACTTAATGCGATTGTAAGTGCGGTCAAAATCATCAAGATAAATCGCATTTTTTTGATGTTAATGCCTTCCACTTGAGCCAGTTCAGGTGAGACAGTGGTGGAGAGTAAGGCTTGCCAGAAGTAAAGCAGTGTGCCTAATACAATGAGGACACCCGTGCCAATATAAGGTAAGTCGTTAAAATTAATGGCGAGCAAATCCCCAAAAAGATAACTCATTAAGTCTACGCGGACATTTTTTAGTAAGCCAACCGTAACCACACCAAGGGAAAGACAACTGTGTGCGATAATGCCTAAAAGGGTATCCACTGAAAATTGCGTGTTACTTTCGAGCCAAACCATTAATACGGCGAGAATAATCGTCAAAATTACAATGGCAACATAAGGGTTAATTTGTAAGAAAATCCCTAACGCCACACCAAGCAAGGCTGAGTGGGAAAGGGTATCACCAAAATAAGCCATTTTACGCCACACCACAAAAGCACCCAGTGGTGCGGTAATTAAGGAAAGTAGTAAGCCTGTAAGCAAGGCGGGAAATAAAATCTCAAACATGATTTTTCCTTATTGTTGGCATTCAGATGGATTGGCACTGCAACTACAAACATCACCGTGCATATTATGATGATGATTATGATGGTGCGTATAAAAGCCCACATTTTGTGAGATTTGGTTGCCCCAAAGGCGTATAAATGTTGGATCATTCGATAAACTTTCGGGTGTGCCGGCACAGCGAATATGTTGATTGATGCACAACACTTCTTTACTGTCCGCCATCACGATATGCAAATCATGGGAAACCATTAAAACCGCACAATTTAAGGCTTGTTGAGTACGGTGAATCAGCTGATAAAGTTCAGCTTGACCATTAATATCCACCCCTTGAGTTGGTTCATCTAACACCAGTAAATTGGGTTTATTCAAAATCGCACGGGCCAATAATACGCGTTGCATTTCCCCACCTGAGAGTTTTTGCATATTATTTTTTCTCAGATGCGTAATAGAAAGTTGCTCAAGTGCGGTCGATATTTCTTGTGTTTTAACGCCTTTTTTGAGCGCAAGAAAACGCTCAACCGTCATTGGTAAGCTGTGGTCTAAGTGAATTTTTTGTGGGACATAGCCAATTCTGACATTAGTGCTATAAATTACCTCACCAGATGTCGGCGTTTGCAATTTTAATAAAGTTTTTAAGAGGGTTGATTTTCCTCCACCATTCGGCCCGACAATGGTGATAATTGAATTCGGATAAATACTGAGGTTAATATCCCGCAATGCCGTCTTTTGTTCGAAGACCACATTGATATTTTTCAGCGTAATTAATGGTGTTGGTTGGGCTGGTTGAATGGCGTGAATCTGCATAATCCCCCCTTTAAAAATGGCTCACTAAAATAGCTCATTTCCTTGTTTTTCTCAAGAAATTCCGACTATGCCTAATATTTAGGCATAAGATTTGACATTTTTAGGGTAAAATGAATTTTTTTTAGAGTTTGTAGTCTGAAGAGCGAAAAGCTTTTTATTCATTTTAAAGGTATCTATTTTGCAACACGTTAAATTAGCTAGAGATCGACGGAAAAGAAAGTCCCGCATAAAAGCGGCGATTTTTTTTGCCGCACTTTTGCTTATTTTAACGGGCATTTTCCTCGCCTTTAAAGATACCGCGGATTACGATCCTTCTCTGCAAAGTAATCTTGAGCCAGAGATGGTGGATAACGTTCAATATCAATCCCTTACACCTGAAAAAACAGAATCTGATAAGTCTCAACCTCAAGCAGGCGAACATCCGGAAGCGAAGCAGAATGCGAATACGGAAGATGCAACTTCTTACGATGATGATCTTCAAGCCAAAGATGATGAAGTGGATGAAATTAAACCGCAGTTTGATGAGCTAACTGATTTGCCAAAAGATGCACAAGATGCGCTCAGTGGCATTTTAGATGTCGCCGATCAGGCATTACGTATTACCGATCAATTTAGTCATACTGTGGTGCGTGGCGATTCCTTAAAAGACGTGTTAGAGCTTTCAGGTTTAGAAGATGATACGGCGAAGAATTTAATTGCCGAGTATCCTGAATTAAAAAACTTGCGCGCAGGTCAGCAGTTCTATTGGATTTTAGATAAAGAAGATCAACTAGAATATTTAAACTGGTTGGTGTCTGAAAAAGAAGAACGCATTTATGAACGTACGGAAGACGGTAAGTTTAAACGCCAAATTCTAGAGAAGAAAAGTATCTGGAAGAAAGAGGTGCTAAAAGGTACGATTAACGGATCTTTTGCATCAAGTTTGCGTGATTTAGGTTTGGATGGTCGTCAAATCAGCCAATTAAGCTCAGCATTACAATGGCAGGTAAGTCTTCAAAAACTCAGTAACGGAACCAAATTTGCGATTTTAGTATCACGTGAATATTTAGGCGATAAATTAACGGGGCAAGGTAATGTTGAAGCGATTCACATCATGGCAGATGGTAAGAGCTATTATGGTATTCAAGCCGCGAATGGTCGTTACTACGATAAGCAAGGGGAAACTCTTGGCAAAGGTTTCGCGCGTTATCCATTGCAACGTCAAGCGCGTATTTCGTCACCATTTAACCCAAATCGCCGACATCCGGTAACAGGGCGCGTTCGTCCGCATAAAGGGGTGGACTTTGCTGTTTCACCAGGTACGCCAGTTATTGCGCCAGCAGAAGGTGTGGTAGAAAAAGTGGCTTATCAAGCAGGTGGTGCAGGACGTTATGTGGTGATACGACATGGTCGTGAATATCAAACGGTGTATATGCATTTAAGTCGAGCTTTAGTTAGTGCGGGTCAAACTGTGAAGAAAGGGGAGCGCATTGCATTAACCGGTAATACGGGGATTTCAACCGGTCCACACTTGCACTACGAGTTTCATATTAATGAGCGTGCGGTGAACCCGCTTACGGTGAAATTGCCGGGTACCAGCAGCGGAATGGCAACAGCAGAACGTAAGCAATTCTTAGTTCGAGCGAAAGAAGTTGAAAGAACATTAAAATTATAGCGAATAAAGTGCGGTCTAATTTGACCGCATTTTTTATACGCCCCAAAATTAGCCGAAAACTGACTACACTTCATCTTTTCTCTTTCCCTTCAATATGCTATTCTTTTTGCATTTTAGAATTATTCTCATTTTTATGATTAAGCGACGTTATCTGATTTTTCTTTTGATCGTGCTTTCCTTTGTTTCACTTTTTCTCGGGGTAAGTACTGTTAATCTGCAAGGGTTACTGAATTTTGAAGGTAATCAATGGCAGATATTTTTCATCAGTCGAGTGCCTCGTTTAATCAGTATCTTGATTGCGGGTGCATCCTTAAGCATTTGTGGCTTAGTGATGCAGCAACTCAGTCGAAACCGATTTGTTTCTCCCACCACTGCAGGCACCATGGATAGTGCAAGATTAGGCATTTTAATGGCGATGCTGTTTTTCCCAACGGCTTCAATGTTGTTAAAAACGACCATTGCGGTGATTGTGTCTTTCCTTGGCACATTATTATTTATGACGATTCTGTCCCGTTTGAAATTCAAGGACACGATTTTTGTTCCATTAGTAGGGATTATGTTCGGTAATATCATCAGTTCGATTACCGCCTTTATTGCTTACAAAGAAGATTTATTGCAAAACTTATCCGGGTGGCTACAAGGTGATTTCTCGCTTGTGATGTCAGGCCGTTATGAATTGTTGTATTTCAGTATTCCTACACTCATCGTGGCTTATTTATTTGCGCATCGTTTTTCTATTGTCGGGATGGGGAAAGATTTTGCGGTTAATCTAGGTCTAAATTACAACCAAGTACTTTATCTCGGTCTGCTCATTGTATCGGTGGTATCTTCGATTATTATCGTGTCTGTTGGCGTGATCCCTTTTTTGGGGTTAATTATTCCGAATATCGTCACACTTTATTTGGGTGATAACTTGAAGAAAGTGTTATCTCATACCGCTTTGTTAGGTGCGGTATTTGTCTTATTCTGCGATATTTTAGGTCGAAGTGTGATTTATCCTTATGAGATTTCCATTAATGCCGTGGTTGGTGTATTTGGCAGTGGTATCTTCTTATTTTTATTATTAAAGCGGTATAGAAATGGCTAAGAAATCTTCTTCTCAACTGATTGTATTGTCGTTGTTAGCCATTGTTTCTCTTGCACTCTATTTAGGCTACAACTTACCAAACCGTTGGCAATATGCCTTGGAAAATCGTGCCTTATCATTAATTGCGATTGTGATTACAGGCGCGGCAATTGCACTTGCTACGATGATTTTCCAAACGGTCGTGAATAACCGAATTCTCACCCCGAGTATTTTAGGCTTAGACTCGCTGTATTTACTGATTCAAACGGCGATTATCTTCCTTTTCGGTTCAAGCACATTGCTTTCCATGAATTCCATTGCATTGTTTGTCTTGTGTACGGGATTAATGATGGCGTTTTCATTAGTGCTTTATCACTTCCTGTTTAAGAAAGAAAACCAAAATATTTTCTTCTTGTTGCTTGTTGGGATTATTTTCGGCACCTTCTTTGGTAGCTTAACGACCTTTATGGAAGTGTTGATTGATCCAAATGAATTTCAGATCGCACAAGATATTGGCTTCGCAAGTTTCAACCGAATCAATACTCAAATCTTGTGGGTGGCATTAGCCATTTTAGTGGCGACCATTGTTTTCAGCTTGAAATATTGGCATTGCTTTGATGTGTTGGCGTTAGGGCGAGAAAATGCCATTAACTTAGGAATCGATTATCAAAAGACTTTAAAAGTCCTCTTAATTCTCGTGGCAATTTTAACGTCAGTATCGACCGCACTTGTTGGCCCACTTACGTTCCTCGGGTTATTAGTGATGAACGTGACCTTTGAATTTGTTCGTGATTATCGCCACAAGGTACTCATTCCTGCCGCGATGTTAATTTCCATCATAACCTTGGTTTTAGGGCAATTATTAGTGACCCATATTTTTACGTTCCGCACGACATTAAGCATCATCGTTAATTTTGTCGGAGGCGTGTACTTTATTTATTTGTTATTAAGAGCAAACAAAAAATGGCAATAGAAATTCGCAATATTACTAAAAGTTACGGAAGCAAAAAGGTGGTGGATAATGTGTCCGTCACCATTCCTACGGGGAAAATTACGTCTTTTATCGGGCCGAATGGCGCGGGGAAGAGTACGGTGCTGTCTATTATGAGCCGTTTGTTGAATGCGGATAGTGGTGAGATCTATCTCAACGGTGAATTGCTCAATCGTAAGAAAAGTAGCGATATTGCGAAACAACTTGCGATTTTAAAGCAAACTAACAACATTAATTTGCGTCTAACCATTGAAGATTTAGTCGCTTTTGGGCGTTTTCCTTATTGCAAAGGAAACTTAACCCAAACTGACCGCACTTTTATTGATAATGCTATTGCCTATATGAATTTAGATGATATCCGTCATCAATATATCGATAACTTAAGTGGTGGGCAGCGACAACGCGCTTATATTGCGATGACGCTTGCACAAGATACGGATTATATTTTGTTGGATGAGCCATTAAATAATCTGGATATGAAACATTCAGTGCAGATCATGCAAGTTTTGCGAAAATTAGCGACAGAACTCAACAAAACCGTGGTGATTGTGATTCACGATATTAATTTTGCCTCTTGTTATTCAGACTACATTGTCGCCATGAAAAATGGAAAATTAGTGCATCAAGGGGAAGTTAACCACATTATGCAATCGCCCGTGCTACAAGATATTTATGATATGGCGATACCTATTCAGGATATCGACGACCATAAAATTGCCGTTTATTTTAGATAAATAAGGAAATCTTCATGAAAAAAACATTATCAACTTTAGCACTTTCACTCTTTGCATTTACCGGTGTTGCTCAAGCAGCAGATATTACCGTTGAAAATGCCGCTGGAAAGCAGGTTGTGCCACAAAATCCACAGCGAGTCATTGTGCTTGATTTTGGTGCAGCAGACACACTTTGTGCATTAGGTGTGCAAGATAAAATCGTGGGTTTCCCACAAAGCGGAAAAATTCCAAGCTATCTTTCAGAATTTGCAGACAAAAAATATAAGAATGTCGGTGATTTGAAAGAACAATCATTGGAGCAAATTAATGAACTCAATCCTGATTTGATCATCGCGTCTAAACGTCAAGAAAAAATGATCGACAAATTTAAAGAAATTGCACCAGTATTTAATGTTGAAAATGATTACAACAATTACTACCCGAGTTTTCAACAAAATGTGACCGCACTTGGTCAGATCTTTGGTAAAGAAAATGTTGCGAAAGAAAAACTTTCAGCATTAGAAAGTAAGGTTGACCAAGTCGCCAAAGATGCGAAAGGCAAAACAGCCTTATTGGTATTGGTTAATGAAAGTAAAATCAGTGCCTTTGGTGATGGTTCTCGTTATGGTATGGTGTATCAAAAATTTGGTTTTAAACCGATTGATGACAGCATCAAATCGTCTACGCATGGACAAAGCGTTGGTTTTGAATATATCTTAGAAAAAAATCCAGACTTTTTACTTGTCGTGGATCGTACCGCGGCGATTACAGAAAAAGCCAACAATGCACAAAAAGTGTTGGATAACGATATCATCAAACAAACCAAAGCGTATAAAGATGGACACATTGTGTATCTTGATGCAGCGAATTGGTATCTTGCGTTTGGTGGTTTAGAAAGCATGGAAATCATCGCACAAGAACTTGATCGTGCAGTGAAAAAATAATACAAAAAACCATCTAAAAGGGCAGTCAAGGATTGCCCTTTTTATATGTAAATTAATCTTTACACATATCAATAAACTCCCTATCATATCGGCATCATTCAATAAAATTGAGCTTATTTTATGCTGACATTTAATCCACAAGATCCTTTCTCTTGCTTTGTCACTCAAAGCTTTTCCATTAAAAGTGCGGTCGAAAATGCACAACGTTTTGCGATGTTTGATGTGCCGCTTTTAATTCAAGGTGAAACGGGCACGGGTAAAGACTTATTAGCAAAAGCTTGTCATTTTGCGAGCTTGCGCCGTGAGAAAAAATTCATTGCAGTAAACTGTGCAGGTTTGCCAGATGAAGATGCGGAAAGCGAAATGTTTGGGCGTAAAGTGGGTGACAGTGAAACCATCGGTTTTTTTGAATATGCTCACGAAGGCACGGTGTTGCTGGACGGTATTGCTGAGCTTTCATTAAGTTTACAGGCAAAATTATTACGTTTTTTAACGGATGGTTCTTTCCGTCGAGTGGGCGAAGAAAAAGAACATCATGCAAATGTTCGGGTGATTTGTACCTCACAAGAACCGATGGAAAAACTGTTAGAACAAGGGAAATTACGCAGTGATTTATTCCATCGCTTAAATGTTTTAGCGTTAAATGTGCCGCCATTACGTGAGCGAGTGGAGGATATTCAACCTTTAACGGACGGTTTTTTACAAGAAATTAGCACACAGCTTAGGATTCCAATGCCGCAATATGATGCTAATTTTTTAAATTATTTAAAAAGTCAGCCTTGGCAAGGCAATGTGCGAGAACTATACAATGTCTTGTATCGTGCCTGTTCCTTAGCAAAAAATAACCATCTTGATATTGAAAGTTTAAATTTAAAACCTATACAAAGTGCGGTCATTTCTGTGAATGATTTTGGTGAGCAAACTCTGGATGAGATCATGGGACAATATGAGGCGAGTGTATTGCGCGCGTTTTATGCTCAGTATCCAAGTACGCGAAAATTGGCACAACGATTAGGCGTATCACACACGGCGATCGCCAATAAATTAAAACAATACGGTATTAGTAAATAATTTCTGACAGTTTAGGGAATTGTTTACAAAGTTTGAGCCATTCGACTTTATCAATTTGTACATTGAGGATAAATTCACCTTCATCTGAAATTTGCTCGTGACGAATGCTATCTAATTGATAGAGCGCGTGGCGGATTTTGCCCTCTTGTGGGAGCAGCGTGAGGGTGAAAGAAAGTATCTCATTTTTCAACCGCACTTTAATGGCTTCAAACAGTAGATCTAATCCTTCACCTGAATGTGCTGAAAGGTAAACGGCAACGGGCTTATTCTCGTCATCATATTCAATATGAGGCGTCACATTTTCCAATAAATCAATTTTGTTATACACCAGCAATGCAGGCACTTTGTCTGCTTTAATTTCTTCCAACACTAAATTCACAGCTTCGATATTTTCGATCTTTCGAGCGTCTGCTGCATCAATGACATGCAATAACAAACTCGCTTCTACCGTTTCTTGCAAGGTAGATTTAAAAGCGGAAACTAAATCATGGGGAAGTTGGCGAACGAAACCAACGGTATCGGCGAGAATGGCCGTACCGACATCTTGAATTTGTAAACGTCTTAATGTGGGATCGAGGGTGGCAAAAAGCTGATCTGCCGCATAGACATTGGCTTGCGTGATGAAATTGAAGAGTGTCGATTTTCCCGCATTGGTATAACCCACTAAGGAAATGGTCGGAATATCTGCTTTTTGTCGGGTTTGACGATTTTGGTTGCGTTGTTTTTCGACTTTAGCCAAACGATTTTGCAACTGCGCAATACGAACTTTGATTAAACGGCGATCTGTTTCTAACTGCGTTTCGCCAGGGCCACGCAATCCTACCGCGCCTTTTTGCTGATCTAAGCCTGTTTTTCGGCGAACTAATCGAGTGGATAAATGCTTAAGTTGAGCTAATTCAACTTGCAATTTACCTTCGTGCGAGCGGGCTCGTTGGGCAAAGATATCTAAGATTACCCCAGTGCGATCTACTACACGACATTGGCAGATACTTTCTAAATTACGGGTTTGTGCAGGGGTTAATTGATGATTCACCAAAACTACATCAGCATCTAGAGTTTTCACTGCATCAGCAATTTCTTGTGCTTTCCCCTCACCGATAAAATATTTTGCTTGTGGCGTAGCTCGGCTCGTGGTGATGACTTGTAAAATCTCAACATTGGCAGATTCCGCTAAAAGTTGGAATTCTTGTAGATCTTCAATGTTTTTATTTTGAGAAAAGAAAACATGCACGACGACAGCTTTATCTTTTGCCGATTGGCTATTGTCGCCTGTTTTAGATGACGAAAGTGCGGTTGAAATTTCAGGTGAATTTTCAACCGCACTTAAACTGATGAAATCGTTCATTGAACAGAATTATTCTGCTTGTGTTTCTACTTCCGCTACAGCATCAGAAGTTTGTGCTGCATGATGACCGCCGTTATTATTGTGGTGAGAAACAGAACGTGCTGGAACCACAGTCGAAATTGCGTGTTTGTACACCATTTGATTAACCGTGTTTTTTAATAAAATCACGAATTGGTCGAATGATTCGATTTGACCCTGTAATTTAATCCCATTAACGAGATAAATCGAAACAGGAATACGTTCACGGCGTAACGCATTCAAATAAGGATCTTGTAATGATTGTCCTTTTGCCATTTTGCTATCCTTTGTTGTTATATGTTAATTAATGATAGAAACGAGTTGTCTCCGTCATCAAATATAGCAATAAACATTTTTCTTGTCTATGGGTTTATCTCTTTGCTTTCACGCAGTTTTTTCAGAATTGCTTTCATTTTTTCGTCTAGTTGAGCATTGAGACGTAATGTTTCACCCGTTTTAGGGTGTTCAAAGCGAATAGAAAACGCATGTAAAAACAAGCGATTAAGCCCGAGATCTTGCATATATTTATCGAATTCTTTATCACCGTATTTATCATCTAGTGCAATCGGGTGACCTGCATATTGAGTATGAACTCGGATCTGATGAGTTCGTCCGGTTACAGGCGACGCTTTTACTAAGGTCGCATTTTGATAACGTTCTTCGATAGCAAATCGCGTTTCAGAAGGCTTGCCTTGCTCACTGACTTTAACGATGCGTTCACCACTGGCGAGTTCATTTTTCAATAAAGGGGCTTGTACGACTTTTACATGAGATTGCCATTGGCCACGAACGAGAGCGAGATAATCTTTTTGTACCGTTTTAACACGAAGTTGTTCGTGTAAGTTGCGTAAGGCAGAGCGTTTCTTCGCCACCAATAAAATGCCCGATGTATCTCTGTCTAAACGGTGAACCAATTCTAAAAAACGGGCTTCAGGACGTAATGCACGTAAGGCTTCAATCACACCAAAATTTAAGCCACTCCCGCCATGAACCGCAATGCCGGAAGGTTTGTTCAATACTAATAAACAGTCATCTTCAAAAATAATATGGCTTTCAAGGGAGGCGACTTTATTCAAGTTTTTAGAAATTAGGGCTGTATTTTTTTCAGAAACACGAACAGGTGGCACACGCACCACATCTCCATTTTGCAATTTATATTCAGGTTTGATTCGCCCTTTGTTCACACGTACTTCGCCTTTACGCAGAATGCGATAAATCAAACTTTTTGGCACACCTTTTAATTTTGCCAATAAATAATTATCAATGCGTTGTCCTGCTTCATCTTCAGAAATCGTGAGCATTTTGACGGATTGATTGATGATTTTTTCTTGTTTTTCAGTCATTGAATCTGTCCTTTAAAAATTGGGCTGAATCATATCACAATATCCCTGGTGATAATAGCAAGAATGCCTTGCTAATTTAGCCTCGAATGTGGATAATAGAGCGTCTTTCTGCGCCTCAAATTTGGCATTTAGAAAGTAATTTTGTATGTTGGTCAAAACTCAATGCGGCAAATGGCATAAGACATTGATAATCAACATGTTTTTCTTGAAGATTGACGCTTCCTTGCAATGCGTAATTAACACATCGCATTGTTTTACGAAAATTGTCTTAGATAACAATTGAGTATGCTATCAATGCACCCAGCAACACACAGTCGTGAGATTGACTGTTCGCGAGAAACACGAGGTCGATGGCTAAGGTCAGTAAATCTGTAAAGTGCGGTTAATTTTCAAGGTATTTTAGATAATTCAAATGAGAAATTGACAATGAAAAGAATGTTAATCAATGCGACTCAAAAAGAAGAGTTGCGCGTTGCGTTGGTCGATGGCCAGCGTTTATTCGACTTGGATATTGAAAGTCCGGGTCATGAACAGAAAAAAGCGAATATTTACAAAGGGAAAATCACTCGCGTAGAGCCGAGTTTAGAAGCTGCCTTTGTAGATTATGGTGCAGAGCGCCATGGCTTCCTTCCTTTAAAAGAAATTGCCCGTGAGTATTTCCCTGCTGATTATGTGTTCCAAGGTCGTCCAAATATCCGTGATATTTTGACCGAAGGTCAAGAAGTGATCGTTCAGGTGAACAAGGAAGAACGCGGCAATAAAGGCGCTGCCTTAACCACTTTTGTTTCCCTTGCCGGTAGTTATTTGGTGATTATGCCAAATAATCCCCGTGCAGGTGGTATCTCTCGCCGTATTGAAGGCGATGAACGTATCGAATTAAAAGAAGCATTGAGTTCTTTAGATGTACCGGAAGGCGTTGGTCTTATCGTGCGTACAGCGGGTGTAGGTAAATCACCAGAAGAATTACAATGGGACTTAAAAGTACTTTTACATCATTGGGAAGCAATTAAACAAGCTTCACAAAGCCGTCCGGCGCCATTCTTAATCCATCAAGAAAGTGATGTGATCGTTCGTGCGATCCGTGATTACTTGCGTCGTGATATCGGTGAGATCTTAATTGATAGCCCGAAAGTATTTGAAAAAGCAAAAGCGCACATCAAATTAGTACGTCCAGATTTCATCAATCGTGTGAAACTGTATCAAGGTGAAGTGCCTTTATTTAGCCACTATCAAATTGAATCTCAAATCGAATCAGCTTTCCAACGTGAAGTACGTTTACCTTCTGGTGGTTCGATTGTGATCGATGTGACAGAAGCGTTAACGGCGATCGATATCAACTCAGCGCGTTCAACTCGTGGTGGTGATATTGAAGAAACCGCATTAAATACCAACCTTGAAGCGGCAGATGAGATTGCTCGTCAATTACGTTTACGAGACTTAGGTGGCTTAGTGGTTATCGATTTCATTGATATGACACCTGTTCGTCACCAACGTGAAGTAGAAAACCGTATCCGTGATGCGGTGCGTCAAGACCGTGCGCGTATTCAAATCAGCCGAATTTCTCGCTTCGGTTTGTTGGAAATGTCGCGTCAGCGTTTAAGTCCGTCATTAGGTGAATCTTCTCACCATGTTTGCCCACGCTGTCAAGGTACGGGTAAAGTGCGTGATAACGAAAGTTTATCACTTTCAATCTTGCGTTTAATTGAAGAAGAAGCATTAAAAGAAAATACCAAACAAGTACACACTATTGTGCCGGTACAAATTGCGTCTTACTTACTTAACGAAAAACGTAAAGCAGTAAGCAGCATCGAAAAACGCCATGATGTAGAGATTATCGTGGTGCCAAATGAAGCGATGGAAACCCCGCACTTCAGCGTATTCCGCGTGCGTGAAGGTGAAGAGCTGAACGAATTAAGCTACAACTTAGCAAAATTCCATGAAGCACAAGACGATGCATTCGTACCAGAAGAATCCCTTGTTTCACGTAATATTGAAACAGCAGCCGTGACATCTGAACAAGTGATGGAAAGTGCTGCAGTATCGCTATCGATCCCAACGGCAGCGCCAGCACCAGTTGAGCGTAAATCCGAAGGTCCTTCACTGTTTGCGAAAATTGTTGCAGCAATTAAAGGTTTATTTGCTTCTGAGCCAAAAGAAGAAGAGAAAAACCAAAACAATCGTAATAATCGTAACGGCAATCGTAATAATCGTCGTAATCAAGATCGTCGTAATAATCGTCGTTCTCGCAACGAAAATAGTGACAATGCGAAAAATACAGACGAAGAAAATGCACGTCCAACTCGTGAGCGTATGAATAATCGTCGTAATCGTCGCAACGTTAATGAAGAGGTTATTTCAGAAAGTGCGGTTAATTTAGCGAATGTTTCTGATGATAATCGTCAAGAAGAAAAAGCAGAGAAACCGGTAGCTGAGCGTCGTCAACGTCGTGATTTACGTAAACGCGTTCGCATTGATGACAATGCAAATAACGCCAATGAGAATGTGATTGAGGCGGTTGAAGTTCCTGCGATTAAAAATGAAGTGGTTGAAAACAACGCTGTTGATAATACAGAAGATAAACCACGTCAAGAACGTCAGCGCCGTACACCGCGTCATTTACGTGCATCGAATAATCAACGCCGTCGCCGTAATGAAGTGAAATCGCCAATGCCATTATTTGCTGCGGTGGCTTCACCAGAATTAGCAAGCGGCAAAGTATGCATCGATTATTCTGCGGTGAATGCACCGAAAGAAAATAATTTCTTATCGGTGGATGAGTTGCTTGAGCAAGAAAAAACGAAAAAAGGTGTGATTACGCCTGCAACAGGTATTGTTGTGGAAGAGAAATCAGTTGAAGCACAACCTGCGTTAGATTTCATTACTCAACCGGCAAATGAAGCGGTTCAACAGAAAGTGCAAGAATCATTAGAACGTTTGCATCATAAAGCAGAACCCGTTGCTCAAGTCGCAACTGCAGAAGTTGAACCACAAGAAAAAGCAAAATTTATAAGTTCTTATGTGTTCACAGGTCGTGCTGGTACGATTTCAGCCGTGCCACATACAAAAGCAGCCATGACATTAGCGAAAGCACCAGATGAAGCGTCTAAACCATTCCCAATTGTAGAATGGACGGAGTCTCGTTATTACTTTAATGGTAAAGGCGCGGCAGGCCATCATAGTGCAATTAGCCATATTTATTCTGAACCGACACAAGCGAAAGCAGAGTAATATCCTAATAATAAAAGACGGAACCAATAGGTTCCGTTTTTTATTTTGTGTATTTTTAAAACATTGTGATTTAAAAGTAGTCAGTCAGATAATTTTTTTATTTTCTTGCTTGACGGGGTGGGGGAAAAAACGTATTATTCACCTCGCTTAAATCACGGAGGAATGGTCGAGTGGTTGAAGGCACCGGTCTTGAAAACCGGCGAGGGTTTACGCCCTCCGTGAGTTCGAATCTCACTTCCTCCGCCATCAAATTTAAAAAATCCCTAAGTCGAAAGATTTAGGGATTTTTGCTTTCCAGTCTATTTCAAAAAAAATCTTATTTCTTGACCGCACTTTCTTGTGCTTCTTTGAAGGCAAGGTATTCTTCTAAGGTCTCAATGGCTTCTAAACATTTTTGACGACGCGTTAAATAAATTGCGGCTGTTTGCTTATGTACATCTCGTTGAATATCTGTTTGAGCCGTATTCGCTTGTGCTTTAGCTTCTTCGTATTTTTCCGTGAGTTGCTGTAAGGCTTCATAATATTTTTCTAGACGCTCTCTTGGCGGAAGTCGATGAATGCTGTGCTGTGATTTACTGCTTGTAACTGGTTGTTCCATTTTTTTCGGTTGAATAGCTTTTTTATGCTTGCGATTCATAGCTTCAGTCAATGCGGTGCATTGCCCTAAAAGATGTTCAGCCATAAATATAATTTGTTCTTCATTTTGATGGGGAAGGCTGCATAGCTTCGTTAAGCTTTGCTGGATTTCTTTGAGATAAAAACCGGCAGTTTCAAAATCTTCAGTAAATAAAGTGCGGTTAAATTTAGCGTTAATTTTTTTATCAGAGTCAGCTTGATAGGCTTGAGTCAGTTGCTGCACTTTTTGTTCGAGCGTATTGAGTAATGATTGAATAGACATAAAAAAATCCCCGCATAATGAATGTAGGGATTATAACGATTAAAGGGTCATGGCTGCAATCCAACCGAACGCTAATAATGGAATGTTGTAGTGAATAAAGGTTGGTACAACAGAATCCCAAATGTGGTCGTGTTTACCATCCATATTCAAACCGGATGTTGGACCAAGTGTGGAGTCAGAAGCCGGTGAACCCGCATCCCCTAATGCCGCCGCTACACCTACGATAGCCACTGTCGCAAGTGGTGAGAAACCAAAAGAGAGACAAAGTGGTACATAAATTGAGGTGATAATTGGCACGGTTGAGAAAGAAGAACCAATACCCATGGTGATTAATAACCCGACGAGTAACATTAAGAATGCCGCAACGCCTTTGCTTTGAATCACACCCGTTGAAAGTGCATCAACTAACTCCTTCACGCCACTTGTGGAATTAATGACATTAGCGAAACCCGAAGCTGCAATCATCACAAAGCCAATCATTGCCATTAAGCGTAAACCTTGTTGGAAAATATCGTTACTTTCTTTGAGTTTGAAAATACCAAAGGCACCGAAAATCACTAAACCGACTAAGCCACCAATGATAGTTGAACTTGTGAAAAGCTGGGTAGCAAACGTGGCGACAATGGCGACTACACTTGCGGTAATTTGAATCGGTTTAATGTTCGCAATGTGTTGTTCAATTTCAGTTGTTGTTGGTTCTGCCGTTGTCACAACATACTCACGCGGTTTACGATAGGTAATAAATACGGCGGTGAGCAAACCAAGAATCATACCAATAACAGGGATAAGCATAGCAAAAGAAACTTCACCAACACTGGTTTGTAAACCGAGTGGAGCGCCAGCAAGATTGATATTTTTTACTAAAACGCTTTCAATAAAGATTTTCCCGAAACCAACCGGCAAGATCATATAAGTTGCGGTTAAACCAAAGGTAATAATACAAGCCACTGCACGACGATCGATTTTTAAACGGTTAAAAATAGAAAGTAAAGGCGGTACCACAATCGGAATAAACGCAATGTGTACTGGGAGCAAGTTTTGGGATGAAATTGAGAATAAAAGCAAAATACCAAGTAGCATATATTTAAACCAAGCTAAATTTTTGCCGGTTGGTGTTTTGTTCATTCGGGTAATAATTTTATAAGCAAGCAAATCAGTGATGCCAGATTTTGAAATTGCAATGGCAAATGCACCGAGCATCGCATAGTTCATTGCCACTTCAGCACCACCACCTAAGCCGCCTGTAAAGGTTTCAATGGTTTTGCTTAAACCTAAGTCGCCGCATAAGCCGGCGGTAAGCGCGGAAATTACCAGTGCGATAACCACGTTCACGCGCAGTAGGCTTAATGCCAGTAATACGACAATTGAAATAACAACGGGATTCGATAGCATATTGTTGTTCCTTATTGATTAATTAAACGTAAAAGGTCGCATAAAAGAAAATTGATTTAAGGTTAAATGTCGCATAGTAATAAACTCCTGTAATTAATAATAAAACAAAACCCCTCGAAAGTTGCCTTCCGAGGGGTAAGATTTTTTTGATCTTTATCTTGTCAGCTCGGAAGAAATCTTCCAAGCACGCCAACAGCCTGAAAGATTATTCAGTTGAATGGCGATGATGGTGACGAAGGATAAAGTTCATTTGAAACTCTCTTATTTAGATAACTAAATTTAATTACTTTTTAAAATACGGTAAACCGAAAACGATTGCAAGTTTTTTTTCAAAAAAATTTAAAAAATTACAGTGCGGTCTGATTTTCAGCTGTTTTTTCCGTTTCATTTGTTTGAGCAACATGCGGGAAACCACCAAGCTCTTTTAAATGGTTCACCATATAGCAAAATAATTCTGCCGTACGCTCAGTATCATATAGTGCCGAGTGTGCTTGTTTACCATCAAAAGGAATTTTTGCCGCTTGGCATGCTTTGACGAGCACCGTTTGCCCAAATATAAAACCGGCAAGTGTTGCTGTATCAAACATCCCAAAAGGGTGGAATGGATTGCGTTTTACGCCTGTGCGCTCAGCCGCCGCCATCACGAAACTTTGGTCAAAAGCCGCGTTGTGTGCCACGATGATAGAACGCTGACATTCAGCATCTTTTTGTCCACGACGCACCATTTGGAACAATCCCGTGATCGCATCTAATTCAGATACAGCACCTCGCAATGGATTGTGAATATCAATCCCATTGAATTTGAGAGATTCGGGATTAATATTTGCCCCCTCAAATGGTTCAATATGAAAATGGCATTTTTGATCGGGGTGTAAATTGCCATTCCCATCCATTTTTAAGGTGATTGCCGCAAGTTCTAAAAGCGCATCTTTTTTGGCATCAAACCCAGCCGTTTCCACATCAATAATGACAGGAAAGTAGCCGCGGAAGCGATTTTTTAATTGATGGTGATAAGGAATTTCAGGTGTATCTGACACAATGTATTCCTTAATTCCCTAAAGCTGATTTTGCACTTTTGTTTTCGATAAACTCGATCTTATAACCATCTGGATCTTCAACGAATGCAATCACGGTTGTGCCACCTTTAACTGGGCCGGCTTCGCGAGTCACTTTACCGCCATTAGCACGTACCGCTTCACAAGTTGCGTAAATATCATCTACACCAATAGCAATATGCCCGTAAGCATTACCAAGATCATATTCCGTTACGCCCCAGTTGTATGTTAATTCAATTTCTGCAGCGCTTTCGCCATCTTCGTAACCTAAAAAAGCAAGCGTATATTTATACTCAGGGTTTTCACTTGTGCGTAATAAACGCATACCTAAAACATCTTGATAAAATTTAATAGAGCGGTCTAAATCACCTACTCGAAGCATCGTGTGTAAAATTTGCATCTTGTTTTCCTTCTTTAATTGGGTTCGCTAAATTATGCCATAGAATGCGATTTGGCGCGAATTAATCTTCAATATAGGGTAAATTACATCACATTTTTTAATTGATTTATTTACCTTACTATTATGCTAAGATAATACGAGTCTTTTTATAAAAAGGAAAAAATAAATGAATACAACAGGCCTTTTTAATCTTTCTTGGCAACGTTATTTAAATTTACTGTTTTTATTATTAACCGTAGGGTTTTTAACGAGTGGAGTCATCACGTTAATTGCAGCTAATTTAGATTATTTTTCTGATTTAGCCAAAATTTATGGCTTACAAACATTGCTTGTGGTGACAGTGGTATTAGGTATTTATTGCTTTATTCTAGAGAGTCGTCGACAAGCCAAAGAAAAATTAAAGTGGAAGACATATAGCCTCTTTTTTGTTGTTTCTGTCTTGATTGGCGGTTTATTTGCCTTAGTCGGTCAAACCTATCAAACGGGGGCCGATGTATGGCAGTTATTTGCTGTTTGGACACTTTGCCAACTTCCATTTTTATTATTATTTCCGAATGTGGCCTCTGCATTATTATTTGCCGCTACTGCCAATGTTGCGTTTTATTTATTTAATGAACAAAACTCGCATAACTCAATGTGTTATGCCGTGCTGATTAATGCTGGATTACTTGTGATATCGGAATTATTCAGTAAAACTTTTCATGATCAACATTGGCGCATTTTACCTAAAGTATTTTTAGTGCTGACTTTTGTTAACCTATTTGGTTTAATAGTAAAAATTCATGATATGTACGCTTATGCTTGGGATGAATTTGGCCTTTTATCACTCAGTTCTTTTCTAATTGCTATTCCTGCCTCGATCGCATTTTATGTATATCACAAATATCGCTTTGATTTTATTAATTTAATTATTTCAGTCATAGCCTTACTTGGCGCTTATTGCTTTTTGGCATCTCTTTTGATTCGTGGTGTAGAAGAGGGCGTGGTTTTAGGATTGATTGGCTTTACTTTCACGGTCATGGCAATCAAGTGGTTGGTGAAACTCTATAAACAAGAATATCCAAATAATAAGAAATCCCATTGGGCGATTTCAATATTATGGATGATAGCTTTATTGATAGCACTAGTGACGATAGGCGTTTGGTTATTTTTTTCTTTAGGTTTAGATGCGTCTAGTGCATTCATTGTTGGTATTCTTTTATTTGGTATAGCTTGGTTGATTACTTTAAATAAAGATAAAAATGAATACACTATAATTTTAGCAGGTTTATTTTTTCTAATCGCAAACAGTTTTTTAGGATTCTATTTGCTTGTTAAATTTGATGATTTTTTTCTTTTATTAGGATATGAATTTAGCGAGGATTCAAATTTCGGTATTTTTATCTCCGCACTAATTTTTACCGTCATTATTATCGTTAGCTACAAATTGATGCCGAATTCTTTAGTGAGGATTCTACTGGTTACCCAGCTTCTCGTGTATTGGCAAATTTCCTATAATCTATATTTCCATAGTTACAGCTTGAATAACGCATGGTTTAACACATGGTTTAATAAAATCCAGCTCCTGAGTTCGATTGTACTCTTTTATTGGGTCATGCGACCTAATCAATCAGCGCGAATTCATTTAAAGCCTATTGCTTGGGGAACAGTATTATTCTCTCTATGGATCTCTGTGCCGTCGTATATGGCGTTTCCTTGGGTAGATTATGGTCTTATCGATACAGATGTTTCAAGTGATGTCATGCCAGCAGACGCGATGAGTCTTGATAATATGTTGCAAGTTTTAAGTGGGCAATTTTGGTCACACTTCCAGTTTGATGTTAGCCATATCTTATATTTACTTGTCTGTGCATTACCATTAATTGTCTATGCACTAATGAAGAAGCATAGTGACTCCAAACACACAGAAGCAGTGTTAATTTTATTAGTATTAACCTTGTTTGCATTAGGCTTTGTTGGGATACCCGTCATTTTATATTTAACAGCGTTATTATTGCTTGTTTATTGGACGGACAGCCGTGCGTTCTTCGGTCTTTTGGTATTTGCCTTTGTTGTTTATTTAGGTGGGTTCTATTACCAATTGAGCATCCCATTACTCTATAAAGGGGGATTGCTAGTAAGCTTTGCCGTTATTTTTGCGATTGTTACTTTATTCTTGCATGCACGTTATAAAGCGCCTTCACAAAGTGCGGTCGAAAACCATTCTGTTTTTAAAGCACCGATTTGGCTTGTTGGCGTCTTTGTGATCGCGTTATTGGGCGCGGTGAACTATAAAGTACAGCAATTTGAAGATGTGCTGGCTACTGGTAAGCCTGTTGTCTTAAAAATCGCTCCTGTGGATCCTCGTTCATTGATGCAAGGCGATTATATGGTATTGAATTACGCTATTTTATCTGAGTTTCAGCAAAGTCAGGTTTTACCTGAATCAAATGAACCTCTTGAAAGTAATGAGCCTATTGAAACTGTTGAATCTAATGAAATCACAGGTATAGATGAATCAAGTCCTTCGGAAAAAAAAGCTTATATCCTTGTTCATCTTGATCAAAATCATGTTGCGACATTTTGTGAGGAGCAATCAGAGATACCAACAGATTTTAAACATTGCACACCAAATGTTTATTTACCAATTCGTTATAAAGGTGGTTGGCTTCCTAAATTACCAAGCCAAGATTATTTCTTTGCGGAAGGGAAAGGTGAACATTATGCGCAAGCGGAATATGCAGAATATCGCTTTAAAGACGGTATTTTATTGCTCGCTCGTTTATTAGATAAGGATTTAAAAGGGCTATAAAGCATTGGTGACAAATAAGGGCGTATTTGATACGCCCTTATTTTTTAGATTATTGATTGGATTATAATTATTTCACTGCAATCATTGAGCCAAAATTAAAACATTGGAACCATAATTCGACGTGTGAAAACCCGATGTTTTTTAACCGCTCTTTGTGGATGTTAATCGAGTCAGTACGCATTACATTTTCAAGTGCGGTGCGTTTTTGGCTCACTTCAAGTTCACTGTAACCGTTAGCACGTTTGAATTGGTGGTGCAGATCAATAAGCAACTCATTCACTTTTCCATCTTCAAAACGGAATTTTTCAGAGAGCACCAATACACCGTTTAGGTTTAAACCTTGGTAGATTTTGGTGAGCAAGGCTACACGATCTTCTGGTGGTAAAAATTGCAATGTGAAGTTGAGCACCACCATTGAGGCGTTCTTAATTTCAATTTGACGAATATCATCGCAAAGAATTTCTACAGGCACATCACTATGATAAGCCGCCACATGCTGACGACAGCGTTCAACCATCGGGAGAGAATTATCGACACCGATAATTTTTACATTAGGTTGTTTAATATTGCGTCGCATAGAAAGGGCTGCCGCACCGCGTGAACAGCCTAAATCATAGACTTGGCTGTCAGCCGTCACAAAGCGTTCCGCCAACATGCCAATTGCGGTGATAATGTTGGAGTAGCCAGGAATCGAGCGTTGGATCATATCGGGAAATACTTCCGCCACGCTTTCATCAAAAGTAAAATCGCCCAGTTTTTCAATCGGGGCGGCAAAAATCGTATCTTTCATCATGATTGAATTCTGTTGTTGTCTTGAGAGAGCATTTATTTAGATAAAATGCAAAAAACTGCGGTCATTTTAGTGAAAGTTTTTAAAGGATCAAATAAATTTCGCTTTTCAATTTAAAAGGCACGTCTTTTTCCGTATAATCAACGCGTTAATTATCCATTTTTAGAAAAATGAAAGGAATATAGAAATGATGCGTACACATTATTGCGGTGCATTAAACCGCAACCATATTGGACAAGAAGTAACATTAAGCGGTTGGGTTCACCGTCGTCGAGATTTAGGTGGTTTAATTTTTATTGATATGCGTGATCGTGATGGTGTCGTGCAAGTTTGTTTTGACCCTAAATATCAAGAGGCATTAACCGCAGCTTCAGGCTTACGTAATGAATTTTGTATTCAAATTAAAGGTGAAGTAATCGCGCGTCCTGACAATCAAATTAATAAAAATATGGCGACAGGCGAAGTGGAAGTGTTAGCAAAAGAATTACGCATCTACAATGCTTCTGATGTTTTACCGTTAGACTTCAACCAAAACAACACAGAAGAACAACGTTTAAAATACCGTTATTTAGATTTACGTCGTCCAGAAATGGCACAACGTTTGAAAACTCGTGCAAAAATCACCAGCTTTGTGCGTCGTTTTATGGATGATAATGGTTTCCTTGATATTGAGACCCCAATGCTTACCAAAGCAACGCCAGAAGGTGCGCGTGACTATTTAGTGCCAAGCCGTGTACATAAAGGCAAATTCTATGCGTTGCCGCAATCACCACAGCTTTTCAAACAGCTTTTAATGATGTCTGGTTTTGATCGTTATTATCAAATCGTGAAATGTTTCCGTGATGAAGATTTACGTGCAGATCGTCAGCCTGAATTTACCCAAATCGATGTGGAAACGTCTTTCTTAACTGCGCCAGAAGTACGTGAGATCATGGAACGCATGGTACATTGTTTATGGCAAAATATCATTGGTGTGGATTTAGGTAAATTCCCGCAAATGACCTGGCAAGAAGCGATGACTCGTTTTGGTTCAGATAAACCAGATTTGCGTAATCCGCTTGAATTAGTCGATGTGGCAGATATCGTTAAAGACGTTGAATTTAAAGTATTTAATGAGCCAGCAAACAATCCAAACGGCCGCGTGGCAGTCATTCGTGTACCAAATGGTACTGAAATCACGCGTAAACAAATTGATGAATATACACAATTTGTTGGGATTTACGGTGCAAAAGGTTTAGCTTGGGCGAAAGTAAACGATATCAATGCAGGCCTTGAAGGCGTACAAAGTCCGATTGCGAAATTCTTAAATGAAGAGGTATGGAAAGCGTTAGCAGAGCGTGTAAAAGCTCAAACTGGCGATATCTTATTCTTCGGTGCAGACAAATGGCAAACCACTACGGATGCAATGGGCGCATTGCGTTTAAAATTAGGTCGTGATCTTGGCTTAACTCGTTTAGATGAATGGCAACCACTTTGGGTGATTGATTTCCCAATGTTTGAACGTGATGAAGAGGGTAATCTCGCAGCAATGCATCACCCATTCACTTCACCAAAAGATTTTACGCCAGAACAATTAGAAGCGAATCCAACCGATGCGGTAGCAAATGCTTACGATATGGTGATCAATGGCTATGAAGTAGGTGGTGGTTCTGTTCGTATTTTCGATCCGAAAATGCAGCAAACCGTATTCCGCATTCTTGGTATCAATGAACAAGAACAACGTGAAAAATTTGGTTTCTTATTAGATGCATTAAAATTTGGTACACCACCACATGCAGGTTTAGCATTTGGTTTAGACCGTTTAACTATGCTTTTAACAGGCACTGAAAATATCCGTGATGTGATTGCATTCCCGAAAACAACAGCCGCAGCTTGTTTAATGACTGAAGCGCCAAGTTTTGCGAATCCACAGGCGTTAGGTGAGTTAAGTATTCAGGTTGTGAAAGCTGAATAAGTTTAAAATTTATAATATAGGGTGCGGTCAATTTTGACCGCACTTTCTTTTTATTGAAAAAATTTTATTCACTTAAAGATATCAGTTTTTCGGTATGAATACTTGTGAAATTTATTTGTTTTGAAGTTATATTCTGAAAAAATAAAATAATCAGATTTTTATTTTTCACTACTGCTTTTAAGTGGATTTTATTTACTTTACTCAAGGATAAAATTCTATTATAAATAAGACCTTTTTCGGTTTATGGTCAATTTATAAGAGAAAATTTTATGAGTGAAGTTTTAACTCCAGTAGAAAAATCAACATGGGCGAGTAAATTCTCAGCCTTAGGCCCTGGAATCGTGATGGCATCAGCAGCTGTTGGTGGTTCACATATTATTGCATCCACCCAAGCGGGTGCGATCTATGGTTGGGAATTAGTGAGCATTGTTATTCTTGCTAATTTATTCAAATATCCTTTCTTCCGTTTTGGTGTTCAATATACCTTAGATACGGGTAATACTTTGCTAGAGGGTTACCGTCAAAAAGGGAAATTCTATCTTTGGTTATTCCTTGCTTTAAACATTTTTGCAACTGTGATTAATACTGCAGCAGTAGGGTTATTAACAGCAGCAATTTTAACGTTCATTACGCCAATCCCACTCCCAATGCCCGTGTTAAGCTCATTAGTGATTCTTGTGACAACCGGCATTTTATTGTTGGGTAAATATCGTTTATTAGATAGCTTATCGAAAATCATCATGATTGCGTTAACGGTAACCACCGTGAGTGCAGTAGTGATTGCCTTTATGCGTAATGGTATCCATGGCGTAGCTGCACCTGATTTTGTCGCGCCTTCTCCATGGGAATTAAGTAAATTAGCGTTTTTAGTTGCTTTGATGGGCTGGATGCCAGCGCCAATTGAAATCTCTGCAATTAACTCAATGTGGGTGGTAGCAAAACGTCGTTTAACCAAAGTATCTTATGAAGACGGTTTATTTGACTTCAATGTGGGTTACATCGGCACAGCAATTTTAGCTGTCGTATTCTTAGCGCTTGGTGCATTGGTGCAATATGGTTCTCCAGAAACCGTAGAGATGGTAGGCGGAAAATATATCGCGCAACTTATCAATATGTATGCAAGTACTATCGGTGAATGGGCGCGTTTATTAATTGCCGTGATTGCGTTCATGTGCATGTTTGGAACAACAATTACGGTAATTGATGGTTATTCACGTACTAATGTTGAAGCTGTACGTATCTTGTTTGGTAAACAAGAAAGCTCAGTAAGAATTTTAAACATTGGCATGATTTTAGCCGCATTATCTGGTTTAGCGATTATTTTCTACTTCAATAATGCAGTGGGTCCAATGCTGAAATTTGCGATGATTGCTTCATTTGTTTCTGCGCCAATCTTCGCTTGGTTGAATTTATCTCTGACTAAGCACGCGAAACACAGTGTAAAAGGTGGCTTATTGTGGTTATCCCTTATTGGTTTATTCTACTTAACAGCCTTTGCAGGATTATTTATCGCCCAACAAGCTGGCTGGTTAAACTAAAATAATTGAGATAATTACCGCACTTTAGTTTTAAAGTGCGGTAATTTTTTTGAAAGTTTTTAGTAGAAAAGGTATGATGCTGCCCATTCTCAATTATGTAGATGACGAGCTTGAAATATAAAAATAATCAATCGGTTCTCGTGGTAATTTATGCGGAAAGCACGCATCGCATTCTGATGCTTCAGCGCCAAGATGATCCCAGTTTTTGGCAATCCGTTACAGGGACATTGGAAACCAACGAAACACTAAGAGAAACAGCAATTCGAGAAGTTTGGGAAGAAGTTGGATTAAAAATAGAAGAAAATTCGACCGCACTTTTTGATTGTAAAGAGAGTATAGAATTTGAAATTTTCCCGCATTTCCGCTATAAATACGCACCGAATGTGACTCACTGTCATGAACATTGGTTTTTATTGGCAGTTGAGCAGGAATTTGAACCGATATTAAGTGAGCATTTGGCGTATCAATGGGTTTCACCAGAATATGCGATCCAAATGACAAAATCGCCGAATAATGCCGAGGCCATCAAAAAATATTTGATGAACGGCTTTCCTCTATAGAAGAGGATTTCATTTAAAAACGTTTTTAAGATAAGAAGGAAAACAACATGGCAGGCCATAGTAAGTGGGCAAATATTAAACACCGTAAAGCAGCACAAGATGCGCAACGCGGTAAAATTTTTACAAAATTAATTCGTGAATTAGTCACTGCGGCAAAAATTGGTGGCGGTGATGTGGGCGCTAACCCGCGTTTACGTGCGGCAGTAGATAAAGCCTTATCGAGTAACATGACTCGTGATACCATTAACCGCGCGATTGAACGCGGTGTGGGTGGTGGCGATGACACCAATATGGAAACAAGAATTTACGAAGGTTATGGTCCGGGTGGAACTGCTGTGATGGTTGAGTGTCTAAGTGACAACGCAAACCGAACCATCTCACAGGTTCGCCCAAGTTTCACTAAATGTGGTGGAAACTTAGGGACTGAAGGTTCTGTGGGCTACTTATTCAGCAAAAAAGGCTTGATTTTAATTAGCCTAGGTGAAGAAGATGCGTTAATGGAGGCAGCAATTGAAGCCGGTGCAGATGATGTTCAACCACAAGATGATGGTTCATTCGAAATCTATACTGCGTGGGAAGATTTAGGTTCTGTGCGCGATGCAATCGAAGCAGCAGGATTTAAAATTGATAACGCAGAAGTGACAATGATTCCATCAACAACAGTTGATCTTGATCTTGAAACTGCGCCTAAATTGTTGCGTTTAATTGACATGTTAGAAGACTGTGACGATGTACAAAACGTATATCATAACGGTGAAATTAGTGATGAAGTTGCAGCTCAGCTGTAATTTTAAGGAGATTTAGAATGAAATTTGCTAAAGTATTACCAGCAATGGCCGCTCTTGTTGTTTTATCTGCGTGTGCAAGCGATGCACCAAAAATGGAAAACAAAGCGGAACAAATGACCACCCCTACTGTAACAGATAAAACAGTCGTTTATACTTGTAACAAGAAAACTGTAACTGCAGTTTATCAATTTGAAAACCAAGAGCCAACAGCAGCAATGGTGATGGTGGGCAACAAAGTTGTTGCGAAAGATTTCGCTCGTGATGCAGCTCAAAAAGACTTCACTTCATTTACTTCTGGCAAATATGTTTGGAACGTAGATAGTGGTTTAACTTTAGATAAATTTGATTCTGTTGTGCCAGTAAATCTTTTAATCAAAGGCAAAAAAGCAGACAAAATTGTTGTGAAAAACTGTGATGTAGATGCAAAAGCAACTGCAAAAGCAAACCAATAATTAACGCTAAAAACGGCCGGCATTGACCGGCCGTTTATTTTTGAGAATTTATGAGTATTATTTTAGGCATTGACCCAGGTTCTCGTGTAACGGGCTATGGTGTGATTAGGCAAAATGGTCGCCATTTAGAATATCTAGGCAGTGGCGCAATCCGCACACAAGTAGAAGACCTGCCTACACGCTTAAAACGAATTTATGCTGGCGTGACAGAAATCATCACACAATTTCAGCCCGATATGTTTGCCATTGAACAAGTGTTTATGGCTAAAAATGCGGATTCAGCTTTAAAACTCGGGCAAGCACGTGGTACGGCGATTGTGGCAGCCGTGAACCATGATTTACCTGTATTTGAATATGCGGCTCGTTTGGTGAAACAGACTGTCGTAGGGATTGGTTCTGCAGATAAAGTTCAAGTACAAGATATGGTGACACGAATTTTGAAGCTCTCAGATAAACCTCAGGCAGATGCGGCAGATGCTTTAGCTATTGCCATCACTCATGCTCATACCATTCAACATTCCTTGCATATTGCAGGCTCGGTCAAAACCACAGAAACACATGAAAAGATGACCGCACTTTTAAAAACAAGGTACAGCCGAGGTCGATTTAGATTAAAAATTTAACTGGATTAATATCCAGTTTTATTTTATTCTATGCAAAATTTTTTTACATGGAAATCTTATGATCGGTCGTTTAAAAGGCATCTTATTAGAAAAACAACCTCCTGAAATTTTGCTTGATGTTCAAGGCGTCGGTTACGAATTATTGTTACCAATGACCAGTTTTTATGACTTACCTGAAATCGGGCAAGAAACTACTTTATTTACCCATCTTGTTGTGCGTGAAGATGCTCATCTTCTTTTTGGATTCGCCCAAAAAACTGACCGTACTTTATTCCGTGAATTAATTAAAACCAATGGTGTTGGTCCTAAATTGGCACTCGCGATTTTATCAGCTATGTCAGTAGAGCAGTTTGCTTACGCTATTGAGCGAGAAGAACTGTCAAAATTAGTTAAAATTCCTGGTGTGGGCAAGAAAACGGCTGAACGTTTATTAGTAGAGTTAAAAGGGAAGTTTAAAGATGTTCGCCAAAGTGATTTCTTTGTGGAGAGCAAGCATATTCCTTCAACTTCAGAATTGCGCCAAGCTGAGAGCTCAGCAGATGAGGCGGTTGCTGCATTGGTTGCGTTAGGTTATAAACCAACCGACGCTGAAAAAATGGTGAAAAAAGTCGCTAAAGCTGACTTGAGCAGTGAGCAATTAATTCGCGAAGCCTTAAAAGCCGCATTATAAAGAATAAGCAGATATGATCGAAGCAGATAGAATTATTAGCAGTCAAGCAAAGATGGATGAAGATGTCATCGATCGTGCGATTCGTCCAAAGCTTTTAGCGGACTATGTGGGACAGCCGCAAGTGCGAGAGCAAATGGATATTTTTATTAAGGCGGCAAAATTGCGTCAAGATGCCTTAGATCATCTTTTGATCTTCGGCCCTCCAGGTTTAGGAAAAACGACGCTAGCTAATATTGTGGCAAATGAAATGGGTGTGAATATTCGCACCACATCAGGGCCTGTTCTTGAAAAAGCAGGGGATTTGGCAGCAATGCTGACAAATCTTGAACCGCATGATGTGTTATTTATTGATGAAATTCATCGCCTTTCTCCTGCGATTGAAGAAGTGCTTTATCCAGCAATGGAAGATTATCAGCTGGATATTATGATCGGTGAAGGCCCTGCTGCACGCTCAATTAAATTAGATTTACCACCTTTCACATTAATTGGTGCAACAACTCGAGCGGGTTCTTTAACTTCACCATTGCGTGATCGTTTTGGTATTGTTCAGCGTTTAGAATTTTATTCCGTTGAAGATTTAACTTCTATTGTGACAAGAAGTGCCTCTTGCTTAAACCTGGAATTAGAAGATAAAGCCGCTTTTGAAGTCGCTCGTCGTTCACGTGGCACGCCTCGCATTGCAAATCGTTTGTTGCGTCGCGTTCGAGATTTTGCTGATGTGCGTAATGATGGCATTATATCGGCAGATATTGCGAAACAAGCGCTTTCAATGTTAGATGTAGATGATGCGGGTTTTGATTACTTAGATAGAAAATTACTTACCGCAGTGATTGAACGTTTTGATGGTGGGCCAGTTGGATTAGATAACTTGGCAGCAGCAATAGGTGAAGAACGAGACACTATCGAGGATGTTTTAGAACCTTACTTGATTCAACAAGGATTTTTACAGCGCACACCCCGAGGTCGAATTGCGACTTCGTTAACTTATCGACACTTCGGACTTCAGAAGCCGTCAGAATAGGAGATAGAAAAAAGGACATATTGATACCAATATGTCCTTTCTTTTTGAAACCTGCTTAGTTAGTTCCTTCAGTATAGCTCTTCATGCTATTTAATCTTGCTAAACCCACATCACAGCTTTTTTGTTGAGTTGCTAATTCCATTTCAAGAATTTGCTGTTTGCTTTGATTCAGTTTGCTTTTGATTTTACCTACTTGAGTATGAGTGCCTGGTTGTTTTTCTGCTTGGGCAATCAAATTTTCTGTTTCTTTAAATAACTGTGTGCATTGTTGTGGAAGAGCAGCTTTGTTTTCTGTAATAGGTGCTGCAGTGGCTGATAGTGCCATCGAACCGAAAAGTGCGGTCAAAATTACACAAATTTTTTTCATTGTAAATCCCTACAAATCTTTCCAAATATTATTGGGCTAAAAAATAGCAAAATCTTGTCGCCCTGTCTAGTGGTTATTTTGTCTATTTCTTTTCAATAAAGTTTCCTTGTGATAGAGATAAATTTTTTCATTCGAGATAAATATGCAAGATTTGATGTAGATCAATTTCGCTGTAGTTACGCCAAATAGGGTATTTTGTAACTTATATCAAAAAATGTGATCAATATAACGGTTTTTTCTATTTTTTATCCTCATAAATAGTAGTAGAATAGGGCAAAATTTTGAATGTTTATATTGTAATCGGTTACTGCATTCTGTTTTGAGAATAGAAAAGGCAATTATTACGTAAATAATTCAATGTTTCTTAACGATTTTTGTTGAGTAGTTTGGGGTGATTATTTGGGATTATCCTTGGTAATCATAAAGTGAAAATCTTGTAGGTTTATACAAGGAGTTGAGATGTTAGACGTTGTTGATCTCTCACGCTTGCAGTTTGCGTTAACTGCGTTATATCACTTCATTTTTGTACCATTAACATTAGGTTTATCTTTCGTTCTTGTGATCATGGAAACCATTTATGTTAAAACGGGCAAAGAAGTATATAAAGACATGACTAAATTCTGGGGTAAGTTATTTGGTATTAACTTTGCTCTAGGGGTAACGACCGGTATTATCATGGAGTTCCAATTCGGGACAAACTGGTCTTATTATTCTCACTATGTAGGTGATATTTTCGGTGCGCCATTAGCGATCGAAGCATTACTTGCATTCTTCTTAGAATCCACTTTCGTGGGTCTATTCTTCTTCGGTTGGGATCGTTTAACTAAAGGTAAACACTTACTCGCAACTTACTGCGTAGCCTTTGGTTCAAACCTTTCTGCAATGTGGATTTTAGTGGCAAATGGTTGGATGCAACATCCAGTAGCGGCAGAATTTAACTTTGAAACCGTTCGTATGGAAATGACCAGCTTCTTAGATCTTTGGTTAAATCCAGTTGCGCAAAGTAAATTCTTACATACATTAACAGCAGGTTATTCAACTGGTGCCATGTTTGTATTAGGTATTAGTGCATTCTATTTATTAAAAGGCCGTGATATTGGTTTTGCTAAACGTTCATTCTCTGTAGCGGCAACCTTTGGCTTTATCGCGGCATCAGCAGTATTAATTATGGGTGATGAATCAGGTTACGACATCGGTAAAGCACAACCTGTGAAATTAGCTGCAATGGAAGCTGAGTTTGAAACTCATCCTGCACCAGCTCCATTCCACCCAGTGGCGATTCCAAATACTGCAGAAATGAAAAATGATTTTGCGATTGAAATCCCATATTTAGGTGGTTTAATTGCAACGCGTTCTTTAGATACTGAAATCGTTGGTTTGAAAGAAATTCAAGCAAAAAATGAAGGTCGTGTTCGTAACGGTATGGTTGCTTATGATTTATTCACACAATTAAAAGCAGAGAAAAAATCAGCAGGCCAAGTAAATCCAGAAACTAAAGCAAAATTTGATGAAGTCAAAGGTGATTTAGGTTTCGGTTTATTATTAAAACGTTACACAGATAAAGTTGTAGATGCAACGGATGAACAAATTAAACAAGCAGCACGTGATACTATTCCAAACGTAGGTCCTAACTTCTGGGCGTTCCGTGGTATGTTAGCGGCAGGTGGTTTAATTATTTTACTGACCTTTGGTGCATTTGTTCAAAATTTACGTAACAAAGTCACTTCTTCTCGCTTATTACTTAAAGCATTGCTTTGGGGTATCCCATTGCCAATCTTAGCGATTGAATTTGGTTGGTTCTTAGCTGAATTTGGTCGTCAACCGTGGGCGATTTATGAAGTATTACCGGTGGGTGTGTCTGCCTCTAACTTGAGTGTAGGTGACTTATGGTTCTCTATCGGTTTAATTTGTGTACTTTACTTCTTCTTCATCATTGCGGAAATGTATTTGATGTTTAAATATGCACGTTTAGGTCCAAGTGCATTGAAAACCGGCAAATACTATTTTGAGCAATCATCTAAATAAGCAGGAGATGGATTATGCTTGATTATGAAATTCTACGTATTATTTGGTGGGTGCTAGTTGTTGTATTGCTTATCGGTTTCTCTGTAACAGATGGATTCGATATGGGCGTGACCGCACTTTTACCCGTAGCTGGTAAGAAAGAAGTAGAAAGACGTATTATGATTAACTCTATTGCTCCACACTGGGATGGTAACCAAGTTTGGTTATTAACTGCTGGTGGTGCAATCTTCGCGGCATGGCCGATTGTTTATTCTGTGGCGTTTTCAGGCTTCTATATTGCCTTATTCCTTGTGTTAGCTGCGTTATTCTTCCGTCCAATTGGTTTTGAATATCGTGCGAAAATTGATAATCCAACATGGCGTGCCGTGTGGGATTGGGGCTTATTTGCGGGTGGTTTTGTACCTGCATTAGTATTCGGTGTAGCATTTGGTAATTTATTACAAGGTGTACCATTCGAATTAAATGAGCTTTCACAAGCAACTTACACAGGTTCTTTCTTTGCATTATTAAACCCATTCGCATTACTTTGCGGTGTGTTAAGCCTTGCAATGTTAGTGACTCACGGTGCAAACTGGTTACAAATGAAAACCACTGCTGCATTGCGTGATCGCGCAAGAGCGATAACACAAATCGGTGCATTAGTGACATTAATTACTTTTGTACTTGCAGGTGTGTGGCTTTCTTTCAAAGATGGTTATGTGGTGACTAGCACGATTGATCATTTTGCAGCGTCAGCACCAGCTTCAGGTAAGCAAGTAGCAGTTGAAGCAGGTGCATGGTTCAAAAACTTCAATGAAAATCCAGCTTTATGGGCATTCCCAGTATTAGCTGTGGTTGGTGCATTATTAAATGTGGTTGCATCTAAAGCAAATCGTTGTGGTTTTGCGTTCTTCTTCTCTGTATTAACAATGGCTGGTGTGATTATTACTGCGGCAGTATCAATGTTCCCATTTGTAATGCCTTCAAGTACTCATCCAGAACAAAGTTTGTTAATGTGGGATGCAACGTCAAGTGAATTAACATTAACCTTAATGTTCTACTTGGCATTAGTATTTGTTACCATCTCATTGCTTTACACCATTTGGTCATACTACAAAATGTTTGGTCGCTTGGATGAAAGCTTTGTTGAAGACAACAAAAACTCATTATACTAAGGAGAAACAATATGTTATACGTAATTTGGGTAGTGGGTGTGTTGGCTGCAGTTATGGTGAGTGCTAAATTAACCATTGGCAAAGAAAAGTCAGGTAAATTTGACGAGTAATGATGATTAATTCACTCTATCAATTAAGTAATAAGGGTTCCTTGCGAACCCTTTCGTTTATTTTGGCGTTATTTTTAACCGCGGCTTTCTTTTTAAATTTAAATCAATTTTCGACCGCACTTCGAACTGCACATCCAGCTTGGATTCTTGCGATTTTTTGGGGATTGATTAATTTGTGGATCCACGGTATCGGATTTGAAATTCGTCGAGCAATATGGCAGCTCGTTTTCTTGCCGTTTATTGGTTATTTCACCACAATAATTGCCATTGTTCAGCATTGGTTTTTATAAGAGCGATAGACAAATATTATTATTTGGATCTTGCACATCTAATGAACAGGTTCTAAAATAAGCGGCTTGTTATGGCTGATAATTTGAGCATTATTTTGAATAACCAATGTTTTACCTTTCCGGTTCGTGTCTATTATGAGGACACGGATGCAGGCGGAGTAGTGTATCACGCACGTTACTTACATTTCTTTGAGCGTGCGCGAACTGAATATTTAAGAACGCTTAATTTTTCCCAACAATCATTATTGCAGGAACAACAGTTAGCTTTTGTGGTCAAAACCATGTCTATTGACTATTGTATTCCGGCAAAATTGGATGATTATCTTATTGTCGAAACTGAAATAACGGCAGTGAAAGGAGCAACAATTCTCTTTGAACAGCGGTTAGTTCGTGAGACAGTGGTGTTATCGAAGGCTACTGTTAAGGTAGCCTGTGTTGATCTAGGCAAAATGAAACCTGTCGCAATTCCTGAAGAATTAAAAGCGGCATTTTTAAAGTAAATAACTTTTCGGAGTATGCAATGACTGCAGAATTGAACTTTTTAGATCTTTTTCTAAAAGCGAGTATCGTTGTTCAACTTGTAATTGTGATCTTGATTTCGTTCTCAATTATTTCTTGGGCAATCATCATTCAACGTAGCCGTATTTTGACGAGCGCGTTAAAAGAAGCGAACACTTTTGAAGATCGTTTCTGGTCTGGTGAAGATTTAAACAAACTTTATGATGGTTTATCTAATCGTCGTGAAGTATTAACGGGTAGCGAACAAATTTTCTTTGTTGGCTTTAAAGAATTCTCTCGCTTAAAACAAGTGAACGCAGATGCGCCAGAAGCAATCATTAAAGGTACGACTCGTGCAATGAACCTTGCGATGAATCGTGAAGTAGAAGCGCTTGAAAGTCGTGTACCTTTCTTAGCAACAGTGGCTTCTGTGAGTCCATATATTGGTTTATTTGGTACCGTTTGGGGGATCATGCACGCATTTATGGCGTTAAGTGGTGCGAAACAAGCAACATTACAAATGGTTGCTCCAGGTATCGCAGAAGCCTTGATCGCAACTGCAATCGGTTTGTTTGCGGCGATTCCAGCTGTAATGGCGTATAACCGTTTAAGCTTACGTGTAAATGCGATTGAACAAAATTATGGTAACTTCATTGATGAATTCACCACAATTTTACATCGTCAAGCTTTTGGTAAAGCGCCCCATTAAAAATCAATGAAAAATTGACCGCACTTGATAAATCAGACGAAAAGTGCGGTGGATTTTAGCGAAGTTTTAGAGGAAATTATGGCTCGTCGTCAGCGTAAAGACATTAAATCTGAAATTAACATCGTGCCATTTCTCGATGTTCTTTTAGTTTTAGTGTTAATTTTTATGGCAACCGCGCCGATTATCAGTCAGAGCGTTCAAGTGGAACTCCCTGATTCGGTGCAAAGTCAAAATGTATCAAATGAAGATAAAACACCGGTTATCTTAGAAGTAGCAGGTGTAGGGCAGTATTCGATTTCTATTGGTGGTCAACGCCAAGAAGGCCTTAACGAAGAAATGGTAACCCAATTATCAAAACAAGAATTTGATAAAGACAATAACACAATGTTCTTAGTGGGCGGAGCAAAAGATGTACCTTATGAAGAAGTGATTAAAGCACTGAATTTACTACATCTTGCCGGCATTAAGTCTGTGGGTTTAATGACCAACCCAATTTAAGAATAAGTAGGTAAAACCGTGCAGAATAATCGACGAAAAAAACGTGCAAATGAGTTTGTCATCTCTATTGCGATGCACCTTGCATTGTTTGGTTTGTTGATTTGGAGCTCTCTTTATCAAACCGTTGAAATAATGGGTGGTGGAGAAGGTGAAGGTGATGCCATGGGAGCTGTGATGGTCGATACTGGCAGTGCAGCGCAGGAATGGGGACGTATTCAACAACAGAAAAAAGGTCAAACTGATAAACAGAAAAAACCAGAACCTGTAGTCGAAGAGAAAAAATCAGAGCCTGAACCTGAACCAAATCAGCAAGAAATTGCGAAACAAGAAGAAATTAAGCGTCAGCAGGAAATTCAACGTCAAAAAGAACTTGAAAAACAAAAGCAGCAAGAAATTGAAAAGCAAAAACAGCAACAAGAGCTTGCTCGTCAAGAGGCGTTAGAAAAACAGAAACAAGCTGAAGAAGCGAAAGCAAAACAAGCAGCTGAAGCAGCGAAATTAAAAGCTGATGCAGAGGCAAAACGTTTAGAAGCTGCTGCTAAACAGGCAGAGGAAGAGGCAAAAGCTAAAGCGCAAGCTGAAGCTCAAAAAGCGAAAGAAAAAGCTGAAGCAGATGCTAAAGCCAAGGCTGAGGCAAAAGCGAAAGCGGATGCCGAAGCAAAAGCGAAGGCTAAGGCAGAAGCCGATGCGAAAGCCAAAGCGGAAGCCGATGCGAAGGCGAAAGCGGAAGCCGATGCGAAGGCGAAAGCAAAAGCTGAGGCTGATGCAAAAGCGAAAGCCGATGCTGAGGCGAAAGCAAAGGCGGAAGCAAAAGCTAAAGCGGATGCAGAAGCGAAAGCGAAGGCTGAAGCAAAAGCTAAGGCAGATGCAGAAGCGAAAGCAAAAGCTGATGCAGCAAAACGTAAAGCAGATCAAGCGGCTTTAGATGACTTCATGAACGGCGGTGATGTCGGTGGTGGTGGTGCATCTAAAGGTGGTAATGCAAATAAAGGTGGTACACAAGGTAGTGGTGCAGGACTTGGTGCTGGAGATGGTGGTAAAGTTGGTGACCAATATGCAGGTGTCATTAAACGTGAAATTCAACGCCGTTTCTTAAAAGATCCAAGCTTTGCCGGTAAAGTTTGTAGCATTAAAATCCAGCTCGGTCGAGATGGTACGATTTTAGGCTACCAACGCGTTTCAGGACCTGATGATATTTGTACTGCAGCATTAAGTGCGGTAGCTAGAACGAAAAAAGTTCCAGCAGCTCCATCTGATGCTATTTATGAGAAATATAAAGCGCCGACTATCGATTTTGATATCAATGCTCGATAATCGGTTTTAGGAAAGTAACAACGTTAAAATAAGGTGATTAAATGAAATTGATCAAACGTGTTATGGGGCTATTTGTAGTGATGTTTGCATTTGCAAGCACAGCAATGGCAGAAGATGAAGTTCGAATTGTGATTGATGAAGGGGTTGATGGGGCTCGTCCTATCGCAGTTGTTCCTTTCGCAGGTTCTGCACCTGAAAATATTGGTCAAATTGTTGCTGATGACTTACGTAATAGTGGTAAATTTAACCCAATTCCAGTAAGCCAAATGCCACAACAACCAACGACTGCAGCAGAAGTGAAACCAGAAGCTTGGACGGCTTTAGGTATTGATGCTGTTGTGGTAGGTCAAGTGACATCAACTGGTAGCGGTTATAACATTTCTTACCAATTGGTTGATACTGTAGGTGCATCAGGTACACCAGGTGCGGTACTTGCACAAAATAGCTATACAGTGACAAATAAATGGTTACGTTACGGTGCGCATACCGTGAGTGATGAAGTATTTGAAAAATTAACCGGTATTCGTGGTGCATTCAGAACTCGCATTGCTTATGTAGTGCAGAAAAATGGTGGTTCACAACCTTATGAAGTTCGTGTAGCAGATTATGATGGTTACAACCAATTCATTGTCAATCGTAGCTCACAACCAATTATGTCTCCAGCTTGGTCTCCAGATGGTAAACGTTTAGCGTATGTATCTTTTGAGAACAAAAAATCACAACTTGTTGTACAAGACTTAGGTTCAGGTTCTCGTAAAGTGGTTGCTTCTTTCCCAGGACATAACGGTGCGCCAGCATTCTCTCCGGACGGTTCTAAACTCGCATTTGCTTCTTCACAAGATGGTTTATTAAACATCTATGTAATGAGCTCAAATGGTGGTACACCAACTCAATTAACTCGCGGTGCGGGTAATAATACAGAGCCATCATGGTCTCCAGATGGTAGCTCAATTCTCTTTACTTCAGATAGAGGCGGTTCGCCACAAGTTTATCGCATGAGCGCAAGTGGTGGTGGTGCATCACCAGTTGGTGGTCGCGGTAGTGCGCAAATCAGTAGTGATGGTAAAACACTCGTGATGATCAACGGTAATAACAACGTGGTGAAACAAGATCTCACCAGCGGTAGTTCTGAAGTATTAAGTACATCTTTCTTAGGTGAAAGCCCAAGTATTTCTCCTAATGGTATCATGATTATTTACAGCTCTACACAAGGGCTAGGAAAGGTGTTACAATTAGTTTCTGCAGATGGTCGCTTTAAAGCGAGTCTTCCAGGAAGTAATGGCCAAGTGAAATTTCCAGCTTGGTCTCCATACTTGACTAAATAAAAAAACTCATTGAGGAGAAATCTAATGAACAAATTTGTTAAATCATTATTAGTTGCTGGTTCAGTAGCTGCATTAGCAGCATGTAGCTCATCAAACAACGATGCAGCAGGCAACGGTGCTAACAACGGTCAAACTTTCGGTGGTTACTCTGTTGAAGATCTTCAACAACGTTACAACACCGTTTACTTCGGTTTCGACAAATTCAACATCGAAGGTGAATACGTTCAAATCTTAGATGCTCACGCTGCATACTTAAATGCAACTCCAGCTTCTAAAGTTGTTGTTGAAGGTAACACTGACGAACGTGGTACTCCAGAGTACAACATCGCTTTAGGTCAACGTCGTGCTGATGCAGTTAAAGGTTTCTTAGCTGGTAAAGGTGTTGACGCTGGTAAAGTATCAACTGTTTCTTACGGTGAAGAAAAACCTGCAGTGTTAGGTCACGATGAAGCAGCATACTCTAAAAACCGTCGTGCAGTGTTAGCATACTAATTTTTAGAGAATTTTGATTCTTAGAAAAAGGGAGAGTAGAAATACTCTCCTTTTTTATTTGTTCTAAGATATTGTCAGAAATTGACGAGTATTCACGCAATTAACACAATTTCTTCAGATTTTTCTTGCGTCAGAAAATAAAATCGGTAATATACGCACCTGTTACGAAATAATGTGGGTCGTTAGCTCAGTCGGTAGAGCAGCGGACTTTTAATCCGTTGGTCGAAGGTTCGAATCCTTCACGACCCACCACTTTTATTTCGAAGAATTCCCAAATGGGTCGTTAGCTCAGTCGGTAGAGCAGCGGACTTTTAATCCGTTGGTCGAAGGTTCGAATCCTTCACGACCCACCATCTATTTTACAGATCATTATTTAACCGGTTGGGTTGTTAGCTCAGTTGGTAGAGCAGCGGACTCTTAATCCGTCGGTCGAGAGTTCGAGCCTCTCACAGCCCACCAGTCAACATCTTATTCCTCCTATTTGTTAAAAAATTTACAAAAAATTAAAATATTTTCAAAATTCTTGACTATATTTAGCGGTTATTATGGTAGAATATCCACAAATTTAAGTCGGGCATAAAATGTTACAAAATATTCGAATTGTTTTGGTTGAAACATCACATAGCGGGAACATCGGTTCTGCGGCGCGTGCGATGAAAACAATGGGATTATCCAATCTTTATTTGGTCTCACCAAAATCGGTGGATGAGCAATCTATTACATTAGCAGCAGGCGCTGATGATGTTGTACGTAATGCCCACATCGTTGATACTTTTGAACAAGCAATAGAAGATTGCTCATTAGTGATTGGTACGAGTGCAAGATTACGTCATTTACAGAGTACGCTTATTGAGCCAAGAGAGTGTGCAGAGAAAGCCAGTGCACATCAAGGGCAAGTAGCGATCGTGTTCGGTCGTGAGCGTGTTGGACTCACAAATGAAGAATTACTTAAATGTCATTATCATTTAAATATCCCTGCTAACCCTGAATATTCTTCGCTCAATTTAGCGATGGCAGTACAGTTGGTAAGTTATGAAATGCGAATGGCATTTTTAACAAAAAATAAAACGGAAAGTACACTTTCAACGATAGAAGATATCTATCCAACAGCACAAGAAATGGAGTATTTTTTTGCTCATACGGAACAGGTGTATCAATCTCTTGGTTTTATTCAAAATCAAGGGGTTATACAAAAGTTAAGACGACTTTATAACCGTTCTTCTCTAGAAAAAAATGAATTAAATATTTTGCGAGGAATGTTAAGTGCGATTGAAAAACGCCTTAATCTGCAAAAAGAGTAAAATTGACTATCATAGTCAGATAGGTAAACTACCTAGATGGCGATTTATAGGGATGCTTTATGAAACTAACATCTAAAGGACGATATGCGGTTACCGCAATTTTAGATATCGCATTACACGCAGGAACAAACCCAGTTTGTTTAGCGGATATCTCAGAACGTCAAAATATTTCACTTTCTTATCTTGAGCAATTATTTGCCAAATTGCGTCGTGGTGGATTAGTAAAAAGCGTTCGTGGCCCAGGTGGTGGCTATCGTTTAGCGTTACCAACTGATCAAATTTCTATCGGTATGGTGATTTCAGCCGTAAATGAGAACATTAATGTCACAAGATGCCTTGGTAAAGGAAATTGCAAAGGCGGAGTAGAGTGTTTAACTCATACATTATGGCAAGATTTAAGTGATCGCATTTCTGATTTTTTAGATGAGATTACGTTAGCTGAACTTGTAGAGAAAAAATCAGGGATGCATAAAGCTCACAAAGATTTTGATGACTTAATTGTAGTCAACCAATAATGGGAAAGTAGATTAAAGTGCGGTCAAATTGATAGCATTTTTAGTAGTTATTTAGGAGTGAAAATGAAATTACCAATTTATTTAGATTATGCAGCAACATGTCCAGTGGATGAACGTGTAGCTAAAAAAATGATGGAATATTTAACCATTGATGGTGTATTCGGTAATCCTGCATCTCGTTCACATAAATTTGGCTGGCAAGCTGAAGAAGCAGTTGATATTGCACGTAATCAAATTGCTGATTTAATTGGTGCAGATTCACGTGAAATTGTGTTTACTTCAGGCGCAACGGAAGCAGATAACCTCGCAATTAAAGGTGCGGCACACTTTTATCAAACAAAAGGTAAACACATTATTACTTGTAAAACTGAGCACAAGGCAGTATTGGATACTTGCCGTCAATTAGAACGTGAAGGCTTTGAAGTGACCTATTTAGATCCAGAAGAAGATGGTTTAATCGATCTTGAGAAATTCAAAGCGGCATTGCGTCCAGATACGATTCTTGTGTCAATTATGCACGTGAATAATGAGATTGGCGTGATCCAGGATATTAAAGCAATTGGTGAGCTTTGCCGTGCAAATAAAACGATTTTCCACGTAGATGCGACCCAAAGTGTCGGTAAAGTAGAAATTAATCTTGCTGAATTACCAGTTGATTTGATGTCAATGTCTAGTCATAAATTGTACGGACCAAAAGGTATCGGGGCACTATATGTTTGCCGTAAACCTCGCGTTCGTTTAGAGGCAATTATCCATGGTGGTGGTCACGAACGTGGCATGCGTTCTGGTACATTACCTGTACACCAAATTGTTGGTATGGGTGAAGCTTATCGTATTGCAAAAGAAGAAATGGCGACAGAGATTCCTCGTATAAGAGCTTTACGCGATCGCTTATATAATGGCTTGAAAGAAATTGAAGAAACCTATGTAAATGGTTCGATGGAACACCGCGTAGCAAATAACTTGAACATCAGCTTTAACTATGTTGAAGGTGAATCCTTAATGATGGCATTACGTGATGTGGCTGTTTCTTCTGGTTCAGCTTGTACTTCTGCTAGTTTAGAGCCATCTTATGTACTACGTGCACTAGGTCGTAATGATGAATTAGCACATAGCTCAATTCGTTTCACACTTGGTCGTTGGACAACGGAAGAAGAAATTGATTACACCATTAATTTAACACGTAATGCAGTAGCAAAACTTCGTGAATTATCGCCACTTTGGGATATGTTCAAAGAAGGCATTGATTTAAATACTATTGAGTGGTCAGCCCACTAATTTTAAAGGCGGCTAGTCCGCCTGATAGCAACTTATTTAGGAAAGGAACATAATATGGCGTACAGCGAAAAAGTTATTGATCATTATGAAAATCCACGCAACGTAGGTTCGATGGATAAAAAAGATAATTCAGTTGGAACAGGTATGGTTGGCGCACCGGCTTGTGGTGACGTTATGCAGTTACAAATCAAAGTAAATGATAGCGGCATTATTGAAGATGCGAAATTTAAAACTTATGGTTGTGGCTCAGCGATTGCATCAAGTTCTTTAATTACGGAATGGGTAAAAGGTAAATCGTTAGATGAAGCAGGCGCAATTAAAAACAGTCAAATTGCGGAAGAACTTGAATTACCACCGGTAAAAGTTCACTGCTCAATTTTAGCAGAAGATGCAATTAAAGCCGCTATTGCTGACTATAAAAATAAACAAGGTAAGTAATCAAAGTGCGGTTGAAAATGACCGCACTTTATCAATTTAAGGATCAGAATATGTCTATAACACTCACTGAAAAAGCGGCGCAACGAGTTCGTACTTTTCTTGAAAATCGTGGAAAAGGCATCGGTTTACGCTTAGGTGTGAAAACATCAGGTTGTTCGGGTTTAGGCTATGTGCTTGAATTCGTTGATGTGCTCAATGATGACGATCTTGTTTTTGAGCAGCATGGCGTGAAAGTGGTAGTCGATCCAAAAAGCTTGGTTTATTTAGATGGCATTGAGCTAGATTATGTCAAAGAAGGCTTGAACGAAGGCTTTAAATATAACAATCCAAATGTGAAAGAATCATGTGGATGTGGTGAAAGTTTCCATGTTTAAGGAATAAAGATGACAGATCCTTTTGCTATTTTTGATTTGCCCGTTGCTTTCAATGTTGATCAAGCCCTTTTGTCTGAACGCTATTTAGTGCTTCAAAAGAGTTTGCATCCAGATAATTTTGTTACAGCAGATGCGCAAGAACAACGCATTGCAATGCAAAAGTCGACAGAAGTTAATGATGCATTAAAAACCTTGAAAGACCCAATTTTACGTGCGGAAGCAATTATTGCGTTAAATACGGGAGAAGCACAGGATTTAGAACAAAAGAGTACACAAGATGTCACATTTTTGATGCAGCAATTAGAATGGCGAGAAGAGCTCGAAAATATTGAGCAAAGCCAGGATGAGAATGCATTAGAATCCTTTGCGAAACGCGTTAAAAAAGAAACAAAAGAAATGTTGACCGCACTTGAAGCACAGCTTAATGAGCAACAATGGTCAACTGCAGCACAATTCTGCGATAAATTACGTTTTCTAAAAAAATTGGCGGATGAAATTAGCCAAGTAGAAGAACGTCTATTTGAATTATAATCTTGAGGGCGTTTAATACGCCCTTTTCGCTATTGATAAATGGGCTGCAGCCCTCATACTAATGAAACCCGATTATGCAAACTTTAGAACAACTGACTGATGCCTCAAAATCTGCTTGGGGAACCATTTCCCAATGGATTGATCATGCTCGTAATCATTGTGAAGTGATTAAAAAAGATCAATCTAGTGCAGAACGTGAGCTTTTCACTATGCAAATGCCAACGTCTTCTCCGATGGGCGCGGTGATTTATGAAACGGGTGGCATTTTAATCCATCATGGTTGGTTGCGTATATTGGGTTCAGGCAGTTTTAAATTGCCACGTGGATTAATGGATTGGAATTTCAGCAAATCCTTTAATCAATCAGGTGATAAACCGAAATATTTGCTCGTTGCAGATGATGTCATTGGGGGATATTTTGCTTTAAATGGTGGTTCTTTAGGGGATAATCTCGGCAAAATTTACTATTTTTCGCCGAAAGACTTAACTTGGCATGATTTAAATTTTACCTATACGGATTTCTTAGCTTGGGCATTAAATAGTGACATTGAAGCATTTTACCAAAATCTGTTTTGGCAAAATTGGCAAGAAGATGTAAAACAACTCGATGGTAATCACATGATTGTTTTTACACCAGAGCTTTCGGAAGATAAGACGACTGAGATTAATCAGCGCGAGCGACGCGAAGTCAATATTGAAACGCATTACAATGCAAGTTTCACCGAACAAGATAAATTTGCGCAAGCTTATTCAGTCGCATAATCAGCTTTTAACGAATTAATTATTAGAGATAAAAAGAGATATGGCATTACTCCAAATTGCAGAGCCAGGACAAACGGCTGCACCTCATCAACATCGTCTTGCGGTAGGGATTGATTTAGGTACAACAAACTCTTTAGTTGCCGCAGTGCGTAGCGGTCAAGCCACCATTCTGAATGATGAACAAGACAGAAGCCTTGTACCTTCAGTTGTGTATTATGGTGAAAATGAAAAACTTGTGGGTACTGAAGCATTTGCCAAAGCTGCAATTGATCCTAAAAATACGATTATTTCGGTTAAACGTTTGATTGGACGTAGTCTTGGTGATGTGCAAGCTCGTTATACCAATTTACCGTATGAATTTGTGGCAAGTGAAAATGGCTTGCCATTATTGGTCACGCATCAAGGTAAAAAAAGCCCAATTGAAGTCTCTGCGGATATTTTATCTCGTTTAAATCATATTGCAGAACAGCGCCTTGCAGGTGAGCTTTCTGGCGTGGTGATTACCGTACCCGCTTATTTTGATGATGCTCAACGCCAAAGTACAAAAGATGCAGCACGTCTTGCAGGGTTAAATGTATTACGTTTATTAAATGAACCCACTGCTGCAGCAGTCGCTTATGGTTTAGATAGCGGAAAAGAGGGCGTCATCGCTGTTTATGACTTAGGTGGCGGTACCTTTGATATCTCAATTTTACGCTTATCTAAAGGCGTATTTGAAGTTTTAGCAACAGGTGGGGATACCGCTTTAGGTGGTGATGATTTTGACCATTTAATTGCCGATTGGATTGTTGAACAAGCGGGTATTCAACCACAAAATGTGAATGAACAACGTGAACTTTTGAGCTTAGCGACTCAGACTAAAATTGCTTTAACGAGTGAGCAAAGTGCGGTCATTTCTTGGCGCGGATTTGAAGGTGAGTTAAGTCGTGAGCAATTCAATGAATTAATCCACTCATTGGTAAAACGTTCTTTATTAACCTGCCGTCGAGCATTGAAAGATGCGCATGTTGAAGCTGAAGACGTGCAAGAAGTGGTTATGGTTGGAGGCTCAACTCGTGTGCCTTACGTACGTGAACAAGTGGGCGAATTTTTTGGTAGAACACCATTAACCTCGATTGACCCAGATAAAGTAGTAGCCTTAGGTGCGGCAATTCAAGCGGATATTTTAGTGGGCAACAAGAATGACAGCGATATGTTGTTACTCGATGTGGTGCCGCTTTCTTTAGGTATTGAAACCATGGGCGGTTTAGTGGAGAAAATTATTCCACGTAACACCACGATTCCAGTGGCTCGCGCGCAAGAATTTACCACCTTTAAAGATGGTCAAACTGCGATGACGGTACATGTAGTACAAGGTGAACGGGAATTAGTGGATGATTGCCGTTCTTTAGGTCGTTTTACGTTGCGTGGTATTCCGCCAATGGTAGCAGGCGCGGCCCATATTCGTGTGACTTATCAAGTGGATGCGGATGGCTTATTAAGTGTGACCGCCATGGAAAAATCCACAAAAGTCCAAGCATCGATTCAAATTAAGCCTTCTTATGGTTTAACCGATGAAGAAGTGACGGCAATGATTAAAGCTTCTTTTGATAATGCACAAGATGATATGCAAGCTCGTGAATTAGCCGAGCAGCGCGTTGAGGCTGATCGTGTGATTGAAAGCGTGATTGTGGCATTACAACAAGATGGGGCTGAATTATTAACCGAAGCTGAATTCCACCAAATTGAAAATGCATTGAAACAATTAATGGATGTAAAAGAAGGAACAGAACGTCATGCTATCGTTCAAGGAATCAAAGCCCTTGATGTCGCGACTCAAGAATTTGCGGCAAGACGAATGAATAAATCCATTAACCAAGCGCTGACAGGCAAATCTGTATCAGATATTGAGCAATAAAGTGTGGTTATAAATTAACGAGTTTTTTATATTGAGGAAAGTAATATGCCAAAAGTGATTTTTTTACCGAATGAAGAATTTTGCCCAGAGGGTATGGTGGTTGATGCTGCAGCAGGCGATAACTTATTAGAAGTGGCACATAATGCGGGTGTGGAAATTCACCACGCTTGCGATGGTTCTTGTGCTTGTACAACATGCCATGTTGTGATTCGTGAAGGGTTTGATTCATTAAATGAAGCTAGCGATCAAGAAGAAGATATGTTGGATAAAGCATGGGGCTTAGAAATGGATAGCCGCCTTTCTTGCCAATGTGTCGTGGGTGATGAAGATTTAGTGGTGGAGATCCCTAAATATAATATTAACCATGCGAATGAGGCAGCTCACTAATGAAATGGACTGATGCACAACTTATTGCAGAAGAGCTGTATGATCGTAATCCAGATTTAGATCCTAAAACGGTACGTTTCACAGATTTGCATAAGTGGATTTGTGAACTAGACGATTTTGATGATGATCCAATGAAATCTAACGAGAGTATTCTGGAAGCGATTTTGTTGAAATGGTTAGATGAATACGAGTAATTGATGAGATTAATCAAGCGAGCTGAGAGGCTCGCTTTTTTGTTTTGAGAATTTACCTCAAAATAAAACCGCACTTTATTGCTAAAGTGCGGTTATTTTCATCGTTGTTTTTAATTATTTTTTCTTCGCATATTTTAAGGAGTCGATAGCAACCGCGAGGATGATAATGCTACCTTTAATGATATATTGCCAGTAAGGGTTTACACCGATGTAAGTTAAACCGTAGTTAATAACGGTGAAGATGATAACACCCGTGATTACACCGATAACAGTACCCACACCACCAGCGAAAGATACACCACCTACCACGCAGGCAGCAATCGCATCTAATTCATACATGAAACCAAGGTTGTTGGTAGCACTACCGATACGACCTGCTTCTAACATACCACCGAATGCATAGAACATACCAGCAATCATGTAAATCACAACAAGGTTACGCGCTACGTTTACGCCAGATACTTTTGCGGCTTCAGGGTTACCACCGATAGCAAAGATATTTTTACCGAAGCGTGTTTTATTCCACATTACCCATACTAAGAATGCACAAATTGCGGCATAAATAGTGATGTAGGATAATTTGAATGAACCGAGTCTGAAGAAGCCTTGTGCGAAGTTAGAGAATGATTCGCTGAAGCCTGCGATTGGTGAGCCACCCACGCCATCATAATAAAGTGAGTTGAAACCGTAAACGATGATCATGGTACCCATGGTTGCAATGAACGGGGTTACATTGAGATAAGCGATAACTAAACCATTCACTAAGCCGATTACAGCACCTACTGCACAAACAGTCAGGATAACTACTGGAATAGGAATTTCACCTAAATCAGGGAACACGCGGTTCATGTTTTCCATTGATTGCAAGAGGGTAGCAGAAATAACCGCTGCTAAACCTACTTGGCGACCGGCAGATAAGTCGGTACCTTGAGTGATAAGCAAGCCTGCAACACCTAGGGCAATAATGAGACGGACGGATGACTGAGTTAAAATGTTACTAAAGTTGCGAACATTCAAGAATGTTGGATCTTGTGCGATGATGATGCCAAGTAAAATCAACAACACAAAATAAATCGCATTTTGTTTTAAGAAATCGAATGATTTATTTTTTGGTAAGGCACTCATAATTTGTTCCTTTATGATTTATAAATATTTTGCGGCAAGTTGCAAAATTTCTTCTTGAGACGTTTTTGCCGTTTCAACGATGCCGGCAACACGACCATTACTCATGACCAAAATTCGGTCTGTTACGCCTAATAGTTCCGGCATTTCTGATGAAATCATAATGATGCCTTTATCTTTTTTAGCGAGTTCTTGAATGAGCTGATAAATTTCAAATTTTGCCCCAATATCAATACCACGAGTTGGTTCGTCGAGCATTAAGATATCTGGTTGGGTTAAAAGCCAACGGCCGATAATGACTTTTTGTTGGTTACCACCAGAAAGCGATCCAATCGTTGTTTTGTGAGAAGGTGTTTTCACGTTCATCGCATCAATCACCCATTGTGTATCGCTCGCCATTTTTTTATTGCTGAGCAATTTCCATGGGGAGAGGTAAGATTTCATATTTGAAATCAATGAGTTGAATTCAATACTTAAGTTTGAATAAATCCCGGTTGAACGACGTTCCTCAGTCACCAAAGCAAAACCGTGGTTAATCGCCTCAAGTGCGGTATGGTTTTTCACAATTTTTCCGTTGAGCTTGATCGTCCCTTCTTTTAATTCGCGTACACCAAAAATGGCTTCCACAATATCGGTACGTTTCGCACCAACAAGACCTGCAATACCTAAAATTTCACCTTTGCGTAAATTAAAGGAAACATCTTGAATGGAAGGTTGATTCGCTGCAGTTAAATGTTCCACTTCAAGTGTGACTTCTTTTGGCACATTCGTTTTTTCTGGGAAACGTTGAGTCAATTCACGGCCAACCATCATTGAAACAATTTCTTCCATGGTGGTGCCTTTAACTTGAACGGTATTAATCCATTTACCATCACGAAGAATGGTGATTTCATCACAAATTTTGAAGATTTCATCCATTTTGTGTGAAATATAGATAATGCCACAACCGCGATCTTTTAATTTTTGAATAATTTTGAAAAGATGTTCCACTTCTTTTTCTGAAAGTGAGGATGTTGGCTCATCCATAATTACGATTTTAGCGTTATAAGAGAACGCTTTCGCAATTTCGATCATCTGCATTTGTGAAACGGAAAGTTTGGCCACTTTTTCTTTTGGATCAACATCAATATCCAATTCATCGAAAATCGCTTTGGTATCACGATACATTTTTGCGTGATCCACAAAAGGACCTTTAAGTGGGTAGCGACCTAACCATAAGTTATCCATTACACTAGTTTGACGCACCAAGTTAAGTTCTTGGTGAACCATTGAAATCCCATTTTCAAGGGCTTCTTTTGATGTTTTAAAATCAACAGGTTTGCCTAAGAATAAAATTTCACCTTCGTCTTTTGCATAAATTCCGAAGAGGCATTTTAATAATGTCGATTTACCCGCCCCGTTTTCGCCCATTAAGGCATGAACAGAGTGAGAACGAACTGTTAGATTGGCGTGATCAAGGGCTTTTACACCGGGGAAAGACTTACTGACATCCGTCATTGTCAGTAGTACATCACTGTCTTGGGTTTGAGTTGTCATATCCAACCTCATCAAAAAGGGGGAAAGGGAATTTGGGTTTCCTTTCCCCCTAAAATTAAAGAAAAGCAATAGATTTTCTTATTTTAAGAATTCACTTAGGTTATCTTTATCTACACCAACATAAGGGATACGTACCACACGGTTTTCTAATTTCCATTGTGTACCTTCTGTTGCTGCTTTACCGTTAGCAAGATTTGCAGAAAGTTGAACAACTGCTTTACCTTGGTTAACGCCATCGTTTAACACAGTACCAGCAATTTCGCCTTTCTTAATTAATTGAAGTACTTCTGGTAATGCATCTACACCAAAGATTGGTAATTTTTTACCGTGTGCTTTGGTTGCTTCTAATGCACCTAATGCCATACCGTCATTGTTTGAAATAATCATTTCAATTTCGTTAGCTTTAGAGCTAGATAACCATGCATCCACTTTATCTTTAGCCATTGCTGCATCCCACATACCGGTATCAATAAATAATTGCTCGGTTGGAATACCTTTCGCATTTAATTGCTCAATCACATATTTAGTACGTGCTTCAGCATCTGGGTGACCTGGTTCACCTTTTAATAATACATATTGGATTTTACCGTCTTTGTTTAAGTCTAAGGCTGGCATTGCTTTCCATTGTTTTGCAATTAAATCCCCTTGGATTAAACCTGATTCTTTCGGATCGGTACCCACATAGTAAGCGTGATCATAGCTACCGATTGCTTTTGCACCAGGGTCTTTATTGAAGAAAACAACAGGAATGTCATCTTGTTTCGCTTTGTTGATAACAGTTGATGCTGCAGCTGGGTCCACTAAGTTAATGGCTAGGGCTTTTACACCTTTAGAAAGCAAACCATCTACTTGGTCGTTTTGAATAGATTGTGCATTTTGAGAGTCATTCATCAATAACTCAATGCCGCCAAGGGCTTTCGCTTCTTTATCGATTTCTTTACGCATTAATGACATGAAGTTGTCATCATATTTATAAATGGTAACACCAATACGGTTATCGGCTGCGAAACCTGAAGTTGCTGAACCTAAACCGATTGCTAAAGCGACCGCACTTAATACTGCTGTTTTTTTCATAAAAACGCTCCTATTAGAGAAAGAGATTTTATTGTTGATTTTTATATACCAAATAGAGGAATGTTGCGTACATCTATTGCAACTGAATCCATCATAACGAAATCAAAATTGTTAATCTGTGATCAAACTCACATAAATGAAAACGATTACATAGCAATGTTTAAATTTGTGATCTCCATCACGGTTTCATTGAATTTTCTACAGAAAAACGTCTCACCAAGGTTGGATTAAATTGGACAACAGTCGGTGTAACAATAGACGAGTCAACTAAGCTCAAAGCCAGTTTTGCCGCATAATTTGCCATTAAATCAATTGGATAGCGAATAGTGGTAAGCTTAGGAATCAAATATCGAGCAATTGGCATATCATCAAAGCCCACAATGGAAAACTGTTTCGGCACTTTGATATTGTTTTCATTTAAAACGGAAATTGCTCCCGCAGCCATCGTATCGTTATAGGCCACTACAGCGGTTAAATTGGAGTTGTAGCTCAATAAATCAATCATGGCCTTTTCACCACCTTCAAAATCAGGTGAATTATGCACAATGGCTTGTTCTACAATGGGGAAGTTATGCGCTTCTAAGGCTTCTAAGTAGCCTTCCTTACGTTCTGTTTCATCTAAAATACCGTGATTGGAACCAATATAGGCGATGTGCTTATGGCCATAACGAATCAACATTTCAGTGGCAAGATAGGTGCCTTGACGGTTATCAAGGCTGACGCAACGATTTTCATAGCCTGCAATCACACGGTTAATCACCACCATACCGGGTACATTTTCTAAATAATGCTGTAACTCTTCGTCAGAAAGGGCTTTGGAATGAACGACCAGACAGCTACAACGCTTGCGTAGCAAGGTATCAATGGCTTCACGCTCTTTTTCTGCATGATGGTATCCAATGCCGATCAAAATCGTTTTTTGATGCTCTTCAGCAACTTTATCGACCGATTTAACCAAGATAGCAAAGAACGGATCCGTTACATCAGTAACCACCACGCCAATGGTATCAGTATTTTGTACTGCCAGAGCTTGTGCGTTTGCATTGGGTTGATAATTTAAGACTTCCATTGCACGTTGTACTGAATAACGGGTTTTTTCACTCACAGATGGGGAGTGATTAATCACCCGGGAAACAGTGGCAACCGACACGCAAGCTAATTCAGCAACATCTCGAATTGTAGGCATAACAGGGCTCTCATTCATTTTTTCATAGCAATTATCATAGTAAATTTGAATAAAATTGAAAGCGGTTACTTTCAAAAATGCTACATTCGTCACAAAAAAGTGATTGGACTAGCGCCTTATTTCCTGATTTTGTGATAATGATCACGGTTTATTTTTTTTAATTTGTTATCTTATGAAGAGAATTTTGTAATCGTTTACATTTTGGAGCAAAAATATGAGCGAAACCATATTTGAACCGACAGATCATCCGCATCGTCGTTATAATCCGTTAATTGACCAATGGGTTTTAGTCTCGCCACATCGTGCTAAACGTCCATGGCAGGGGCAACAAGAAAAAGTGAGTGAGGAACAAAAGCCAAGTCATGATCCAAATTGTTATCTCTGCCCGCGTAATAAGCGTATTACAGGTGAACCGAATCCGGATTACCATAAACCTTATGTATTCAAAAATGATTTCTCGGCTTTATTAGAAGATACACCAGCGCCAGAGCAATCAGCCGATCCGCTTTTCCAAATGAGCCAAGCTCGTGGTGAAAGCCGTGTTATTTGTTTTTCACCAGATCACAGCAAAACCTTACCATTATTGACCGCACTTGAAATTGAAGAAGTGATTAAAGTGTGGCAAGAGCAATTACGTGAACTGGGTCAAAAATATCAGTGGGTACAGATTTTTGAAAATAAAGGCGCGGCAATGGGATGCTCCAATCCCCATCCGCACGGACAAATTTGGGCAAACAGCTTTTTGCCGAATGAAGTTGCTCGCGAAGATGTTGCTCAACGAAATTATTATGAAAAGCACGGTTCGGTACTTTTAGTGGATTATGTTCAAAAAGAATTAGAGAAAAAAGAACGTATTGTGGTGGAAACCGAGCATTGGGTTGCGGTAGTGCCTTATTGGGCGGTGTGGCCATTTGAGACCTTGTTGTTGCCTAAAGTGCATGTAAAACGCTTAACAGAATTAACCGAGGCTCAAGCTAAAGATCTTGCCGTGATATTGAAAAAACTGGCAACGAAATACGATAACTTATTTGAAACCTCTTTCCCGTATTCAATGGGTTTCCATGCAGCGCCATTTAATGGCGAAGATAACGAACATTGGCAGCTTCATGCGCATTTTTATCCTCCATTATTGCGTTCAGCTACAGTACGTAAATTTATGGTGGGTTATGAGATGCTAGGTGAAAGCCAACGTGACCTCACCGCTGAGCAAGCAGCAGAAAGATTACGTGCGTTAAGCGAAGTACATTATAAAGAACGTTAAGAAATCCTTTCCCTCTTGAGTTAAGGGGGAGTGTGAAAGATAAAGGAAAATAATATGACTCCAGTCCAAAAATCCCAACACATTTTTACGCAAAAATATAACAAGCAACCGGAACTGACGGTGTATGCACCAGGTCGTGTAAATATTATCGGCGAACATACCGATTACAATGATGGTTTTGTGATGCCTTGTGCAATCAATTATGGTACAGCCATTGCGGGATCAAAACGAGCTGATCATATTTGGAATGTCTATGCGGCAGATCTTGATCTTGCGGATACCTTTTCTCTTGATGAAGATTTCTCTCAAAGTGAGCAAAAATGGGCGAATTATGTGCGTGGTGTCGTGAAATTTATTCAAGAGCGTTGCCCGCAATTTAAGCAAGGTGCTGATTTAGTCATTTCAGGAAATGTGCCACATTCTTCTGGTTTAAGCTCTTCCGCCGCTCTTGAAGTAGCTACAGGGAAATTCTGTCAACAACTCAGTGATTTACCTTTAACACATACAGAGATTGCTTTGATTGGTCAAAAAGCTGAAAACAAATTTGTAGGCGCAAATTGCGGAAACATGGATCAATTAATTTCCGCTTTAGGGCAAAAAGATCATCTCTTAATGATTGATTGCCGTAGCTTAGAAACACAGCCAACGCCTGTGCCGAAAGATGTCGCGGTTATTATTGTGAACTCTAATGTACCGCATGATTTGGTGACGGGCGAATACAACACACGCCGTTGGCAATGTGAAAAAGCCGCAGAATTCTTTGGTGTGAAAGCGTTGCGTGATGTGTCAGTAGAAGAATTCCAAAAAAGAGAAGCAGAATTGACCGCACTTAATGCTTTAGTGGCCAAACGTGCACGCCATGTGGTGACCGAAAACCAACGTGTACTTGATGCCGTTGAAGCATTAAAACATAACGATTTAACAAAATTAGGCGAATTAATGGGGCAATCTCACGAATCAATGCGTGATGATTTTGAGATTACCGTGCCGCAAATCGATTATCTTGTTGAACTCGCTCAATTAGTCATTGGTAAAACTGGTGGCGCGAGAATGACAGGTGGTGGTTTCGGTGGCTGCATTGTTGCCCTTGCTCCTCATGATAAAGTCGAAGCTGTGCGTAAAATCATTGCCGATAATTATGAAAAACAAACTGGCTTAAAAGAAGATTTCTACGTTTGCACAGCCTCACAAGGAGTGAGTCTATGCTAGAAAAAACGGTGTTCAATGCACCAGATGGACAGCCTTATCAACTTGTTCAACTCACCAATTCGAATGGCATGACCGTGCAATTTATGGATTGGGGAGCCACTTGGCTTTCTTGTAAAGTCCCTGTGAATGGTGAGTTGCGAGAAGTGTTACTCGGCTGCAAAGTGGAAGATTATCCTCATCAAACTGCTTATTTGGGTGCAAGCGTAGGACGCTATGCGAACCGTATTGCTAACGCCCAATTTGAATTAGGTGAGCGAACAATCCATCTGGTCGCTAATCAAGGCAAACATCAATTACATGGTGGCAAAGAAGGCTTTGATAAACGCCGTTGGAAAGTCGAAGAGTGCGGTCAGAATTTTGTGCGTTTTTCTCTTGTGTCTCCTGATGGAGATCAAGGTTTTGAAGGCCATGTACAAGTTAATGTGCTTTACACGCTGACCGATGAAAATAGCGTAAAAATTGAGTATGAAGCAGAAAGCGATAAAGATACTGCGCTGAACTTAACGAACCACGCTTATTTTAATTTAGAAAATACAGAGCAGGGCAGTGATGTACGAAATCATACACTACGCCTTAATGCGGATTTCTATTTACCGGTTGATGGCGAAGGCATCCCAAATTCACCACTAAAACATGTGGTGAATACTAGCTTTGATTTTCGTGTGGCAAAACCAATCGTACAAGATTTCCAACAAGGCGATCAAGTGGTAACGAAAGGTTATGATCATTCCTTTATCGTCAATAAAGCATGGCAAAAACCTTGCGTATTATTGACTTCTCCTAATGAAGATTTAAGCCTTGAAGTGCTCACATCCCAAGCAGCGTTACAGGTTTATACGGGAAACTATCTTGCAGGCACTCCAACTCGAGCAAACAGTACTTATCAAGATTTCAGTGGCATAGCCCTTGAAACTCAATGCCTTCCCGATACCCCAAACCACCCAGAATGGCAAAATTATGGCGGTATTCAAAAAGCAGGTGAACGCTATTACCAGTGGACAGAGTTTAGGTTTAAATAGGTAATCTCTGAAAGTGCGGTTAAAAACTATGGTGTTTTTAACCGCACTTTATTTTCAGCCATTTAGCTTAAGTTTTTTGCGATTTTTGTCAAAATATGCTACTTTTTACGCAGTCAATCCGACAGTAACACATTTAATTTTATGAACGAAGAACATTCGAGTAATCAAACTGAAACAACTAAAAAGTCTTTTTTCCAATCACTTATAGGGCGCTTTTTCCAAGGTGAGTTGAAAAACCGTGAAGAACTCGTGGAAGTGATTCGCGATTCAGAACAAAACGATTTAATCGATCAAAACACTCGTGAGATGATTGAAGGGGTAATGGAAATCGCAGAGCTTCGCGTGCGCGATATCATGATTCCTCGCTCGCAAATTGTATTTATTGAATCGAATCAAGATCTCGATGCCTGTTTGAATACCATTATTGAATCAGCCCACTCTCGTTTTCCTGTGATTGCAGATACGGATGACCGCGATAATATTGAAGGTATTTTGCACGCAAAAGATTTGCTTAAGTTTTTACGTGAAGATGCGGAAGAGTTCGAACTTTCCCAGTTGTTACGTCCAGTTGTGATTGTGCCAGAAAGTAAACGTGTTGATCGTATGTTAAAAGATTTTCGTTCTGAGCGTTTCCACATGGCGATTGTGGTGGATGAGTTTGGTGCGGTATCAGGTTTGGTGACCATCGAAGATATTCTCGAACAAATTGTCGGTGACATTGAAGACGAATTTGATGAGGAAGATGTCGCGGATATTCGTCAGCTTTCTCGTCACACTTATGCGGTACGTGCGTTAACGGATATTGATGATTTTAATGCGCAATTTAATACGCATTTCGATGATGAAGAAGTGGATACCATTGGCGGTTTAATCATGCAAGCCTTTGGGTATTTGCCTAAACGCGGTGAAGAAATTACCTTAGAAAATATTCAATTTAAAGTGACTTCAGCCGATAGTCGCCGTTTAATTCAAGTACGCGTAACCGTGCCAGATGAGCATTTGTCGGATATGGAAGGCGTAGAAGAGCAAGCTGAGTAAGTTATTCAGTTTGACCGTATTCTTAGCCCCCTCTTTGCTAAAGAGGGGGAATATTTTTTTGTAGTATTGATAAAATGAATAAATTAGTCGTTTATCTTATAGCCCTGATTTCTGGTGTGATTGGCGTATTTGCCTTTTCGCCGTTTGATTATTGGGGATTAGCCTATGTGTCCTTAGGCGGATTACTTTTTGTGGCAAAAAATGCAAAAAAATCAACCGCACTTTTTGCCACCTTTTTGTGGTCGATGGGCTTTTTCTGTTTTGGTGTAAGTTGGTTAAATGTCAGCATTCATCAATTTGGTGGGGCATCCCTTGGCATGAGCTATCTCTTGGTGGGCTTACTTTCGGCTTACCTTGCACTTTATCCAATGCTTTTCACTTATTTAGTGCAACGTTTTCAGGTGCAAAGTGCGGTCATTTTTGCCGCGATTTGGACATTGACTGAATTCTTGCGCGGTTGGGTATTTACTGGTTTTCCTTGGTTACAATTTGGTTATACCCAAATCGACAGTCCGTTTTACGGTATCGCGCCGATCTTTGGTGTCACGGGGATGACATTCTTTACCGTTTGGGCAAGTGCGGTCATTTTTAATTTTGTTTTTTCACTATCGAAAAAACAATTGAATTTGGTCAGTGTGAATGCATTGCTATTATTGGTTGTGGGTGGATTAAGTGCTTATGCAGGTAAGGTGAATTTTGTTCAACCCAAAGAAGGTAAAGGACTCACTGTCACGCTTGCACAAGGCAATATTGAGCAAAATTTAAAATGGGATCCTGAATACCTTTATGCCACAGTGGATATCTATCAAAAACAAATTTTGGCGCATTTAGGCAAGTCTGATTTGATTATTTTACCCGAGTCGGCATTGCCTACCCTTGAAAATGCGATTACGCCATTTTTTGAAGCTTTAGATAAAGTGGCAAAAGAGAAAAATACGGAAGTAATGATTGGTACCGTATATCGCGATGAGCAAAGTGGTAAATTATTAAATTCGATTGTGACGGCCGGGAATCCTGATTTCCCTTATGAGTTGACGACAAAAAATCGTTACAGCAAACATCATCTCGTACCATTTGGTGAATATGTGCCGTTAGAAAGTTTGTTACGTCCACTTAATTCCGTATTTAATTTGCCAATGTCTGCGTTCCAAAGTGGCGATGCGGTACAGCCATCTTTTATGGCAAAACAACATGCTTTTGCGCCAGCTATTTGTTATGAAATTATTTTTGGTGAGCAACTTCGTGAAAATCTGAAAAAAGAAACAGATTATTTGCTGACTATTTCTAATGATGCATGGTTTGGTGATAGCATTGGCCCTTGGCAGCATTTACAAATGGCTAGAATGCGCGCGCTCGAATTAGGTAAACCATTAATTCGTGCAACGAATACAGGGGTTTCAGTGTTTATTGATGCAAAAGGCAACATTGAAGCGCAAGCACCTCAATTTGAGGAAACAACGCTGACCCATAAAATGGTGCCAACAGAAGGCAAAACGCCTTATGCAGCATTAGGTAATTTACCTATTTATGTGTTGTCATTGATTTTTGTGTTATTACGTGGCTTTACGACGTTATTAAAACGCCGCTTGAACCTTTCACAAAAATAGCAGTCAAAACGACCGCACTTTTTTAACGTGAGAGAAAAATAAATTTCTTCTTATAAAACCAATGAGATTTTAATGAATAAAAATCTAATCGAAGTCAAAAACCTGACCTTTAAACGAGGTGAGCGTGTGATTTACGATAACCTGAATTTAAAAGTCCAACAGGGCAAAATTACAGCCATAATGGGGCCATCAGGGATCGGGAAAACCACGCTGCTGAAATTAATTGGTGGGCAGTTGTATCCTGAACAAGGCGAGATTTTGTTTGATGGACAAGATATTTGTCGTCTTTCAAATCGCGAGCTTTACGAAGTACGTAAACGCATGGGAATGTTATTCCAATCAGGCGCTTTATTTACGGATATTTCCACGTTTGATAACGTGGCATTTCCGATTCGCGAGCATACCTGTTTGCCGGAAAGTCTAATTCGTCAAATTGTGTTGATGAAATTAGAAGCGGTGGGCTTACGTGGTGCAGCAGATTTGATGCCTTCAGAGCTTTCTGGTGGGATGGCGCGTCGTGCCGCATTGGCTCGAGCAATTGCACTTGATCCGGATTTAATTATGTTTGATGAGCCGTTTACAGGGCAAGATCCAATCAGCATGGGCGTAATTGTGAGCTTAATTAAACGCTTAAATGAGGCATTAAACTTAACGTCTATCGTGGTTTCCCATGATGTTCAGGAAGTATTAAGCATTGCCGATTATGCCTATATTATTGCGGATAAACATGTGATTGCCGAAGGAACATCAGAGCAACTGCTCGCTAGCCAAGATCCTCAAGTGGTGCAGTTCTTAAAAGGCGAAGCGGATGGACCGGTGAGATTCCATTATCCAGCAAAAGATTATGTGGAGGAATTATTTAAATGATCGTTGATATGATTTCTTCACTTGGACGAAGCGTAATCAAATTTTTCCGTGCATTAGGCCGATCAGGCTTTATGTTGTTTGGTGCGTTAGTCGGTAAGCCACAAATTCGTAAGCATTTTCCTTTATTAGTGAAGCAGTTGTACGTATTAGGTGTACAGTCTTTATTAATTATCCTGCTTTCAGGTTTATTTATTGGGATGGTGTTAGGCTTACAAGGCTATGTAGTCTTGGTGGATTTTTCTGCTGAAACCAGCCTTGGACAACTTGTGGCACTGTCTTTATTACGTGAATTAGGCCCAGTAGTGACCGCACTTTTATTTGCGGGTCGTGCAGGTTCAGCGTTAACGGCTGAAATTGGCTTAATGAAAGCCACAGAACAACTTTCTAGCCTTGAAATGATGGCGGTTGATCCATTACGTCGAGTGATTGCACCACGTTTTTGGGCAGGGCTGATTGCGATGCCAATTCTTGCGCTTCTCTTTACCGCGATTGGTATTTGGGGCGGTGCGCTTGTCGGCGTAGATTGGAAAGGTGTTGATGCAGGTAGCTTCTGGTCAGTGATGCAAAATTCCGTCAGCTGGAGCTATGACATTCTAAACGGATTTATTAAAAGCGTATTTTTCGCCATTGCCGTGGTGTGGATTGCGTTATTCAATGGTTATGATTGTATTCCGACATCAGAAGGTATCAGTCAAGCCACAACCAGAACAGTTGTCCACGCATCACTTGTGGTTCTTGGGCTCGATTTCATCTTAACTGCCATTATGTTTGGGGCAGGCTAAAAGGGTATTTTTATGCGACAAACAATTAAATATGAATTTTGGGTAGGGTTATTTTTACTACTCGGTATCGCCGCGTTAGTGTTTTTAGGCTTACGTGTAGCGAATGTGCAAGGTTTTGGTGAAACAAAATCTTACACAGTGACTGCAACTTTTGACAATATTGGTGGACTAAAAGTCCGTGCACCACTTAAACTAGGTGGGGTAGTGATTGGTCGTGTGTCTGACATTACATTAGACGAAAAATCTTACTTGCCAAAAGTCAGTATTGCGATTAATGAAGAATATAAAGAAATTCCGGAAAACAGTTCGTTATCGATCAAAACATCGGGATTATTGGGCGAGCAATATATCGCCTTAACTATGGGTTTTGATGATGGTGAAACCGCGATGTTAAAAAACGGTAGCCAAATTCAAGACACGAAATCCGCAATGGTATTGGAAGATTTAATCGGCCAGTTCCTTTACGGTGATAAAAAAGCCGACGGTAATGCTGACAAAGCAGAACCTAAAGCCAAATAATAATCTTTATTTAGGAGATTTATGATGAAATTTACTCAGTTTAAAAAATGGTTTAGCGTAATGGCATTTGCAGTGACTGCACTTTTTGTGACTCAAACTGTACGTGCAGAAACGAGCCCTTATGTGTTGATGCAACAAGCATCAGATAAGTTATTTGCCGATATCAAAAACAATCAGGCAACAATTAAAAAGGATCCAAACTATTTACGTACTATCGTGCGTAATGATTTATTACCTTACGTGCAAGTAAACTATGCAGGTTCTTTGGTGTTAGGTTCACACTTTAAATCAACCACACCAGAACAGCGTGAAAAATTCTTTAAAGCATTCAGCGATTTTATCGAACAAGCTTACGCGCAAGTGTTAACCGCTTACACCGATCAAAATATTCAAATTGAACCGGCTAAAGAAGTAGGCGACAAAAACCTTGTAAGCATTCGTGTAAACATCGTGCAAAATGGTGGACAAGCGCCAATCAAGTTAGATTTCAAATGGCGTAAAAACAGTAAAACTGGCGAATGGCAAGCTTATGACATGGTTGCAGAAGGCGTGAGCATGGTTGTCACCAAACAAAACGAATGGAGTGGTATTTTACGTCAACAAGGTATTGATGCTTTAACAGCTCAAATTCAAAAATCTGCCGCAGCACCCGTGACATTGAGCAAATAAGCGAATGACTGCGTTAAAGTGGGATTTAATCCAAAATAATGATAAGATAGCTCTTCAATTATCGGGGGAGCTATCCCGCAACACGTTGTTACCATTATGGCAGCAACGTGCTTCTTTTTTATCAGAAAAACTAGCGAATCAAAGTTTCATTGAATTTGATTTTACGAATATTAAACGAATTGATTCGGCTGGTTTTGCATTATTGTGTGATTTTCTACATGATAGTGAGCAGTTACCAAATAAAAAAGTGCGGTTGATAAATCCGCCGGAACAGTTATTAACCCTTGCTGATTTAGTGAATTTATCTCATTGGATTGGCACTTTTATTGATCATCATTAAAACGGAAATCCTAATGGAACTGCAAGAAATTGAACGTATTTTAAAAGAAAGCCTGAATGTAGATGAGGTTTATGCTCAAGGTGAAAATGCACACTTTGGTGTGATTGTGGTGAGCGATGAGATCGCTGCACTTTCTAAATTAAAACAGCAACAAACTATTTACGCGCCATTAATGCCTTACTTTCAAACTGGCGAAATTCACGCTTTAACTATTAAAACCTATACCACTGCAAAGTGGAAAATGGATCGTCTATTACATCAAGCTAGCTAGGATTTTCTATGGAAAAATTTCGTGTTTATGGCGGGCAATCTCGCTTAAGTGGTACTGTAACCATCTCTGGTGCAAAAAATGCTGCACTTCCTATTCTTTTTGCCGCCATTTTGGCGACTGAACCGGTTAAATTAACAAACGTACCAGAACTAAAAGATATTGATACCACTTTAAAAATCTTACGCAAACTTGGTGTTGTGGTAGAGCGTGATGCTGAAGGTGCAGTATTATTAGATTGTTCTAAAATTGATCACTTCGTTGCGCCATATGAATTAGTAAAAACCATGCGTGCCTCTATTTGGGCATTAGCACCGTTGGTGGCTCGTTTTCATCAAGGTCAAGTTTCTTTACCTGGTGGTTGTTCAATTGGTGCACGTCCAGTTGATCTTCATATTAGTGGCTTAGAAAAACTCGGTGCAACGATTGAGCTGGATGAAGGTTACGTAAAAGCGGTTGTTGCTGATCGTCTTGTAGGTACACGTATTGTGATGGAAAAAGTGAGTGTTGGCGCGACTTTATCCATCATGATGGCTGCAACACTTGCAAAAGGTACAACAACCATTGAGAATGCCGCACGTGAGCCAGAAATTGTCGATACAGCTGATTTCCTCAACAAAATGGGTGCAAAAATTACAGGTGCTGGTACGGATCACATTGTCGTTGAAGGTGTTGAGCGTTTAACTGGCTGCGAGCACAGCATTGTGCCAGATCGTATTGAAACCGGTACATTCTTAATTGCAGGTGCTATTTCAGGTGGTCGCGTGGTATGTAAAAATACCAAAGCGGATACCATGGATGCCGTGATTGATAAACTTCGTGAAGCGGGTGCAGAAGTTGAAGTCACAGAAGATAGCATTACCTTGGATATGCATGGCAATCGTCCAAAAGCTGTTAATATTCGTACTGCACCACACCCAGGTTTCCCAACGGATATGCAAGCTCAGTTCACCTTGTTAAATATGGTAGCAGAAGGCACAAGTATCATCACTGAAACCATCTTTGAAAACCGCTTTATGCATATTCCAGAATTAATTCGTATGGGTGGTAAAGCGGAAATTGAAGGTAATACTGCAGTGTGTCATGGTGTTGAGCATCTTTCTGGTGCAGAAGTGATGGCAACAGATTTACGTGCATCAATCAGCCTTGTATTAGCAGGCTGTATCGCAAGTGGTGAAACCATCGTAGATCGTATTTATCACATCGATCGTGGTTATGAACACGTTGAAGATAAACTTCGTTGCTTAGGTGCGAAGATTGAACGTTTCTCTGAAAAGAGCGAAGAAGTTTAATGAAATCTAGATAAAAAAGAGCGGTCAATATTGACCGCTTTTTTATTTTCTATCCATTATTTTTTCGAATAATCTCTCGCACCAAAAATGGCCGTACCGATACGCACCATGGTTGAACCGCATTTAATGGCACTTTGCATATCATCGGTCATTCCCATCGAAAGGGTATCAATTTGTTGATGAGGGAAAGCGGCTTTAAGTTGCTCAAATAATTGTTCCATTTGGCTAAAAGCTGCTTCTTGTTTAGCAATATTATCTGTCGGAGCAGGGATTGCCATTAATCCACGTAAACGTAAGTGCGGTAGATTTTCAATGTGTTTTGCAAGCTCAATCATTTCACCCGGTTGAATACCTGATTTACTCGCTTCGTCACTGATATTAATTTGAATTAAAACATTCAGTGGGGCTTTATTGACAGGTCGTTGTTCATTTAAACGATCAGCAATTTTTGAACGTTCTAGCGTTTGCATCCAATCGAAATGTTCGGCCACAAGACGCGTTTTATTGGATTGCAATGGGCCAATAAAATGCCATTCAAGCTGAATATTCTGTGCTTCAAAATACTGAATTTTATCTACACCTTCTTGAACGTAGTTCTCCCCAAATGCTTTTTGTCCTGCATGATAGGCTTCTAAAATCGCTTCATTGGGTTTAGTTTTAGAAACCGCTAATAAAGTGACCGCATTTTCAGGGCGATGAGCGAGTTGTGTGGCGTCTTGGATTTTTTGATGGATGGTTTCGAGTGCTTGTTGAATTGTCATAATTCCCTTCCTGACCAATGTGAAACTCTCTTCATTCTACACCAAAGCGATGATTTTTAGAAAAAATCTTCATTTTTTTGATTTTGTGTTTGACAAGCCTGCGCTTTTTCGGTATTTCTAAACACATCTTTTTTCAAGGTTAAAACACAATGAAAAATAACCGCACTTTCATGATTACCACCATTATTATGACCATTACGACAATTAATGGGGCGGGTTAGTGCGTAACAAACAGGATCAAGAAAACCCGCATTCAGTCTAGTGCGGGTTTTTTAGTATTTAAAAATCACAACATCTGAGGATATTATCATGCGCGTATTAAAATTTGGTGGCACTTCATTAGCCAATCCTGAGCGTTTCTCGCAAGCGGCTCAATTAATCGAAAAAGCTCATTTGGAAGAGCAGGCTGCCGGTGTGTTATCCGCTCCTGCTAAAATTACTAATCATCTTGTTGCCCTCTCTGAAAAAGCCGCATTAAACCAACCTACTGATACCCACTTTAACGAAGCCATTGAGATTTTCTATAACATCATTAATGGTTTACACGCTGAAAATAATAAATTTGATCTTGCTGGCACCAAAGCCCTCATTGATGCAGAATTTGCCCAAATTAAAGGTTTATTAGAAGAAATCCGCCAAGCTGGAAAAGTAGAAGATAAAGTTAAAGCAACCATTGACTGCCGTGGTGAAAAATTATCGATTGCCATGATGAAAGCGTGGTTTGAAGCACGCGGATACAGTGTTCACATTGTTGATCCAGTTAAGCAATTATTAGCACAGGGCGGTTACTTAGAATCTTCAGTTGATATTGACGAATCAACAAAACGCGTTGATGCGAAAAGTATCGGAAAAGATAAAGTGGTTCTAATGGCTGGTTTTACCGCATGTAATGATAAAGGTGAATTAGTGTTATTAGGCCGTAATGGTTCTGATTATTCAGCAGCCTGTTTAGCAGCTTGTTTAGATGCGTCTGTTTGTGAAATTTGGACTGATGTGGATGGCGTTTATACTTGTGATCCTCGTTTAGTGCCAGATGCTCGTTTATTACCAAGCCTTTCTTATCGTGAAGCGATGGAGCTTTCTTATTTTGGCGCGAAAGTGATCCATCCACGTACAATTGGTCCATTATTGCCAAAACAAATCCCTTGTGTGATCAAAAACACCGGTAATTCATCTGCACCTGGTTCAATAATCGATGGTCATGTAAAATCTGAAGGGTTACAAGTGAAAGGGATTACTAACCTTGACAACGTGGCAATGTTTAATGTTTCAGGCCCTGGTATGCAAGGCATGGTAGGGATGGCTGCGCGTGTCTTCTCAGCCATGTCAAAAGCCGGTATTTCAGTTATTTTAATCACTCAATCTTCTTCTGAATACAGCATTAGTTTCTGTGTGCCAGTTAAATCAGCGGATGCAGCGAAAGCGATTTTAGAACAAGAGTTTGCGACAGAATTAAAAGCGCATGACTTAGAGCCAATTGAAGTCGCAAAAGATCTATCTATCATCTCAGTTGTAGGTGATGGTATGAAACAAGCTAAAGGTATTGCGGCTCGTTTCTTCTCTGCCTTAGCACAAGCGAATATCAGCTTAGTCGCAATTGCACAAGGTTCTTCTGAGCGTTCAATTTCCGCAGTTGTCGCGCAAAATAAAGCGATTGAAGCTGTGAAAGCGACTCACCAAGCCCTTTTTAATAACAAGAAAGTTGTCGATATGTTTCTAGTCGGCGTTGGTGGCGTTGGTGGTGAGTTAATTGAACAAATTAAACATCAAAAAGAATACCTCGCAAAGAAGGACATTGAAATCCGTGTTTGTGCCTTAGCGAATTCAACAAAAATGCTTTTGGATGAAAACGGATTGAATTTAGATAATTGGAAAGCAGATCTTGAAAATGCAACCCAACCTTCTGATTTCGATGTGTTGTTATCTTTCATTAAATTACACCACGTAGTGAACCCAGTCTTCGTAGATTGTACAACAGCTGAATCGGTTGCAGGACTTTATGCTCGTGCGTTAAAAGAAGGCTTCCATGTGGTCACTCCAAATAAAAAAGCGAATACCCGTGAATTAGCTTATTACCACGAATTACGTCGCAATGCACAAGCGAGCCAACATAAATTCCTATACGAAACCAACGTAGGCGCTGGTTTACCGGTTATCGAAAACTTACAGAATTTATTGGCAGCAGGGGATGAGCTTGAGTATTTTGAAGGTATTTTATCGGGCTCACTTTCTTTCATTTTTGGTAAATTAGAAGAGGGACTTTCTCTTTCAGAAGTGACCGCACTTGCACGTGAAAAAGGGTTTACAGAACCAGATCCTCGTGATGATTTATCAGGACAAGATGTGGCACGTAAATTGCTTATTTTAGCGCGTGAAGCAGGGTTAGAACTTGAGCTTTCCGATGTGGAAGTGGAAGGCGTGTTACCGAAAGGCTTCTCTGAAGGCAAATCAGCCGATGAATTTATGGCGATGTTGCCACAATTAGATGCGGAATTTAAAGCACGCGTTGAAGCTGCGAAAGCAGAAGGCAAAGTATTGCGTTACGTAGGACAAATTAAAGATGGTCACTGCAAGGTATCAATCATCGCTGTGGATCAAAATAATCCATTGTATAAGGTGAAAGACGGTGAAAATGCCCTTGCATTCTACACGCGTTATTATCAACCAATTCCGTTGTTATTGCGTGGTTATGGCGCAGGTAACGCAGTGACTGCAGCCGGCATCTTTGCAGATATTTTAAGAACATTACACCACTAAAAAGGACTTAGCATGTTAAGAATTTATGCTCCGGCATCGAGTGCAAATATTAGTGTAGGGTTTGACACATTAGGCGCAGCCATTTCACCGATTGATGGTTCATTATTAGGTGATGTTGTACAGATTGAGTCTATTCCAAGTGGTTTTGAACTCGAAAGTGCGGGTTATTTTGTGCGTAAATTGCCAAAAGAACCGCAAAAAAATATCGTGTATCAGGCCTATGTGCTGTTTAGTGAGCAATTAAAATTACGCAATGTGAGAGTGAAACCATTGCGTTTGACCCTTGAGAAAAATATGCCGATTGGTTCGGGATTGGGGTCAAGTGCGTGCTCTATCGTAGCAGCATTAGTGGCATTAAATAAATTCCACGATGAACCATTCTCAAAAATGGAATTGTTAGAAATGATGGGGGAGCTAGAAGGTCGTATTTCAGGTTCTATCCATTATGATAATGTGGCACCTTGTTACTTAGGCGGTGTGCAATTTATGGTACAATCCCTCGGTAACATTTGCCAAAAACTGCCATTTTTTGATAATTGGTATTGGGTTTTAGCTTACCCAGGCATTGAGGTTTCAACCGCTGAAGCGCGTGCAATTTTACCGAAAAGCTACACGCGTCAAGATGTGATTTCTCATGGTCGTCATTTAGGTGGCTTTGTGCACGCATGTCACACGCATCAAGAAAACCTTGCTGCGATGATGATGAAAGATGTGATTGCAGAACCTTACCGTGAGGCTTTATTACCAAATTTCGCAGAAGTGAAACAAGCTACGCGTGATTTAGGCGCGTTAGCAACGGGGATTTCAGGCTCTGGTCCAACGATTTTCTCCATTGCACCCGATTTACAAACGGCAACAAAACTGGCGACTTATTTAGAAAATCATTATTTACAAAACAATGAAGGCTTTGTTCATGTTTGTAAGGTCGATAATGACGGCGCGAGAGAGCTCGGTTAAACAATAAATCGCTTTTATCCCCTCTTTTATAAGAGGGGAATAACATTTTATTAAAACTCTATAATTAACGGATATACAATGAATTTGTACAATATCAAACACCCTGAAGAACAAGTGAATTTTGCGCAAGCAGTACGTCAAGGACTTGGCAAAGATCAAGGTTTGTTCTTTCCCGAAACGATCCCTGCTTTAACCAATATTGACGAGTTATTAGCCTTACCATTGGTGGAACGTAGCCAAAAAATTCTTGGCGCATTAATCGGTGAAGAATTACCGAAAGCCACTTTAGATGCGATGGTGAAAAATGCATTTACTTTTCCTGCACCGTTAGAAAAAGTAGAAGACAATATTTATGCCCTTGAATTATTCCACGGTCCAACTTTAGCATTTAAAGACTTTGGTGGTCGTTTTATGGCGCAGGCGCTCGCTGCTGTGCGTGGTGATGGCAAAATTACTATTTTAACGGCAACATCCGGTGATACCGGTGCGGCAGTTGCCCACGCATTTTATGGGCTAGAAAACATCAATGTGGTGATTTTATACCCGAAAGGCAAAATCAGCCCATTACAAGAGAAACTATTCTGTACTTTAGGTGGTAATATTCGCACTGTGGCGATTAATGGTGATTTCGATGCATGCCAAGCGTTAGTCAAACAAGCCTTTGATGATGCAGAACTGCGTCAAGCGATTGGTTTAAACTCAGCAAATTCCATCAACATTAGTCGTTTATTAGCGCAAGTTTGTTATTACTTTGAAGCGGTAGCGCAATTACCAAAAGAAAAACGTGATAATGTCGTGGTTTCTGTACCAAGTGGCAACTTCGGTAACTTAACCGCAGGGTTAATCGCAAAAACATTAGGTTTACCAATTAAACGCTTTATTGCAGCAACCAATGCGAACGATACCGTACCGCGTTATTTAGAATCAGGTAACTGGGCACCTAAAGCGACCGTAGCGACGCTTTCTAATGCGATGGATGTGAGTCGCCCGAACAACTGGCCTCGTGTCGAAGAGTTATTTAAACGTAATGGCTGGAATTTAAGTGATTTAGGTTCAGGTATGTTGAGTGATGGCGAAACAGAAGAAACCTTAAAAGCGATGTATGCAAAAGGTTATTTATGTGAACCACACGGTGCAATCGCCTATCAAGTATTGAAAGATCAACTTAAAGCGGATGAAACCGGTATTTTCTTATGTACGGCACATCCTGCAAAATTTAAAGAGTCTGTGGAGCGTATTCTTTCGCTTGATCTTCCATTGCCAGAAGCGTTAGATAAACACAATAAATTGCCATTACTTTCTGATGAAATGGATGACGACTTTGCACAATTACGTGCATATTTGTTGAAATAATCAAAAAGTGCGGTTGATTTTAACCGTACTTTTATTTTGATTCAAAAGGGCGTGATAAGCGCCCTTTCTTTTTGGGTTCCATTGGCGTGCGGTGGATTTCCTTTTATAATGCAAGAAAACTTGCGTGTTTATTCATTATTTTATGACAACTTTTATTGCTTACGCCAATATTCAACAACCTTTTCCTTTCGATGAAATCCCTAGGGAACTAGTCCCTGAGAATTTGCATATGGAACTGCAGGGAAATTCTCGGATAACGCAACGTCATCAATGTCGTCGATTGGCGCATTTTTTACTTTGGCAGTTGTTAAAAACAGCGGGAAAATCAACCGCACTTTTAGGACAAATTTATCGTACACAAAGTGGCAGACCACAATTTCCCGTCGAGAATATCGATTTTAATATTAGTCATTCAGGTGATTGGGTTGCCGTATTGCTGCATATTAATAACTCAGAAAAAAGTGCGGTCGGTATTGATCTTGAATTTCCTAAAAAACGAAATTTTTCTGCACTCATGGCTCATTTTGCGCTACAAACAGAGCAAGAATGGTTTGCTAAACAACTTGATAAGGAGCAGGCTTTTTATCGCTGTTGGTGTTTGCGTGAAGCAGTGTTGAAATCACAAGGCGTAGGAATAGTGAAGTTATCAAGTGTGACGCATTTGCCAGAACAACTGCAGATCTTTTCAGATTATTGTCCGAAAGGTGCGTTGATCTTTACGGATGAATTGCCTTTTTACTTTGCGGCATTTATAAATCAGTCAAAAATTCAACCGCACTTTTATCAATGGGATGGAAAAAGTTTAGTAGAAAAAAATATACAAAAATCCTTGATTTACCAAGTAAATGAATAAAAGAAAATCCTTGAAAATATTCAAGGATTTTTTATTTTATAATAATTTGCATTGCCACTTGTATTTTCATAGACTAACCCCATTTATTTCGTTAAACTCATTAAAAATTTTAGACAAATGGAGAACGTAATGTCGCAAAACGGTCCAGATCAAGATCCTTGGGGTAAACCGGGACAGAGCAGTGGTCCAAAACAGTCAGATAATTCATCAGATAAGCAAAATGAAAATGGCTGGGGCGCTCGAGACAATAAAAATCAGGAACAATCACCTCCAGATATTGAAGAAGTATTTAATAATCTGTTGAAAAAATTAGGTGGTGGCAATAAGAAGAGCGGATCAAATAATACTTCGCCGAATATACCTGCATTTAATTTAGGTAAGATTTTACCGATCGCTGCAGTAATCGGAGGGATTATTTGGGGTGCAAGCGGTTTTTATACTATTAAAGAAGCAGAACGTGGCGTAACGTTACGTTTTGGCGAGTTTCATTCTATCGTTCAACCAGGTTTAAACTGGAAACCAACCTTTATTGATAAAGTGATTCCAGTGAATGTAGAACAAGTTCGTGAGCTTAAAACGCAAGGTGCGATGTTAACCAAAGATGAAAACATGGTTAAAGTGGAAATGACTGTGCAATATCGCGTGCAAAATCCTGAAAAATACCTGTTTAGCGTAAGCAATGCGGACAATAGTCTTGGACAAGCGACTGACAGTGCACTTCGTTATGTGATTGGTCATATGACTATGAATGATGTGCTGACAACCGGTCGTGCCGTGGTACGTGAAGATACATGGAAAGCCTTGAACGATATTATCAAACCTTATGATATGGGACTTGAAGTGATTGACGTGAACTTCCAATCTGCACGTCCACCAGAAGAAGTGAAAGATGCTTTCGATGATGCGATTAAAGCACAGGAAGACGAACAACGTTACATTCGTGAAGCGGAAGCTTATGCTCGCGAGAAAGAGCCAATCGCTCGTGGTGATGCACAGCGTATCGTTGAAGAAGCAACGGCTTATAAAGATCGTGTTGTGCTAGATGCGCAAGGGGAAGTGGAACGTTTACAACGTCTGCTACCTGAATTTAAAGCGGCCCCTGATTTGTTAAAAGAGCGTCTTTATATTCAAACCATGGAAAAAGTCATGGCAAATACACCTAAAGTGATGCTAGATAGCAATAATGGTAACAATTTAACTGTATTGCCATTGGAGCAATTAATGGGTAAAAAGACGGTTAAGCCAGTGGCCACTACTTCTGAAAGTGCGGTCAGTTCTGCGCCTGTTTCAACACAGGAACGTCGTGTAGAAACACAAGCGGTTCAACCAGTTCAATCAAATGAAGGCATTCGCCAAGGGAGATTTAACTAATGCGTAAATTTTTACTTCCGATTATTGTGGTGATTGCTGCGGTGTTATATTCCAGCGTCGTGGTTGTAACTGAGGGCACTCGTGGCATCATGTTGCGTTTTAACAAAGTACAACGTGATGCAGAAAATAAAGTGGTCGTCTATGAACCAGGTTTGCATTTTAAATTGCCTTTAATTGATAGCATTAAAGTGCTTGATGCGCGTATTCGTACCCTTGATGGCTCAGCTACTCGTTTTGTGACAGTCGAGAAAAAAGACTTGTTGGTGGATTCCTATGTGAAATGGAGAATCAGCGATTTCGGTCGTTTCTATACTGCAACGGGTGGTGGTGATTATAACCAAGCTTCAAGCTTATTAAGCCGTAAAGTGAATGACCGTCTGCGTTCAGAAATTGGTACTCGTACAATTAAAGATATCGTTTCAGGTACGCGTGGTGAATTAATGGCGGGGGCGAAAAAAGCGCTAAATTCAGGGCAGGATAGTACCTCTGAATTAGGGATTGAAGTCGTTGATGTTCGCGTAAAACAAATCAATTTACCGGATGAAGTCTCTTCTTCCATTTACCAACGTATGCGTGCAGAACGTGATGCGGTTGCTCGTGAACATCGTTCGCAAGGTAAAGAAAAAGCGGCGTTCATTCAAGCGGATGTGGATCGTAAAGTCACCTTGATCTTAGCGAATGCAAATAAAACAGCACAAGAATTACGAGGTAATGGTGATGCGGCAGCGGCAAAACTATATTCTCAAGCTTTTGCCCAAGAACCACAGTTTTATAGCTTTATTCGTAGCTTAAAAGCCTATGAAAGCAGCTTTGAAGGTTCAGATAATATGATGATTTTGAAACCTGATAGTGATTTCTTCCGCTTTATGCAAGCGCCAAAGAAATAAACAAGAGATAATAAAAGCAAAGTGCGGTTAGAAATAACCGCATTTTTTATTGCTTAATTTTAGGGGAATTCTCACTTATAAGATAAAAAGGCCTTTAATGCAATCAATCGAATCCATAGCCAAAGTTAATTAAATCCATACAAAATATAAGCCAATTTTTTGGCATAATCACCTTACTTTAAGCTTTACGTTTCTTTTTATGTTTATTGATCGTTTGGAGGATTATTAGATGAAAAAACTGATTATTGGCGGAGCCGCCATTGCTATCTTAGGTTATTTGGGCGTTGTGGGGTATCTACACCAATTTGATAAAGAGAATGCGACCCAACTTTTAATGGAAAATCGCTATACAGGCGAACAAGAAAAAGTGGCAAAAGCGTTGTTTGATAACAGCTGCCAATATTGCCATAGTCCAAGCACTCCTCTTCCATTTTATTCAAAATTCCCGATTGTGGGTGATGAAATGCAATCGGATATTCAAAGTGGGCTTCGTGCTTCCGCCTAGATCGTTTACTTGAAGGCTTAAAAGATCCGAGCAAATTATCTCAAGCAGATTTAGCAAAACTACAGCGTGTGCTTGAAAATAATGAAATGCCAATTGCTAAATTCAGACATCTCCACTGGGGAAGTAAACCAGATGAGCAAGAAAAAGTAGCATTGCTTAACTGGATTCGTGAAGCTCGTAAAATGTCTTTACCAAAAGAAACTCCCAATGTTGATGCAGATCGTTTAGTGCAACCTATTCCAGACAGTATTGCGACTGATGAAGCAAAAGTCGCGTTAGGCCATGATCTTTTCTTTGATGGTCGTTTATCTGGCGATGGTTCTATTCAATGTCACACTTGTCACCAATTAGATAAAGGTGGTGTGGATAGACTTGATACTTCAACAGGGATTGAAGGTAAAAAAGGTCCAATTAACGCACCAACCGTATTCAATGCTGCATTTAACTTTGTGCAATTCTGGGATGGCCGTGCAGCAGATTTAGCGGATCAGGCGAAAGGTCCTCCAACAAATCCAGTAGAAATGGGCTCGCACTCGTGGGATGCCATCGTGGCACGTTTTGAAATGGATGAAGAATTTAAAAAAGAATTCTTAAAAGAATATCCACAAGTGACGAAAGAAACCTTAACTCACGCAATTGGTGAATATGAAAAAACATTAATTACGCCAAATAGTGATTTTGACCGTTATCTGAAAGGGGATAAAACAGCTTTAACCGAGCAACAAGTTCACGGTTATGAGTTATTCAAACAGCATAAATGTGATACTTGTCATACTGGTCTAGCAATGGGCGGACAATCTTATGAGTACATGGGACTCTACGGCGATTACTTTAAAGATCGTGGTACGCCATTAACTGATGCCGATGAAGGTCGCTTTGCTCAAACTAAAGATCCGTTTGATATGCATCGTTTCAAAGTGCCAACCTTGCGCAATGTCGCGCTTACTGCACCATATTTCCATGATGCCTCAGCAAAAGAATTAAAAGATGCTGTGAGTGCAATGTTGAAATACCAAAGTAACGTGAAACAGCCTGCTCAAAAAGATGTGGAGGACATAACCTCTTTCTTAGAAAGTTTAACAGGTGAATTTAAAGGTGAAAAATTAAAATAATCCTTTAAACAATAAATAGAGACGACCGCAAGTGTGGTCGTTTTTTGTGGTTTTTAGTTAGATACCAAGTCATAAATGACTTAGTCAAAAAACAGAAAAGCTAAATTTTAGGTATAAAAAAAGCCGCTTACGCGACAATCTTCTTTTTATATTTAAAATGGTGCCCGAAGCCAGACTTGAACTGGCACGCCTCGAAAGGCGAGGGATTTTAAATCCCTTGTGTCTACCGATTCCACCACTCGGGCATTGAGTGATTAACTAACTGCGTGGTTATGGAGGCGTGTCCCGGAGTCGAACCGAGCTACATGGATTTGCAATCCAGTGCATAACCGCTTTGCTAACACGCCGTTAGTTTGGAGCGGGAAACGAGGCTCGAACTCGCGACCCCGACCTTGGCAAGGTCGTGCTCTACCAACTGAGCTATTCCCGCATACGCTGTTAGTGCGGTGAATTTTACGGAAATTTTAAATTCTGTCAATCGAAGATCTGAAAAAAAAATTCAAATGTTGAAAAAATCTTCGTTTCGGTTGAAATTACAGCAAAATTTGACACAAGAATATAATTTTAGCTTAGTTTTCAATTTCTACTTTTATCGTGATTGGGTTTGTGACAAAATTGAGGCGTTTTGTTCGCCATTAAATCAAGAAAAGCGCGGTCAAATTTTTGCATGTTTTAGAGGTAAATTATGACACAACAATATTCTATCGATACATTATTAGCTCAAGCGGGAAATCGCAGTGATGAGCGCACTGGTGCAGTTTCTACGCCAATTTATCTTTCAACAGCTTATGGCCACCATGGGATTGGTGAAAGTACCGGGTTTGATTATACGCGTACGAAAAACCCAACGCGTAGTGTTTTGGAAGATACCGTAGCAAAATTAGAAAATGGTGATCGTGGTTTTGCCTTTTCCTCCGGCATGGCGGCAATTCAAGTGCTGATGAATTTATTTAAAGGCCCAGATGAATGGATTGTGTCAAGTGATGTATATGGTGGAACCTATCGCTTATTGGATTTTGCCTATAAAAATAACAACAGCGTAAAACCTGTTTATGTGAATACTGCTTCTTTAGCTGAAATTGAAGCTGCGATTACAGCAAATACAAAAGCGATTTTTATTGAAACTCCATCTAATCCATTAATGGAAGAATGTGATGTGGCAGAAATTTCAAAATTAGCGAAAAAACACAACTTGTTAATGATTGTAGACAATACTTTCTTAACTCCTGTGCTATCTCGTCCATTAGATTTAGGCGCAGATATTGTAATCCACAGTGGCACAAAATATATTGCAGGTCACAATGATAGTTTAGTTGGCTTGATTATTGCAAAAGGACAAGCGCTTTGTGATCGTATCGCCTATATTCAAAATGGTGCAGGTGCCGTACTTTCACCGTTTGATTCTTGGTTAACCGTGCGTGGAATGAAAACCCTTTCATTACGTATGAAACGCCATCAAGATAATGCGAAGGCGATTGCAGAATTTTTACGCGAACAGCCACAAATTGATAGCGTGTTATATCCAAACAAAGGCGGAATGCTATCTTTCCGTTTGAAAGATGAAAATTGGGTCAATACGTTCTTAAAATCAATCAAGTTGATTACCTTTGCGGAAAGCTTAGGCGGTACAGAAAGTTTTATTACCTATCCTGCAACCCAAACTCATATGGATATTCCTGAAGCAGAACGTGTCGCCCGTGGTATTACAAACACATTGTTGCGTTTTTCTGTTGGTTTAGAAGATGTGGAAGACATCAAGGCCGATTTATTACAGGCATTTGCACAACTTAAATAATTAGTTTTTATCAATCGGACTAATCTGTGCAATTCAATATGCCTTGTGCTATTATGCACAACATCAATTAACGTTAGGTGTTGATTCGTCAACGTCTTATTAGATAAGGAAACAAAAATGAGCGAAGTATTACATATTAATGATGCAGATTTTGAAACTACTGTTGTGCAATCTGATATTCCAGTATTAGTGGATTTCTGGGCGCCATGGTGTGGCCCTTGCAAAATGATTGCGCCAATTTTAGATGAAATCGCACCTGAATTCGCAGGTAAAGCAAAAATCGTTAAAATCAACGTAGATGACAACCAGTTAGTTGCAGGTCAATTTGGTGTACGTAGTATCCCAACTTTACTACTTTTCAAAAATGGCCAACTTGTTGCCACACAAGTGGGTGCATTACCAAAAAATCAATTAGCGGCGTTTATTAATCAACACCTATAATTGAGTTATTAAACATAAAGAGCGGTCAAAAATAGTGATGTTTTTGACCGCTCTTATTTTTTCTCTCGCCAATAAGTGGCAAAACGAGGTTTTCCAGAATTAGTTAATCCACGATATTTGTAGGTAATCGTGCTACCAATAGGCGGTGGATTTTCGCGCTCACTCAGATTAAATCCTGAACCGATTTTAAATTTTCCCCGATGATTTTCACAGGTGAGCGATCCGAGTATATTCTCAAATTGGCCTTTCCCTTTGTGATGTGCTATCACGGTACATTCTTCATCATAAGTGCTTTTTAACTTTAAAATTTGTGTACTGCGTTTTCTTTCGTAAGGCGCATGAGGATTACGTAATACAATCCCTTCACCTTTTTTCCTTTCAATTTCATGCAAATACTCGAATAAATGTGTTTTATCTCGTATCGGAATTTGCGGAATAATCTTGATATAAGGCGTAGGGTGATCTTTCAAATAATCTTCTAAGATTTTGAGACGTTCAAAGAGATTGCCTGATGCATTAGGCACATCAAAAACATAAAGTGTTAATTTTGCCCAATTATCACCTTTAAAGGATTTCGTGATAGAAGCAATTTCTTCAAATTGATTACGTTCACTAAAGAGTTCACCATCAATGGCAAAAGGCGGAAATTGAGCAATAAAATAGGTCGGCGCAGGCAAGGGCAGTCCTTGACGACTTAATAATGTTTTGCCATCCCAATAACCTCGTACCCCATCTAATTTTTCAGACATCACCCAACCTTGAATATCTTGGTTTTCATAAGTGCCTAATAGCATTAAATCACGCTCATTTGCCCAGGTTATTTGACTGAATAGAAGGCAAAGTAATAAATAAACTACTCGCATAATCTCTCCTTTTTTAATTTATTGAGTTTAAAAAGTGCGGTCATTTTTTACAGCGTTTTTAATTGAATCTGTGATTAGTATCGCAAAATAATGAGAACTAAGCAGGAAAATAGAGAGGTAAGAAAGATCGCTAGATTATTTAAAATGAACGCTATACAATGCCAACGCTATCTCGAATTTTAATTTTTAAGGAGAATAAAATGTATTTTGATCAAATTAAAGCTGAGCTTGTGGAAGCACAAGACGTATTAAATAAGTTTGTTTCAGATGATAACAACATCAAACTCATTGAGAAAGCGGCTAAATTGTTAGCGGAAAGCTTTAAAAATGGCGGTAAAGTATTATCTTGCGGTAATGGTGGTTCTCACTGTGACGCCATGCATTTTGCTGAAGAACTCACAGGTCGTTATCGTGAAAATCGTCCAGGTTATCCTGCAATTGCGATTTCTGATGTAAGTCATTTAAGCTGTGTAAGTAATGACTTTGGTTATGAATATGTATTCTCTCGCTTTGTTGAAGCCGTCGGTAAAGAAGGCGATGTTTTATTCGGATTATCAACATCAGGCAATTCTAAAAATATCTTAAATGCGATTGAAGCGGCTAAAGCAAAAGGCATGAAAGTGATTGCGATGACAGGTAAAGATGGCGGTAAAATGGCGGGCTTAGCGGATGTTGAAATTCGTGTGCCACACTTTGGTTATGCAGATCGTATTCAAGAAATCCATATCAAAGTGATTCATATTCTAATGATGCTAGTTGAATTTGAGATGGCAAAATAGGCCTAATTCGCGATAAGTGCGGTTTAAAATTCAATGAGTTAAAGATCCCAAAAAGTTTTTTGGGATTTTTTTATAAAAACACTTGCATAATTAGTCATTAAAAAGTAATATTTATTCATTCTTAAAAATCAAGAGAGGATGGCAGTAAACTTAGTATGGCGATTAGTGTTAAAAATTTGAATTTCTTTTATGGTTCATCACAGGCATTGTTTGATATCAATCTTGATGCACAAGAAGGCGATACCGTGGTGTTACTTGGACCAAGTGGAGCAGGAAAAAGTACGTTAATCCGTACATTAAATTTATTAGAAGTGCCGACCTCTGGCGAATTGCATATTGCGAATAATCATTTTGATTTGTCTCAAGCGAATAATAATCCGAAAGCCATTCGTCAACTTCGTCAAGATGTCGGCATGGTATTTCAACAATACAATCTTTGGCCGCATTTAACGGTGATTGAAAACTTGATTGAAGCGCCCCAAAAAGTATTAGGCATTAGCGAAGAAGAAGCGAAAAAAGATGCATTAGAACTTTTAAAACGTTTACGTTTGGAAGAGCATGCCGATCGTTTTCCTCTTCACTTATCAGGCGGTCAGCAACAACGTGTTGCTATTGCTCGAGCATTAATGATGAAACCACAAGTGTTGTTGTTTGATGAACCAACGGCAGCACTGGATCCTGAAATTACGGCTCAAGTTGTTGATATTATTAAAGAACTTCAACAAACAGGCATTACTCAGGTGATTGTGACCCACGAAGTGAACGTGGCACAAAAAGTGGCGACCAAGGTCGTCTATATGGAACAAGGTAAGATTATTGAAATGGGCAGTGCAGATTGCTTTGATAATCCAAAAACCGAACAATTTAAACAATATCTTTCACACTCAGAATAAGGAAACACAACATGAAAAAATTACTTTTAAGCGTAATGTTAATGGGCTCAGCTTTTGCTGCAAATGCACAAGAAATCACTTTCGCGATGGAGCCGAGCTACCCGCCATTTGAAACAACAAATGAAAAAGGTGAAATTATCGGTTTTGATGTGGATGTAGCGAATGCAATTTGTAAAGAAATCCAAGCGACTTGTCATTTCAAAAGCCAATCTTTTGATGCATTAATTCCAAGCTTGAAAGCAAAACGTTTTGATGCAGCGATTTCTGCAATGGATATTACTGAAGCGCGTGCAAAACAAGTTTCATTTTCTAATGCGTATTATGACAGCACAGCAAGTTATGTCGCTTTAAAAGGCAAAGCAGATTTAGCTTCAGCAAAAACAATTGGTGTTCAAAACGGAACAACATTCCAACAATATACCGCAGCAGAAACCAAGCAATATAATGCAAAATCTTATGCAAGCTTACAAGATGCGATCTTAGACTTAAAAAATGGTCGTATTGATATCATCTTCGGTGATACAGCCGTATTGTCTGATATGATTTCTAAAGAGCCTGAAATTCAATTTGTTGGCGAGAAAGTGACTAACAAAAAATATTTCGGTAATGGTTTAGGTATTGCGGTGAATAAATCAAGCAAAGAATTGCTAGAAAGCTTAAATAAAGGTTTAGAAACCGTGAAAGCAAATGGTGAATACCAAAAAATCTATGACAAATGGATGACAAAATAATCTATGTTTTATGATTATCTTACATTAATTGGACATGCAGCCCTAATGACCTTAGGGCTTGCTATTTGCTCGTTAATTGTCGGTTTATTGCTCAGTATTATTTTTACGGCTTTAGAAGCGAATAAATATGTCTTTATTGCGAAACCAGCTTCTGTTGTGATCGCTTTATTGCGTGGTTTACCGGAAATCTTGGTGGTTCTACTGATTTATTTTGGTTCAACCCAAGTTGTGGAAATGCTGACGGGTGAGTATATCGAATTCAGCGCCTTTGGTTGTGGTGTATTTGCATTGTCTTTGATTTTTGCCTCTTATGCTTCACAAACCTTACGTGGTGCGATCCAAGCTATTCCAAAAGGACAGTGGGAATCAGGTGCAGCATTAGGATTAAGTCGACCTTATACCTTCATCCATTTGATTATGCCGCAAGTATGGCGACACGCTTTACCGGGCTTAAGCAATCAATGGTTAGTATTATTAAAAGATACAGCGTTGGTGTCGTTAATTGGTGTCGATGATTTAATGCGTCAGGCTGGGTATATCAATACTAACACCCATGAGCCTTTCACTTGGTATGGTATTGCTGCGTTAATTTATTTGGTGATTACGTTGATCAGCCAAGTAGGTATTCGCAAATTAGAATTACGTTTCACTCGATTTGAACGGGGAGTCGAATAATGTTTCAAGAGTATTTAGCAGTCATTGCTCAAGGTATTCCGACTAGCCTGTTACTTACGGTTGTCGCATTGTTTATTGCCTTTTTCCTCGCATTGGGCTTAACCTTTTTGCTTTCTATTGGCAATAAATTAGTCAAAAGTGCGGTCAATTTATTCCTTGTTTTATTTACAGGCACCCCACTTTTAGTGCAATTTTTCTTAATTTATGCAGGTCCAGGACAATTCCAATGGTTGGTGGATAGCCCATTATGGGGATTATTCTCCAACGCATGGTTCTGTGCAGCATTAGCTTTAGCATTGAATAGTGCGGCTTATTCAACCCAGTTATTCCATGGCGCAGTAAAAGCGATCTCTAAAGGCCAATGGGAAAGCTGTGCGGCACTAGGGTTAAGTCGTCTGCAGACTTTAAAAATCTTAATTCCTTATGCGTTAAAACGTGCGCTCCCGTCTTATACTAATGAAATTATCTTGGTATTTAAAGGTACAGCGTTGGCTTCTACCATTACGATTATGGATATCATGGGATATGCACGCCAACTTTACGGTACTGAATATGATGCGCTCACTATCTACGGTATTGCTGGTGGTATTTATCTCATCATTACCGGTATTGCTACTTTATTACTCCGTCAGTTAGAAAATAAAGTGTTAGCATTTGAACGTATTGATACCGCCAAGGCATAAAGTGCGGTCAAAAATAGAAACAAATCGGGCAGTTTTAAAATTGCCCGATTTTTTATTATAAATTCGAAGTGAATCTGTTTTTCAGGCTTATAATATAAAGTGCTGAGGAGGATATTATGAAACCTATTTGTGTCGTATTAACAGGCGCAGGAATTAGTGCCGAAAGTGGTATTCCCACATTTAGAGCGGAAGATGGTTTATGGGCCGAGCATAAAGTCGAAGAAGTTTGCACACCTGAAGCTTTGCTGAAGAATAGAGCGAAAGTGCTCGATTTTTATAATCAACGCCGTAAAAATGCCGCGGTGGCTAAGCCAAACGCAGCGCATCTCGCCTTAGTTGAATTAGAAAAAGCCTATGATGTCAGAATTATCACGCAAAATGTGGATGATTTACATGAACGCGCAGGAAGCTCAAACGTTTTACATTTACATGGCGAACTAAATAAAGCTCGCAGTAGCTTTGATGAAAGTTATATCGTAGATTGTTTTGGCGATCAGAAATTGGAAGATAAAGATCCAAATGGGCATCCAATGCGTCCATATATTGTTTTTTTTGGTGAAATGGTGCCGATGTTAGAGCGAGCAATTGATATTGTAGCGCAAGCAGATGTCGTGTTAGTGATTGGTACTTCTTTGCAAGTGTATCCAGCTAATGGCTTAGTTAATGAAGCGCCAAGCAAAGCGCCAATTTACTTGATCGATCCAAATCCCAATACAGGATTTGTTCGTAAGCAAGTTATCGCAATAAAAGAAAAAGCAGGGAAGGGCGTACCGGAAGTAGTGAGCGTATTGTTAGATAAAATAAAAGATTAATCTGTAGCTAAGCAATAAAGATAAAGTGCGGTCAAAATTCTCATTGTTTTTTGACCGCACTTTTTATTCCCCAGTTAGCCAACTTGCAAGCAAAATAACAATAGTAAAAATAGCCAACCAAATAAGATGGAGCTTAGTGCTTTTTCGATTAATTTCGGTGTTTTGTTGGCGTCTTTGTTCAAGTTTTTGTTTGTAAATTTCAAGATCTTCTTCTTTAAAGGAAAACCCACAATTTGGACAAAATTGCGCGGATTCGCTGATTTTTTTGCGACATTCTGGGCAGCGGGTGAGAGCCATTGATGATCCTTTATTAATTATTTTAATTTATATGCCTATTGTAAGTGAAAAAAACGGAATGATAAACGTGACATGGATCACAAAATTGAAACAATGTAAAAATTAAAATTTTGATTTTGATGATTTTCACTTAGAATACCGCCGACGAAGTCTAGTATATGACTAAATTTCGGTATTCATTTATTCCTGAGGAGTATTTTTTATGTTGTGGTTTTTCTTCTGCGTGGCGTTATTGCTTGCAGGTTATTTCTTTTATAGTCGTGTAATTGAGCGCATTTTTGTGATCAATCCAAACCGTAAAACGCCAGCTTATACAATGAATGATGGCGTTGACTATATGCCAATGTCTAAAACTAAGATTTGGTTAATTCAATTATTAAACATTGCAGGTACAGGTCCAATCTTTGGTCCAATTCTTGGTGCATTATACGGACCAGTTGCAATGCTTTGGATTGTAGTGGGTTGTATCTTTGCTGGTGCGGTACACGATTATTTCTGCGGGATGTTAAGTGTGCGTAATGGCGGGGCATCTATGCCTAATCTTGCAGGTAAATACTTAGGTCGTCCAGTTAAAGCATTCATTAACGTATTAGCGGTAGTGCTTTTATTATTAGTGGGTGTGGTATTCGTGGCAAGTCCAGCTCAATTAATGGGTACGATTACAATGGATGTGTTCGGTGCCGCATCAGGTAGCATTTCTATTAGCAATGCGGAAGAAATCCATCAAGTAGCTGAAGCAGGTGGTATTACCGTTTGGGGTATGGATAAAGCGACAGTTATCAGTGTTTGGACTGGTATCATCTTCATTTACTATATTCTTGCAACATTACTTCCAGTTGATAAAATCATCGGTCGTATCTACCCATTCTTCGGTGCATTATTACTCTTTATGTCTGTAGGTATGGTATATGGTTTAGTAACTGCAGATCTTAGCTCAGCAGATCCAATTTCTTTCTATCGTTCTGTGGACGGTATGTCTTTTGAGAAATTCTTCCAAAACTTTGAAACCCGTGCAGATTTACCATTATGGCCACTCTTGTTCTTAACTATCTCTTGTGGTGCATTATCTGGTTTCCACGCAACACAAAGTCCGTTAATGGCACGTTGTACTGAAAACGAAAAAGAAGGGCGTTTCATTTTCTACGGTGCGATGATCGGTGAAGGTGTGATTGCATTAGTATGGTGTGCAGTTGGTTTAAGTTTCTATGATTCTTTACCAGATTTGTTAGCTGCGATTAAAGCGGGTTCGCCTTCTAAAGTGGTTTATGATTCTTCAATCCATTTCTTAGGTCTTGTTGGTGGTATTTTTGCAGTATTAGGTGTGGTTGTTCTTCCAATTACATCAGGCGATACAGCATTCCGTGCAGCACGCCTTGTTATTGCAGAATTTTTCCATTTAGAACAAAAAACCTTAGCTAAACGTTTAATTATTGCTGTGCCATTATTCGTGGTTGGTTATATCGTATCAAAAGTGGATTTCTCTATCTTATGGCGTTACTTCACTTGGGCGAACCAAACTACTGCGATGGTTATGTTATGGACTGCAGCAGCGTACTTATACCGTTATAATAAATTCCACTGGGTATGTACAATCCCTGCGGCATTTATCAGTACTGTATGTTTTACTTATCTTGCATACAACAAAATCGGTTTCGGTTTAGACTATCAATTATCTGTTTATATCGGCTTAGGCTTAACTGTTCTTTGCTTGGTATTATTCTTCACACAGCTTAAACCATTAGGTGATCGTGATGAAGAAGCGTATGTAAATAACTAATTAAATCGAGTTAAAAATTGAAAAACCGTTTGAGGGAAACCTTAGACGGTTTTTTTGTTTATTTTATTGCCAAAATTTACCAATCTTTACGTTTTAATTGCTTGCAAGTTAAGGCTACAACCGATAAACTTACGCAAAGTGGTGAAAAGTGGAATTTTGTGGAAAATTCTGCCAAATTTTTCTAAAAATAAACGTTTAAAGGTAGAGAAATGTTTCGTGGTGCAGCAGCGGTAAATTTAGATGCGAAGGGTCGTGTAGCGATTCCTACTCGCTATCGTGCTGAAATCATGGAAAAGAACCAAGGCCAAATGGTTTGTACCGTTGATATTCGTCAGCCTTGTTTATTACTTTATCCTTTAGATGAATGGGAAAAAATCGAACAAAAACTACTTTCACTCTCCAACTTTGACCCAAATCAACGCCGTTTACAACGTGTTATGCTCGGTTATGCCACTGAATGTGAAATGGATGCGCAAGGTCGTATCTTATTAAGTGGTCCATTACGTCAACATGCAAAATTAGAAAAAGGCTTAATGTTGGTAGGGCAGTTGAATAAATTTGAAATTTGGAGTGATACCGAATGGTATGCACAAATTGATGAAGATATCGAAATTGGCTCAAGCGCTGAGTTCGGAGCTTCTGAAGAACTAAAAATGCTGTCATTATAGAACAGCAGCACTAGCAGGATAAGCGGTGCTTGCGCCGCTCTATCTTCTCTTTATCGATTTTGATTTAACTTTTACTTTTTACTTATGACTACGCAAAATTCCTTTTCTGCACCTGAACATATCACGGTTTTGCTTCACGAAGCGGTGAATGGTTTGGCGTTGAAAGAAAACGGAATTTATATCGATGGTACCTTTGGTCGTGGTGGTCATTCTCGTCTAATTCTCTCCCAACTTTCTGAAAATGGTCGTTTAATTGCTATTGATCGCGACCCGCGTGCGATTGCTGAAGCTGAAAAAATTCAAGACCCTCGTTTTCATATTGAACATAATAGCTTTTCACACATTCCAGATATCTGTCAAAAACTCGATTTAGTTGGTAAAATTGACGGCATTTTGCTGGATTTAGGCGTATCATCTCCACAGCTTGATGAAGCTGAACGAGGTTTCAGTTTTATGAAAGATGGCCCATTAGATATGCGTATGGATACTACTCAAGGTTTATCTGCGGCAGAGTGGCTAAAACAAGTATCTGTTGATGATTTAACTTGGGTGTTAAAAACCTTCGGTGAAGAGCGTTTTGCAAAACGAATTGCGACTGCTATCGTTGAATTCAATAAAAGTGCGGTCAAAAATGGCACTAAATGTTTAAGTCGTACTTCTCAGCTCGCTGAATTGATTGCTCAAGCTGTACCGTTTAAAGATAAACATAAGCATCCAGCGACACGTAGTTTCCAAGCCATTCGAATTTATATTAATGCGGAATTAGATGAGTTAGAAAGTGTATTAAATTCTGCGTTGGATATGTTGGCACCAGAAGGACGTTTATCGATTATCAGTTTCCATTCACTTGAAGACAGAATGGTAAAACATTTCATGCGTAAACAAAGTAAAGGTGAGGATATTCCGAGAGGCTTACCATTACGTGAAGATCAAATCCAACGTAATCAAAAATTAAAAATCATTGGTAAAGCAATTCAGCCAAGTGAGGCAGAAATTTCAGCGAATCCACGTTCAAGAAGCGCGGTATTACGTATTGCGGAAAGGGTGAAATAAGATGTTAGAAAATAGCGAACGTTATCCTTTACAACATATTCTCGTTGAAGATATTTTTTCTTCTAATAAATTGATTGTCGTCCTACTTTTATTAATTTTAGCTTCTGCAATGGGCACAATTTGGATGACCCATCAAACACGAGGCTTGATTTCTGAAAACGGGCAGTTGGTATTACAACACCAAGCCCTTGAAAACGAATATCGCAATTTGCAATTACAAGAAGCAACCGAAAGTGATAATACAAGAGTTGAATCCATTGCAATCGGTACATTAAAAATGCAACGTGTTCAAAGTGAACAAGAAGTGGTTATTTTTGAATAGGGATTTTGAATAAAATGGTTAGATTTAATTCCTCTAAGAAACCAGGAAAGCCAAAGAAAACAATTAGAAAATTGGCTCAACCTGCGTCAGTAAAACCAAACAAACCGAAGATGGTGTTTGAGAAATGCTTCCTTCGTGGTCGTTATCTTATTGCGACAAGTTTTATTTTCTTAGGATTAGGCGCATTAGTGGCTCGTGCTGCTTATGTGCAATCAGTTAATTCTGAAACCCTTTCTGGTGAAGCGGACAAACGTTCATTACGGAAAGATGACGTCCTTTCTGTTCGTGGTTCAATTTTAGATCGTAACGGCCAATTGTTATCGGTGAGTGTACCGATGAGTGCAATTGTGGCTGAACCTCGTTTAATGTTAAAAGAAAATGCATTAGATGATAAAGAACGTATTAAAGCTCTCGCAAATGAATTAAATATGACGCCAGCAGAGTTGGTGAAAAAAGTTGAGAAAAATGCAAAATCAGGTTTCTTGTATTTAGCGCGCCAAGTAGAAGCGAGCAAAGCGAATTATATTCGTGATCTCAAAATTAAAGGTATTTCATTAGAAACTGAACCACGTCGTTTTTATCCTCGTGTAGAAGAGGCGGCCCAATTAATCGGTTTTACTAACATCGATGGTAAAGGGATTGAAGGGGTTGAGGCAAGCTTTAACTCAATGTTAGTGGGCAAAGACGGTGCTCGTGTTGTTCGTAAAGACAAACGTGGTAACGTGGTTGAACATATTGCCGATGAGAAAAAATACGATGCACAAGATGTCACCTTAAGTATTGATGAAAAATTACAATCCATGGTGTATCGTGAAATCAAAAAAGCGGTAACTGAGAACAAAGCAGAATCAGGCACAGCCGTATTGGTGGATGTTCGTACGGGGGAAGTGTTAGCAATGGCAACTGCACCTTCTTACAATCCAAATAATTTGGCTAATGTCAAAGATGAGTTAAAACGTAACCGTGCCATTACCGATACATTTGAACCGGGTTCAACCGTAAAACCTTTCGTTGTGTTGACCGCACTTCAACGTGGTGCAGTGAGACGTGATGAGGTAATTAATACCGGTTCATTTACCGTAAGTGGTAAAGAAATTGTGGACGTGGCACCTCGCCCACAACAAACCTTAGATGAAATTTTGATTAACTCAAGTAACCGTGGTGTGAGCCGCCTTGCGTTACGTATGCCACCTTCAGCATTAATGGAAACTTACCAAAATGCAGGATTGGGTAAAGATACAGAGTTAGGCTTAATTGGTGAGCAACGCGGTGTATTAAATGCAAACCGTAAACGTTGGGCAGATATCGAACGTGCAACTGTGGCTTATGGTTATGGTATTACTTCAACACCATTACAAATTGCGCGTGCCTATGCTACTTTAGGTAGCTTTGGGATTTATCGCCCACTTTCTATTACTAAAGTAGATCCGCCGGTTATTGGTCAACGTGTTTTCTCTGAAAAAATCACGAAAGACGTCGTGGGTATGTTGGAGAAAGTGGCAATCAAAAATAAACGTGCGATGGTTGAAGGTTATCGTGTTGGTGTGAAAACAGGTACAGCGCGTAAAATTGAAAATGGTCACTATGTTAATAAATATGTGGCATTTACAGCGGGTATTGCACCAATTAGCGATCCACGTTATGCATTAGTTATTTTGATTAACGATCCGAAAGCTGGACAGTACTATGGTGGTGCGGTATCTGCGCCAGTATTCTCAAGCATAATGGGCTATGCATTACGCGCAAATGGTATTGCGCCAGATGCAGAACCAACAGAAAAAACAGCAAGACGTACCGTTCGCTTAAGCGATCAAAAACTTGAAAAAATGAATTAAAAAAAGGCAAAACAATGAAAAAATTGACCGCACTTTTTGATCTTCCGGTGCTTTCAGACATTAATGTGAAGGCGATGGTGTTAGATAGCCGCAAAGTGACTCAAGGAGATCTATTTGTGGCAGTCAAAGGGCATCGTTTTGATGCGAGTCAATTTGTTCCTCAAGCTATTTCTTCTGGTGCAAGTGCGGTCGTTTTAGAGACAGATTTAGAAAACGAGCATTTAAACATCCAATGGCAAAATAATGTGCCAGTGATTCATTATTATCATTTATCTGCCAATCTTTCTGCATTGGCAGGTAAATTCTATGAACATCCTTCCGAAAAACTGACGTTAGTTGGTGTAACAGGAACAAACGGTAAAACTACGGTTTCTCAATTATTAGCTCAATGGGCAACCTTATTAGGTCATAAAGCCGCGGTCATGGGCACTATTGGCAATGGTTTATTAGGTCAAGTCAAGGAAGCAAAAAATACCACTGGTTCAGCCGTTGAAGTTCAAGAAAATCTCGCTGATTTTGTAAAGAAGGGCGCAGATTTTGCTTCTATCGAAGTGTCTTCACATGGGTTGGTTCAACATCGCGTTGAAGCACTCAAATTTAAAGTTGCTATTTTTACCAATTTAAGTCGCGATCATTTGGATTATCACGAGACAATGGAAAAGTATGCTGAAGCTAAAAAACGCTTTTTCGTTGATTTAGCACCGGAATTACAAATTCTTAATGCTGACGATCCAATTGGAGCTGCGTGGTTAAGCGAATTACCAAATGGTATTGCAGTTAGCTGCCGCTCAGATTTCCATCCAACTTCTAAACAATGGCTTTATGCAACACAGATTCGTTTTACTCACGAAGGTGCGGTGATTGATGTTGCTTCAAGTTGGGGTAATGGCACATTACATAGCCCATTAATTGGTGCTTTTAACGTGAGTAATCTGCTGTTAGCCACGACTGTTTTATTGGCTTTAGGTTATTCTTTCGACGATCTTATCCGTACGGTTTCACAGCTAAAAGGGGTAAATGGAAGAATGGAATTGATTAAAAAAGCAGGAAAACCAACAGTTATTGTTGATTATGCCCATACTCCGGATGCATTAGAAAAGGCATTAAATGCTGCGCGTGAACACTGCAAAGGTAAACTTTGGTGTATCTTTGGATGTGGCGGTGATCGTGATGCGGGCAAGCGTCCACTGATGGCAAAAGCGGCTGAGCAGTTTGCAGATTTAGTGATCGTAACCCAAGATAATCCGCGCACAGAAGACCCAAATAAAATTGAAGCAGATATCCTTACGGGGTTTAGTCGCATGGAAGACGTTGGTGTGATTCCGGATCGCGAAGAAGCTATCAAATTTACCATTGAGAATGCCGTTGAAAACGATGTGATTGTGATTGCTGGTAAAGGTCATGAAAACTATCAGATCATTGGGGATAAAACATTTCATTTCTCTGATCAAGAAGTGGCTGAAATCTATTTAACGAAAAAATAAACATAATGATTAAACTTACTACCCAACAACTTGCCCAAATTTTAAATGCTGATCTTATTGGCGATGAGCAGGTCGTTGTTGAAAATATCAATACGGATACGCGTAAAGCGGTATCCAACTCGCTTTTCTTTGCATTAAAAGGTGAGCATTTTGATGCACATCAATACTTAGATAAAGCCGTTGAGCAAGGTGCGACAGCCTTAGTTGTACAAAAAGCTAACACTAACATTTCAACACCACAATTAGTTGTTTCAGATACGCGTTTAGCCCTTGGTCAATTAGCAAAATGGTTACGTGAAAAAATTAATCCTCGTACCGTAGCGATGACTGGTTCATCAGGTAAAACCACAGTGAAAGAGATGACTGCATCGATTTTGCAACAAACAGCAGGCAACCCTGAAGCCGTGTTATTCACGAATGGTAATTTCAACAACGATATTGGCGTGCCATTAACGTTATTACGCTTAACCGAACAACATAAATTTGCTGTTATTGAATTAGGTGCAAATCATCAAGGTGAAATTGATTACACTACGCATCTTGCTCAGCCTGAAGCCGCATTAGTGAATAATGTCGCGGCTGCACATTTAGAAGGGTTTGGTTCAATTGAGGGCGTAGCACGTGCGAAAGGTGAAATCTATCGCGGTTTAACCCCAAATGGTGTAGCCATTATTAATTGCGAACATAATTATATTGAATTGTGGCAAAAAGAAATTGGTTCACATGCTATTCAATATTTTAATGGTGGCGATTACAAAGCTGAAAATGTAAAACATTCATCAAATGGTTCAACGTTTACGTTAGTTTCACCAAAAGGCAGCATTGAAATGAATTTACCTTATTTAGGTGAGCATAATGTAAAAAATGCCTTGGCAGCGACCGCACTTGCTATGAATGTCGGCGCAAGTCTTGCTGATGTTAAAGCAGGGCTTGAACACCGTTCTCAAGTAAAAGGGCGTTTATTCCCTATTCAAGTGAATGAAAATTTGTTGTTATTAGATGATACTTACAATGCAAATGTGGATTCTTTACAAGCGGCAATTGATGTTTTAAAAGGTTACGATGCTTTCCGTATTCTACTTGTGGGCGATATGAAAGAATTAGGCGAGGATAGTCTAAAATGTCATCAACAAGTGGGCGAGCATGCAAAACAAGCTAAATTAGATTTAGTGCTTTCTTATGGAACAGAAAGCGCGGTCATTTCTGAGGCTGTTTTGGGAAAACATTTTAAAGATAAAGCTGAATTAACAGCTTATGCGTTAGATATTATTAAACAGAAATTACAAGAAAACCAAAAAGTCGTCGTATTAGCGAAAGGCTCGCGCTCAATGAAAATGGAAGAGACGATTTATTCATTAAAGGATAGCTTATGTTAGTTTGGCTTGCTGAATATTTAGTTCGCTATGAAACGGCATTCAATGCCATTTCCTATATTACCGTACGTGCGATTTTGGCATTATTGACCGCACTTTTCATTTCTTTATGGATTGGTCCGAAAGTGATCAAACGCCTTCAAATCTTAAAATTTGGTCAAGAAGTGCGTAATGACGGTCCTGAAAGTCACTTTGCGAAAAAAGGTACGCCAACCATGGGCGGTGTGATGATTTTATTCTCCATCGGTGTAAGTACGTTATTATGGGCTAACTTAACGAATCCTTATGTTTGGATTTGTTTATTTGTGTTATTTGGCTATGGTGCAATTGGCTTTGTGGATGATTTCCGTAAAATCACGCGTAAAAATACAGACGGTTTAATTGCGCGTTGGAAATATTTCTGGATGTCTGTTGTGGCATTAGTGGCGATCATTTGGTTGTATTGGTTAGGTCATGATACCGATGCAACTCGTTTAGTCATTCCATTCTTTAAAGATATCATGCCACAATTAGGTTTATTCTATATTGTGTTGTCTTACTTTGTGATTGTGGGCACAGGGAATGCGGTAAACTTAACCGACGGTTTAGATGGTCTTGCAATTATGCCAACAGCGTTAGTGGCTGGTGCATTTGCTTTAATCGCATGGGCGACCGGTAACGTTAATTTCGCAGAATACTTACATATCCCTTATATCAAATATAGTTCTGAAGTGGTGGTGTTCTGTACCGCAATCGTAGGCGCAGGCTTAGGATTCTTATGGTTTAATACTTATCCAGCTCAAGTCTTTATGGGCGATGTCGGCTCTCTTGCACTAGGTGGCGCACTTGGTGTCGTTGCTATCCTTGTTCGTCAAGAGTTCTTATTAGTGATTATGGGCGGTGTATTTGTTGTTGAAGCCTTGTCCGTGATTTTACAAGTGGGTTCTTATAAATTAAGAAAACAACGTATTTTTAGAATGGCGCCGATTCATCATCACTTTGAATTAAAAGGTTGGCCAGAACCAAGAGTGATTATTCGGTTTTGGATTATTTCCTTGATGTTGGTGTTGATGGGGCTTGTAACGCTCAAACTAAGATAATTTTTGTAGGGTGCACTTGTTGCACCCTGCGTGATCCCAGAATACGAGAGAAGAAAAACAACATGACAACTCTATATCAAAATAAAACTATCACCATTATAGGCCTTGGGAAAACAGGCCTTTCTTGCGTTGAATATCTTCAATCTCAACAAGCTAACATTCGTGTAATTGATACTCGCCAACATCCAGCAGGTGCGGATAAATTACCTAAAAATGTTCCCTTACATACAGGTAGCCTAAATCAACAATGGTTACTTGAAAGTGATATTATTGTTATTAGCCCAGGGCTCGCAGTAAAAACACCTGAAATTCAGACCGCACTTTCAGCGGGTGTGGAAGTGATTGGGGATATTGAGTTATTCTGTCGAGCTGCCACCAAGCCAATTGTCGGGATTACAGGCTCTAACGGTAAAAGCACTGTAACAACATTAGTCTATGAAATGGCGAAAGCTGCGGGAATAAAAGTGGGCATGGGTGGAAACATTGGCATCCCTGCGTTGTCATTATTAAATGAAGATTGCGATCTTTATGTATTAGAGCTTTCCAGTTTCCAACTTGAAACTACTTACAGTTTGAAAGCTGCTGCAGCGACTGTGCTTAATGTGACAGAAGATCACATGGATCGCTATGTAGATTTAGAAGATTATCGCCAAGCCAAATTACGTATTTACCATAATGCGGAAACAGCGGTAGTGAATTTAGAAGATAAACTCACTTTTGGCGAAGGTGAAAATCAGGCTAAGAAGGTGGTGTCTTTTGCTGAAAATCAAGCGGATTACTGGTTGAAAACCGAAAATGGTAAACAGTACTTAATGGCAAAAGAGGAAGTCATTTTACCTTGTGATGAAGCAACCTTGGTTGGTCGTCATAATTACATGAATATTTTAGCTGCTACAGCATTAGCACAAGCAGTAGGGATAAATTTAGAGGCAACTCGTACCGCACTTCGTCAATTTAAAGGCTTAGATCATCGTTTCCAATTAGCACACCAAGCGAATGGTATTCGTTGGATTAATGACTCCAAAGCAACCAATGTGGGCAGTACAGTTGCGGCATTGGCTGGTTTATATGTTGAAGGAACATTACATCTTTTATTAGGTGGTGATGGCAAAGGTGCTGATTTTTCTGAACTCACTGATTTAATCAATCAACCTCATATTTCAACATATTGCTTTGGTCGTGATGGCAAACAACTAGCTGCACTTTCAAGTCAAAGCCATTTGTTTGAAACTATGGAACAAGCGATTGCATTTTTACGTCCACATTTAAAATCAGGCGATATGGTGTTATTATCTCCTGCTTGTGCAAGTTTAGATCAGTTTGCCTCTTTTGAGAAACGAGGCGAAGAGTTTACTCGTTTAGCAAAATTAGCTTAAAGAATTAGGGTAGTAATGGAATTTATCAATAAAATTAAACAAAATTATGAACAATGGGCGAGAGTGACGCCGCAAGGGTTACTTTACGATCGCGCATTGTTTTGGCTTTTTGTCGTGCTATTGCTGATTGGTTTAGTAGCGGTAACTTCTGCCTCTATGCCTTACAGTGCACGTGTATTTAATGATACATTCTATTTTGCTAAACGTGATGCCGTTTATGTCTTGCTTTCTTTAGCAACCTGCTATTTAACTCTCCAAATTTCTTCTTCTCAATGGGAAAAGTGGCACGCAAAAGTCTTCTTGTTAGCTATTGTTTTATTAATACTGGTTCTTGGTATCGGGACTTCTGTTAATGGGGCTAAACGTTGGATTTCTTTAGGAATTTTAAATTTCCAGCCTGCGGAATTTGCGAAGTTAGCTTTAACTTGTTTCCTGGCGAGCTATTTTACGCGTCGTTATGATGAAGTACGTGGTAAAAAATTCAGTGCGGCTAAGCCTTTCATTGTGATGGGCGTATTAGGGATATTCTTACTAGCTCAGCCTGACTTAGGGAGTACCGTTGTACTTTTCGTTATTACCTTTGGCATGCTTTTTATTGTCGGTGCGAATTTTTGGCAATTTATTTTGCTAATTGGTACAGGCATACTTCTCTTTGTATGGCTGGTTCTCTCTGCCTCTTATCGTTTAAAACGTTTTACCGGTTTCTTAGAGCCATTTAAAGATCCATACGGAACAGGATTCCAGCTGACTAACTCTTTGATGGCCTTTGGTCGTGGTGAAATTAGCGGAGAAGGGCTCGGTAACTCCATTCAAAAACTCGATTATCTTCCTGAGGCTCATACTGACTTTATCATGGCGATTATTGGTGAAGAGTTCGGTTTTATTGGTATTTTAGTAGTTGTGATTCTCTTAGGGTTACTGATTTTCCGAGCGATGAAAATCGGACGAGAATCACTCATGTTAGAACAACGTTTCCGTGGCTTTTTTGCTTTAGGTATTAGTTTCTGGATTTTCTTCCAAGGTTTTGTCAATCTAGGCATGGCCTTAGGGATGTTACCAACAAAAGGTTTAACTTTCCCATTAGTGAGTTACGGTGGTTCAAGTATCATTATTATGTCGGCAACCGTAGGGATTTTATTGCGTATTGACCATGAAAATAGATTACAACGTGGCGGCCAAGCGCGTTTGAGAGATGATTAGGAATATTTATGAGTAAAAAATTATTAGTTATGGCGGGTGGTACTGGTGGACATGTTTTCCCCGCCATCGCGGTTGCTCAAGCCTTACAAAAAGAAGGTTGGGAAATTTGCTGGTTAGGCACAAAAGATCGAATGGAAGCACAGCTTGTACCAAAACATGGTATTCCGATTCGTTTCATTCAAATTTCAGGGTTACGTGGTAAAGGCATTAAAGCATTACTTAGTGCCCCTTTTGCTATTTTAAGAGCAGTATTGCAAGCTCGTAAAATTATCAAAGAATATCAACCTAATGCGGTATTAGGTATGGGCGGTTATGTATCTGGCCCAGGTGGCATCGCTGCAAAACTTTGTGGCGTGCCGGTTATTTTACATGAACAAAATGCCGTAGCGGGCTTAACCAATGAATGGTTAGCAAAAATTGCGACACGTGTATTACAAGCTTTTCCAACTGCATTCAAAGATGCCGAAGTGGTAGGAAACCCGGTTCGCCAAGATTTATTTGAAATGCCATCACCACAAGCACGTTTTTCAGAAAGAAGTGGAAAACTGAGAGTGCTTGTCGTGGGGGGGAGCCAAGGTGCTCGCGTACTCAATCAAACGATTCCACAAGTGGTTGCGCGTTTAGCCGATAAATTAGAAGTGCGTCATCAAGTGGGTAAAGGTTCTGTTGGAAGTGTGACCGCACTTTATGGTGAACATGCCGATTCGGTCAAAATTACAGAATTTATTGATGATATGGCGGAAGCCTACGCATGGGCTGATGTGGTGATTTGTCGTTCTGGTGCTTTAACAGTATGTGAATTAGCTGCAGTGGGGACTCCAGCAATTTTTGTGCCATTCCAGCATAAAGATCAACAACAATATTTAAATGCGAAATACCTTGCCGATGTCGGTGCAGCAAAAATCGTTCAGCAAAATGAATTAAATGCGGATGTGTTAGTCGATTTCTTAGAAAAAACAGATCGTGAAACTTTGCTTGCGATGGCTATTAAGGCAAAAGAAATGTCAGCACCATTAGCGGCTAAACGTGTAGCTGATGTTATCGTAGAGAATGCGAAATAATAATAGATAGGTTGAGAGGGGGGGAATACACTCACAACCTAAAAGTGCGGTTAAAAATAAAGGTGAAATAATATGAAACATATTTCGGACGAGATTAGAAAAATTATTCCTGAGATGCGTCGGGTTCAACAAATTCATTTCATTGGTATCGGCGGTGCCGGTATGAGTGGGATTGCCGAAATTTTATTAAATGAAGGTTATGATATCTCTGGTTCCGATATTGCTGATGGTGTCGTGACTCAACGTCTTGCTCAAGCTGGCGCAAAAATTTTCATTGGTCACCAAGCGGAAAATGTGAAAGGGGCAAGTGTCGTTGTTGTATCAAGCGCGATCCATGAAGATAACCCAGAATTAATTGCCGCTAAACAAAATCGTATTCCAGTGATTCAGCGAGCACAAATGTTGGCTGAAATTATGCGTTTCCGTCATGGTATTGCGGTAGCAGGTACCCATGGTAAAACCACTACTACAGCTATGATTTCGATGATTTATACTCAAGCGAAACTGGATCCAACTTTTGTTAATGGTGGTTTAGTTAAATCAGCCGGTAAAAATGCGCATTTAGGTGCAAGCCGTTATTTAATCGCTGAAGCAGATGAAAGTGATGCTTCTTTCTTACACTTACAGCCAATGGTTTCTGTGGTGACCAATATTGAACCGGATCATATGGATACCTATGAAGGTGACTTTGAGAAAATGAAAGCCACCTATGTAAAATTCTTACATAACTTGCCGTTCTATGGCTTAGCTGTGATGTGTGCCGATGATGCCGTGTTAATGGAACTAGTTCCTCAAGTTGGACGTCAAGTATTAACCTATGGTTTCAGTGAACATGCTGATTATCGTATAGAAGATTATGAACAAACGGGTTTCCAAGGTCATTACACCGTAGTTTGTCCAAGTGGTGAGCGTATTAATGTATTATTAAATGTACCGGGTAAACACAATGCGTTAAATGCAACCGCAGCACTTGCAGTCGCAAAAGAAGAAGGCATTGGCAATGAAGCGATTTTAGAAGCGCTTGCTGATTTCCAAGGTGCGGGCAGACGTTTTGACCAATTAGGCGAGTTTATTCGTCCAAATGGTAAAGTACGCTTAGTGGATGATTATGGTCATCACCCAACAGAAGTTGGCGTGACAATCAAAGCAGCACGTGAAGGCTGGGGAGATAAACGTATTGTGATGATTTTCCAACCTCACCGTTATTCACGTACTCGCGATTTATTTGATGATTTCGTGCAAGTTTTATCCCAAGTGGATGCCTTGATTATGTTAGATGTATATGCGGCAGGCGAAACGCCAATCGTAGGTGCAGATAGTAAAGCACTTTGTCGTTCTATTCGTAACCTAGGAAAAGTCGATCCAATTTTAGTTTCTGATACGGAACAACTTGGTGATGTGTTAGATCAAATTATTCAAGATGGTGATTTAATTCTTGCCCAAGGTGCGGGAAGTGTAAGCAAAATTTCTCGTGGTTTAGCAGAGCGTTGGAAAGCATAAATACATCGAAAAAATAACCGCACTTTTCAATGAAGAATAAAAGGAAAACAGGATAAAACAATGAATTTAAAACAAGAAAAAATTGCCGTGTTGTTAGGCGGCACATCAGCTGAACGTGAAGTCTCTCTTAATTCTGGTGCAGCTGTGTTAAATGCATTAGTGAGTCAAGGCTATAATGCGCACGGTATCGATCCTAAAGAATATAATGTCGCGAATTTAAAAGCGGATGGTTTTGATCGCGTCTTTAACATTTTACATGGTCGCGGTGGTGAAGATGGCACCATGCAAGGTTTATTAGAACAAATTGGTTTGCCTTACACTGGTTGTGGCGTAATGGCTTCAGCATTAACTATGGATAAAATGCGTACCAAAATGTTGTGGAAAGCTTTTGGTTTACCTGTTGCCGATATGGAGATCGTGACGAAAGAAAACGCTCACGAACTAAACCCACAAGCTGTGGTCGAAAAATTAGGTTTACCTTTGATGGTTAAGCCATCTCTTGAAGGTTCAAGTGTTGGTTTAACGAAAGTAAAAGCAGTCGAAGAATTAAAAAGTGCGGTCGATTATGCACTCAAATTTGATAACACCATTTTGATTGAAGAGTGGTTAGCGGGTGATGAATTAACTGTGCCTGTTTTAGGTGGCGAAGTATTGCCTGCTGTTCGCATTGTGCCAGAAGGTGAGTTTTATGATTACGATGCGAAATATATTTCAGATAACACTCAATATTTTTGCCCTGCGGGCCTTTCAGCTGAACGTGAGCAAGAATTAGCAAAATTAGTTAAACGTGCTTATGACGTTGTGGGTTGTCGTGGCTGGAGCCGTATTGATGTAATGACCGATGCACAAGGCAATTTCCGTTTAGTCGAAGTCAATACAAACCCTGGCATGACAAGTCACAGTTTGTTCCCTAAATCTGCGTCAACAGTCGGTATTTCATTTGAACAACTCGTCGTGAAAATTTTGGAGTTGAGTGCGTAATGAATGTAATTAAGCGCAAAAATACACCGCCAACGCAATTTGGTCGCTCATCTAACGGAGAAGGTAAATTCCGTTTTATGTTGCAGATTAAACTTGCTTTGGTGTTACTTTGTGCGGGGCTAGGGTATTTCGTTTATTCAAACTGGCAAAGTTGGCTCGAAAGCTTAGACGGTGATAGAAAAATTACTGCCTATGCATTAGTGGGCCAAAATGAATTTACCACTTATCCGGATGTGCAAGACGTATTGCTCAAAATGGGTTCACTCAAGGGGTTTTGGGGGCAAGACGTTAAGCAAATTCAAGAGCAGCTTGAAACGATTCCTTGGGTAAAAGGTGCGGTGGTTCGTAAAATTTGGCCAAATCGTTTAAGTATCTGGTTATCAGAATATCAGCCAGTCGCCATTTGGAACAAAACAGAGTTTGTTACAAAAGATGGAACAGTTTTCCAATTGCCGATGGATAAGTTAAAAGAAAAGGCTTTACCTTATTTAGGTGGTCCGGATTATCAAAGCTTGAAAGTATTAGAGGCTTGGAATCAAATTTTTGCTGATTTTAAAGCGAAAAATTTGGTGGTTAAAGGTGTGACAATTGATGATCGTGGTGCGTGGCAAGTTACGCTAGATAATGATATAGTATTGAAACTTGGGCGCGGAGATTGGAAACCAAAATTAGATCGATTTGTAACGATTTATCCACAAATTGAAGTGCCTGAAGGTAAACGAATTGATTATGTAGATTTGCGCTATGCATCTGCATCAGCGGCGGTTGGATTGACAGAGAAATAAAAATAATTTATTGGGTGTAATAAGAAAATGGCAAAAGAGTTGGAACCGAAAGTAATTGTAGGTCTTGAAGTTGGTACATCAAAAGTTGTTGCTGTCGTTGGGGAAGTGCTTCCTGATGGCGTAGTAAATGTACTTGGCGTGGGCAGTTGTCCATCAAAAGGGATTGATCGTGGCAGTATTACTGATTTAGATGCCGTTGTTAATTCTATCCAACGTGCCATTGAAGCAGCTGAATCAATGGCTGATTGCCAAATTATGAGCGTGACACTTGCGATTACAGGTGAACATATTCAAAGCCTGAATGAGAGCGGCTTTGTTGCTATTTCTGAAAATGAAGTAACTCAAGATGAAATTGATGATGCTTTACATACAGCGAGCTCAGTGAAATTACCTGAGGGTCTTTCTTTATTACACATCATTCCACAAGAATATGCCGTAGATAAACAAGTTAATATTAAAAATCCATTAGGTTTACAAGGTGTTCGTTTAAAAGCAAATGTACACTTAATTGCGTGTCACCAAGACTGGCAGAATAACTTGAAAAAAGCAGTTGAGCGTTGTGGATTACAAGTTGATAAAGTTGTGTTCTCCGGCTTTGCAGCAACACATTCTGTTTTAACTGAAGATGAAAAAGATCTTGGTGTTTGCTTAGTTGATTTCGGTGCAGGCACCATGAATATGATGGTTTACACCAATGGCTCATTGCGTTTCAGCAAGGTTATTCCTTACGCAGGAAATATTGTAACGAACGATATTGCTCATGCATGTACCGTTTCTCGTGCAGAGGCGGAGCGCATTAAAGTGAATTATGCGAGTGCATTATATCCGGCACGTTTACATGGTGATAAGAAAATTGAAGTGGCAAGTATTGGTGGTCGAGCACCACGCGCTTTAACAAAAAGTGATTTATCTTTAATCACTTCAGCAAGATATATTGAACTATTAGGCGTTGTTAAGGACGAATTAGATAAGCTCAAAGCAGATTTAGAAACCAAACATATTAAATTTGAATTAATTGCGGGTGTTGTTATCACCGGTGGTGGTGCACAGATTGAAGATTTAAAAGATTGTGCATCAAGTGTGTTTGGTTGCCAGGTACGTATTGGTAGTCCATTAAATATTACGGGTTTAACAGATTATGTGAATCGCCCACAATATTCAACTGTAGTGGGATTATTACAATACCATCATCAAAATAGTGATAATGATCCTGTGGATAGTAACTATGGTGATGAAGCATTAGGCAAAAAATTCTGGAAAGGCCTTAAAAATATTTTCAATAAAGTGAAATCAGAATTTTGATCATTTTGGCTTTTTCATTTACAATAGAAAAAATTTAACTTTTATTAATGTGCTAGCAGAGTATTAGCAGTAACGGAGAACAGCAAATGTTATACCCAGAGTATGGTGATTTTGAAGAGCAAACAGGTGCACTGATTAAGGTTGTCGGTGTCGGTGGAGGCGGCGGTAACGCAGTTAACCACATGGTTGCTAACATGGTGCAACAGGAATTCAATGGTAATTTCTTGGGCGAAAGTGCAATTGATAGCGAAGAGCACGGTAAAATCGTATTCTATGCGGTGAATACCGATGCGCAAGCATTACGCAAAAGCCAAGTTCAACAAACTGTACAAATCGGTGGGGCAACAACGAAAGGTCTTGGAGCGGGGGCTAACCCAAATGTAGGTCGTAAAGCGGCTGAAGATGACCAAGAAGAAATCCGTAAAATGCTTGAAGGTGCAGACATGGTCTTTATCGCTGCCGGTATGGGCGGTGGTACAGGTACTGGTGCCGCACCAATCGTCGCTAAAGTTGCAAAAGAATTAGGCATTTTAACTGTTGCTGTTGTTACTAAGCCATTTAGCTTTGAAGGCAAAAAACGTATGCAATTTGCTGAATTAGGGATTAAAGATCTTTCACAATACGTGGATTCAATGATCATTATTCCTAACCAACAAATCCAAAAAGTTCTCCCGAAAAATGCAACGTTAATTGATGCTTTTGCTGCTGCAAATGACGTATTACGTAACTCTGTTATGGGTATCTCCGATATGATTACGTCTCCAGGTTTAATCAACGTGGACTTTGCAGACGTAAGAACCGTTATGTCGGAAATGGGCCAAGCAATGATTGGTTTCGGTTCAGCTCAAAGTGAACCAGGTGCAGGTCGTGCAGAAGAAGCAGCGCGTCTTGCGATTAAAAATGATTTATTAGAGAAAGTCGATCTTTCTAATGCTAAAGGTATTCTTGTTAATATTACCTCAGGTATGGATCTCGGCTTTGACGAATTTAACGTGGTAGGTGATACAGTAGGTAGCTTTGCATCAGAAGACGCGACTATCGTTGTTGGTACCAGTTTAGTCCCTGAAATGAGCAATGAAATTCGTGTCACGATCGTTGCAACAGGTTTAGGTGATGTTGTTGCGGCTGAGCCGGTAGTGATTGCTCGCCCTCAAGCTGCGGTACAACAAGCGCCGGTTCAACAACCTGTAGCACAAGAAACGATTCAGCCACAACCGCCAGTTGGTTTACATGGTTTAGATGCATTAAGACATAATCCACAACCAGAACCAGCACAGGAACAAAATCCGCAATACGGTAACTTAAATAAACCGCTTGATCCAAGCCGTTTAGAACAGTTAAGAAATAATCCTAATTTCTTTAATCCGGCATCATTTGGTCGTGATGAGAAATAAGAGTAGAAGTAATCTTGTTGTGAAGCAATAAGGTAAAAGAGATGATTAAACAAAGAACATTAAAACAAAGCATTAAAGTCACAGGTGTAGGCTTACATAGCGGTAAAAAAGTAACCTTAACGTTGCGCCCAGCTATGCCGAATACTGGCGTGATTTACTGCCGTACCGATCTTAATCCGCCGGTGACTTTCCCTGCGAATGCGGATTCAGTGCGTGATACAATGCTTTGTACTGCACTTGTGAATGAGCAAGGTGTGCGTGTTTCAACCGTAGAACACTTAAACGCAGCATTAGCCGGTTTGGGTATCGATAATATTATTATTGAAGTTGATGCACCTGAAATTCCAATCATGGACGGTAGTGCAAGCCCATTCATTTACTTGCTCTTAGACGCAGGTATTGAAGAACAAAATGCACCGAAAAAATTTATTCGTATTAAGAAAAATGTACGAGTAGAAGACGGTGATAAATGGGCAGAATTTAAACCTTACAATGGTTTCCGTTTAGATTTCACAATCGACTTTAATCATCCAGCGATTAGTAAAAATGTACGTAATTATGTGATGGATTTCTCTGCACAAGCGTTCGTACATCAAATCAGTCGTGCAAGAACCTTTGGTTTCATGAAAGATATTGAGTATCTTCAATCTCAAGGTCTTGCCTTGGGTGGTAGCCTAGATAATGCTATCGTATTAGATGATTACCGTATCTTAAATGAAGACGGATTACGTTTCAGAGATGAATTAGTTCGTCATAAGATGCTTGATGCAATTGGTGATCTTTATATGTGTGGCTATAATATCATCGGTGATTTCAAAGCTTATAAATCTGGTCACGGTTTAAATAATAAGTTACTCCGTGCTGTACTTGCCGATCAGGAAGCGTGGGAGTTTGTTACCTTTGAAGATAAGAAACAAGTTCCACAAGGTTATATTGCACCTGCGCAGGTACTCATCTAACAATGTTTTGTTGAAAAGCTATACTTCTTTCGGGAGTATAGCTTTTTTATTTCCCATCTTGCTCTGTTATTTTTGTTTTATGCGAAGGTAAAGAGCGGTCAAAAATAGAGGTATTTTTATTATGAAAAAATTATTTACCGTGCTTCCTCTTGTGCTGGTAACTTCTGCTGCAATGGCATATGAACAGGACAAAACCTATCAATTTACCATATTGCACACTAATGATACGCACGGACATTTTTGGCCGAATGCAAAAGGTGAATATGGCTTTCCTGCTCACAAAACAATTGTTAATCGCGTGAAAGCTGAAGTTGAGCAAAAAGGTGGTTCACTCATTTTATTAAATGCAGGTGATTTTAATACTGGTGTACCTGAGTCAGATATGCAAACCGCAGAACCTGATATTAAAGCAATGAACGCAATGGGCTATGAGGCAACTGTATTAGGTAACCACGAGTTTGATAATCCACTACAAATTCTTGATATGCAAGAAAAATGGGCAAACTTCCCATTCTTATCTGCAAACGTGATTAATACGAAAACAGGTAAAACCTTAGTTAAGCCTTATACGATTTTAAATAAACAAGATCTTAAAATTGCCGTGGTTGGTTTAACCACAGAAGATACTGCAAAATTAGGTAACCCAGAATACCTTCACAATGTGAAGTTTGAAGATCCAACAACAGTAGCAAAAGCTACATTAAAAGAGCTAAATGAAAAAGTTAAGCCAGATGTAAAAATTGCTTTAACACATATGGGCTATTACTATGATGCGAAACATGGTTCAAATGCGCCAGGTGATGTAAGTCTTGCACGTAATTTAGATAAAGGTGCATTCGATATGATTATCGGTGGCCACAGCCATGATCCGATTTGTGTGGATGATAAAGGCGTATGGATTAAAGATTATCAACCAACTCAGCCATGTAAACCAGATTTCCAAAATGGTACTTGGATTATGCAGGCCTTTGAATGGGGTAAATATGTTGGTCGTGCAGACTTTGAGTTCAAAAATGGCGAATTAAAATTAGTGAATTATCAATTAATTCCAGTGAACTTGAAGAAAAAAGTGAAAAAAGAAGACGGTAAAACAGAATATGTGAACTATGCCGAAGAGATTCCACAAGATCCAGAAATGGAAAAACTTTTAAAAACTTACCAAGATAAAGGCGATGCGTTATTAAGCCAAAAAGTGGGTAAACTAAAAGGTAAGTTAGAAGGCGATCGTACTATCATCCGCTTTGAACAAACTAACCTTGGTCACTTAATTGCAGAAGCACAACGTCAAAAAACAAAAGCAGATATTGGTATCATGAACTCTGGTGGTATTCGTGATTCTATCCAAGAAGGTGATGTAACTTATAAAGATATTTTAAAAATTCATCCATTTGGTAATATTGTGAGCTATTTTGAATTAACCGGTAAAGAATTACTGGATTATTTAAATGTAGTCGCATTGAAAGAAGTGGATTCTGGTGCCTATGCACAATACTCAGGTATCAGCATGACAGTAAATCGTGCAGAGAAGAAAGTTGAAAATGTGAAAATTCAAGGTAAACCATTAGATTTAAATAAAACTTACCGTATTTCTTTACCAAGTTATAATGCGGCGGGTGGAGATGGTTATCCAGTTATGACAAAAAATCCAACTTTCGTAAACACTGGTTTTATTGATGCGGATGTTTTAAAAGAATTTTTTGAGAAAAATTCACCTATTAATGCTGAGAAATACATCCCTCATAATGAAGTAACCTTTAAATAAGGAATGAAATGGCATTAGATTTATCAGAAATTCGTCAGCAAATTACGCAAATTGATCGCAGCTTGTTAAAGCTGCTTTCAGAGCGTCACCGCCTGGCATATGATGTAGTAAGAAGTAAAGAAGTGACGCAAAAAGCGTTGCGTGATTTAGAGCGGGAGCAACAACTCTTACAAGAGCTTGTGCAGTTTGCTGAAAGTCAAAATTATCAGCTTGAACCACAGTATATTACGTCAGTCTTCCAAAAAATCATTGAAGATTCTGTATTAACACAACAAGTGTACTTGCAGAAAAAACTCAATGAGCAACGAGAAGAAACGTTACATATTGCTTTCTTAGGCAAGCGTGGTTCTTACTCTAATTTGGCTGCGCGTAATTATGCGGCTCGTTATAATCAGCAGTTTGCTGAAATCAGTTGTGACTCCTTTGCTCAAATTTTTGAAAAGGTTGAAAGTGGAGAAGCTGATTATGGTGTACTGCCTTTAGAAAACACTACGTCAGGTGCAATTAATGAAGTTTATGATTTGCTTCAACATACCACTTTATCTTTGGTGGGCGAGTTGGCTTATCCTATCAAGCACTGTGTTTTAGTGAATGAGCAAGATGATTTAAGCAAAATTGATACGCTTTATAGCCATCCACAGGTAATCCAGCAGTGTAGTCAATTTATTCAAAGCCTTGAGCGTGTTCATATTGAGTTTTGCGAAAGTAGCTCTCATGCAATGCAGCTTGTATCAAGCTTGAATAAACCGAATATTGCGGCACTGGGCAATGAAGATGGCGGCAAGCTTTACGGCTTACATGTGTTAAAACATAATATTGCGAATCAAGAGAACAATATTACTCGTTTTATTGTAGTGGCAAAACAAGCTCGAGAAGTTTCACCGCAAATTCACACGAAAACTTTATTGTTGATGACAACATCGCAACAAGCGGGTTCTTTGGTGGATGCTTTACTTGTGTTTAAAAAGCACGGTATTAATATGACCAAGCTTGAATCTCGTCCTATTTATGGCAAGCCTTGGGAGGAAATGTTTTATTTGGAGATTGAAGGAAATATTCATCATCCAGATACCCAAATTGCCTTGGAAGAGCTTAAGCAATTCAGTAATTATCTGAAAGTGCTTGGTTGTTATCCAAGTGAAATAGTGAAGCCTGCGAAGGTATAACGAAAATAAAAAAAGAGCGGTCGATTTAAAACAACGTTAAAATCGACCGCTCTTTTTATTGAGAATTCTTAAGCTTTTTTCAAGAACTCTGATTTCAACATGATTTTGCCACAATCGACATTGTGATCTCCGTTAACTAAACGGATATTTTTGAATTTCGTGCCTTTCTTCAACACTTCAGATGAACCTTTTAATTTCAAATCTTTAATCAAAAGTACATCATCACCATCGGCTAATAAATTACCGTTGCTGTCTTTAACAATCAGTTGATCTTCATCGGCTTCAACTGCTTCGTTACCATTCCATTCATTACCGCAATCAGGGCAAACAAAATTCACAGAATCGTGATAAACATATTCACCTTTACATTTTGGGCAAGCTGGCATTTGATCCATTTCTTTTTCCTTCTTTATCTGATTTAAGCAAAGTATAATGCGCACGGAGTATAACAAAAAAGTGACTATTCGCCAAAAAATGGGCATTTCACGGAATTTATGAGGTATTTATGAAAAAAATCATGCTTTTGAGCGCTGTGATGGGGAGTTTAATCTCAGCCAATACATTCGCTCACAATATTCAACCTAATCAACTTTTAGCCAATGTAACGGTTTCGGATAAAGGCGAAATCACTTTAAATGGCAATGATGTAGCGTATAAATCGTGGAGCTCAACGGCATTACCTGGCAAAGTCCGTGTGATTCAGCATATTGCAGGCAGAAGTGCGGCAAAAGAGAAAAATCAAGCGATGATCGAAGCCATCAAAGCAGCTCATTTTAACCAAGCCAAATATCAAACCACGACCATTATTAATGCTGATGATGCCGTTGTGGGCACGGGTATGTTTGTGAAAAGTAGCGCAGAAAAAGGCAAAAAAGAAAATGCCCATAGCCAAGTGATTTTAGATGATAAAAGTGCGGTTAAAAATGCGTGGGGATTACGTGAAAAAGACAGCGTGATTATTTTGCTTGATAAAACCGGCAAGGTGCAATTTGTGAAAGAAGGTAAATTGACGGATGATGAAGTCAAAGAAGTGATTTCACGTGCAACAGCATTAATGGCGAAGTAATAGAGTAATAAGCGGAAGTTCTCTTCCGCTTTTTTATCCTTTGAAATCCTTCATTAATTTTCTCAATGTGCCACAATTTCGTTGAAATTTACGGCAATGTGTACAGATGGCAAGATGCAAATTGAGCCCAATTTTTTCTTTAGTCATTAATGAGCGTTCTTGCGCATCTGAAATGAGTCGAGTCGCTTGGCGACATTTCATAAAATCACTCCTTAAAGTTTATGAGATAAGCAGTTTTGAAGTTGTAAGCGAGCACGATAGAGTGTCGTGTGCAAGTTACTTATGCTTAGTTGATTTTCTTGGCAAATTTCTTCGGAAGATAATTCCAAAAACTCTCTCATCATAAAAATCTTGGCTTGTTTGGCTGGCAGGCAAGTTAAGCAAGTTTCAAAAATCAGCCAGAATTCTTCAGAATAGACCGCACTTTCGCTCAGTTCGAGATCGAGTGGAGAATGTTCAGCTTTCCAGTGGCCCCCTTCATCAAAGAAATGATTAGTTTGTTCTTCATCTTCAATTTCGGTTTCTAGCACTAATTTGCCTTTCTGGCGAAGAAAATCAATGATTTTATTTTTTAAGATAGCAAAGACCCAGGTCTTAAATGCCGCTTGTCGTTTAAATTGCTCAAGATGGTTAAATGCACTTAAAAAACTCTCTTGCACCAAATCTTCAGCTAATACAGAATCGCCCACCTGTAATGTGGCAAATTTCAGCATTTGCTCTCTAATTTGAGCCAAGTCTTTATTGGAAATTCCAGTTTCCATATTTTTTCCTTGAAAAAAGTGTAAGAAATAGATTTCTCATTCGTCTAATGATAATGAAAGGGGAAACCTTTCCATCCAATGCTAATTATTCACAAATTAAGGAAGATTCAAAATGAAAAATATTACTTCAAAAACAACCTTTACTGCTATTGCTGCACTTTTCTTCGCAACCAGTCTTTATGCGACCGATATGAAATCTAATGAAATGTCGATGGCAAAAGATTCCATGCCGATGACAAAAGATTCCATGCCGATGACAAAAGACGCTATGCCAATGCAAAATGACAAAATGGCATCTGATGGGATGATGAAATCTCATGATATGAAATCTCACGACATGAAAATGGATAATATGAAATCAGAAGGAATGAAATCTGATGATATGAAAACAAAAGAAATGAAAGCAAAAGAAATGAAGAAAAAAGCAAAAACAATGGAAAAACCGAAAATGTAATGCTTTCTTCTTAAAAGAAAAACTGCGGTCAATTTGACCGCAGTTTTTGTATCAAAGTGAGATTATTGTTTACGCCACGTCGTGCCGTTAGGGCCGTCTTCTAACACAATTCCCATTGCAGTGAGTTCATTACGAGCCGCATCTGCAGCAGCCCAATCTTTAGCAGCACGCGCTTCGTTGCGTTGTTTGATGAGCGCTTCAATTTTTGCGACTTCATCATCGTTAGAGCCTGCTTGTAAGAATTTTTCTGGATCTTGTTGAAGTAAACCTAAGATACCCGCTAATTCACGTAAACGCGCAGCAAGGCCATTGGCTTTTTCTGCATCTTCAGTTTTCAATTTATTGATTTCACGCGCCATTTCAAATAAGACAGAAAGGGCATTCGGCGTATTGAAATCATCGTCCATTGCTTCACGGAAGGCTTCCACAAAATTTTCACCGCCTGAAGCGACCGCACTTTGATTGGTGCCACGTAAAGCCGTGTACAAACGTTCTAATGCACCTTGTGCTAAGTTCAGGTTTTCTTCACTGTAGTTAAGCTGGCTGCGATAGTGTGCCGTTAATAAGAAATAACGCACCGCTTCTGCATTGTAGTGGTTTAATACATCACGAATAGTGAAGAAGTTGCCGAGAGATTTCGACATTTTTTCTTTATCTACCATGATCATGCCGGAATGGATCCAATAATTCACATATTGGCCGCCATGAGCACAGCAAGATTGCGCAATTTCATTTTCGTGATGCGGGAACATTAGGTCAGAACCGCCACCGTGAATATCAAAATGCTCACCAAGTTGTTTACAGTTCATTGCCGAACATTCAATGTGCCAACCTGGACGACCTGCGCCCCATGGTGATGGCCAGCTTGGTTCGTTTTCTTTTGACATTTTCCAAAGCACGAAATCCATTGGATTTTTCTTGATTTCATTAATTTCAATACGTGCACCCGCTTGTAACTGGTCGAGATCTTGGCGCGATAATTTGCCGTATTCTTTAAAGCTTTCCACATCAAACATCACGTCGCCATTGTCTGCAACATAAGCATGACCACGAGCAATCAATTTTTCCACAATTTCAATAATTTCAGGGATATGGTGTGTTGCACGAGGCTCAAAATCAGGGCGTAATACGTTTAATGCATCAAAATCTTTATACATTTCTTGCACCATACGATCCACAAGTTGATCGCAGGTTTCTTTGTTTTCTAATGCACGTTTAATGATTTTATCGTCTACATCCGTGATATTACGCACATAAGTCAAATCGTAGCCTAAAGAGCGTAAGTAGCGAGCAATCACATCAAAACACACAAAGGTACGGCCGTGGCCAATATGGCATAAATCGTAAACGGTCACGCCGCACACATACATACCCACTTTTCCTTCATGGATAGGTTTGAACACTTCTTTTTCTCGAGTGAGGGTATTAAAGATCTTTAACATATTTTTTCTCTTAGAACTGGTTGGAAAACGACCGCACTTTTTCTGCTCATGGTGGCACTTTCTCGCCATTTGTGGAATAATGAATGCCTTAATTTTCAAGAGGAAAACAACATGGTTACATTACACACAAATTTTGGCGATATTAAAATTAAACTTGATTTTGATAAAGCGCCAATCACCGCAGAAAACTTTTTAAATTATTGTAAAAACGGTTTCTATAATAACACAATTTTCCACCGTGTTATTGATGGATTTATGATCCAAGGCGGTGGTATGGAAAGCGGAATGCGTGAAAAAGCAACAAATGCACCGATCCAAAATGAAGCAAACAATCGTTTAAGCAATAAACGTGGCACAATCGCCATGGCGCGTACCTCTGATCCACATTCTGCAACGGCACAATTCTTCATTAACGTGGCAGATAATGACTTCTTAAACTACCGTTCAAAAGAGATGTTTGGTCGTGAAGTGGTACAAGAATGGGGCTATGCCGTATTCGGTGAAGTGGTTGAAGGCATGGATGTGGTTGATAAAATCAAAAAAGTAAAAACTGGTAATAAAGGTTTCCACCAAGACGTTCCAACAGAAGATGTCGTAATTACATCGGTGTCTGTAGAATAATTAACTCGGTGTGTGGATGCGTAATCTACACACCTTTTTTCTTAAGTGAAATAACACTATGCCTTTCTTCGATACTCATACCCACCTCGATTATCTTCATCATGACACGGGAGATCCATTAGCTCTGCTCGTGAAGAATGCTAAACAAGCTGATGTACAGAAAATCTTAATTGTGGCGGTAAAAGAGTCGGATTTTAAAACGATCCAAAATATGACCGCACTTTTCCCTGAGCATCTTTATTGTGGACTTGGGTTGCATCCTCTTTATATCAAAGAACACCAAGAGCATGATTTAGAAATTTTGGATACGGCGTTATCTGTACGTGATCAAAATTGTACAGCCGTAGCAGAAATAGGCTTAGAATGTGCGATTCCTGATTTATTGACAGATGAATTATGGCAAAAGCAACAGCACTTTTTGGAAAGTCAGCTTTATTTAGCGAAGAAATACAATCTGTCGGTCAATTTACATAGTCGAAAATCCCATGAGCAATTATTCCGCTTTTTAAAACAGGCCAATTTGTCAAAATGTGGTGTGGTGCATGGTTTTTCTGGAAGTTATGATCAAGCAAAACGATTTGTGGATTTAGGCTATAAAATTGGCGTAGGCGGCACGATTACTTATGAACGAGCGAATAAAACGCGCCAAGCGATTGCGAAGTTACCATTAGAGGCGTTGGTGTTAGAAACGGATACACCAGATATGCCGGTGTTTGGCTTTCAAGGACAACCTAATCGACCAGAACGGATTGTTCACACCTTTGAGGCGTTATGCCGTTTAAGAAGTGAAAATGCTGAAGTGATTAAAGAAACGGCTTGGCAGAATAGCTTAACCTTATTCGGTTAAACCTTAAAACGATAAATCACTTGATTGGCTGAACCACGCCAAACCAAGCTTGGGTCAGCCTGTTCTTGTATAAATTTTCCATCAATGAGCACGTCAATATAAGGTAACATTTGACGTTGATAATCATCAAGTTCATCCAGTTTATAACCCGTCCACACCCAAATATCCTTATCTGGACATTCTTTTTTTACACGTTGAACAAAAGGAAGTAAGGCTTCAACATTACGAGGATGCATCGGATCCCCACCAGAAAGTGTGAGCCCTTGACGTTTAATGCGCGTATCTTTTAAATCATTGATGATTTGTTGTTCCATCGCTTCATCAAATAATACGCCATTATCAAAAGACCAGCTCTTTTGATTGTAGCAACCACGGCAACCATGCGTACAACCGCTAACGAAAAGGGTACAACGTGTGCCTTCGCCATTTACAACATCAGTAGGGTAGTATTGGAGATAGTTCATGGTTTTTGCCTTAAAAGTGCGGTTGATTTTCTCGTCAAATTCACCGAATTGATAAATTAACCTTTGCAATACAGGACCAATTCTTGCATAATAGCCCACCTAATCGCATTGCGATATCAATGGAAATCTTCTCGGTCTCTCGCAACGGTGTCCGGTTTACTCGGTCAGGTTCGGAAGAAAGCAGCCAAAGTCGGAATTTCTGTGTGCCGAGAATAAGCTGGGAAGATTTCCACCCAACTTATCCTTTCTTATTTTACACTCGCTCCATTAATTGTTTGAAGAACCCTCTTTCTAATTGCAATAATTCTGCATAAGTGCCTTTTTCAATTAGCTTCGCTTCATCAATCACACAAAGTTCATCAAATTGCTCGATCGCCGTTAAGCGGTGAGTCACCATAATTAAAGTTTTATTTTCAGCATGGGCAAGAATTAAACGCAGAATTTGGCGCTCAGTTTCGCGGTCTAAACCTTCAGTTGGCTCATCTAATAATAAAATTGGCGCATCATTAAGCAGAATACGAGCTAAGCCCAAACGACGTTGTTCTCCACCAGAAAGTGGACGGCCTCCATCCCCTAGCCAAATATCTAAACCTTGTTCTTGTTCCAACAATTTGCCTAAACCAACCTGATTTAACACCTCGATCATTTTTTCATCTGAAATATTGACTGCTCTTGCGAATTGCAGATTTTGACGAAGTGTATCGCTAAATACATGAACACGTTGTGTTAAAAAGCAGAATTGGCTGCGTAATGTGTCTTCTGCATAATCGGTAATCGGTTTTCCAGCAAGGAATAATTCTCCTTGATTGGCATCATAATTACGCACTAAAAGCTGTAATAACGTGGATTTTCCGCTACCTGTTTTACCTAAAATTGCGACTTTTCTACCTTTTTGAATGGTTAAATTCAGGTTTTCTAAAGCACGATTTTGACGTTCAGGATAAGTGAAAGAAAGATCTTTCGCTTCAATTAATGTTGTGGTGTTTTGATCGAACTCTGCTTTGCCATTAAAAGTCACTAATGGTTGCTGTTCGATAATATCTGTCACGCGTTCAGCTGACGCAATTACTTGTCCGATATGTAAGAACGCCGAACCTAAGGGCATTAAGATTTCAAATGATGCAAGGGCGGCAAAAGTGAAAAGCGCAATAAACGCCATACGATATTCATCGTTGCCAAATTCCGCTTGTGAGCTAAACCACAACATTGCGGCAATAATTAAACCATTTAAGAAGAGTGAAAGTGCGGTTGAAAATCCGCTTAAATTGGCTTCTTTTTGTTGATCTGCTTGCCAATTTGCTTCGGTTTTAGCCATGTTATCTTTCAATTTATCTTCAGCATTAAAGAGCAATAATTCAGCTTGTGCTTGGATAAATTCTAAGAATTGTGTGCGATAAAGCGCACGTGAATGCACAAGTTTATCGCCAAATTTTTTACCCAGTTGGTAGAAAACGGTTGGAATGACGAATACTAATAAAAGCAGGCTCGCACCTAGACCTAAGGCTAAAGGTGCATTGACAAAACTTAGACCAATACACATAGCTAGAATCACAAAAATAGCCGTAATAAATGGCGCAATTAAGCGAAGATAGAGACTATCCAGCGTATCCACATCAGACACTAAGCGGTTTAGCAAATCGCTGTTACGGTAGCGATTTAACACACCAGGGCTTAATGGAATAATTTTCTCAAAAACTTGTACCCGTAATTTAGCCAAAATGCGGAAAGTCGCATCGTGTGTCACCAACTTTTCAAAATAACGGAAAAGGGTACGGCCAATGGCAAGCCCACGCACAGAGGCAGAAGGATAGAAGAAATTAAATAACGTGCCAAGACCCGCAATGGCCGTTGCCGCTAAAAACCAACCCGATATGGTCAGCAAGCCAATACTAGATGCTAAGCCTGTGATCATTAAAACCAAGCCTAAAAATAAAGGCAACTTGGCAAATTTAAATAAACGTAAAAAGGGAAGTAAAGCACGCATTATTGAATATCCTCTTTTCGTTGAGCCAATAATTCGGCAAAGAAGCCTTGATCTTTTAATTGGTTGAAATGCCCTTGTTGAACAATTTCACCTTCTTGCATCACAAAAATATTGTCACATTGTTTTAGATCTTCAATACGGTGTGTGATCATTAAGGTCGTTTGGTTATGGCTCATTTCTGCAAGGGCAGCAAGTACCAGATTTTCAGACTGAGCATCAAGGCTAGCCGTTGGCTCATCGAGTAATAATAAATTGCCTTTGCGTAGTAAAGCACGAGCGATCGCTAAGCGTTGAGCTTGGCCTACAGATACACCCATGCCACCATCTTTAATTTCGCTATCCAAACCTAATTTATCGGTAAACTCTTTCGCTTGAGCAGAAATCAAGGCTTGTTCGATTTGTGCATCGGTGGCTTGAATATCACCCAAAAGTAGATTTTCTTTGATGCTACCTTGTAGTAGTAATGGGTTTTGTCCGACCCAAGCAATTTGTTTGCGCCAGTCGCTTAAACGGCTTTGATTAAGTTCCACACCGTTAATTTTTAAGCTACCTTCATAAGGCAAGAAACCGAGTAATACATTGATTAAAGAGGTTTTTCCTGCACCACTTTGACCCACAAGGGCAATATGGCTTTCTTTCGGAATATGGAATGAAAGTGGCTTAGTTAATGGTTGACCTTGTGGAGAAAGTGCCACTAAATTTTCAGCCTGAATTTCGACCGCACTTTGCGCTGGAATTTGTTCATTGCTTTGATGTGCAATTAAATAATCTGCCTCTAAGAAATCGACAATGGCATCAGCAGCACCAATACCTGCTGCACGATCGTGGTAGTAAGTCCCAAGATCACGCAATGGTTGATAAAACTCTGGTGCCAGAATTAAGCAGAAAAAGCCGGTAAATAAGGTCAGCGTGGTGCCATAAGTACCAAATTCGACTTGGCCTAAATAGCTAAAACCAAAGTACACCGCCATTAAAGCAATGGAAATGGAGGTGAAAAACTCTAATACAGCAGAAGAGAGAAACGCCATTTTAAGTACGGTCATGGTCGTTTCACGGAAGTCTTCCGTTGTACTTTCAATATGTTGTGTTTGTTCTGAAGTGCGGTTGAAAAGACGCAAGGTTTCTAAACCGCGTAAGCGATCCAAGAATTGTGCACTTAAGCGAGAAAGGGTAGCCATATTTTTTTGGCTGCTGTCTGCTGCCGCAATCCCTACCAGAATCATAAAAACTGGTACAAGTGGTGCAGTGACCATCAAAATCAGTCCAGCCGCCCAGTTAAGCGGGAATACAGCAATTAAAATCACCATTGGTACAATGGTAGACAAACTTTGTTGTGGTAAGAAGCGCGCATAGAAGTTATGCAGATTTTCCACTTGTTCAAGCATGATACTTGCCCAGCTACCGGCTGGTTTATTATTGATGGTGGCCGGTCCAACTTGATGGATTTTATCTAAGATCTTTTGGCGCATATGGTTGCGTAGTAATCGACCTGCTTTAAAGCCAATTTTTTCGCGTAGCCATAAAATGACCGCACGCAAAGCAAAAGTAATGATTAATGCAATAAAATATGGAACCAGTTCAGTGCGATCGACATTTTGCATAATCAGCTTGTCAAGCAATGTCGCAAGAAAATAGGTTTGAGCCACCAGAATTAAGGAGGACAGTGTGGCAAGGGCAATATTGGTACGCATTAATTTTTTAACAGGTTGTTGCTGCGCACGAAGCCATTTTTGTAAATATTTTTGGCGAAGTTTATCCATTGTTTTTATTTATCCTAGGATAGGATGAGTTGGATGGAGGATTAAAAAATCTACCTTTGAAAAATAATAGGTGCGTGAAACCTTGTTTTACGCACCTTACATGAGAATTTAGCGCACTTATTCTTGTGCATCTAAATAACGTTCAGCATCTAATGCAGCCATACAGCCTGTACCTGCTGAAGTAATGGCCTGGCGATAGTTATGATCCATCACATCACCCGCAGCAAATACGCCTTCCACAGAAGTCGCTGTTGCATTGCCTTCAAGACCTGATTTGACAACAATATAACCGTTGTTAAGTTCAAGCTGGCCTTGGAAGATTTCAGTATTTGGTGCATGGCCGATAGCAATAAATAAACCGTCTAATTTCACGTCTTCTTTTTCGCCAGTTTTCACGTTTTCTAAACGTACACCTGTTACGCCCATGTTATCGCCTAACACTTCATTCAAAGTGCGGTCAGTATGAAGCACGATTTTGCCTTCTTCGACTTTTTTGTATAAGCGATCGATTAAGATCTTTTCTGCTCGGAAACTATCGCGACGGTGGATTAAGTGCACTTCAGAAGCAATATTAGCTAAATAAAGCGCTTCTTCAACCGCGGTATTTCCGCCACCGACAACGGCAACCGGTTTATTGCGATAGAAGAAACCATCACAGGTTGCGCAAGCTGAAACGCCACGGCCTTTATAAGCGGTTTCAGATTCTAATCCGATATAACGTGCTGATGCGCCTGTTGCGATGATTAATGCATCACATGTGAAGGTTTGCATATCGCCATAAAGTTTGAATGGGCGAGAAGATAAATCGACTTTATTAATGTGATCAAACACGATTTCCGTTTCAAATTTTTCAGCGTGTTGCAACATACGTTGCATTAAACCTGGGCCAGTTGTCATTTCAAAATCACCCGGCCAGTTTTCAATTTCATCCGTGGTAGTAAGTTGCCCGCCTTGTTGAAGACCGGTCACTAAAACAGGTTTTAAGTTTGCACGTGCGGCATAAATAGCGGCGGTATAACCTGCGGGGCCTGAACCTAAAATTAATAATTTGCTGTGTTTAACGTCTGACATAAAGAATCCTTTGTTTATAAAATAAAGCATGAGGCTTTTGGAATCTGTCCATTATAAAGCCTTCATGCATAAAAAAATAGTTGATCGTATTAGTAAAGCAATGAATACAGCAATCGGCGATATTTATTGGTGATAGGATCTGCGTTACCAATGGCTGATAAAATAGATAAAAACTGTTGTTTCACTTCACCATTTTCCGCAGAAAGATCTTGTTTAAGAATGCTAAATAATAAATCCAATGCTTCTTCGTTTCGATTGGCTTGATGTAGCTGAACTGCCAATTTCAACGCAATTTCAGGCGTTGGATTTTTCGCATAATCTGCTTGTAATTGCTGAATTTCTGGCGTATCAGCCGCTTTAATTAAAAGCTCAATCTGCGCTTGTAATCCATGCCAACGGCTGTCGCGATCCTGAATAGGGATTTGCGCTAAAATATCTGCCGCCGGCTCCGTTTTCTTCATCGCAATATAGGTTTCCGCATAAAGTAATGCCACATCGCTGTTTTTCTTATCTGAAAGCTCCCAAGCCTCTTTCAGTAATGGAAGGGCGGAGTTGTAATCTTCCACTTGTAAAAAATCTAAAGCTTTTTGGAATTTTAAATCTTCTTCTTTTGGCAAAATCGTACTCAAACGTTGCAATAAGCTGGCTTCATCTAATGCACCAGGGAACGCATCTATTGCTTGAGCTTCTTTGAAAAGATAGGTCGTAGGCAATGCTTGAATACGAAATTGAGCAGCAATCATTTGCTCTGTTTCACAATTGACTAAGCCGAGGATAAATTGTCCTTGATGTTGTTCTGCAACACGTTGTAGGACTGTTGCAAAATCAGCTGATTCTTTATGGCTTGGCGCATAAAAGTTAATGACAAGTGGCGTTTCAACAGAACGTTGCAACGTTTCAGTAAGATTTTGTTCGTTGAGCTCAACTAAGAAAGGTAAATCTGCCATTTTTATTCCTTGATAAATGGAAAATGATGCCTGATTTTAACAAAGTGCGGTCCGTTTTAGAAATGTTTTACAGGAAAAGAAAAGGGCAGTGTTAATCTGCCCTTATTCGCTATCTATTTTAATTCTTTTGTTTCTTCCACTTTATCTTCTGGAAGGACAAGATTAAGAATTAAGGCAAGTAATGAGCCTACGGTAATGCCTGAACCGAGCACTTCTTTGAAGAAGTGCGGTAATTTATCAAGCAATTCTGGACGAGTCGTCACCGCTAAGCCACAGCCAATGGAAATGGCAATAATTAAACCATTACGTTTGCTACGCGCCACTTTATCTAACATTTGGATACCCGCGGCGATAATCATCGCGAACATCATTAAGCCTGCACCACCTAATACTGGTAATGGAATTGATACAATTAATGCACCGAATACAGGGAATAAACCGGCTAAAGCGAGAAGCACACCGGTTAGCGCAACCACGTGACGGCTTGCCACGCCAGTTAGAGAAATGACACCAATGTTTTGTGAGAATGATGAGAATGGCGTGGTGGACATAATGGCGGCTAAGGCTGATCCTAAACCATCGGCTAAAACCCCGCCGCGTAAATGTCTGCCAGTAATTTCGGTTTTGGTGGCATTACCTAGTGCTAAGAAGTTACCGCTTGATTCAACGATTGTCACTAAATAGGCAATGGACATGCCGATAATACCTGAAATTGGGAAAGCTAAGCCAAAGTGCAGTGGTTGCGGAATCGCGAAAGTTTGTGCTTGTTTTACACCTTCAAAGCTTACCCATCCCATGGCTAAACACACAAGATAGCCTGTCATCATCCCAATAACGATCGCGGCTGCAGAGAAAATGCCTTTACCCCATTGCACGAGAGCGACCACGATCACTAAGACAAAGCTCGCCATCATTAAATTTTCTGGCGTCGCATAATTCGCATCACCACGTTGACCACCTGCAAACCAGTCAACGGCAACTGGAATCAGGCTTAAGCCGATCATCATAACGACAGTTCCCGTCACAAGTGGTGGGAATAATTTACGAATATACGGCATGAAAAAGCTGCCGATAATCATCACTAAGGAACCAATGAGAGAAGAACCTAATATACCAGCGATGCCATATTCACTGAAACCAATGGCAAGTGCAGCAGCAACGAAAGTAAAACTGGTCCCCATCACACTTGGTAAACGAATACCAATAGGCCCCAAGCCTTTACATTGGATAACGGTTACTACACCAGAAATTAAAAGTGCTGCATTAACTAATGTAATGGTATCTTCAGTCGGTAATTTTAAGACGTTACCAATGACCAATGGTACAGCAATAATTCCTCCTAGTGCGGCAAGTAAATGCTGTGCGGCAAGGAGTAAACTCAATCCGAAAGGTGGTTTGTCTTCCACTGTATAAAGCAGGTTGTTATTCATTTGGTTTCCCTAAGTAAAAAAATTGTGCGAATTATACGTTAATTTTGATTCAAGGCAAACGTTTGCGTAAATAAGATAAAAAAAGTGCGGTTAAAAATCATCTTGTTTTTAACCGCACTTATTCGGTTTTAAAGGTTACATCCAGAAGATATAAGCAATTGTCCCGATAATTAGCATACAGGTTAAATCAATAAATTTACCCACGCGGATCATTTCTGATTGTTTAACAAAACCTGTCGAGTACACAATCGCATTTGGTGGGGTACCAACTGGCATCATAAAGGCACAAGATGCACCTAGACCGATAATCATCGCAAAACCAAGCGGTGGCATATTCAGTGCTTGTGCGATAGAAATAAAAATAGGGACAAGTAAAGCCGCACTTGCAGTGTTTGACGTAAATTCAGTCAAGCAGACAATAAAGGCTGCAACAATTAATGCCATCACATAGTAGTGACCGCCTTCAATGATGAAGACAATACCATCAGCCATGATTTTACTTGCACCAGACTGAGTCAATACCGAGCTTAAGGTTAAACCGCCACCGAAGAGGAACAGCACGCCCCATTCTGTATTTTCTTGTACTTGTTTCCAACTTGCGATCCCAGTTACACAAATGACAATTGCTGCGGAGAGTGCAACCATACTGTCAAAACTGCCAATTGGTTTTGGTAAGCCTAATAATTGAGAAATAATAGGGTTAAGGTATCCACCAAAAATCCAAAGAATCGCTACGGTGATAAAAATGACCAACGTTAAAATACGTTGTTTGGTCATGTGAATTTTTTCAAATTCAGCAGCAAAATGAAGGCCTAATTTGGGTTTAAATACAATATATAACCAACCAATAATAAGCGGGAATAAAATTAACATCACTGGCGTGCCATACATTAACCAGTCAGCAAAGTCTAAATGGAGCTGTGAAGCGGCAATGGCATTAGGCGGGCTTCCCACAAGCGTTCCCATTCCACCGATGGTCGCACTATAAGCGATCCCTAAAAGCACAAATACATAAGTATTATGTTCTTCTTTTTGATCTAATTGACTCAGAATGGTCATTGAAAGCGGAATCATCATCGCGGCAGTTGCTGTATTACTCATCCACATAGATAAAAATGCTGTAGCTAAGAAAAGGTAAAGCACCGCAACAAAGAGACGACCTTTTGCTAATTGCATGATTTTATTAGAAATCATTTTGTCGATCTTTTGCACATTTAATGCGGTAGCAATCGCAAAACCACCAAAGAATAAGAAAATGGTAGGATCAGCAAAGGCAACAAGCGCCTCACGACTATTTACCAATCCGAGTAATACCGACAAAATAGGAACAAATAGCGCCGTGATAGTCACGTTTACCGCTTCTGTTAACCATAAAATAGCCACGAATGCCAATAATGCTAAGCCTTTATTGGCAGAAGGCTCAAAAGGAAGAATGTTTAATAAAACAAAAAAGAGAATCACATCAGCAAGGAATACCACTGCATTTTTATTCCAAGCTTTAGATTGCGAGTCCGTAATGGGAGTTTGTTGCATATATTTTTTCCTATATATTTTTTTCTATATATTTTAAGAAGTTGGCGATTCTAGCATAAGTGTATTTAATCAGAAAATAGGGAGGTACTAAAAATTGATTAGTATTAAAGCAAAGAGCGGTCAAAATCAGATATTTTTGACCGCTCTTTATTCGTGGAATATTTGTTTAACGGGATAAAATCGCTTTCACTTGTTTTTGTAATGTTGGTACTATTTCTTGTTCAAACCACGGATTCTTCTTGAGCCAAATTTGGTTGCGTGGAGAAGGATGAACGAGCGGAAGAAACTGAGGGAGAAAATCACGGAAATGGTGAACCGTCTCAGTGACATTAAGGTTATTTTCTGGCAAATAATATTTTTGTGCATATTGTCCAATGAGAATCGTCAGCTCAATATTGGGTAGATTAGCGAGAATTGCTGGATGCCATTTTTCCGCAAAACCTTTGCGCGGTGGTAAATCACCCGATTTTCCTTTTCCAGGGTAATAAAAATCCATTGGAATGACAGCAAACATACCTGAATGATAAAAGGTATCGCGATCCACACCTAGCCATTCACGTAGGCGATCACCGCTTTTATCATTCCAATATAAACGACTTTCTTGCGCTTTAATTCCGGGAGCTTGTCCGACTATATTAATACGAGCCGTGGTTGGTGCGGCAAAAAGCGGTTCAATGCCTTGTGAAGTAAAAGATTGATTGTCGGGATCTTGCATAATGGATTGCGTGATTTGTGTAAGTGTTGGCATGGGACTTCCTTATTTATTGAAATAAAAATAGCTCACTTTTGATGAGCTATTTTATCATAATCAATGTTGCGACATTATAGGTGTTTCACTCGACGTTTTACTTCTTCCTGTTTGCCCGCATTGAATGGACGAGCATCAGGACTGCCGAGATAACCACAAACCCGTCGGGTTACGGAGACTTTTGCACTGTCATGATTACCGCATTTCGGACAGACAAAGCCTTTACTTGTGCAATTAAACTCTCCTGTAAAACCACATTCATAACATTCATCAATTGGCGTATTGGTGCCGTAATAAGGCACACGATCGTAGCTATAATCCCATACGTCTTCGAGTGCTTTCAGGTTATGTTGAATGTTAGGGTATTCGCCATAACAGATAAAGCCGCCACTCGCTAATTCAGGATAAGGCATTTCAAAGTCTAATTTATCGTATGGATTCACTTTTTTCTCTACATCTAAGTGATAGCTATTAGTGTAGTAGCCTTTATCGGTAACGCCGTCAATGACACCAAATTGTTTGGTATCTAAACGGCAGAAACGATCACACAAGTTTTCACTTGGTGTGGAATAAAGGCTAAATGCATAACCCGTTTCTTTCTGCCATTGTTTTACCGCTTCATTTAAACGACGCACAATCGCGATCCCTTTTTCACGCAGTTGTTCATCGTCAAAAATATGCCCTTGTTTGTACAGTGCATTGATGGTTTCGTGAATACCAATATAGCCTAAAGAAATTGATGCTCGTCCATTTTTGAAAATATCCGCAACATTATCATCGGCTTTCAAGCGAACGCCACAAGCACCTTCCATATAGAGAATTGGCGCGACACGAGCTTTAGTATTTTCTAAGCGAGCAATACGGGTAAGCAAGGCTTTCTTCGCGAGGGCTAAGCGTTCATCTAAAGTGCGGTAGAATTTTTCTTCGTTTCCTTGTGCTTCAAGGGCAATACGAGGCAGATTCAAACTCACCACGCCTAAATTATTGCGACCATCATGCACTTCATGACCGTTTTCTTCATAAGCACCCAAGAAGCTACGACAACCCATTGGCGCTTTGAATGAACCGGTGACTTTGACCACTTGATCATAGTTTAAAATATCTGGATACATGCGTTTTGAGGCGCATTCTAATGCCAGTTTTTTAATATCATAGTTTGGATCTTGTTCGTTTTGGTTCACACCTTTTTTAATCGTAAAGACCAGTTTAGGGAAGACGGGCGTTTTGTGATTTTTACCCAAGCCACGAATACGGTTTTTCAAAATTGATTGCTGAATTAAACGTTCTTGCCAACTTGTACCTAAGCCAAAACCGAAGGTGACAAACGGCGTTTGACCATTTGACGTATGGAGCGTATTAACTTCATATTCAAGGGATTGAAACGCATCAAAACATTCTTTTTCAATCAACGCTTTTGCATAACCTTCAGCATCAGGAATTTGCCATTGTGCAGCATTTTTTAAATGTTTTTCGAAACTGAGTTGAATATAAGGCGCAAGCACTTCATCAATACGATTAATAGTTGTACCGCCATAAATATGGCTGGCTACTTGAGCAATAATTTGTGCGGTAACCGCTGTTGCTGTGCCGATAGATTTCGGTGGTTCAATTTCGGCATTACCCATTTTAAAGCCATGCGAAAGCATGCCTTTTAGATCAACGAGCATGCAGTTAAACATCGGGAAAAATGGTGCGTAGTCTAAGTCGTGATAGTGGATTTCCCCTTTTTCATGGGCTTCAACAACATCTCTTGGCAGAATATGACGTTTGGCATAATGTTTTGCCACAATACCCGCCAGTAAATCACGTTGGGTAGGGATAACTTTCGCATCTTTATTTGCGTTTTCATTAAGCAATTCCACGTTACTTTGCTCAATCAGTCCTTCAATTTCTTTGGTTAATTGGCTGCGTTTTTCACGTGCAAGATCACGATCGTGACGATATTCAATATAAGCACGTGCAATTTGTGGATACTTGCTTGTCATTAAGTGATTTTCAACGATTTTTTGAATCTGGTTGATATCAATTTCATACTGATAGTGACTAAAAATTTCAGTATTAATCTGCTGACTCAGAGCATGGATATACATTTCATCAACAATATTGACCGCACTTGCCGCTTTTTTGATGGCATTAGTAATACGTTGTAGGTCAAACCAAATTCGTGAACCATCACGCTTAATCACGAAGAAAGCATTCATTTTATGACTCCTATATAGCTAACTTTAAAAAAACGAAAGCACTATATATAGTTTTAATTTATCGGTCAATACACAATATGTAGTGTTATTTTGTATTTATTGATGCTTAAAATTGAGTCGAAACCTTGCTAAATCTGGAAAGAATATGTGTTTTTGTTGAGAATTATTCTCAAATTATTTTTTAATAAATTTGATCTATGTCAAGATTTTTGGCAATAAAAAAACGGACGAAAAATCGTCCGCTCTTTAAGTCATAGAAAAGAAATTAAGCTGCAACCATTACCATGGCTGGGCGAATCACTCGACCATTTAAGGTATAACCTTTTTGTAAAACGGTGGTGATTTGATTAGTTGTAAAGCCTTCTGCTGGTTGCATAGAGATAGCTTGGTGAAGATCCGGATTAAAGGTATCGCCTACTGCACCAACAGGCTCGACACCAAAGCGAGAAACTGTTGAGAGTAATTCTTTTAAAGTCAGCTCGACGCCATCGAATAAGGCTTTGATATTTTCATCTTCCTTATTGGCTGGTGTGGCAAGCGCACGCTCTAAGTTATCAATGGTATTTAAAATGTCTTTTGAGAATTTTTCGAGCGCAAATTTATGTGCTTTTTCGATGTCTTGTTCGCTACGACGACGCATATTATCAATTTCTGCACGCGTACGGAGCAATAAATCTTGCTCTTTTTTAGAGGTTTCTTCTACTTGTGCTTTTAATTGTTCTTCAAGTTCTTGTACTCGGGCAATCGCTTCTTCTAACGGATCTTCCGTTGAAGTGGTTTCCTGCTGAACTTCTTCAACAAGTTCTTCATTTTCATTTAAGTTTTGTGCTTGTTCTGACATCTTTTTCTCCATTTATCAAAAATTAGTGCTATTTTAGCAAAACTGAATTGCTATGTAATATAATGGCTAAAATTTTAAATTCAAGTGCGGTCAAAAATCAGGAAGTCTGTACTTGGGAGCAATCATAGTTATGGATGAATTAGTCAAATCATTTAAAACCATCGCCTTGATGGGAAAACCACGTCGCGACATTAATTTGCAAATGCATAAAAACTTGTATCAGTGGCTGAAAGAGCGAGGATATCAAGTTTTAGTTGAAAAAGAAGTGGGGGAAAAATTCGGTTTACCGGAAGAGGTGTTAGCAACGGTTGAAGAAATTGGAGAGCAAGCTCAACTCGTGATTGTAATCGGTGGTGATGGCAATATGCTAGGGCGTGCTCGCATTTTGGCTAAATATAATATTCCAATGATTGGCATTAACCGAGGCAACTTAGGCTTTTTGACCGATATTGACCCGAAAAATGCTTATGCACAGCTCGAAGCGTGTTTAGAACATGGTGAATTTTTTGTAGAAGAGCGTTTTTTATTGGAAGCTAAAATTGAACGGAACGGTGAAATTATCTCCAGTAGCAATGCCGTAAATGAGGCGGTGATTCACCCAGCTAAAATTGCGCACATGATTGATTTCCATGTTTACATCAATGATAAATTCGCGTTTTCTCAGCGTTCAGATGGTTTAATTGTTTCCACTCCCACAGGTTCAACCGCTTATTCGCTTTCCGCAGGCGGCCCAATTTTAACGCCAAATTTAAATGCGATTGCCCTTGTGCCGATGTTCCCACATACACTTTCTTCTCGACCATTAGTCATTGATGGCGATAGCAAAATTTCAATTCGCTTTGCAGAACATAATACTTCACAGTTGGAATTAGGCTGTGATAGTCAAATTGCGCTAGATTTTTCTCCTGATGATATCGTTCATATTGAAAAAAGCCCGCATAAACTGCGCCTATTACACCTAAAAAATTATAATTATTACAATGTATTAAGCACAAAATTAGGCTGGCTTAAAAATTTCTAATCCCAAAAGTTTAAAAATCTCTTTACTGTATATTACATCAGTTATAATATATGGATATACAGTTAAGGAGATTTTTTTATGCTAACCCAACTTACCATCAATAATTTTGCAATTGTTCGTCAATTAGAGATTGAATTGGCGAAAGGAATGTCTGTGATCACGGGGGAAACTGGCGCAGGAAAATCCATTGCTATTGATGCATTGGGGTTATGCTTAGGGCAACGTATTGAAACGTCTATGGTTCGAGAAGGGCAGGAAAGAGCCGAAATCTGCGCCACCTTTTTTATTGAACCAACGAACCCCGCTTATCAATGGTTGCAAGAGCAAGAATTGCAAGATCCTGATAATCCCTCTGATTGTATTTTACGCCGTGTCATTAATGCAGATGGGCGTTCTAAAGCCTTTATTAATAGCACGCCTGTATCAGCTTCTCAATTAAAAGAAATTGGTCAATATCTTATTCATATTAATGGGCAGCATGCTTCACAATTATTATTGAAAAATGACTACCAACTTCAGTTGGTGGATACATTTGCACATCACCATGATTTGCTCGCACAAATGCGAGAAGATTATCGCACGTGGAAAAATCTTCAAACGCAAGTTAAAACCTTCCAACAAAAAGTTGCTGAAAATGAAGCGAAGAAACAGCTTTTACAATATCAGGTAGAAGAGTTGGATGAGTTTGCACTTCGTCCAAATGAATATTTAGAATTGGAAGAGGATCAACGTCTTCTATCAAATAGCGAACAGCTGACACAGTTATCACAATCAGCCTTACAGCTACTCAGTGAAAATGAGACGGTGAGTATCGATTCTATGCTTTATCGTGCGACGCAGTACATTGATGAATTAAGCGAATTAGATCCTCGCTATGCTTCCGTTCAAACAATGTTGAATGATGCACTTATTCAAGTGCAAGAGGCGACAAGTGAAGTGCAGCATCTTGCTTCTCACATTGAGCAAGATCCGATGTTATTACAAGAGATTGAACAACGTTTAGGGCAAGCTTTACAACTTGCACGTAAGCACAATGTGAAACCTGAAGAGTTGGTGGAATGGCATCAAAAATTAAAAGCAGAATTGACCGCACTTTTAGATTTTTCAGAAAGTGAAGAACGCCTGATTTTAGAAGAAAAAGCTGCCTTTGAGAAAATGCAACATACAGCAAAACAATTGCATGAAAGCCGTTGCCAAGCTGCAGGAAAATTAGCACAACAGGTTACACATTCTATCAAAGGGCTTGCAATGGAAAATGCAGAATTTTTCATTGAAGTGAATTCAGATTTAACTAAAGTGACGGCAAATGGGGCAGATAATATTGTCTTTACTTTACGCAGTAATTTAGGACAACAAGCACAGCCGCTAACAAAAGTGGCATCTGGTGGTGAGTTGTCTCGTATTTCATTAGCGATCCAAGTCTTAACGTCCGATCAATCGGCGATTCCGACGTTAATTTTTGATGAAGTTGATGTTGGTATTAGCGGTAAAACGGCGAGTGTAGTGGGTAAATTGTTGCGCCAATTAGGCGATAAATGCCAAGTGCTTTGTGTGACCCATTTACCACAAGTCGCATGCCATGGACATCATCAATTTAATGTTGAGAAATTTACCGTTGATGATAAAACAGAAACTAAAATGACCGCACTTTCTCAAGAAGAGAGAGTTCCAGCTCTTGCAAGATTACTGGGTGGCAGTGAAATTACAGAACTAGCCTTGGCGAATGCGCAAGAAATGTTGGATTTAGTGAAGTAAAATCAGGTAAATAAATGGGCGCTTGTCGCCCATTTAATGCATTAATGAGCTGAATTTTGTCGTAAAGCTTAGATTCTTCTTGTCACATTTTAAAAATACTTGATAGGAATGCTTGCTTATTAGTCAAAAAAGCGTATTATAGACGTCTATACGTCAATACATCCAAAAGAAGAGAACTTATGTCTAGCTATTTATTTACTTCTGAATCGGTTTCAGAAGGACATCCAGATAAGATTGCCGATCAAATTTCTGATGCGGTACTTGATGAAATTTTAAAACAAGATCCTAAAGCTCGTGTGGCTTGCGAAACCTATGTAAAAACAGGGATGGCGTTAGTCGGTGGTGAAATTACTACATCAGCATGGGTTGATATTGAAAATCTCACTCGCCAAGTCATCTGTGATATTGGTTACAAACACTCAGAAATGGGGTTTGATGGCAATTCTTGTGCGGTATTAAATGCGATTGGTAAACAATCATCTGATATTAACCAAGGTGTGGATCGTGAGAATCCATTAGATCAAGGTGCGGGTGACCAAGGGATCATGTTTGGTTATGCGACAAATGAAACGGAAGTCTTGATGCCTGCGGCGATTACTTATGCGCATCGTTTAATGGAAAAACAAGCTGAAGTGCGTAAAAGTGGCAAATTAGCATGGTTACGCCCTGATGCGAAAAGCCAAGTGACCTTAAAATACGAAGATAACAAAATCGTGGGTGTAGATGCAGTCGTCCTTTCTACACAACATAGTGAAGAAGTGTCACAAAAAGAAATTTATGAAGGTGTGATGGAAGAAATCATCAAGCCAATTCTGCCAAGTGAATGGTTATCTCAACAAACAAAATATTTCATCAATCCAACCGGTCGTTTTGTGATTGGTGGCCCAATGGGGGACTGTGGCTTAACGGGTCGTAAAATCATTGTCGATACATACGGCGGCGCAGCTCGTCATGGTGGAGGTGCATTTTCTGGTAAAGATCCATCAAAAGTAGACCGTTCAGCGGCTTATGCTGCGCGTTATGTGGCAAAAAATATCGTTGCGGCTGGCCTTGCAGATCGTTGTGAAATTCAACTTTCTTACGCAATTGGTGTGGCAGAGCCAACTTCTATCATGGTAGAAACCTTTGGTACAGGAAAAGTATCAAACGAAGTATTGGTTAAGTTAGTGCGTGAATTCTTTGATTTACGCCCTTATGGTTTAATTAAAATGTTAAATTTAATTCAACCAATCTATCGCCAAACTGCGGCGTATGGACACTTTGGTCGTGAACAGTTCCCATGGGAAAAAGTAGATCGCGCTGAAGAATTACGTGCGGCAGCAGGTCTAAAATAAGTAAATTAAATGTATATGATAAAAACCGCTAATTTAGCGGTTTTTGTTTACTTAGTATGATGATGTCATCTCAAACTCAGTTTCGGCATTTAAAAATGCAGGTGCAACGCAAGCTTGCAGAAACATTACAACTGGCTGAACGTCACTTTCAACAGAAATTTCCTATTCCGACAATCAGTTATGACTTGCGAGGTGTAAAGGCAGGCGTTGCATACTTGCAGAAAAATGAGATTAAATTTAACCGCACTTTGCTACTCGAGAACTCAGATGAATTTATTCATCAGGTTGTTCCCCATGAATTAGCCCATCTTATTGTGTATCAAGTATTTGGTCGAGTGAAATCGCATGGACAGGAATGGCAAGCGGTGATGACGCAGTTATTCAATCTTCCGGCTGATACTTGCCATAAATTCGATGTGGAAAGTGTACAGGGTAAAATGTTTGCTTATCAATGCGAATGTCAGACCCATTATTTAACGATTCGTCGGCATAATCGCATTCAACGAGATAAAATTTCCTATTTATGTCGAAAATGTCAGGGAAAATTGGTTTTTCATAGTGAAAATTCATAAGCAGTATGGTATATTTCTAGTGTTTTCAATCAAATAACAGGGGTTATCCAATGAAAAAATCATTATTAGCTATCGTTGTCGGTGCATTAGCGGTTGCTTCAACTGCAAATGCAGGTTTATATGCAGAAGGTGATCTTGGTCTTTCAAGAACTAAATTAACCAATGGTGGTTCAAGCAAAACTAAAATTGAGCCACGTGTTGCAGTAGGTTACAAATTAGGTAATGTACGTGTAGCAGGTGATTATACACATCACGGTAACTTCCAAGGCACTAAAGTTCAAGGTTTAGGTGCGACAGTATTCTATGACTTCGATACCAACTCTCAAATTGAACCTTATGTAGGTGCTCGTCTTGCGGCTAACCGTTTCAAATTTGAAGACCGTGCGGAACAACGTTATAAAAGCTCTTCTGAAACCAAAGTGGGTTATGGTGTAGTTGCGGGTGCTAAATATAAATTAGCAGACAAAGTGTATGCAAACGGTGGTTTAGAATATAACCGTTTAGGTAGCTTTGACGATACTAAAGTGAATAACTATGGCGCTAAAGTGGGCGTAGGTTACGAATTCTAATTTCCCTTTTGAAAAGTGCGGTTGATTTTCACCGCACTTTTTCTTTTGGATGTAAAAGTTTGTATCGTGTTAATCTATTTGTGATTAATTCATGTAGCAGTTAAAATCCTCAGTTCTAAATGAAATCGAGGATTTTTTATTTTTAGAGGTGAGAATATGATTATCGTTTATGGCATTAAAAACTGCGATACGGTGAAAAAAGCATTGAAGTGGTTAACTGAACATAGTATTGAACATAAATTGCATGATTACCGTGTCGATGGATTAGATACTCAATTCTTACAACGAGTAGAAGCACAATTTGGTTGGGAAAATTTAGTCAATAAACGTAGTACAACTTGGCGTAATCTTGATGAAAATGTGAAAAATACACTCTCAAAGTCCACTGCACTTTCCGTATTAGCTGAAAATCCAACGTTAATTAAACGACCGATTATTTTGCAAGATGGTAAGGCATTGATTGGCTTCAACGAAAAAGAATATAGTGCAGCATTTGCTTAAAAGAACAGTATTTCTTAGGAGTTTTTATGAAAGAAAAAGTGATTTCTTTGGCACAAGATCTCATTCGTCGCCCCTCTATTAGCCCAAATGATGAGGGCTGTCAGCAATTAATCGCTGAGCGTTTAGAAAAACTCGGCTTTCAAATTGAATGGATGCCTTTCAACGATACGTTAAATTTATGGGCAAAACATGGTGTTGGTGAGCCAGTCATTGCCTTTGCTGGGCATACCGATGTGGTGCCGACGGGAGATGAAGCCCAATGGACTTATCCGCCATTTTTTGCCGAAATTGTAGATGATATGCTTTATGGTCGTGGTGCGGCAGATATGAAAGGCTCATTGGCGGCAATGATTGTGGCGGCAGAAGAATATGTGAAAGCTAATTCGAATCATAAAGGAACGATTGCTTTGTTGATTACTTCTGACGAAGAGGCTGCCGCGAAAGATGGCACGGTTCGTGTTGTCGAAACCTTAATGGCACGCGGTGAGAAAATCACTTATTGCATGGTAGGAGAGCCGTCTAGTTCGAAAACATTAGGCGATGTAGTCAAAAATGGTCGTCGGGGTTCGATTACAGGTAACCTCTACATTCAAGGTATTCAAGGTCATGTGGCTTATCCCCATTTAGCGGAAAACCCAATTCATAAAGCTGCGCCTTTCTTGCAGGAATTAACCATATATCAATGGGATAACGGCAACGAATTTTTCCCACCAACCAGTTTGCAAATTGCAAATATTCATGCAGGCACAGGGAGCAATAATGTCATCCCTGGTGAACTTTATGTGCAATTCAATTTACGTTATTGTACGGAAGTCACTGACGAAATTATTAAGCAGAAAGTGGCAGAAATGCTCGAAAAACATGGTTTGAAATACCGTATTGATTGGAATTTATCGGGTAAACCATTTTTGACGAAACCAGGTAAATTATTAGATGCGTTAACGACGGCAATTGAGCAAACAACTGGTATTACACCACAAGCAGAAACAGGTGGCGGTACCTCTGACGGACGTTTTATTGCATTGATGGGCGCTGAAGTGGTGGAATTTGGGCCGCTTAATGCGACGATTCATAAAGTAAATGAATGTGTCAGTGTAGATGATCTAGCTAAGTGCGGTCAAATTTATCATCAAATGTTAGTGAATTTATTGGACAAGTAAGATGAAATTAACGCCTGACATGTTAACCGGCAAATCTCGTGAACATTTGCTCAATTTGCCTACACCTCATTCTCCGAATCATTTTTTGCAAGCAGAGGCAATGAAAGCGTTTCAAGGATTGCAGCAAAGTGCGGCTAAAAATGGCTTTAATTTGCAACCCGCGAGTAGCTTTCGTGATTTTGAACGTCAACAACTCATTTGGAACGGTAAATTTAGCGGTGAACGCAAGGTTCATGATGATGCGGGAAATCCATTAAATTTAGCGTCATTAGATGATTGGCAAAAAGCACAGGCCATTTTACGTTGGTCAGCGCTTCCTGGGGGAAGTCGTCATCATTGGGGAACAGAAATCGATATTTTTGATCCTGATCTTTTGCCTCAAGGTCAATCATTACAACTTGAACCTTGGGAATATGAACGCGGTGGCTATTTCTTTGAATTAAGTGAATTTCTCACTGAAAATCTACCGCACTTTGATTTTGCTTTGCCATTTATAAGCCAACCAGAAGGTAAAAAAGTTGGCCGAGAGCCTTGGCATATTAGCTATTTACCTTTAGCTGAACAGGCCTCACAATTATTTACGCCAGATGTGCTATTGCAAGTTTGGCAGAATGAAAAGGTGGCGGGAAAAGAAACGTTAATTACGCATTTACCAGAGATTTTTGAGCAATATGTGGTTTAACAAAAAACGCAGCAAGTTGCTGCGTTTTTTTATGGTTTGATTAATTCTTTTTATTCTTTTCCAAGGATTTATGTTGAATTTTCACATTCTTGCCTTTGGCTTGGAAATATTCACCAATTTGTTGAGCGATGTAAACAGAACGATGTTTACCTCCTGTACAGCCGATAGCAATGGTGAGATAGCTTCGGTTATTTTGCTCTAACATCGGTAACCATGTTTCGATGTAATTACGCGTTTGGTAGATAAAATTATTCACTTCATCATGCGCAAGTAAAAATTGTGCAACTGGTTCATCAAGCCCTGTCATTGGACGAAGTTCTGGATTCCAGTGCGGGTTAGGTAGAAAACGCACGTCAAAGACATAATCGGCATCAAGTGGAATACCATATTTAAAGCCGAATGACTCAACCACAATTTTAAGTTCTTTATCCGTATTACCCCGTAAAACTTCTCTTAAACGTTCAGATAACGAATGAGTCGAAAGTGGTGCGGTATCAATAATAAAATTAGCATGTTGAATTAAAGGCTCAAGCTGTTGATATTCTAGATCAATCGCTGATTCAAGTGGGAGATCTTGTGCTGAAAGTGGATGAAGACGACGTGAATCGCTGTAACGACGAATAAGTGTACTACGATCGCTGTCCAGAAAGATGATTTTGACGGAATAAGTGGCTTGAATATCTGTCAGAATCTTGTCTAAATCAGCACTTGAATGGGGAAGATTTCGAATATCGAGGCTGATGGCAACAGCCGTTTGAGTTTTGGCGAGAATATTGGTGAGTTGAGGAAGTAAATCGAGAGGGAGATTATCCACGCAATAATAGCCCATATCTTCCAAAGCTCGTAATGCGACAGATTTCCCCGCGCCGGAGCGACCGCTGATAATAATAATTTCCATCTGCGTGATTCCTTATGGTTAGTTGGTTAGGTTATACCTCTTGAGGTTCTATATTATCTAAATTTGTGTCGTCTTCAGATTCCTCTGAATGATCAGCACATTCAAAAATTTGCCAAATTTCATCCGCACTTTGTGCTGAACGAAGTTGTTTAATTAAGTTTTTATCAGTTAATTTTTCATTGAGTTCTGCCAGAACAGGAATATATTCTTGGCAGTGATTTTCGGGTACGAGCACTGCAAAAACGATATCTACCGGTTTATTATCAACAGCATCATATTCGACAGGCGTTTCTAATTGCATAAATACCGTTAGGATCTTATCTGACACAGTAGTAGGTAACTTGGCTTTAGGCATAGCGACACCATTACCTAATCCTGAATTACCTAATTTTTCCCGCTCAAATAAACATTCAAAACAAGCCTGTTCACCATTTTCGCAGTGAAGTTTTTCCACAACGAAAGCGGCAATAGATTCAAATAATCGTTTCTTGCTAGAAAAAGCAACCCCCTGACGAATATCATCAGGGGAGAGCAATGTCGTAAATTTCATCGGTTATAGTTTAAATTGTTCGCCTAAATAGACACGTTTAACGTGCTCATCATTCATGACTTCTTCCGGTGTGCCGGTCGCAATAATTTTCCCCTCACCAACAATATAAGCGCGTTCACAAACATCAAGGGTTTCGCGTACGTTATGGTCGGTAATTAACACACCTAAGCCACGATTACGGAGATCCGTGATGATTTTCTTAATATCCGTGACCGAAATAGGATCCACACCGGCAAACGGTTCATCTAGTAAAATGAATTTGGGATTTGCTGCTAAGGCGCGTGCAATTTCCACACGACGACGTTCACCACCAGAAAGCGATTGTCCCAGGCTATCACGAATATGGCCAATATTGAACTCATCAATTAACTCATCCGCTCTCTCTCTGCGTTGTTCTGCATTGAGATCTTTGCGAATTTCTAATACCGCCATAAGGTTTTCATACACCGTTAAACGACGGAAAATAGAGGCTTCTTGTGGTAAATAGCCAATTCCTCTGCGTGCACGTTCATGCATAGGCAATACGCTAATATCATCGCCATCAATGGTGATTTTTCCCTGATCATGACGTACTAAACCGACGACCATGTAGAAAGTAGTGGTTTTACCTGCACCATTTGGACCAAGTAGGCCAACAATTTCATTGGAGTTTACGGTTAAACTCACATCAGAAACCACTTTTCGGCTCTTATAGCTTTTTGCGAGGAATTCAGCTTGTAATACAGACATCAGTTATTTTTTACCTTTTTGTTGTAATTGGGTCGGAATTAAGACAGTTTGCACGCGTGATTTTCCATTACCATTGGCTTTTAACTGTTGTTTTTTCACATCATAAGTGATGAGTTCACCGTTAATTTTGCTATCTAATTGTTTTAATTCAGCATTACCGGTCAATGTTAAGAATTCAGTGCCTAAATCGTAGTGAACTTTATTCGCTCTACCGTCAACAGGTTTACCATCATCAAGTTGTTGGTGGAAGGTAACAGGGCTACCAAATGCTTCAACAGTTTCTTTTTTACCTGAATTTTCTGGTGGGCGAGTAATGACTACTTTATTGGCTTTAATCAAAATGGAACCTTGCGTAATTACAACGTTATCCGTAAAGGTTACGACGCTGTTTTCCATATCTAAAGATTGATTATCTGAGACAATATTAATCGGTTTATTGGTATCGTCTTTTAACGCAAAAGCAGACAAAGAAGTCATCATTAACGCCGTTAAAAGCAGAATTTTATTGTTTGTTGATTTCATAATATGTTTTTACCTGTTCCTTTAGAGTTGCAACTTGCTGACGTAAATTTCCGACGAGCTTCAATCCGCTAGAGTTAAAGTTTAATCCGTTAATTTTTACTTGCGTATCGGAAGTAATGTCTTGTGTTTTTAAATTAATCACTGCGGCTTCTGTCTCAACGCGTTGTAGGCGAGATAAAGGATCAAGGCTCTCGGCAACCACACCACCTTCAAGATAGAGCATTTGATCTTTTGTTAATTTTGCCTTTTTCGCGCTAAGCTTCCAATTTTGTTTTTCTAATTGAATTTTATCGGTTTTCGCTTCTTTATCTTTATTGTCCAAAGAGGCATCAAAAAGATAGACTAACGGCGAAATAAAATCCGTATGGCCGTCTTGGGTGTAATATTCCACTTTGTCGGAAATCGCGAGATACTGTTTTTTACCTTCAGGTGAGAATACAGTGGTTTCCATTTTATTACCGACGTATTCTGGGCTATCAGGTTTTTTAATTAGGCTTTGTAAATCGCTATGATCTTGATTAAGCGAATAATACCAACCTAATAAAGCGAGGGCGATGACACCTAAAATAATATTCCAACGAATATTCATAAATAACGTTTTTTCCTTATTAAAAGGGTAGCTAATCATAGCACTTTTTTGACACAAAGTGCGGTCAAAAATAGCTGTATTTTAGTCTTCTAAAATAAGTGTTTTTAAGATCTGATAAATCTCTCTATAAGCTTTTGACGGCTTATTTTGTTCCTTCTCTTTCTGCGCTGCACGAATCAAATTACGTAAGTGTTGGCGGTCTGCAGAAGGATGTTCATTTAACAAATCAGTCAGAGCCGCATCACCTTTTGCAATCAAGTCATCACGTAAGATTTCCAACTTATGCAGCATAGCTTGTTGTTGATTATGTTTGTTTTCAATTTTTTCTAAAGCTTCACGAATAGGCTCTGCATCAATTGAGCGTAAGAGCTTACCGATGTATTGCAATTGGCGACGACGTGCCTCTTTTTGTAGACGTTGCGCTAATTCAATGGCATCTTTCAAGCTATCGTCTAGTGGAACCTTAGTCAGATTTGCTTTGGTTAAGTTCACCAATTTCTCGCCGAGCTGTTTTAAATCCTCAGCGTCGCGTTTGATTTCACTTTTACTTACCCAAATAATCTCTTCTTGGTCTTCATCTTCCCAATCAAAGGCTTCTTTTTTCTTACGTTTTGCCATTCTGTTACCTTATGAAAAATTTGGTGCATTTTAGCATAAACTTTCAAAATAAGATAAAATGGCGCAAATTTTTAATAGGATTATTACCATGAAAACAGCAGAAAATTTAACCGCACTTTTAAAATCTCAAGAGCAAACATTGCGTGATGCAGTTAGTTTTGCGATTGATACAGCCCAGAAGGCGGGAGCCACCGCTGAAGTTAGCGTGACAAAAGTGAGTGGTTTATCGGTTTCAACCCGTCTGCAAGAGATTGAAAATGTTGAATTTACTAACGATGGGGCATTAGGCATTTCTGTTTATTTAGGCCAACAAAAAGGTAATGCCTCTACCTCAGATTTAAGTGAAGAAGCGATTAAAAACACCGTTGAAGCAGCACTTGCCATTGCAAAATATACCTCGCCAGATGATTGCACAGGGCTAGCTGATAAAGAATTAATGGCTTTTGAAGCACCGGATTTAGCACTTTATCATAGCGCAAGTGTTGATGTTGAACAGGCTACCAAATTAGCTTTAGAGGTTGAAAAAGCGGCGTTGGAATACGATGCTAAAATCGTGAATAGTAATGGAGCAAGCTTTAATTCACATACTGGTGTGCGTGTTTATGGTAATACGTACGGCATGCTACAAAGTTACTTATCTAGTCGTTATTCTTTATCTTGTTCGGTGATCGGTGGTGAGCTAGATCAACTGGAAAATGACTACGAGTACACGGTTTCACGTGAGTTTGATGCGCTTTCTTCAGCGGATTGGGTAGGACAGAATTGTGCGAAAAAAGTGATTGCGCGTTTAAATCCACAAAAATTAACAACACGTGAAGTGCCCGTGATTTTCTTAAATGATGTGGCAACAGGATTAATCTCCCATTTAACGGGAGCGATTAGTGGCGGCAGCTTATATCGCAAATCCAGTTTCTTGCTTGATCATCTTGGAAAACAAGTATTGCCAGATTGGTTCCAAATCAGTGAGCGTCCGCATTTGTTAAGACGTTTAGCCTCTACACCTTTTGACAGCGAAGGAGTGCGCACACAAGATCTTGAAATTATTCAAGATGGCGTGTTGCAAACCTATTTGCTCACCAGTTACAGCGGTAGAAAAATGGGCATGCAAAGTACAGGTCATGCAGGTGGTATTCACAACTGGCTTGTAAAACCAAATTTAACGGGGGGATTGACCGCACTTTTACGCCAAATGGGCACCGGTTTATTGGTTACCGATGTCATGGGGCAAGGCGTAAATATTGTGACCGGGGATTATTCCCGTGGCGCAGCAGGCTTCTGGGTGGAAAATGGTGAAATCCAATATCCAGTTGCTGAAATTACTATTGCAGGTCAATTACAAGATATGTTGAAAAATATTGTGGCTGTAGCAGATGATGTTGAGCATCGATCCAATATCCAAACCGGCTCAATCTTACTCCACAAGATGAAAATTTCAGGGAATTAATAAATTTTATAAAAATGATAATAATTCTTATTGACAGGTATTTTCTTTCTGCTACTATACACACATCTGTTTCGTAGCGATTGCAGGTTGCTCCAACAGGTAGAGTAGAAAGTAAATTCGTTAGGGTTAAAAAGGCTGAAGGTTTAAACTTCAGCCTTTTTTATTGTAGAATACGCAAACGATTAAATTAAAAAGGAAAGACCATGAAAAAACACCACGTCGATATTTTAATTTCAGAAGCGGATGTTCGTAGCCGCATTACTGAACTTGGCGCAGAAATTACGCATTTTTATCAACAGCAAGCTATTGATAAACTGATTGTTGTTGGGCTTTTACGTGGTTCATTTATGTTCATGGCCGATCTGGTGCGTGAATTAAAATTACCGGTAGAAGTGGAGTTTATGACTACTTCAAGCTATGGTTGCGGAATGACAAGCAATCACGATGTGAAAATTACGAAAGATCTTGAAGGAGATATTCGTAATGAACACGTGCTGATTGTTGAGGACATTATTGATACGGGTTACACCCTTGAAAAAGTGCGCAGCATTTTAAATTTACGCGATCCTGCAAGCTTGGCGATTTGTACCTTATTAGATAAACCTTCTCGCCGAGAAGTGGAAGTACCGGTTGAATGGATTGGTTTTTCTATTCCGGATGAATTTGTTGTCGGCTATGGTATTGATTATGCGCAACGTTATCGTAATTTAGGCTATATTGGCAAAGTGGTTATAGACGAATAATTTATTTTTCAATAAAAAGAGCGGTCAAAATTCACAGTGATTTTTGACCGCTCTTTGTTTGCTAAGATTAGCGTTTCGCTTTTTTGATAAACTTCATCAAGCGTTTACGTTTACGTAATTGGTTTGGTGTGAGTTTATTTTTTCTACCTGCAAATGGGTTTGAACCTTCTTGGAATAGCAAGCGAATTGGTGAACCAATAATTTTCAAACTCTTACGATAATAATTAGATAAATAACGTTTGTATGAATCCGGTAATTTATCCATTTGGTTTCCATGCACCACGATAATTGGTGGATTATAGCCACCTGGGTGAGCGTATTTTAATTTAATGCGACGTCCGCCAATCATTGGAGGTTGATGCTCATCCGTTGCCATTTGTAAAATGCGGGTGAGAAGGGAAGTCGTCATTTTTTGTGTCGCACAAGCATAAGCTTCTTTAATCGAATCAAAAAGATTACCCACGCCACTGCCGTGTAAAGCAGAAATAAAATGCACACGGGCAAAGTCGATGAAATCAAGACGGCGATCTAATTCGGATTTGACGCGATCTTTCACATTTTGATCTAAGCCGTCCCATTTATTCACGACGATCACGAGCGAGCGACCTGCATTTAAGATAAAGCCAAGTAGAGAGAGATCTTGATCTGAAATGTTTTCACGCGCATCAATGGTGAGTAATACCACGTTTGCATCTTGAATCGCTTGTAACGTTTTGATGACAGAGAATTTCTCAACGGCTAAGTGCACTTTACCACGTTTACGCACTCCTGCTGTATCAATCAAGGTGTATTGCTGACCATCACGTTCCATTGGAATGTAGATACTGTCACGTGTTGTGCCTGGCATGTCGTAAACGACCACGCGATCTTCACCTAAAATACGATTGGTTAATGTCGATTTACCGACGTTTGGACGGCCTACAATCGCAATTTTGATATTTTTATCTTGTTCTTCTTCAAGCTCTTCGTCTAATGCTTCATCAATCAATGAAGTATCTTCTTCTGAATCGAAGTCAAATTCGTGATCCCATTCATCTTTTTCTTCTTCTTTTTCTTCTTCATCAGAAGTGCGGTCATTTTCTTCTTCGTTTTCTTGTAATTTTTCCGCTAAAGGTGCAAGCACTTGCTCCATTAATTGAGTCACGCCACGGCCTTGTGATGCAGCAATTTGTTCAATTTCACCTAAGCCTAATTGATAAAATTCCGCACAGTGTGAATCTGCATCAATACCATCAGTTTTATTTGCCACAACAACGGTTGTTTTATTGGTGCGTTGACGTAAGTAATTGGCAATGCCAATATCTGCTGCTGTTAAACCTGCGCGGGCATCCACTAAGAAAAGCACGACATCGGCTTCTTCAATCGCTAATAAGGATTGTTCTGCCATTTTTTCTTCAACGCCTTCTTCAGTACCATCAATACCGCCGGTATCGATCACAATGAAATCATAGCCAGAAATATTGGCATGACCGTATTTACGATCTCTGGTTAAACCAGGGAAGTCAGCAACAAGTGCATCACGAGTACGGGTTAAACGGTTGAATAGGGTGGATTTACCTACGTTTGGGCGACCCACTAAGGCAACGACAGGAGTTGTCATAAAAAATATCTCTGTAAAATGTAAATTTAGTTAATTATAGCGAATGTTGGCTGGCAGGTAAAATTCGGGCATAAAAAAAGCACCTTCAGGTGCTTCATTATCTCGGCTTAATTGGCGGAATGGACGGGACTCGAACCCGCGACCCCCTGCGTGACAGGCAGGTATTCTAACCAGCTGAACTACCACTCCGTGAGTATATTAAGACAAGTTTTAAATTGGCGGAATGGACGGGACTCGAACCCGCGACCCCCTGCGTGACAGGCAGGTATTCTAACCAGCTGAACTACCACTCCGCTAAGTGCTGGGTATAATAATGATGAACGTTAAAACCGTCAATCTTTTTTTTCTTTTTTATGTTTATCTGATTAATAGATAACCGATTAATGTGAGGTTTCCTCACCCGTACGAATAGACCAAAAACATTTGCCATCACTCTTTTTATTGACCAATCTAAGGAAATCTAAATGAGCTTGGAGTTCGTCATCAGTGGGTTGTAACACTTTTAAATTTTGCGAAAAATTGACCGCACTTTGAAGATCTTGCATATTGGTACCAGCTTGGATAATTGGACTATCCGCATGCTCTTCATCAAATAAGCTGGTTTGCCCACCAGTCATGGACAAATAAACGTCAGCTAAAATCTCCGCATCCAGTAACGCACCGTGGAGTGTGCGTTTGCTGTTATCAATGCCTAAACGATCACACAACGCATCTAAGCTATTCCGTTTCCCTGGATACATTTGGCGCGCCATTTGCAACGTATCGGTGACGAGGCAAATGTCGGTCGTTTTGATATCTAACCCAAGTTTACGGAATTCATAGTCCATAAAGCCCACGTCGAAGGGCGCGTTGTGAATCAGCAGTTCGGCACCACGAATGTATTCAATAAAGTCTTGTGCAATCGTTTTGAAATCCGGTTTATCTGCAAGCATTTCATCCGTAATACCGTGAACTTTAATGGCATCGGGATCAACCAAACGATCCGGCTTAATATAAATGTGAAAATTATTGCCCGTATATTTACGGTTGATCATTTCCACCGCGCCAATTTCAATAATGCAATGTCCTTCGTAATGCGCACCAATTTGGTTCATACCGGTGGTTTCAGTATCCAGTACAATTTGGCGATCCGGATTTATCATTGTTCTACCTATCTGTTTCCTTTAAAATATTGCCTATTTTACACAAGCTCGAATTAGTTATGCAAAAACAGATTGAAATTTTTACGGATGGATCTTGCCTCGGCAATCCGGGAGCTGGTGGCATAGGGATTGTCCTGCGCTATAAACAGCACGAAAAACATATTTCAAAAGGGTATTTTAAAACCACCAATAATCGCATGGAATTACGAGCAGTGATCGAGGCTTTAAATAGCTTAAAAGAGCCTTGCCATGTGAAGCTTTATAGCGACAGCCAATATATGAAAAATGGCATCACACAATGGATTTACAATTGGAAGAAAAACAATTGGAAAGCGAGTACGGGCAAAGCGGTAAAAAATCAAGATTTATGGATTGAGTTAGATCAGGTGATTCAAACTCATAGCATTGATTGGCAGTGGGTGAAAGGGCATTCAGGTCATCGTGAAAATGAAATTTGTGATGAATTAGCCAAACAAGGCGCAGAAAACCCAACTTTCGAAGATATCGGTTACGAAGGGTAGTCTGCACCTAGTTTTAACGTGCGGTTATTCTTGATAACGAATTAAACCTTCCTGCTGTGTGGTGGCAATTAATGTGCCATCTGCAGCAAAAATTTGTCCTCTCGCTAAACCTCGTCCTGCAAAAGCATTGTTACTTTCAATAGCATGTAAGTGCCAATTATTTAAATTGAAAGGGCGGTGGAACCAAATGCTGTGGTCGATTGTAGCCACTTTCATCCCTTTCTGCAAAAAGCCTTTCCCATGTGGGTGAAGTGCGGTCAAAATACAGTGAAAATCAGAAAAATAGGCCAAGAGACATTGTTGAGTCTGCAAATCTAATGGCGCTTCACCATTGGTTTTAAACCAAGCATATTGTTCAGGTGGCAGTTTACGACCATCAAATGGATTGTTCAAATATCGGCTATGAATCTGAAATGGTCGCTCTTGAGCAAATTTTTCACTCAAGCTTTCAGGCAAAGTCTGCGCCACTTTTAACATGATTTCGTGCTCATCAATACATTGTTCTGGCCCCGGCACTTGTGGCATGGCTGATTGATGGTCAAAGCCTTCTTCGGGTACTTGAAATGACGCGGTGACATGACAAATCACATTTTTATGTTGAATGGCTTTTACGCGTAATGCAGAGAAGTTTCGCCCTTCACGTAAAGTTTCCACATCATAAATAATCGGGTATTGACTGTCGCCTGGCGCTAAAAAGTAAGCATGGCAGGAATGGAGTACGCGCTCCGCTGGGGCAACTTGCATTGCGGCAGAAAGAGATTGCGCTACGACTTGGCCACCAAACACTTGACGAAAACCTAAGTCTTCACAGGCTCCGCGAAAGATAAGATCATCAATTTTTTCTAATTTTAACAATTCGATGAGTTGATTTAATTTATCCGACATTATTTTTCCTTTTATAGATATAAAAAGACCGCATAGTTATGCGGTCTGAAGTGTTTTTATACGTTAAAGCGGAAGTGCATGACATCACCATCTTGGACGATGTAGTCCTTACCTTCTAAGCGCCATTTACCTGCTTCTTTTGCTCCGTTTTCACCTTTGAATTGGATGAAGTCATCGTAAGCAATCACTTCTGCACGGATGAAGCCTTTTTCAAAGTCTGTGTGGATTACAGCCGCTGCTTTAGGGGCGGTTGCACCAACAGAAACCGTCCATGCGCGCACTTCTTTTACACCCGCAGTGAAGTAGGTTTGAAGATTTAATAAGGCATAACCTGCACGAATTACACGGTTTAAGCCAGGTTCTTCAATACCAAGATCTTGTAAGAATTCGATTTTTTCGTCGTCATCAAGTTCCGCAATTTCCGCTTCAATCGCCGCACATACAGGCACCACAACAGAGCCTTCTTTTTCTGCAAACTCACGTACTTTGTCTAAATACGGGTTGTTTTCAAAACCGTCTTCATTTACGTTCGCAATGTACATGGTTGGTTTTAATGTGAGGAAGTTATAGCTTTTAATTGCTAATAACTCATCTTTATCTAACGCAACAGAACGAATCATGCCTGCTTCAGAAAGTACAGGAAGAATTTTTTCCATCACAGATAGCTCAAATTTTGCATCTTTATCGCCACCTTTAGCACGTTTTTGTAAACGTTGGATTGCACGTTCGCAGCTGTCTAAGTCAGCAAGGGCTAATTCGGTATTGATGGTTTCGATATCACTTAATGGATCGATTTTACCCGCAACGTGCACGATGTCATCATTTTCAAAACAACGAACAACATGACCAATCGCATCAGTTTCACGGATATTAGCTAGGAATTTATTCCCTAAGCCTTCACCTTTACTTGCACCCGCAACCAAACCTGCGATATCCACAAACTCCATGGTGGTGGGTAACACACGTTCAGGTTTAACAATTTCCGCTAATGCATCTAAACGCGGATCCGGCATTGGTACCACGCCAGTATTTGGTTCGATGGTACAGAACGGATAGTTTGCCGCTTCGATACCGGCTTTGGTTAATGCATTAAAAAGAGTCGATTTACCGACGTTTGGCAAACCAACGATACCACATTTAAATCCCATGATGTTTTCCTTATTGTGAGCATAAGTGCGGTTAAAATTTATAGTGTTTTTTCACCGCACTTTTGAGTTAAATTTTAAAACTGTTTAAGCGATTGGTGGCTTTCACCATGCCTTCTTTGAAAAGCAATTCAATGCAATCGGTGGCTTCGTCTAACGCTTTATCGAGTGCTTCTCTTTCTGCTGGCGCGGGTTTGTTAAGCACAAAACCTGAAACTAAATCACGGTGTCCAGGATGGCCAATGCCAATGCGTAAACGATAGAAATTATTGCTGTTACCAAGCTGAGCCACAATATCTTTTAAACCATTGTGTCCGCCATGTCCGCCACCTTGTTTTAATTTTACGGTGCCTGGCGGTAAATCTAATTCATCGTGTAGCACTAAAATTTCTTCTGGTTTGATGCGATAAAAATTAGCAAGTGCCCCCACTGCTTTTCCGCTTAAATTCATAAACGTCGTTGGCACTAAAAAACGGACTTCTTTGCCGTTAATCAGTGTTTTTCCTACATAACCGAAGAATTTATTTTCTGCATTAAGCGAAACATTAAAGCGACGAGCCAAACGCTCAATCAACCATTCACCTGCATTGTGGCGGGTTTCCGCATATTTATCGCCAGGGTTTCCCAGCCCCACGATGAGTTTAATTTCAGACATAGTTTTCTGCTTGAATAAAAATAGTGGCGTATTGTAGCGAAAAAGGGCTAATTTCTCAATCTATAAGGCTAAGACTAAAACGCCTGAGAGAATTAATAGACTTCCCATAACTAATTTCATACTTAAAGGTTCGCCTAACAATACCACGCCTAAAATAATGGCAATCACGACACTGAGTTTATCTATAGGGGCAACCCAAGAGGCGGGTGCCATTTGCAACGCACGATAATAACAAAGCCAAGATAGACCAGTAGCAACACCGGAAAGAATTAAAAAGGTGAATGGTTTTGCAGCAATATGTTGTGGCAGTTGCCATTCGTTACGTGCGCTAATGATGCCTGCTGTAACGAGTAAAACCACAATTGTACGGATAAAGGTCGCGAGATTGCTGTTAATGCCTTCAACCCCTAATTTGCCCAAAATAGCGGTAAGTCCAGCGAAAAAGGCTGAACCAATGGCAAAAAATACCCAATTCATGATGAACTCCTGATTTTATCGTTAATATTGACCGCACTTTTCCGCTATAATAACGGAAAACTCATTAAGACAGAATAAGACATGAACCAAATTAATATTGAAATCGCCTATGCCTTGCCGGATCGCTATTATTTGAAATCCTTCAAAGTGGATGAAGGCACGATGATTCAAACGGCTATTTTACAATCGGGCATTTTGCAACAGTTTACCGAGATCGATTTGCGTGAAAATAAAGTGGGGATTTATTCCCGTCCAGCCAAATTAACAGATCAATTAAAAGATGGTGATCGTATTGAAATTTATCGTCCATTGTTAGCGGATCCTAAAGAAATTCGTCGTAAACGTGCAGCAGAACAAGCCAAAGCCGCACAAGAAAAAGCCCAACAAGAAAAACAGGAGAAGGAGTAAAAAATGACCGCACTTTCCAACCAATATTGTCTGCCTGAGGGCATTACCCCTGAAATTTTCCTGCGTGATTATTGGCAGAAAAAACCATTGATTATTCGTAATGGTTTACCTGAAATTGTTGGCCAATTCGAGCCTGAGGATATTATCGAATTAGCACAAGGCGAAGATGTGACCGCGCGTTTAGTGAAAACCTTTTCAGATGATAATTGGAAAGTGTTTTTCAGCCCGCTATCCGAAGAAGATTTTGCAGATGTACCCAAGAAATGGTCTGTGCTTGTACAAAATCTAGAACAATGGAGTACAGAACTCGGTCAGCTTTGGAATAAATTTGGCTTTATCCCACAATGGCAACGCGACGATATTATGGTGTCCTATGCACCTAAGGGTGGTTCTGTTGGTAAGCATTATGACGAATATGATGTGTTCTTGGTGCAAGGCTATGGTCATCGTCGCTGGCAGTTAGGCAAATGGTGTGATTCTTCCACAGAATTCAAACCAAATCAGCCGATCCGTATTTTCGATGATATAGGCGAATTGGTAATTGATGAAGTGATGAATCCAGGCGATATTCTTTATATTCCGGCTCGTATGTCACATTATGGTGTGGCAGAAGATGATTGTTTGACCTTTTCTTTTGGCTTGCGTTACCCGAATTTAGCTGACATTTTTGATAACGTGAATAAAGCGTTTTGTCATCAGGATCCTGAATTGAATTTAAGCGAATTCCAATTACCGTTACGCTTAACGCAATCAGAGCAGAGCACGGGCAAATTGGCAGATGAAAATATCCAGGCAATGAAAAAACAATTCTTAGCGAAATTGGCGGAGTCTGAAGCCTTTGATACATTATTCAAACAAGCAGTAGCAGGCACAGTGAGTTCACGTCGTTATGAAATGTTGGTATCCGATGAAATGTCCGATCCTGACGAAGTGCGGTCAATTTTAGAAGAGGAACAAGGTGTATTAATGCAGGACAATAACTGCAAATTAATTTACACCGAAAATCCGCTCCGCATTTATGCGAATGGCGAATGGTTGGATGAAGTGAATGTTATTGAAGCAGAAGTGTTGAAACGTCTTTCCGATGGTGAAGCGCTAGATTGGGCATTCTTAAATAATTTAGTGAATGATACAGAAGATCCTGAAAGTACAATGGAATTATTGCTCGATTCGATTTGTAACTGGTTAGATGACGGTTGGGTGTTGATTGAATAATGTCTGAAAACATTTACTCCGTTTCCCAGCTTAACAGCGCCGCTCGCCAAATGTTAGAAGGGAATTTTTCACAGATTTGGCTTACAGGGGAGATTTCTAATTTCACCCAACCAGTGTCAGGACACTGGTATTTGACGCTAAAAGATGAAAATGCCCAAGTCCGCGGTGCCATGTTCCGCATGAAAAATTTGCGGGTGGGATTTCGTCCGCAAAATGGTATGCAAGTCTTGGTGCGGGCAAATGTCAGTTTATATGAGCCTCGTGGTGATTATCAGCTGATTATTGAATCCATGCACCCTGCTGGTGAGGGATTGTTGCAACAGCAATTTGAAGCGCTAAAAATGAAATTGGCGGCTGAAGGGTTGTTTGCACAAAACTTGAAGAAAAGCTTGCCGGACTTTGCTAAAGCGGTGGGCATTATTACCTCTTCGACTGGCGCTGCTTTACAAGATATTCTGCATATTTTGGCTCGCCGAGATCCCAGTTTAAAAGTGGTGATTTACCCAACGGCAGTACAAGGCAAAGAAGCAACGGCTGAAATCGTCCAAATGATTGAACTCGCCAATGCTCGTCAAGAAGTGGATGTATTGATCGTCGGTCGAGGTGGTGGTTCCTTAGAAGATCTTTGGTGCTTTAATGAAGAAGAAGTGGCACGTGCGATTTTCCGTTCTAATTTACCGATTATTAGTGCGGTCGGTCACGAAACGGATGTCACCATAGCAGATTTTGTGGCTGATTTACGAGCACCAACCCCCTCTGCTGCTGCGGAGTTAGTGAGTCGCAATCAGCAGGAATTACTTCAACAGTTAGCTTATAAACAACAGCGTTTGGAGATGGCGTTGGATCGTATTTTTAGTCATCAACAACAACGTTTACAACAGTTACATTTACGCCTGCAAAACCAACATCCGCAAAATCAATTGTTGATGCAGAAAGCCCGAACAGAGCAATTACATCATCGTTTAGTCTTGGCAATGCAACGTCAAATGGATAAAACGCAGCAAAAATTGACCGCACTTTCAGCACGCTTAAAACAAAATCCGTTGCCTTATCGATTGCAAAAACAATCACAGTATTTAACCCAGTTACAAGTGCGGTTAAATTTAGGGGCGAATCGTCAAGTCACGGAACGTCAAAATAAATTAGCGACATTGTGTGGTAAGTTAGATGGATTAAGCCCATTGAAAGTGTTAGCGCGAGGATATTCCATTGCAGAGGATGATAAAGGACATGCTATTATGAGTGTGAAGCAAGTCAAAACAGGCGACACCATTAAAACGAAGGTAGCAGATGGGGAGATAACCAGCCGCGTTTGTTAATTTAAATAAATTTTTAATGTAAACCTATGATGAATAAGAAATCATCATAGGTTTTCTTTTTTTGTGACCGGCTTCAAAGTTTCGACAAAAAAATAGAGGGTTCAGTTTTTTTTATTTTTTTATGGGAGTATTATGCGACCTCGATACTAGGAGAGTAATGATGTCACAAATTCAACAGTTTAGTCAGCATGATATAGAAGTTCTTAATGAAGAAACTGTTTATAAAGGTTTTTTTACACTTAAGAAAGTACAGTTTAAACATAAGCTTTTTGCCGGTGGCGAAAGTGGCGTTGTGACACGTGAATTATTGGTCAAAGGTGCTGCTTCTGCAGTGATTGCTTACGATCCGGAAAAAGATGCAGTGGTTTTAGTTGAGCAAGTACGTATTGGTGCATATCAACCTGAATCAGCTCGTTCCCCTTGGTTATTAGAATTGATCGCCGGGATGGTAGAAGAGGGTGAACAACCTGAAGAAGTGGCTTTGCGTGAAAGTGAAGAGGAAGCAGGCGTATCCGTTCAAGATCTCACACATTGTGTAAGCGTGTGGGATAGCCCGGGGGGTGTCGTCGAACGTATTCATTTGTTTGTCGGACGAGTTGATAGCTCGCAAGCCAAGGGACTTCATGGTTTAGCTGAAGAGAATGAAGACATTCGTGTTCATGTGGTGAAACGTGAGCAAGCCTATCAATGGATGTGTGAAGGCAAAATTGATAATGGCATTGCAGTAATGGGCTTGCAATGGCTTCAATTAAATTACGCCCAATTGCAGCAACGCTGGCAATAGGAGTCCCATGAACAATAGATTTGAATACGAACCCGCGAGTGAAATTGTTAAATTATTACAAATTACCGATCCTCATTTGTTTAAAGATACAAGCAAAGACTTATTAGGTATCAACACGCAAGAAAGTTTTTCTCAGGTGTTAAAAGAAATTCAGTCTGAGTCTTTTGACTATGATATCGTGCTTGCAACGGGGGATTTGGTACAAGATAGTAGTGACGAAGGCTATTTACGATTTGTTGAAATGGTTAAACCGTTAAATAAATGGGTATTTTGGCTTCCGGGTAACCATGATTTCCAACCTAAAATGGTCGAACATTTAAGCCAATCGCCTATTAATGCGTCAAAACATTTACTTCTAGGTAAACACTGGCAAGTGATTTTGTTAGATAGCCAAGTATCCGGTGTGCCTCATGGTGAATTAAGTGCTTACCAATTAGATTGGTTAAAAACAAAATTAGCAGAAAATCCAGCGCGTCATAGCTTAGTCGTATTGCATCATCATTTATTACCAACGAATTCAGCATGGCTTGATCAGCATAACTTGCGTAATGCGCATAGCTTCTCAGCCGTTCTTGCTCAATTCAACAATGTAAAAGGGATTTTATACGGGCATATTCATCAACAGGTTGATGGTTATTGGCAGGGGTATCAAACCATGGCAACGCCAGCGACTTGTATTCAATTTAAGCCAGATAGCAATCATTTTGCGTTAGATACCTTACAACCAGGTTGGCGTGAAATTGAGCTACACCCAGATGGACGAATTGAAACGAGAGTAAAACGAATCAAACAAAAAACATTCCTACCCAATATGGAAGAAGAAGGATACTAAACAAAGTGCGGTTAAAATTTAGATGATTTTAACCGCACTTTTTCTATACCGAAATAGGTAAAAGTCCATTTTACACTAGCCAGAATTCCCACAAATCTGTACAATAGCCGACCGATTTTATCTTTTTACTAATCTTTATTTTTTAAGCAATATGACGCAAAAATTACATATTAAAACATGGGGCTGTCAGATGAATGAGTATGATTCATCGAAAATGGCCGATCTTCTCTTAAATACACATGGTTTGGAATTGACAGATATTCCAGAAGAAGCAGATGTGTTACTTCTTAACACCTGTTCTATCCGTGAAAAAGCACAAGAAAAAGTGTTCCATCAGTTAGGTCGTTGGAAAGAATTAAAAAAACAAAATCCAAACCTAGTCATCGGTGTGGGCGGTTGTGTGGCTTCACAAGAAGGTGAACATATTCGTCATCGTGCACCTTACGTGGATATCGTATTTGGTCCGCAAACTTTACATCGCTTACCAGAAATGATTAATCAAATTCGTGGCGGTAAAAGTTCGGTGGTGGATGTCAGTTTCCCTGAAATTGAGAAATTTGACCGCTTACCAGAGCCTCGCGCAGAAGGTCCAACTGCATTTGTGTCTATTATGGAAGGCTGTAATAAATATTGTACTTACTGCGTGGTGCCTTATACCCGTGGTGAAGAAGTCAGCCGTCCTGTTGATGATGTGTTATTTGAAATTGCACAGTTGGCCGATCAAGGTGTTCGTGAAATCAATTTATTAGGCCAAAACGTAAATGCGTATCGTGGCCCGACATTTGATGGCGGTATCTGTACATTTGCGGAATTATTGCGTTTAGTAGCATCTATTGACGGTATCGACCGTTTACGTTTTACCACGAGCCACCCAATCGAATTTACTGACGATATTATTGACGTGTATCGCGATACACCAGAATTAGTAGACTTCGTACACTTGCCGGTGCAAGCTGGTTCTGACCGTATTTTAACCATGATGAAACGTGGTCATACCGCGTTAGAATATAAATCGATCATTCGTAAATTACGTGCCGTGCGTCCAAATATTCAAATCAGCTCAGATTTCATTGTAGGCTTCCCAGGTGAAACCAATGAAGAGTTTGAACAAACAATGAACCTAATAGCACAAGTGAATTTTGATATGAGCTTTAGCTTTATCTATTCTGCGCGTCCAGGTACACCTGCAGCAGACATGCCAGATGATGTAACCGAAGAAGAGAAAAAACAACGTCTCTATCTGTTACAAGAGCGTATCAACCAACAAGCGGCACAATATAGTCGCCGTATGCTTGGTACAGAGCAACGCGTGTTGGTGGAAGGGCCGTCTAAGAAAGATATTATGGAATTAACAGGACGTACTGAAAACAACCGTATTGTGAATTTCCAAGGCTCACCAGATATGATTGGTAAGTTTGTCGATATCAAGATTACCGATGTTTATACTAACTCTCTACGTGGTGAAGTGGTACGTACTGAAGACCAAATGGGATTACGTATTGCACAATCTCCACAAGAAGTGATGAATCGTACTCGTAAAGAAGATGAATTAGGCGTAGGACGTTATCACGGCTAATCATATTAAGAATATAGATAAATAACCGAATGAAGATAATCTTTGCCCTAAAAATTGGAGACTTTGATTAGCGGATTAAATCGAAGATTTTTATGGGCAAACATATTGAGTAACTTTTTAAGTATCAAGTTATCCAATATGTTTAGCGTGAGATATGGTTATCCGTGAATTGGCCAACAATCTTTCTATTCCTGCTTACACATCTTTGGTTGCATAGTTAAACGTATCTAAAAAGATTTCGAAAACTGTACAATATGGAGTTCAGTAGTTAAGTCAATCTATAAACGGTCTAAGTTTATGAGATGATTTGCTTTCTAAGGATTGTTTATATTAATGTATTTGTTGAATGGAATATTATGTCCTCCATAAAATATCGTGCAGAAATTGACGGATTACGCGCAATTGCTGTTATTTCTGTCATTATTTATCATCTTAATGAAAACTGGTTACCTGGTGGCTTTCTTGGTGTCGATATCTTCTTTGTAATTTCTGGTTTTCTTATTACCGGTATTATTATTACAGAAATTCAACAAAATACTTTTTCATTTAAGCAATTTTATACTCGACGAATTAAACGAATTTATCCCGCTTTTATCACTGTCGTCGTATTGGTTTCTTTCATTGCATCTGCTATTTTTATTTATAATGACTTTAACCAAGTAAGAAAAACGATTGAGTTAGCCACGTTATTCTTATCTAATTTTTATCTAGGTTTAACGCAAGGTTATTTTGATTTAAGTGCTAATGAGAATCCGGTATTACATCTTTGGTCATTAGCTGTAGAAGAACAATACTACCTTATTTTTCCACTCATCCTTATTTTCGCTTATAAAAAATTTAGAGAAGTTAGGATATTGTTTCTTATCACTCTAATATTATTTTTTATTTTACTTTTCACCTCTTTTATTCCTGCTTCTTTTTATAAAGAGGTATTTCATCAACCTAATATTTATTATCTATCTAACTTACGATTTCCTGAATTACTTGCAGGATCATTACTAGCAATTTATCATCATTGCTCAAACAAGATTCAATTGAGCAAACCAGTAAGTAATATTCTGGCTATCTTAAGTACATTACTATTATTTTCTTGCTTCTTTTTAATACATAAGAATACTGTGTTTATTCCAGGAATTACTTTAATTATTCCTTGTGTTCTTACAGCGTTGATTATTCACACTACATCTCAATTTAATATCATTAAGTTATGCTTATCTAACAAAGTGATGGTATTTATTGGGAAAATTTCTTATTCCCTTTATTTATATCACTGGATTTTTATTTCTTTTGCTTATTACATTACTGGTGATAAACAGATTCAAGGCGCTACAGTTTTTATTGTTGTCACATTAACGAGTATTTTCTCTATAATAAGTTATTATGTGATTGAACAACCCATAAGAAAATCAAAATTAAACTTTAAACAGGCATTTATCTATCTTTATCTGATTCCTTCTCTTTTTATTATTGGGTATAACACCTATGAAAGAAAACAAATTAGAAAAGAAAAAGAACATATTGAACAAGATGTGTTATCTGTTAATTTAGAGAATAACTTTCCAGCTAAGATTCTAACAATTGGAGACTCTCATGCCGAACATCTTACTTATTTCTTAAAATATCTTGGTAAGCAAGAAGGATGGCAATCAAGTATTTTGAACGTAACAGATGGAAAAGACTGTTTTGTTTTAGTAGGTAAAAACAATAGGATAAAACCTGAGTGCCAAGCGTTATTTGAGGAGATCTCTTCACCCAAATATAAAGCTATTTTTATTTCTGGATTTTATGATTTAAGAATGGGAGGACAACCTGTGCCAAGATTTAACATGGAATCAGTGGTTATTCCAGACTTCAAAACAAGATTCAGAGAAACTGTAAAATTACTTGCAAAATCAAAATCAGTTTATATTTTTGCAAATAATAGCTCTATTAGCAGATCACCTATTCGTGGATATTTACTAGAAAAATATGGATTGGAGAAATACTTAGAACCAATTCATAGAATGGGAGATATTGATGCCAGCAACAGAATTATTCATGATTTAGTTAAAGATATTCCTAAGGTTTATTGGATAGATGCTCAACAGTATTTACCTAAAGATAGTGTTATGGTAGAAGGAAAATATTTGTATGGAGACCAAGATCACTTAACAAATTTTGGTGCTTATTATATGGCAAAAGAATTCAGCAAATATCAACGACTGATGACACCTCAGCAGGTGAAACAGCTCTATGAGTAAAAAAAACAGCCGCAGGTTGATTATCTATCAAAAGTTGTGTCAATCAAGTAACTATTGAGATACAAATTTTGATGCATAAGCATTATTTAATATCATTGAATTTAAGTGAATTGATGAGCTGTCCAAACTCATAGGGATAGCAAAGTATATTTATTTTTTATGTGTTTTTAGAAAAGGGGCAGGGAAGTCGTCACTCCAAATTTTAGATATAAAAAAACACCCGTTAAGGTGCTGCTTTAAAGTGGTGGGTCGTGAAGGATTCGAACCTTCGACCAACGGATTAAAAGTCCGCTGCTCTACCGACTGAGCTAACGACCCACTGGTATAATTTTGAAATGGTGCCCGAAGCCAGACTTGAACTGGCACGCCTCGAAAGGCGAGGGATTTTAAATCCCTTGTGTCTACCGATTCCACCACTCGGGCAAATTGGAGCGGGAAACGAGGCTCGAACTCGCGACCCCGACCTTGGCAAGGTCGTGCTCTACCAACTGAGCTATTCCCGCGTTTGCTTGTTGCCAAACAACGGGGCGTATTTTACGGATTTATCTCATTGTGTCAAATAAAATTCGTAAAAAAGTCTTTTGATTGATTAAAAATAATTCAAAAACAAAAGGTGCGATTAAAATAACCGCACCTTTTATTTAAAATTTAGCCAATTCTATAATTCAATGTTATCTAACAAGCTGCCTTTCGCTGCTTTCAAGTATTGGAGCATTGACCAAACTGTTAAAATCGCCGCCAAGTAGAGTAGTATGATTGCCAATGTTTCCATATAAACGTTATATCGCCAGAGTAATCCACCTAAAGCTAGCATTTGAGAGGTGGTTTTTACTTTTCCCAGCCATGAAACAGCCACTTTATTACGTTCACCCAACTCAGCCATCCATTCACGTAAAGCAGAGATAATGATTTCACGTGAAATCATAATAATCGCAGGGATGGTAATCCAGAAAGAATGTTGATATTCCACAATTAATACAAGCGCAGTAATAACCATTACTTTATCAGCTACAGGATCAAGGAAAGCACCAAAACGGGTTGTTTGTTTTAATTTTCGAGCAAGATAGCCATCAAACCAGTCAGTGACACCCGCGATAAAGAAAATAAGAGTGGTAATAAAAGGCGCTGAAGGGATAGGGAGATAAAATGCCAAGACGAAGAATGGGATTAAAATCACTCGGAGAATCGTCAGGAAAATGGGAATATTATATTTCATAAAAATAACCGCACTTTGGTTAAAGATACGTTCATTTTAAAGGATCTACAAAAATAAAAAAAGCCACTTAATGTGGCTTTTTCTTAAAATTAAAGTTTGTCAGCGTTTTGTTTCAAGTATTTAGCAACACCTTCAGGGCTGTCTTTCATACCCTCTTTGCCTTTTTCCCATTGAGCAGGGCAAACTTCACCGTGTTCTTCGTGGAATTGTAACGCATCTACCATACGTAACATTTCATCGATGTTACGACCTAATGGTAAGTCGTTTACGATTTGGTGACGAACAACGCCGTTTTTGTCGATTAAGAATGAAGCACGTAATGCAACACCTTCTTCTGGGTGTTCGATACCGTATGCTTTAGCGATTTCGTGTTTAACGTCAGCTGCTAATGCATATTTAACTGCACCGATACCGCCGTTTTCAGTTGGGGTATTACGCCATGCATTGTGAGTGAATTCTGAGTCGATAGATACACCAACAACTTCAACACCACGTTTTTTGAATTCTTCATAACGGTGGTCGAATGCGATTAATTCAGATGGGCAAACGAAAGTAAAGTCTAATGGGTAGAAGAATAATACCGCAGCTTTACCATTAACGTGTTTTTTGAAATTGAAGTTGTTAACGATTTCACCATTGCCTAAAACTGCAGAGGAAGTAAAATCTGGAGCTTGACGAGTTACTAATACCATAGTCATAATTCCTATATAAATGTTAATAAAAATTTTGCTAACGCAAAAACTCGGTACTATTCTAAAAAAATTGACCGCACTTTAACAGCTGTTTTTATCTATTGAATTAATTAATATTGTCTAAGTTACAGGTGAAATATATGTCAGAACATCATACTTTATCAACCACACTGGTTCATGCCGGACGTAAAAAACGTTTTACCCAAGGGGCGGTAAACCCGGTAGTCCAACGTGCCTCTTCTTTAGTATTTGACACTATTGCAGATAAAAAACATTGCACAAAAAATCGTTATAAGGGAGAGCTTTTCTATGGACGTCGTGGCACGTTAACACACTTTGCGCTTCAAGATTTAATGTGTGAAATGGAAGGTGGAGCTGGTTGTTATCTTTATCCTTGTGGGGCTGCAGCGGTAACAAATGCTATTTTATCCTTTGTGGAAACGGGTGATCATGTCTTAATGACTGGGGCTGCCTATGAGCCGACACAAGATTTTTGCAATGTGATTTTGAAAAAAATGCATATTGATACGACCTATTATGATCCTATGATAGGGACAGATATTGCGAAACTTGTGCAGCCAAACACGAAAGTCTTATTTTTAGAGTCACCAAGTTCTTTAACAATGGAAGTACCCGATATTCCTGCGATTGTTAAAGCCGTTAGAGCCGTAAGTCCCGAAATTGTCATTATGATCGATAATACATGGGCGGGGGGCGTATTATTCAAAGCGTTAGAACACGGTATTGATATCTCTATTCAAGCAGGGACCAAATATTTAGTGGGGCATTCAGATATTATGATCGGTACCGCAGTGGCTAATGCGCGGATTTGGGATAAATTGCGTGAACATTCTTATTTAATGGGGCAAATGGTTGACGCTGATTCCGCTTATACGACAGCACGCGGTATTCGCACCTTAGGAGTGCGATTAAAACAACATCATGAAAGTAGTTTAAAAGTGGCCAAATGGTTAAGTGAGCAACCACAAGTGAAAGCAGTTTATCACCCCGCGTTACCAAGCTGTCTAGGTCATGAAAACTTTAAACGTGATTTCACTGGTGCAAGCGGTTTATTCTCTTTTGAATTACATAAGCGTTTAAATGACGAAGAGCTTTCTACCTTTATAGATCACTTTGAGTTGTTCACGATGGCTTATTCTTGGGGCGGGTTTGAATCGCTCATTTTATGTAATCAACCAGAAGAAATTGCGAAAATTCGCCCGGGTATTGAACGTAAATTAACGGGCTCATTAATTCGTCTGCATATTGGATTTGAAGACACGGATGAATTAATTGCCGATCTTCAAGCGGGCTTTGACCGAATCAAATAAGAAAGAGGGCTGTTTATGTAAACAGCCCTTATTTACTCAATCTTTGAGTTGATTTATCATAGTCAGCATTTTTAGCAACTAGAGAAGAACAATGAAACATATTCATATTTTAGGCATCTGCGGGACCTTTATGGGCGGTGTTGCGATGATTGCCAAACAAATGGGTTATAAAGTCACAGGCTCCGATACCAATGTTTACCCGCCAATGAGCACTTTTTTACAAGAGCAGGGTATTGAAATTATTCCTAATTATGATGTTGCTCAGCTTCAGCCTGCGCCAGATATGGTGATTGTTGGTAATGCCATGAAACGCGGTAATCCTTGCGTGGAATATGTTTTAGATAATGCGTTGCCTTATACATCAGGTCCGCAATGGTTACACGACCATTTATTGCGTAATCGTTGGGTGTTAGCGGTTTCGGGTACACATGGTAAAACCACAACAACTGGCATGTTGACTTGGATTTTAGAACAAAATGGGCTAAAACCAGGTTTCCTAATCGGTGGTATTGCGGGAAATTTTGGTACGTCAGCTCGTTTAGGGGAAAGTGAGTTTTTCGTGATTGAAGCGGATGAGTACGATACAGCGTTCTTTGATAAACGTTCTAAATTTGTGCATTACAATCCGAAAACCTTGATCATTAATAATATTAGCTTCGATCATGCTGATATCTTCGATGATCTTCACGCGATCCAGCGTCAATTCCATCACATGATCAGAACCATTCCTTCCACAGGACGCATTCTTTCTTTTGTAGATGAGCAAAGCGTGAAAGAAACCCTCAATATGGGATGTTGGTCAGAACAGCAATTTATCGGTAAAGATAAAGAATGGTTTGCGGAACGTATTACCAATGATTGCTCTGAATTTGCCGTATTCCATCACGGTCAAAAAGTTGCAGAAGTGAAATGGAATATTGTTGGGCAGCACAATATGCACAATGCTTTAATGGCGATTGCGGCGGCTTACCATGCCGGTGTGAAAATTGAAGATGCATGTCATGCATTAGGCAGCTTTATCAATGCAAAACGTCGTTTGGAAGTGAAGGGGGAAGTAAACGGTATTACGGTTTATGATGACTTCGCTCACCATCCAGAAGCCATTCTGGCGACACTTACTGCGTTGCGTGACAAAGTAGGCGGTGGTGTACGTATTCTTGCCGTATTAGAGCCTCGTTCAAACACCATGAAAATGGGCGTGCATAAAGATGAAATTGCACCAGCGCTTGGACGTGCTGATGCGGTATTTATGCTACAACCAGATAATATTCCATGGGATGTGGCTGAAATTGCAGGACAATGTGTGCAACCGGCACATTACACAGGAAATGTTGATAAATTAGTAGATATGATTGTAGCAGATGCAAAACCAACGGATCAGATTCTTGTGATGTCAAATGGTAGTTTTGGCGGCATTCATCAAAAGATTTTAGATCGATTAAAATAATCTCAATGTTAAGTGCGGTCAAAAATGAGCGTGTTTTTGACCGCACTTTTTATCATCAAAAATAAGGAAATCACATGGCCGATCCACATATTCAATCTCCAATGGATGTTTGGGATAAACTCACCGTCGTTATTTATCGCACAGGCTTTGTCATTGCTGCATTTAGCATCTTGGCTTTAACTTGGTATCCTCAACAGGCTCAAATTGCCGTGTTGATTGCGGCAGCTTGTTGTGCGTCATCCCTTCATATTTATTTAAAACATTTCCGTTTAACATTCCAATTTGCCACGTGGCTTGCACTCTTATGTGCGCTTTTAGGTTGGCATGAATTGGCACTGGGTGGAGCATTAGTCACACTGGGCGGTTTATGCTTTAAAGAATACTTCTGTTTTAGAGTACCGCTATTAAATTTACAACCTGCATTTGTCGCCGCACTTTGGTTTACTTGGGTATTTGAAGGGGGTTGGATTGCCCGAATTTTATCGTTGATCGTTGGTGGATTATTATTAATTCTTGCGGTTCAAAAATGGCGAATGCCATTGCACTTTGATATTGGCGATAAGACAAAATACCAAATCTAATAAGATTGATAGATAAAGGCATAATGTTTCCCGACATGTGCCTTTTTATTTTGATTCAATTTTATCTTTATCTAAAAACGAAAAAAGCACCGAAATTTCGGTGCTTTGTAATTTGGTTGCGGGGGCCGGATTTGAACCGACGGCCTTCGGGTTATGAGCCCGACGAGCTACCAAGCTGCTCCACCCCGCGTCTGATGGCGCGTAATATACTCGTTTCAAAAATTATTGCAAGATTTAAACTGAATTTGACTTTCTGTTTGTTAAGAAAATAAACAATGTGAATATTAATTAATCATTTTATGAAATAGTGCTAGTCCTAAAAGGGAATTTTTGATAGCGTATGCAACTTTGTATTAGTTAGTTTAATTTAGGAAAATAAGAATGAAATTTCGTCAAAATCTCGCCGTAAAAATGCTTTCTGTGATGGCGGCTGTTTCGGTGCTTGCATCATGTGGATCGGCACCAAGTAAAGTTTCTTCAAAAAATAATTCTAGCTTGCCGCGTACTGCGACAGGCGACGATCCTCAAAAATTCGGAGCAAAGTATAGTGGACGTACTTATCAACAAGCTATTTTAAGTCCAGTAGCCTCCGTGGAGAACAAAAGTGCGGTCGTTAACCAGGGTGATTTTTTAACGCAGTTGACGAATGTTCGAGATTATTCAAATTCATTAACAAATCGCTTTGCGGCGAATTATGGCAAAATCACTAACTGGGTGCTTGCAGGAGCCAATGTAAATGAATTAGCACAATACGGCATTAATCCTCAGATTATGAAAGGTTTTGATGGTTATCAAAACGTGCTGATGACAGGTTATTATTCGCCAGTGATTCATGCACGCCGTACTGCACAAGGTCAATATCAACATCCAATTTATGCAATGCCAAGCTATAAACGTTATAGCCGTGCAGAAATTTATAATGGTGCATTGGCAGGACAAGGCTTAGAGCTCGCTTACAGTGATTCAATGATGGATAACTTCCTATTAGGCGTACAGGGGAGTGGCTATGTTGATTACGGTGATGGCAATTTAAATTATTTAGCCTATGCTGGCCAAAATGGCTATAAATATCAAGCGGTTGGTCGTTTGTTAGTTGAAGATGGTGAAATTCCAAAAGAAAAAATGTCTATTCAAGCGATTCGTGAATGGGGGAAAGCAAACCCATCTCGAGTACGAGAATTGTTAGAACGTAATCCATCTTATGTTTTCTTTAAAAACGATCCAACAGGAGAAGTGAAAGGTTCTGCAGGCGTGCCTTTAGTGCCTATGGCAGCCGTTGCTTCTGACCGTAATGTAATTCCTTCAGGAACCGTATTATTGGTTGAAGTACCGGATATTGATAATGAGGGTAACTGGATGGGCACACACAAATTACACTTAATGGTGGCACTTGATGTGGGCGGTGCGGTAAATGGTCACCACTTTGACTTATACCGTGGTATTGGCGATCAAGCGGGTCATATTGCGGGGTTATCAAAACACTATGGACGCGTTTGGGTACTACAATAATGGCTCGAGTCGATAACTACGAACAACGTTTTGGCGGCATTGGTCGCCTTTACACACCAGAAGGCTTGGCGCGTTTACGTCAGGCTCATGTGTGCGTCATTGGTATTGGCGGCGTAGGTTCGTGGGTGGTGGAGGCACTTGCGCGAAGTGGCGTAGGGCAGATCACCATGATTGATATGGATGATATTTGTGTCACCAATATTAATCGTCAACTTCCTGCATTAAGCGGCAATATTGGCAAGCTTAAAACGGAAGTGATGGCAGAGCGCGTTAAGCTGATTAATCCAGAATGCGTGGTGAATATTATCGATGATTTCATTTCACCGGATAATCAAGCCGAATACTTAGATCATGGCTATGATTATGTCATTGATGCCATTGATAGCGTGAAAACGAAAGCCGCGATGATTGCTTATTGCAAACGTAATAAAATCAAGATTATTACCATTGGTGGCGCAGGTGGTCAGACAGATCCTTCGAAAATTCAAATTGCCGATTTAAGCAAAACGATTCAAGATCCATTATTGGCAAAAGTGCGGTCAGTTTTACGTAAGGATTTTAATTTTACCCAAAATCCACAACGTAAATTTGCAGTTGATGCGGTGTTTTCCAGCCAACCTCTGATTTTCCCTAAAATGAGCGAGGGCTGTGAAGTATCCGCCACCATGAATTGTGCAAATGGTTTTGGTGCAGCAACCATGATAACCGCAACCTTCGGCTTTTTTGCAGTTTCTAGGGTAATCGATAAGTTATTAAAATAAAGAAATGAAGCAACGTGAAAACGTTGCTTTTTCTTTATGAATGAAAGTATTTAACAAGATGAAGAAATATCACTTCATTTTTTTATTTGGAATGTTGCAATTTTATCAAAAAGGCGTAGTCTATGTTGGCTTTGAGAATAATTCCCAATAAAAGTAAGGAAACAAACATGAAACAAGTATTAAAAATGAGTGCAATTTCTACCGCACTTTTAACCCTTCCAATGATAGCAAATGCAGATGTACTGGCATCCGTGAAACCACTCGGTTTTATTACATCGTCGATTGCAAACGGTGTAACAGATACACAGGTTTTAGTACCAGCAGGTGCTTCTCCACATGATTACAGCTTAAAACTTTCAGATGTGCAAAAAGTGAAATCTGCAGATTTAGTGCTTTGGGTTGGTGAAGATATTGACGCTTTCTTAGCAAAACCGATTAGCCAAATTGATAGTAAAAAAGTCATCAATATTTCTGATATTCCAGAAATTAAACCGCTTTTAAGCAAAGTACATCATGAACATTACCATGAAGGCGATGAACACGAGCACGGTCATGATCATGATCATAAACATGGACACGATCATAAGCACGAACATGATCATGAGCATCATCACCACGATGTGGATGAAAATGGATTAAGCGTGAACTGGCATTTATGGTATTCACCAGCCATCAGCCAAATTGTGGCACAGAAAGTCGCGGATAAATTAACAGAACAACACCCAGATAAAAAAGAGCTCATTGCGAAAAACTTAGCCGATTTTAACCGCACTTTGACTGAGCAAAGCGATAAAATCAAAGCACAATTAGCGCCACTCAAAGATAAAGGCTTCTTTGTGTTCCATGATGCTTATAGCTATTTCAATGATGCGTATGGTTTAAATCAAACCGGTTATTTCACCATTAATCCATTAGTGGCACCAGGTGCAAAAACCATTGCTCACATCAAAGAAGAGATTGAAGAACACCATGTGAACTGTCTTTTTGCTGAGCCTCAATTCACACCAAAAGTGATTGATTCGCTTGCACAAAGTACAAAAGTTAATGTTGGTCGTTTAGATCCTATTGGCGATAACGTACAGCTTGGTCCAAATTCTTATGCGAATTTCCTTCAAGCCACCGCTGATATCTATGCACAATGTTTAAGTAAATAATTAAAATCTCCCCCTCGCCCCCTCTTTACAAAAGAGGGGGAATATTCTTGAAATATCCCCAAATTTAACCGCACTTTCGTGCTATAATCCGCCCAATTTTTCCCTATCGAGAAAACGCATGAAACAATTATTTGCCACAACTGCCCGTGGTTTTGAAGAACTCTTAAAAGTCGAACTGACAGAGCTTGGTGCAACGGAATGTAAAATTGCACAAGGCGGCGTACATTTTCAGGCTGATGATGAAATACTTTATCGCAGCTTATTATGGTCACGTTTAGCTTCACGTATTTTGTTACCTATTGTAAATGGCAAGATATATAGTGATTTAGACTTGTATTCAATTGTGACAGGGCTGGATTGGTTAAGTTATTTTGATGAGAAATCCACATTTTTTGTCGATTTTAACGGGACAAACCAAGAAATTCGTCACACTCAATTTGGTGCGATGCGTGTGAAAGATGCCATTGTGGATTATTTTGAACGTCAAGGGAAAGCGCGTCCAAATGTGGATAAAGACTATCCAGATGTCCGAATTCATGTTTATTTGAATAAAGAAGAGCTCGTCGTTTCACTCGATTTAAGTGGCGAAGCATTACATTTACGTGGTTATCGTGAAGATACAGGGCAAGCGCCTTTACGTGAAACCTTAGCTGCCGCGATTGTGCTTCGTTCAGGTTGGAAAAAAGGGACACCTTTAGTGGATCCAATGTGCGGTTCGGGCACCTTGGTAATTGAAGCGGCGCAGATGGAAGCACAAATTGCACCGCAATTACATCGTTTACATTGGGGCTTTGATTGCTGGAAAGGGCATAATCAAGATGCTTGGGATAAGGTAAAAGCAGAAGCGGTACAGCAAGCGGAAACTTATTTTAATCAAAATCCAAAACCACATTTTTATGGCTTCGATCTCGATCATCGCGTACTGAAAAAAGCGCAAAAGAACGCACAAAATGCAGGTGTGGCACATTTAATTCAGTGGAAACAAGGTGATGTTGCCACATTAAAGAATCCAAGCCCAGATGAAGTGGGAACAGTGATTTGTAACCCACCTTACGGTGAACGTTTAGGCACAACCCCTGCGTTGATTGCGCTATATTCAGTCTTTGGACAACGTCTTAAAAATGAATTTGGTGGTTGGAATGCATCGATTTTCAGTAGTGAATCTACGTTGCTTGATTGCTTACGTATGCGTTCACATCGTCAATTTAAAGCGAAAAATGGCCCATTAGATTGTGTTCAGAAGAATTATCAAATTTCTGAACGCAAAGAAAGTGCGGTTGAAAATCCGCTTGAATTTGACCGCACTTCAACGGTAGCGGTGGATTTTGCGAATCGCTTACAGAAAAATATTAAGAAAATTGAAAAATGGGCGAAGCAGCAAGGCCTTGATGCGTATCGTTTATATGATGCGGATTTACCGGAATATAACGTAGCGGTGGATCGTTATGGCGATCATATTGTGGTGCAAGAGTATGCCGCACCGAAAAATATTGATGAAAATAAAGCGCGTCAACGTTTATTGGATGCGGTTACTGCAACCTTGCAAGTCACCGGTATTGAAACCAATAAACTGATTTTGAAAGTGCGTCAAAAGCAAAAAGGCACGAATCAATATGAAAAATTGGCTAATAAAGGCGAATATTTCTATGTGAATGAATACGGTGCACGGCTTTGGGTGAATTTAACGGATTACTTGGATACAGGATTATTCTTGGATCATCGCTTAACCCGTAAAATGCTTGGTGAAATGGCAAAAGGCAAAGATTTCCTCAATCTTTTCGCTTATACCGGTTCCGCAACAGTGCATGCTGCATTAGGTGGGGCAAAATCAACGACGACCGTGGATATGTCTAACACCTATTTAAACTGGGCAGAACAAAACCTAATTTTAAATGATATCGAAGGCAAACAGCACAAGCTCATTCAGGCAGATTGTTTGCAATGGTTAGAGAAATGTGATCGCCAGTTTGATTTGATTTTCGTGGATCCGCCAACATTCTCGAATTCTAAACGTATGGAAGACAGCTGGGATGTGCAACGAGATCACATCAAATTAATGCGTAATCTCAAACGTATTTTACGCCCTAACGGCACCATTGTGTTCTCGAATAATAAACGTGGTTTTAAAATGGATTTTGAGGCGTTAGATGAATTGGGATTAAGTGCGGTTGAAATTTCAGCGAAAACCTTGCCACTTGATTTTGAGCGGAATAAGCAAATCCACAATTGCTGGATTGTGACAATGAAAGCCTAATAGAAAAGCCCGATAATGATTTATCGGGCTTTTTTGTTATTCGACTTCTTTTTGTTTTTCAGTTTCTGAATCATCATGAAGCAGAGTTTCAACGGCGGCTTCATCATTGATATCATCTTCTTTTTCTAAGATTTCAGCCGTTTCTTCATTTAATGCTTCAGCATCTATATGAGGCTTGATGAAAGGTTTTGGCATCCAATATTTTCGGATGATATCCGTTGAAAAACCATGTAAAACTTCTTCATTTAAGCGCTCTTGGTCTAAGTAACGAACTTCTGCAATCACTTCATCGGCTTCAATTTTATTGACACCTAATTGCATTAATGTTGCATGGCTGAGCGTAAGTGCAGACTCAAAGGTTTCTCGTACAATAAAGTCTACGTCTCGTTTAATTAGGCTTACTGTTGTTTTACGGTCATAAGTTCGCGCCAAAATAGGGAGTTTAGGATAAGCATCTTTCAAATTCTGAACAATGCTTTCAATACGATCCGTATCGTTAATCCCGATGACGACACATTTCGCTTTTTCGATACCGGCAGCACGTAATACGTCAAGGCGAATACCATCACCGTAATAAACTTTAAAACCAAATTTAGCTGCCGCACGGATGTTTTCGATGTTGCGATCAATCACCGATACGTTAATGCCACGAACAAGAAGCGATTGACATACGATTTGACTGAAACGACCAAAACCAATCACGAGTACGCTATCTTCTAAATCCACAATAGGATCAAGATCGCTGGTATCTACTTTTTCCTCTTGATTTGTTGATTTGCGTTGGTTGATTTTACGCATCAATAAACCAATCAATGGGGAGAATAGCATCGAAATAATGACGGCAGCAGTGAAGGTTGCATTTTGATCTTTTGTCATCACGCCTGCCGTAGTTGCCGCAGAGAAGAGTACAAATGCAAATTCACCACCGTGCGCCATAATGGTCATTCGTCCAACGGATTCTTTTCGGTCAAGTTTCGTAATACGTGCAACGGTGTAAACTGCTAAGGCTTTGCCGATAATATAAAGGCAAACGATACCTAATAACCAAAGTGCATTGTCGAACACCAAGGTTAAATCAAGTGACATCCCCACGCCCATAAAGAAGAGACCGAGCAATAGACCACGGAACGGTTCAATATCCGCTTCGAGTTGGTGACGGAATGCCGATTCTGAAAGCATCACACCGGCGACGAATGCGCCCATCGCCATTGAAAGCCCGCTCGCTTCCATGGCTAATGCTGCACCTAATACCACAAGCAACGCGGCGGCTGTCATCATTTCACGAATGTGAGCTTTTGAAATTAAGCGGAAAATAGGGTTCATTAACCATTTACCCGCAACCACTAGACCGACAACGGCACCGAGTGCAATAGCAATGGATGTCCAGTTGGTTTGATGTTCAATGTGTTTGGTTTCAGGTGTTAAAAAGGCAATAGAAGCCAATAATGGCACAATGGATAAATCTTCAAAGATTAAGGTAGAAATCACCCGTTGGCCTTTTGGTGTGTTCGTAATCCCGCGTTCTTCTAATACTTGCATTACGATAGCAGTAGAGGAGAGCGTAAAACCCATACCTGCAATAAACGCGACTTCTTTTGGAAGATTTAAAATATAGATACCGGCAAAGGTAAGTAGTGCACCACATAGCCCTACTTGTAGAAAACCTCGTCCGAAGATTGCTTTTCTCATTGCCCATAGGCGTTCGGGATGCATCTCTAAACCGATGATGAATAAGAACATCACCACGCCTAGTTCAGCCATATGCAGAACCGATTCTGCATCTTTTACTACGCCGAACACCGAAGGACCAATTAAACATCCCGCCACTAAATAACCTAATACGCTACCTAAACCAATACGCTTAAAAAGCGGCACGATGGTTACGCTGGTAGCAAGTAGAACAACAGTTTTAATTAATTCAGGGCTGACGGCATTCGACATAGGGCAAAGAAACCTTAGTAAAAACAGGGAGTATGAGAAGAAAGTTCTCTTGTATTCTAGCCTTTTTTAGGTAAATAAAAAACACAGAAAAGCAAGAAATTGGTATAATTTACAAAAACTTTACACGCATAAAAATGGTCAGTTTTGTGACCGCACTTTAGAGGTATTATGTCATTACAATTCAATATGATAGCGTTGTTGTTGGTTTTCTTAATCATTTTAGGTTTAATGAGTCAAAACAGCGCAATCACCATCTCAGCGGCTGTGTTATTAATCATGCAGCAAACCTTATTATCCAAATACATTCCTATACTCGAACAATACGGTGTCAAAATCGGGATCATCATTTTAACGATTGGTGTGCTTGCGCCATTAGTCTCGGGAAAAATCCAACTTCCCGATCTCAGTTCATTTTTAAACTGGAAAATGGGCGTTTCTATTTTAACAGGGGTATTCGTCGCATGGCTTGCAGGGAAAGGCGTACCATTAATGAGTGAACAACCTGTTTTGGTGACAGGATTATTAATTGGTACGATTATTGGAGTTTCTTTCTTAGGCGGTATTCCGGTGGGACCTCTAATCGCCGCAGGTATTTTAGCTGTATTAATAGGAAAATTTTAAATGAAAAACAAATGGTTATTTATCGCGGGATTAAGCGGTTTTTTATGTGTGTCGATTGGTGCTTTTGCGGCACATGGATTAAGTAAGGTTTTAGAACCTAAAGAATTAGCGTGGATTGAAACAGGTGTGAAATATCAAATGTTCCACACTATTACTATTTTAGCGATTGGCATTTTGCAATTGTGCAGAGAGTCATTGGCTACCAATAAAATGGCTAATGTTGCAGCAGGGAGTTGGGCGTACGGTATTCTTCTTTTTAGTGGCAGCCTTTATGCACTTGCGCTTGGTGCAGGCAAGTTCCTCGTTTGGGTGACACCGATTGGCGGAACGTTATTTTTAATTGGTTGGCTTTGCTTGGCTTACGGTGGTTTTAAAAGTAAATCAGTATGAAGAACAAATCAGTCAAACGTGAATTAAATCCGATACAACAATCTCTCTTTTCGAAACTCAAGGATATCATGCTGGTGGATCAACGTCGTTTATCCGCCCGCATTCATGGGATTGGAAAAATTAAAAGCCCAGAAGCTCAACAAGCTGTTGCTGCTGAAATTCAGTTGCAGATTGAACAGGCTCAATTGCGTGTAGAAAATCGTAAAAGTGCGGTTAAAAATCCGATTATTTTTCCAGAGAGTTTGCCCGTTAGCCAACGCAAAGCAGAAATTCAAAAACTGCTTTCTGAGCATCAGGTCATTGTGGTGGCAGGGGAAACTGGTTCAGGTAAAACCACCCAATTGCCGAAAATGTGTTTGGAATTAGGTTTCGGCAATTTGGGCATGATTGGACATACTCAGCCGCGTCGTATTGCCGCTCGTTCGGTGGCTGCGCGTATTGCGGAAGAACTGGAAACGGAGCTTGGCGGTTTAGTTGGTTATAAGGTTCGTTTTAACGATCAAATTAGTGATGATACGCAAATCAAGTTGATGACTGACGGGATCCTGTTAGCAGAAATTCAAAATGATCGTTTTCTCAACCAATATTCTTGTTTGATTATCGATGAAGCCCACGAACGAAGTCTGAACAACGATTTTATTCTCGGTTATCTGAAACAGTTATTGCCACGTCGTCGTGATTTAAAACTCATCATTACATCCGCAACCATTGATGTGGAACGCTTTTCTAAACACTTTAACAATGCGCCTATTATTGAAGTCTCGGGCAGAACCTATCCTGTTGAAGTGCGTTATCGTCCCGTAGTGGAAGAATACGATCAAGATCAGCTACAAGGCATTCTTAATGCGGTGGATGAATTGCAAGCGGAAGGTCGGGGCGATATCTTGATCTTTATGAACGGTGAGCGTGAAATTCGCGATACTGCTGAAGCCTTACAAAAACAAAATCTAAAACACACGGAAATTCTACCGCTCTTTGCTCGCTTGTCTGCGCAAGAACAGAATAAAATTTTCCATCCAAGCGGATTAAATCGTATTGTGTTGGCGACCAACGTCGCGGAAACTTCATTGACCGTGCCGGGCATTAAATATGTGATTGACCCAGGTACCGCACGCATTTCCCGTTATAGCTATCGCACCAAAGTACAACGCTTACCGATTGAACCTATTTCACAGGCATCTGCTAACCAGCGTAAAGGCCGTTGTGGTCGTGTGAGCGAAGGGATTTGTATTCGTTTATATTCGGAAGAGGATTTTAATTCTCGTCCGGAGTTTACCGATCCTGAAATTCTACGCACCAATTTAGCCTCCGTTATTTTGCAAATGACAGCATTGGGTTTGGATGATATTGAAGCCTTCCCGTTTGTGGATGCCCCAGATAAACGCCATATTCAAGATGGGATAAAACTGTTGGAAGAATTGGGCGCATTTGAAATCGTTCGCACTAAAGCGGGCGAGAAACGTCAATTAACGGCTGCAGGTCGTCAATTATCGCAACTCCCTGTGGATCCACGTTTAGCGAAGATGTTGCTGACCGCTGTCTCACAAGGTGCGTTGCATGAAGTGATGATTATTGTTGCCGCATTGTCTATTCAAGATCCTCGAGAGCGTCCACAAGAAAAACAGCAAGCTTCCGATGAAAAACATCGACGTTTTGCTGATAAAAAATCAGATTTCTTGGCTTTCCTTAATCTTTGGCGTTATCTACAAGAACAACAAAAAGAATTGAGTAAAAACCAATTCCGTCGTCAATGCCAAAAGGATTTCTTAAATTATTTACGTATTCGTGAATGGCAAGATATTTATCATCAAATTCGTTTAACTGTCCGTGAAATGGGCTTGCCGATTAATTCTGAAAAAGCAGAATATCAGCAAATTCATACCGCACTTTTAAGCGGTTTGCTTTCTCATATCGGTTTAAAAGAAGCGGAGAAACAACAATATCTTGGCGCACGTAATGCCCATTTTGCAATTTTCCCCAATTCTGTACTTTTCAAAAAACAACCGAAATGGGTGATGGCGGCAGAGTTAGTGGAAACCTCCAAACTTTGGGGGCGTATTGTAGCGGAAATTGAGCCAGAATGGATTGAGCCACTTGCCGAGCATCTAATTAAAAAATCCTATTCCGAACCGCGTTGGTCGAAATCTCGTGGGGCGGTGATTGCAGATGAGAAAGTCACGCTTTACGGCGTGCCGATTGTGGCTGCGCGACCAGTGAATTACGGCTCTATTGATCCGACAGTAAGCCGCGAGATCTTTATTCAATCAGCCTTGGTAGAAGGGGATTGGAATACCAAACATAAATTCTTCAAAGAAAATCAACGACTCGTTCGAGAAGTGGAAGAGTTGGAACACAAAAGTCGCCGCCGCGATATTTTGGTGGATGACCGTACGCTTTTTGAATTTTACGATCAGCGTATTAGTACGGAAGTAGTTTCTCAAAAACATTTTGATACCTGGTGGAAAAAGGCACAGCAAAAAGATCCTGAATTGCTTAATTTTGAACGTTCATTCCTGATTAATGATGATGCGGAGCAAGTAAGCAAGCTGGATTTCCCGAATTTCTGGCATCAAGGAAATTTAAAACTCAAATTAACTTATCAATTTGAACCAGGCACCGATGCGGACGGGGTGACGGTGCATATCCCGTTGCCGTTGCTAAATCAAGTGGAAATGACTGGCTTTGACTGGCAAATTCCAGGTTTACGTGAAGAACTGGTGATCGCACTGATTAAATCGTTGCCGAAATCTTATCGTCGTAATTTTGTGCCGGCACCTAATTATGCCCAAGCCTTTTTAAGCCGAGCTGTGCCATTGGAAAAACCGTTATTAGATACGCTAATTTATGAATTGCGTCGTATGACGGGCGTCACAGTAGAAGCGGAACATTGGAATTGGGAACAAATTCCAAGTCATTTGAAAATGACCTTCCGTGTGGTAGATGAAAACGGCAAGAAAATTGCCGAATCCATGAATTTGGATGAGCTGAAATTCAACTTAAAAGATCGCGTACAGGAAAGCATTTCTGCTGTGGCAGATGATGGCATTGAGCAAAGCGGGCTACATATTTGGAGCTTTGCAGATTTACCACAATGTTACGAACAAAAACAACGTGGTTTTAGCGTCAAAGCGTTCCCGGCTATTGTAGATGAAAAAGATGCGGTAGGTATCAAACTGTTTGAAACGGAATTTGAACAAGCAGTAGCAATGCAACAAGGTTTGCGTCGCTTATTGTTGCTCAATGTACCCTCACCAATTAAATATCTGCATGAAAAATTGCCGAATAAAGCTAAATTAGGGCTGTATTTTACTCCGTTCGGTCGTGTGTTGGATTTGATAGATGATTGTATCGCTTGTGCGGTGGATAAACTGATTGCCGATTTTGGCGGGTTTGTATGGGATGAAGCTGGCTTTGAAAAATTACGAGATTTCGTGCGAGAAAACCTTAACGAAGTGACCGTGGATATTGCGCAGAAAGTGGAGCAGATCTTATCCCTCAACCATGCCTTAAACCAACGTTTAAAAGGCAAAATGGATTTTACTATGACCTTTGCGTTTTCTGATATTAAGGCGCAATTAAGCGGGCTGATTTATCCAGGTTTTGTGCAAAAGAGCGGTTATGATCGCCTACCGGATTTACAGCGCTATCTGCAAGCCGTTGATAAACGTATTGATAAACTGGCTCAAGATGTGAACCGCGATCGTGCGGCTATGCTACGCATAGAACAAGTACAACAAGCTTACCAACAATTGCTGGCTAAACTGCCGAAATCTAAACCAATTTCTGATGAAATTGCTGAGATTCGCTATATGATCGAAGAATTGCGGGTGAGTTTATTTGCGCAACAATTAGGCACGAAGTATCAGGTGTCGGATAAGCGGATTTTGAATGTTATTAATGAAATTTCGTAATTTAAATCAGGGGAGGGAATGACATGAATAAAGAGAATAATTCTAGTAGAAAAGAATTTGCAAAATCACAATTTAAATCGGGGCTAGAGTTCCAGAAAAAAGGAAAATATGCAGAGGCTGAGCAGGCATATAAATCAATTCAAAGAGAAGATGATAAAGAGATATTTGCAAAGTCACGATTTAATTTAGGGGTATTGTTTAAATCACAAGAGAAATATCCCGAGGCTCAACAGGCATACCAAGAAATTCAAAGAGAAGATGATAAAAAACAATTTGCAAAGTCACGATTTAATTTAGGGGTATTGTTTAAATCACAAGAGAAATATCCCGAGGCTCAACAGGCATACCAAGAAATTCAAAGAGAAGATGATAAAAAACAATTTGCAAGGTCACGAGTTAATTTGGGGCTATTGTTTGAATCACAAGAGAAATATCCCGAGGCTCAACAGGCATACCAAGAAATTCAAAGAGAAGATGATAAAGAGATATTTGCAAAGTCACGATTTTATTTAGGGTTATTATTTAAATCACAAGAGAAATATCCCGAGGCTCAACAGGCATACCAAGAAATTCAAAGAGAAGATGATAAAAAACAATTTGCAAGGTCACGAGTTAATTTAGGGCTATTGTTTGAATCACAAGAGAAATATCCCGAGGCTCAACAGGCATACCAAGAAATTCAAAGAGAAGATGATAAAGAGATATTTGCAAAGTCACGATTTAATTTAGGGATATTGTTTAAATCACAAGAGAAATATCCCGAGGCTCAACAGGCATACCAAGAAATTCAAAGAGAAGATGATAAAGAGATATTTGCAAAGTCACGATTTAATTTAGGGGTATTGTTTAAATCACAAGGGAAATATCCCGAGGCTCAACAGGCATACCAAGAAATTCAAAGAGAAGATGATACACAGGCATTTGTACAATCACGAAATAATTTAGGTATTCTATTATATACTCAAGGTAAATATGATAAAGCAAAGAAAGTTTTCCGAGAGATAACTAGAGATGATAATCCAAAAGAATTTGCTTTTACATGTATTAATTTCGGCATTCTTCTAAAAGAAAATAATGAGCTAGTCGAAGCAAAAGAAGTATTAAAAAATATAAATAAAGATGATGGTGAACATTTTTTCTGTAAAGCAAGGTTAATTATTGGAGAAATATTTCTCTATCAAGGGAAATATGATAATGCAAAAAAATTTTTTGAAGAGTCTAAGGAGGTTTATCATTATGAATCTGAATGTTTTATTAGAATTTCACAAGATTCTATGGAGCCGTTTACTAAAGATCTAATTAAGTTAAAAGAAATTGTTGATAAAATTTTAAATTTATTAAAATTAGATAGTGAGTATGAGGAATATATTTGTCACTATACACGACCAAGTACCGCTTTTTCATTATTGGGATATAATGAAGAACCATCAAAATTACGTTTAAGCACAATAAAAAATGTAAATGATCCAACTGAGGGTAATATTTTATTCGATTATCTTAACTTGCCTAATGAAGAGATTGGTCTTTGTTCATTTGTTAGCTGTTTTACATTTAATCATGATAGCTTAAATCAGTTTAGATTGTATGGAAAAGAAAATAATCAGGAAGCTTCTGGAGTAAGTCTTATTTTTGATAAAAATTTCTTTGGTGAATATTCAAAACCTTATAATTTTATTGATTATGGGAAAAAAGAATTAGTGATAAATTCATTTTCTTTAGAGAATAATTCAAGTGTTAATATAGATATTAATAATAAAATTAATAAATTGCCAGTTTATAGATGTATATATATGGATAATGCATCAGGGTATATAAAATTAGCTAAGCGTAGTGAGATTGATTTTTATAGAGAAGGGAGGGATGAGTTTTTTACTTCCTACTTAGATGAGGTTAATAAAAAACTAATAAAGTTAAAATTGCGATTGAGGAATTTAAAGAAGTATTAAATTCTATGTTTGGAAATGATAAATCTAATGAAGGCTTATACAATGTAGTTAATTATATTTTGTTACCACTTAAGTTTCTAATTAAGCATGCTGCATTTGAAGATGAGCAAGAGTGTAGAATATTTTTTATTACAGATTTATTTGATGAGAGAATCGTATCAGATGTTAATAATAAATCAATGTATTTAGAGTATGAGCCATCAGTTAGAGAATATATAAAAGAAATATATCTATCAATAGGAGCTTCTAAATATGAAGATTTCTTTATTAGAAATTTAAGAGATAGCTCTAAGGTTCATCATTCCAAAAATCCATTTAGGAATAAATAATTCCCTATACTGATGTATTAGCCTAATAATAAGAAACTAAAAGTGCGGTCGTCTTCGTAAAGTTTTTCACTCTTAAAGATATCTCCAAAACCAACCGCACTTTCTCCCCAAAATTCTTTTTGTGATCTATCTCAAATTTTCGTATTGAACTGATTTACAACTGCCAATTCAATCGCTATCTTGCTGATATTATTATTTTAATAAAGAGGTAAATTATGGATCTGATAATAGGTTTGATTGCCATTGTCTTGGTGGCATATTATATCGTGAAAGGCTATTCAGCGACTGGCGTGTTGATGTTCGGTGGCTTGGTCTTGTTATTCATTTCAGTGCTGATGGGACATTCGATTTTACCGGAAGGCGTGAAAAGCACCGGTTCCACCTATTTTGATATTTTAGAATATGTGAAATATCTACTCGGTAATCGTGGCGGCGGCTTAGGCTTGATGATTATGGTGTTATGTGGTTTCTCTGTGTACATGACCCATCTTGGCGCGAATGATGTGGTGGTGAAATTGGTGTCAAAACCACTGAAAAATATCCGTTCACCTTATATTTTAATGGTGTTTGCTTACTTTCTCGCATGTTTGATGTCTTTTGCTGTGTCATCTGCAACAGGCTTGGGTGTGTTATTAATGGCGACATTATTCCCAGTGATGGTAAACGTGGGGATTTCACGAGGGGCAGCTGCAGCAATTTGTGCATCGCCAATTTCTATTATCCTTTCCCCAACTTCAGGTGATGTGGTGCTTTCTGCTGAAATTTCCAAAATTCCTTTAGGTGAGTTTGCATTTGGCACCGCATTGCCGGTTTCGATTTTTGCGATTCTTGGGATTGCCGTGGCACACTTCTTCTGGCAACGTTATTTAGATAAAAAAGAAGGTGTGCAAGTAGAACGCATTAATGCAGATGAAATTAAAACCACAGCACCAAACTACTATGCAATTTTGCCATTATTACCAATTATTGGCGTGTTGATTTTTGACGGTAAATGGGGCTTACCAAATTTACACATTGTTACCGTGATGGTGCTTTGTTTTATCATTACTGCTACGGTAGATTTTTTACGTAGCTTTAACGCAAAACAAACCTTTGATAATCTCATTGTGGCATATCGCGGTATGGCAGATGCCTTTGCGGGCGTGGTAATGCTTTTAGTGGCGGCTGGCGTATTTGCGCAAAGTTTAAGTACTATCGGCTTTATCACTAATTTAATCGCCTCTGCACAATCATTCGGTGGTTCAGCGTTCTTTATGATGTTAGTGCTTGCGGTGATTACCATTTTAGCCACCATGGCGACAGGTTCAGGTAATGCAGCCTTCTATGCTTTTGCAGAATTAATTCCAAAATTAGCCACTCAAATGGGCGTCAACCCAGCGTTCTTAACGATTCCAATGTTACAAGCCTCTAATTTAGGTCGTGGTTTATCACCGGTTTCTGGCGTGGTTGTAGCGGTATCCGGTATGGGAAAAATCTCACCATTTGAAATCGTAAAACGTATGTCTGTCCCAATGTTGGTTGGTTTTATTTGTGTGATTATCGGCACAGAAATCTTTGTTTCCGTTGCCGTCTAATTTGATAGGTAAAAAAGAAGGGCTGATAGTGAATATCAGCCCTTTTGTTTTGAGTTAAGTGCGGTCAATTTTCTCGCTGTTTTTGATTTTATGCATTTGATGATTTTCAAAGGCTTTCACCAAATCTGCGACTTTTTCGCCTTCAGGTAAAACCAAATCTTGTGCGATATCATAAAGCGGCACAATCACGAATTCGCGATTTTTCATGTCATAATGAGGCACGGTTAAGCGTTCATTTTGAATGATTTGATCGCCATAAAGCAGAATATCCAAATCCAGTGTACGCTCACCCCAACGACGTAAACGTACGCGACCTTGTTCATTTTCAATGCGTTGCAATTCATCGAGCAAGGCTAAAGGTGGGCGAGTGGTTTCGATCATTGCCACTGCGTTCACATAATCCGGTTGATCTTGCGGGCCTAATGGTTTGCTTTGATAAAATCCGCTGACCGATTTTAATTCGGTATGAGGTAGCGCAGAAATTGCCTCTAATGCGGAATTTAATTGTTCTGTAGGCGTATTTAAATTGCTGCCAAGGGCGATATACACTTGAACCATTAGTTAGCCGCCTTAGGTTTACGTCTGCGGTAATATTTTTTCTTCGGCGCTGGATGCAATTTTTGTTGCTCTTGAACCAACTGGCGACGTTGTTCTTGATTGCTGAGTTGGTACTCATGCCACCATTTTGCGAGTTCAACGGTTTCACCGCCTTCCACTTCAGCACGCATCGCCAATAAATCAAAGGCTGCACGGAATTTTTGATGTTCCATCGTGCGAGCAGGGTGAGAACCGGTGCGTTTAAGCAGTTGTAATTGCAACATCCAAATATCACGAATGACGGATGTATGACGACGAGGTGCGGCTAATGATCGGCATAATTGATCAAGCACTTCATTGCCTGCAAGGGCATAAGCATCGTGATTGTTTAATCCACCTTCATTTTTCAGCACATCCACTTTTTCACGCAATGGATACCAGAAGAATGCCGCGAATAAAAAGGCAGGATTAATGCGCAATTTATCGGCGATACGTTCATCAGTTGAATTTAACGAAGTTAAAATCATGCGCTCCGCAAGGCTGTCTTCTTTTTCGGTGAAATAAGGCGTTAAGCTCGGGAAAAGCTGTTCAAATAAGCCATATTGGCGAAGTAATTTATAGGTTTTTACACCATTGCCAGACTGCAATAATTTTAGACTTTCATCGAATAAACGCGCCGGTGGAATATTTTTAAGCAATGGCGCAAGCTCACGAATTGGCTGTTCACTTGGTTTTTCCAAGAACATATCCAATTTCGCCATAAAACGCACAGAGCGTAACATACGCACAGGATCTTCTTGATAACGGGTAACGGGATCACCAATCAGACGTAATTTCCCGTTTTTCAGATCATCAATCCCGTTGAAGTAATCACGTAAGGTATTATCTTGCGGATTGTAGTAAAGGGCATTTACAGTGAAATCACGGCGTTCGGCATCTTGTTCAATGGTGCCGTACACGTTATCACGTAGTAACATTCCTTCATCGCTTTGTTTCGCTTGATTTTCGCTGCGCGCATCCGAATGGTTTGCACGGAATGTGGCCACTTCGATCACGTCTCGACCAAACATAATATGCGCAAGGCGGAAACGACGACCAACTAAACGGCACTGACGTTGGAATACGGCCTGAATTTGGTCTGGACGTGCGTTAGTCGCTACATCAAAATCTTTTGGATGTTTACCTAATAATAAATCACGCAAACACCCCCCAACGATATAAGCTTCATAACCTTGTCGTTGCAATTTTTCTACCACAGTGATGGCATTACGGCTAAACATACGTGGATTAATGCCGAAATGAGAGGCTTTCACGCTATGTTTGTCGTAGCGAGACGCTTGTGTGTTGCTTTTCTTATGGTGAGAAGAGGACGGGGCGATCTTGGGTTGTGAACGCTCTGTTTTTGAAATGTTTGATTTTTTGGTTTTAGGCGCCGTTTTGGGAATTGGCGAATTTATATTGGTTTCGGTTTCTTTTTTAGTTTTTTTACCAAATAAATTTTTTATATAAGTAAGAATAATTTACTCCATTCTCTATGTTCAATGCGCATTTGATAAAAACACGAAAAGTGCGGTTGTTTTTGACCGCACTTTTTTGTTGGGTTACTTAAATAAATTAACCTGCGACTTGTTTTTCACGAATTTCAGCAAGAGTTTTGCAATCGATACAAAGATCAGCTGTAGGGCGTGCTTCTAAACGACGAATACCAATTTCTTCGCCACAAGAATCACAATAACCGAAATCATCGGTATCTAATTTTTTCAATGTGTATTCAATCTTTTTCATTAATTTACGTTCACGATCGCGGTTACGTAATTCAAGACTGAATTCTTCTTCTTGCGTCGCACGGTCAGCCGGATCAGGGAAGTTTGATGCTTCATCTTGCATATGAGCAACTGTTCTTGATGCTTCTTCCACAATTTGCTCGTGCCACGCAGTTAAAATTTTTCTGAAATGAAGAATCTGATCTTCATTCATGTATTCTTCATCTTTCTTTGGTTGATAAGGCTTAACACCGGCTAAATCCAGCAAACTTAGAGATGCCTTAGACATTGATAACTCCTAATGTAGTAAAGATTTAAACGACTTCCTGTCTTGTTGTTTTGATTGATTCTTATCAGCTAAAAAATAGCTGACATAAGAACCCTGTTTTTTAAGGGCGATATAAATAGCAGAACTTCACCTATTTAGCAAATAAATTTAGCCTAGAAATTTCAAATTTGCGATCGTGGTCGCAAAAAACGGTATGTTTATTTGCTTATTTGTAAACTTAAGGCTAGGTTGCCTTACTTTCTCGCTATAAATCACACTTAAAATGAAAATCACGCTATTTCAATTGTGCATGATGCTCATTGTTTCAGCCTTATCCTTGCTTGTCGTGCCCGATTTTTTACTGTTCACTTGGCAACAGGCTGGGCTGAGCATTTTAATGTTGGTTATGACCGCACTTTGTTTCCATTGGTTCAATTATTTTAAAGTCAGAAATTTTTGCATAAGCAGTATTTCGTTTTTGCTTACGTTGGCTTATGCACATTCACCAGCCTTATCGTTATTGGGACAAGCAGAGAAAATTTCAAGTTTACCGAATAAAATCACATTAGATCTCCAGATTTCAGAAATTCTTCATCAACAAGATTATCAAACGTTGGTTGCGACAACGTCTTTATTTGATGGGCAGGAACAACGGATTTTTATTAATTGGAAAGCGCCGGAAAAGCCACAAGTAGGTGAAATTTGGCAGGCAGAAGTAAAACTTCGACCTATTTCTGCAAGACTTAATCACGGGGGATTTGATCGACAGCAATGGTATTTTTCCAAAAGAATTATTGCCGTAGGGAATGTGAAAAGTGCGGTCAAAATTGGGGAAGATTTTTCTTACCGCACCGATTTTCTACAGAATAGCCTTAAGCTGACGGAAGGGTTTTCTTTACAAGGTTTACTTATCGCATTGGCATTTGGTGAGCGGGCTTGGCTGGATAATAAAACGTGGCTGATTTATCAACAAACGAATACAGCACATTTGATTGCTATTTCAGGATTACATATCGGTTTAGCAATGGGGATAGGCTTTTTCTTTGCTCGATTATTGCAACTTGCACTGCCTACACGCTTTATTTCACAACAGTTTCCGCTTTGCTTTGGTGTGTTGATTGCTTTAGGTTATGCCTATTTAGCTGGATTTAGTTTACCGACCTTTCGTGCAATGATGGCATTGCTTTTTATTGCAATCCTTCAATGTTCGCGACGATATTACACGCCTTCGCAAATGCTGTGTTTGGTGGTGGCATTTTTGCTTTTTTGTGATCCGCTTATGCCGCTTTCGGTGAGCTTTTGGCTTTCAATTGGTGCTGTTGCCTGTCTGATTGTGTGGTACCGATATGTTCCCTTATCAATCATTGAATGGCGACATCAAAAATTATCCCGCAAAGTGCGGTGGATTTTGGGCTTGTTTCATTTGCAGTTAGGGCTGTTGATTTTATTCACGCCCATCCAGCTTTTCTTTTTTAATGGCTTGGCGTTAAATGGATTCTTGGCGAATTTAATCGCGGTGCCCTTGTATAGCTTCTTACTGGTACCCTTGATTCTCTTTGCGGTGTTGACCCATGGTGCATTTTCTTCTTGGCCTCTTTCAAATGCGATTGCTCAAGGTATTACGCAATGCCTCAGTTTTTTCCAAGGATCGTATGTTCCGATTTCGATGAATTTATCTTTCATTTTGACCGCACTTTTAAGTCTTGTTTTTGGCGGAATGTTATATGGGTTGTATTTAGTATCTCAAGTTCAAACAAAAAACACACCGTTAAAACCAAGTCGATTTTTCACATTTAATAAAACAAAAATCTTATCACCAGAAGAGTATAAACGAGCTCTTTGGGGCGTAATTCTTATTTTTAGTGTTTGTATGAGTACGCTTGGGTATCGATATCTCACGAAACCAAAATGGCAGTTAGATACGTTAGATGTGGGACAAGGTTTAGCAACCTTAATTGTAAAAGAAGGAAAAGGCGTGTTGTATGACACAGGGCCCGCCTGGCAGAGTGGGATAGGGGCATCTTCCATGGCAGAATTGGAAATATTGCCTTATCTTCAACGGGAAGGTGTCGAACTTGAAACCTTAATTTTAAGCCATGATGATAATGACCATTCAGGTGGTGCTAAAGCGATTTTAGCCGCATATCCAGAGATTGAACTGATCACACCTTCTCGTAAAAACTATAGCGAAACGCACCGCACTTTTTGTCTTCAGGGGAAACAATGGTCGTGGCGAGGGCTCGATTTTAAAGTTCTTTCACCCGCGCAAATAACAGACAGGGCAGAGAATCCCCAATCTTGCGTGATTTTACTCATGGATGGACAGTATCAGATTCTTTTAACCGGTGATGCTGATGTGGCAACAGAAAGATCTTTTGCTGAAAACCTCGGCAAGATTAACGTGTTACAGGTAGGGCATCATGGCAGTAAAACCTCAACAGGCGAGTTTTTACTGGCACAGACAAAACCGGATATCGCTTTAATTTCAAGTGGACGATGGAATGCGTGGAATTTTCCTCATCCAACCGTGATTGAACGATTAAATCGTTATCAAAGTGCGGTAGAAAATACCGCTATTTCAGGTCATATAAGGTTAAATTTTACTGAAAAGGGCATTGAAATTGAAAAGGCGAGAGAGGATTTTTCACCTTGGTTTGCCCGTGTAATTGGATTATCCCCGAAATAACAGGTACAATGCAGCCAATTTTTATGAAGACAATGTGATGCAAGAACAAACTATGCAAGATAAAGATTTCTCAACCTCGCAAACTTTTAAGCGTTTATGGCCGATGATTTCACCTTTTAAATCGGGTTTATTTGTCGCTGCTGTCGCTCTCGTTTTTAATGCATTGGCTGATTCAGGCCTTATTTATATGCTTAAACCATTGCTTGATGATGGTTTCGGAAAAGCTGATCATTCTTTCTTGAAAATGATGGCATTTGTTGTTGTTGGCATGATTATGTTGCGTGGTGTGACCAACTTTATCTCTACTTATTGCCTTGCTTGGGTATCTGGTAAAGTAGTGATGATTATGCGCCGTCGTTTGTTTAAACATTTAATGTTTATGCCGGTAAGTTTCTTTGATCGTAATTCAACGGGGAAATTGCTTTCTCGTATTACCTACGATTCAGAAATGATTGCCAACTCTTCATCTAGTTCATTAGTGACGATTGTTCGTGAAGGTGCCTATTTAATTTCATTGCTCGTGGTGATGTTCTATACCAGTTGGGAATTGACGTTAGTGCTTTTCGTCATTGGACCAATTATTGCGGTGCTTATCCGTGTGGTATCCAAGATTTTCCGTAAGCTTAGTAAAAATATGCAAGATTCCATGGGGGAATTAACTTCTGCGACAGAACAAATGCTAAAAGGGCATAAAGAGGTGCTGTCTTTTGGTGGGCAATTAGTGGAAGAAGAGCGTTTCGATAAAGTCAGTAACGATATGCGTCGTAAAGGCATGAAGATGGTCACTGCAGATGCCATTTCTGATCCTGTTGTACAAGTGATTGCTTCTTTGGCGTTATCCGCGGTGCTTTATTTGGCAACCACACCATTAATCGCGGATGATAATTTAACTGCGGGTTCTTTTACGGTAGTCTTTTCTTCCATGTTAGCGATGATGCGTCCGTTGAAATCTTTGACGAATGTGAACTCACAGTTTCAACGTGGTATGGCGGCTTGTCAGACATTATTTGCCATCTTAGATTTGGAAACAGAGAAAGATAATGGCACCTATAAAGCAGAACCCGCAAAAGGTGATTTAGAATTTAAAAACGTGAGTTTTGCTTATGAGGGAAAAGAAGAGAAAGCCTTAAATAATATCTCTTTTAGTGTGCCTGCAGGAAAAACTGTGGCTTTAGTGGGACGTTCAGGTTCGGGGAAATCAACGATTGCCAATTTGGTAACGCGTTTCTATGATATTGAAGAAGGCGAAATTTTATTAGATGGCGTAAGAATTCAAGATTATCGTTTATCTAATTTACGTGAGAATTGTTCTGTCGTTTCTCAACAAGTACATTTATTTAACGATACGATTGCCAATAATATTGCTTACGCGGCAGAAGATAAATACAGTCGTGAGCAAATTGTCGAAGCGGCAAAAGCAGCTTATGCCCTGGAGTTTATCGAGAAGCTTCCACAAGGTTTTGATACAGTAATCGGCGAAAATGGTGCGAGTCTTTCTGGCGGCCAACGTCAGCGTTTAGCCATTGCTCGTGCGCTATTGCGTAATTCACCTGTCTTAATTTTAGATGAAGCGACGTCTGCACTCGATACCGAATCTGAACGTGCGATTCAGTCTGCGTTAGAAGAACTGAAGAAAGATCGTACGGTATTGGTAATTGCACATCGTTTATCAACCATTGAAAATGCCGATGAAATCTTAGTTATTGAACACGGTGAAATTAAAGAACGCGGTACGCATCAAGATTTATTAGCACTTGATGGTGCGTATAAACAATTATACAGTATGCAGTTTAGCGGATAATATAATAAGGGCGAACCAATGTGTTCGCCCAAAATCAATATAGGATAAATGAAATGCCTTTTTGGTACTCTAATTCAAAGTTTGCTTGGTTGCTCCTGCCTTTTTCACTGCTATTTTGGTTGATTAGCCAAATTCGCCGAGCATTATTTTCCCTAAATATTTTATCCTCTTATAAATCTCCGAAACCGGTCATTATTGTCGGTAATCTTTCTGTTGGCGGAAATGGTAAAACGCCTGTCGTGGTGTGGCTAGTTGAAGAGTTACAAAAACAAGGATTGCGTGTAGGCGTGATTTCTCGTGGTTATGGTAGCCAATCTAAAATCTATCCTTTGCTTGTCACTTCTGAAACAGATCCCGTTCAAGGGGGGGATGAACCTGTTTTAATTGCTAAAAGAACAGGTGTGCCTGTGGTGATTTCACCGAATCGTCAACACGCTATCGAATTACTCTTGAAAACACAGGATTGTGATCTCATTATTTCTGATGATGGATTACAACATTATAAGTTGCAACGCGATATTGAGATTGTTGTGATGGACGCAGAGCGAGCTTTAGGCAATGGCTTTGTATTGCCCGCAGGGCCTTTGCGTGAATTACCAAGTCGTTTAAAAAGTGTGGACTTTGTGATTACTAATGGCGGAAAAAATGCTTATTCAGATGCCATTATGCAATTGGTTCCTCACTATGCGATTAATTTAGTGACGGCAGAAAAACGCTTGCTAAGTGAGTTTACCCAAGGTTCAGCCATTGCGGGAATTGGCAATCCTCAACGTTTTTTCACGATGTTGGAAAATTTAAATATTCGTTTAGCCAATACGAAAGCTTTTCAAGATCATCAACATTTTGAGCCACAATTATTAGAAAAACTCGCTGAAAATCAACCGCTCTTTATGACGGAAAAGGATGCCGTAAAATGCCAAGCGTTTGCCAAAGAGAATTGGTGGTATGTCCCCGTTGATGCGGAGATTGTTGAGGCTGAAAATCAAGGTCAAAAACTCCCACAATTGTGGGAAAAAATTCGTCATTTAGTTTAACTCTATTCGAGTGAAATATGCGTGAGAAACTCAATCCTCGATTATTAGAAGTGCTCGCTTGCCCACGCTGTTTGGCAAGATTGAAATATGATCAAGAAAATCAACGGCTCATTTGCCCTTTTGAGCAAGTGGCTTATCCTATTGAAAACGGCGTGCCGGTATTGTTGGCAGAAAAAGCCGAAACATTGAAAGAATAAGGAATGATTATGTCATTTACAGTTATTATCCCTGCTCGTTTTGCATCGAGCCGCTTACCAGGTAAACCTCTAGCCGATATTGCCGGTAAGCCCATGATTCAGCATGTTTTTGAAAAAGCTCAGCAATCAGGCGCGAGCCGAGTGATTATTGCGACAGATAACGAACAAGTTGAAAAGGCCGCAAAAGCTTTTGGGGCAGAAGTTTGCATGACATCAGAAGCGCATAATTCTGGTACGGAACGTTTAGCAGAAGTAGTGAGTAAACTCGGAATTGCTGATGATGAAATTATTGTAAACATCCAAGGGGATGAACCGTTAATCCCCCCCGTTATTGTGAGTCAAGTGGCAGAGAATTTAGCGAAATTTAACGTGAATATGGCAACGCTTGCAGTAAAAATTCATGAAGCGGAAGAGTTATTTAATCCAAATGCCGTGAAAGTCGTTACGGATAAAGATGGCTACGTTTTATATTTTTCCCGTTCAGTAATCCCTTACGATCGTGATCAATTTATGCAATTAGAGGATATCTCAAAGGCACAACTTGCAGATGTGTATCTTCGCCATATTGGTATTTATGCTTACCGTGCGGGCTTTATTAAACAATATGTGCAATGGGCACCAACGCAGTTAGAAAACTTAGAGAAGTTAGAGCAACTTCGTGTATTGTGGTACGGTGAGCGTATTCATGTGGAATTGGCGAAAGAAGTCCCGGCTGTTGGTGTGGATACGGCTGAAGATTTAGAAAAAGTGCGGTCAATTTTGGCGTAGTTTTTACTGATGTTTGATTCCAAGAAGTTTCTCTCAGACGTTTCTCATGAACCTGGTGTTTATCGTATGTATGACGATAAAGATCAGGTTATTTATGTGGGCAAAGCGAAAGATCTTAAAAAGCGACTTTCCAGCTATTTCCGCAAAAACTTAAGCAGCAAAAAAACAGAAGCGTTGGTGTCGTCAATTCATCATATCGATACAACCATTACTTCTTCTGAAACTGAAGCGTTATTGCTTGAGCATAATTTCATTAAGCTTTATCAGCCTCGTTATAACGTATTATTGCGAGATGATAAATCCTATCCTTTTATTTTACTGACGAAAGAACGTCATCCTCGTATTACTTCTTATCGCGGAACGAAAAAAATTGCAGGCGAATATTTTGGCCCTTATCCTCATGCCGGTGCAGTGCGTGAAACTTTGTCGTTAATGCAAAAATTGTTCCCTGTTCGTCAATGTGAAAATTCGGTTTATAACAATCGTTCCCGCCCTTGTTTGCAATATCAAATCGGGCGTTGCTCAGCACCTTGTGTGCCAGGTTATGTGACCGATGAAGAATATAACCAACAAGTTGAATTAGCACGACTATTTTTACAAGGAAAAGATCAGCAAGTATTAGATTACCTGATAGGCAAAATGGAGCAGGCTAGCCGAGACTTAGATTTTGAAGGGGCAGCACGTTATCGCGATCAAATTCAAGCGGTTCGTGCAGTTATCGAAAAACAATTCGTATCCAATGAGCGTTTGGACGACATGGATATTATGTCTATTGCGTATCAACATGGTTTAGCTTGTGTTCAGGTGATGTTTATTCGTCAAGGTAAAGTATTGGGCAACCGCAGTTATTTTCCTAAAGTGCCGGCTAATACAGATTTATCTGAACTCACAGCCACTTTTGTTGGGCAGTTTTATTTGCAAGGTCATCAGGGCAGAAGTATTCCTAATAGTATTATTGTGGATCATAAATTAGATGAAAAAGCTGAGCTTGAAGCCTTGTTAACTGAACAAGCCGGTCGAAAAGTGGTGATACAAGAATCCGCTAAAGGCGATAAAGGTAAATATCTACAACTAGCGCAAATTAATGCCAAAGCAGCTTTGGCAACGCAGCTCAAACAATCTTCTCGAATGCACGAACGTTATCAAGCGCTTTGCGAATTGCTCGATATGCCTGAAATTAAACGTATGGAATGTTTTGATATTAGCCATACGATGGGGAATCAAACCGTGGCATCTTGCGTGGTATTTAATCAAGAAGGCCCACTGAAATCAGATTATCGCCGTTTTAATATTGAAGGCATTACTGGCGGCGATGATTATGCAGCGATGGAGCAAGCCTTAAAGAAACGTTACGACCGAGATCTTGATGAAGATAAAATCCCCGATATTATTTTTATTGATGGTGGTAAAGGGCAGCTTAATCGTGCCTTAGAGGTTTTTCATCACCTCAACGTAAAATGGGATAAAAATCGACCGCACTTAATTGGTGTGGCAAAAGGTGTGGATCGTCGAGCAGGACAAGAAGTGTTGATTATCAGCAAACAAGATCGTGAGATTCACTTGCCGGATGATAGCCTTGCACTGCATTTAATCCAACATATTCGAGATGAAAGCCATAATCATGCGATTAGTGGTCATCGTCAAAAACGCCAAAAAGCCTTTACCCAAAGTGGTTTAGAAACCATTGAAGGGGTAGGTGCTAAACGACGCCAAGCCTTGTTGAAATATTTAGGTGGATTACAAGGTGTCAAAAATGCCACATTGGATGAAATTGCCTCTGTACCTGGTATTTCTAAAGCCTTAGCAGAAAAGATTTTCGAGACCTTAAAAAGTTAGGAAAAATCTTGATTTTCTACGTGAACTGTCTATGATTCAACCTTTCGGATTTTATATAGGAACATATTATGTTTGAATGGCTTGTTGATCCTGAAGCATGGATTTCATTGCTTACTTTGACCGCACTTGAAATCGTCTTGGGTATCGATAACATTATTTTTATTAGTATTTTAGTGGGACGTTTACCCGCAAATCAACGTCAATCTGGTCGTATTATCGGTCTTGGATTAGCGATGATTACCCGTATTTTACTTCTTGTTTCCCTTTCTTGGATGATGAAATTAACGGAGCCACTATTCACTTTAGTTGGTCAGGAAATTTCGGGTCGTGATTTGATTTTATTCCTTGGAGGTTTATTCCTAATTGTGAAAAGTACAGGCGAAATCAAAGAAGCGATGCATCCTGAAGCACATCATGAAGAAGAAACGAACAAGAAGAAAGTCAGTTACTTGGGCGTGTTAATCCAAATTGCTGTTTTAGATATTGTGTTTTCTTTAGACTCTGTGATTACGGCAGTAGGTATGGCAAATCACCTTCCTGTGATGATTTTGGCGATTATGCTTGCAGTTGGTGTCATGATGTTTGCGGCGAAACCAATTGGTGATTTTGTAGATACTCATCCAACATTGAAGATTTTAGCCTTAGCCTTTTTAATTTTAGTGGGAGTAAGTTTAATTGCGGAAAGTTTGGATATTCATATTCCAAAAGGCTACATTTACTTTGCCATGGGTTTCTCAGCAGTGGTGGAAATGCTCAACATCAAGATGCGAAAATCACTAGGACATTAATTATATAAAAAGGGCGGAACAATGTGTTCCGCCTTTTTTAGTGATGATAGAAAACCCCTTTTCCGTATAAATACAGTGTGACTTGTTCTCCAACTTGGTAATGATTAATGAGATCTTCATTAAGATTAAATTCATAACCGCCTACATCAATACAAAGATTAATGGCGCGTCCTCTCGATTCAATCTGTTTAATCTCACCTTTAAAAGACGCAGTCGGATCTTGGATTTTTTTTGCAAGAGAGAATTGCTCAGGGCGGAATAAAACCTTCCCTTGCGTATGACCATTTCCTTTATTTTCGACAGCAACCTCACCTAATTGACAGGTCGCGATAGCATCATTTTTTAATGTTGCAGGAAAAATAATGCTTTCTCCGATAAATGTTGCGATGGATAAATGCTGTGGTGACCAATACAGTGTTTTAGGTGTCGCAATTTGGAGGATTCTTCCTTCTTGAATCACCGCAATTTTATCTGCATAACAGAGCGCTTCATCACGATCATGGGTCACAAATATAGCGGATGAACTACTTTCTCTTAATACCTGTAACATATCGTAACGAATTTGATTTCTTAGATGCTCATCTAACGCACTGAATGGTTCATCAAATAGGATGAGTTCAGGGCTTGGCGCAAGGGCTCGAGCAAGTGCCACACGCTGTTGTTGCCCGCCGGAAAGTTGATGGGGAAAACGATCGGCTAAGCTGCTAATGCCGGTGAGTTTCATTACTTCCTGTATGCGTTGTTTTTCCGCCTCTATTTTTCCTTTGCCATCGCCTAAGCCATAAGCAATGTTGCGGTAAACATTTAAATGCGGGAATAACACACCTTCTTGTACCACATAACCTAATTTGCGCTGTTGGGTTGGCACATTGATATTGTCGTTAAAAATAGGTTGATTTTTTAACCAAATCTCACCGCTTGTTGGTTGTTCAAAACCAGCAATGCTACGCAATAAGGTGGTTTTCCCACAACCAGATGCACCAAGAAGAAATAGGATTTCACCTTTCTCTAATTGTAGCGAGATATTGTGTAAAACCTGTTGCCCATTAAAGGATTTATTCAAATTTTTAATATCGAGTAATGTTGTCATTTTTATCTTTTCGTTATTTAAAACCGTATCGTTTCAGTAAAAATACAGGAATCCCAGAAAATAGCACTAACATAATGGCATAAGGCGTGGCTGCCGCATATTGCGCATCGGATGTATATTCCCATACTGCGGTTGAAAGCGTTTTAATGTCATTTGGGGTCAATAATAGGGTTGCGGTAAGCTCTTTCATTAAGTTTAAAAAAACTAAAGCAAAGGCGGCAGCAATCCCAGGTAACATAGCGGGGATGACTAAGGTACGGAAAATATAAAAGTTGCTACGCCCTAAGCTTTGCCCCACCTTTTCGATGTTATCAGACATCTGTTCAAGCGATCCTCGTAAGGTCGTTTGTGCCATTGGAAGATAAAGCATAAAGTAGGCAACGATAACCATGGCAAAGGTTTGATAAAGCGAATACGCATAGTTGATGGTAAAGAAAACCAAGGATAATGCGATAACAAGCCCCGGCACTGCGTGAAGTAGATAAGGAATTCGATCAAGCCAAATCGTCAATTTACTGCGATAGCGCACTGCGGCCCATACCAACGGCAAAGCACAAACAACGGTAAGTGCTGCACCTAGAGTTGATATTGTCAGTGAATTTGTGAAGGCAGTAAAAAATTCCCCAAAATCGACCGCACCTTCAATGGAACTTCCCACTGCTAGCCAATAAATCAGCATAGTAATCGGCACACCAATACTGAGCACAAAAATGGTCATGAAAAAGCCAGTCACTAAAATTTGTTTTCCTGCTGAGAGTGTTTTTAATGGATAAGGGCGAATTACCCCTTTACCACTTTGATAGAGTGTTTGTGTGCCTCTAAAACGAATCTCGCCCATCACAACAAGAATACAGATCACCATTAACACGCCAGAGAGTAAGGCGGCGGTGTTGTTATTAAAGGCCATTTCATATTCTTGGAAAATAGCGGTAGTGAAGGTTTGATAATTTAAAATAGATACGGCACCAAACTCTACCAACATATGAAGCGCAATTAATAATACGCTGCTACCAATGGCGGGTTTGAGTTGTGGAAAAATCGCATGCCAAAATGTGTAAGTATGGCTTTTAGCCAATGAAAGGCTTACTTCTTCTAAAGAGCGGTCGAGTCTTTTTAAGGTTGCCGCAACAGGGAGATAAGCAAGCGGGAAAGAACTCAGCGTCATAATACCGATGGTTCCCCAGAAGCCTTCCACTCTGAAGGTGAGACTGATCCACGTAAAACAACTGACAAAAGCCGGAATACAAAGAGGGAGCGTCATGGCGACTTGGAAAAAGCCTTTTCCCCAAAAGCGATAACGTTCTAATAAAAATGCACATAACGTGCCGAGAATAATGGCAAAAAGCGTGACAAATACCATTAAAAGTAGGGTATTACTGAGCAATTCCCACATTCTTGGGCGCCAAAGTAATTCAATGCTGCGAGCTAATCCAACATCTGCAGCACGCTCAATAACATATAAAAAAGGTAATAATAATGGCAAACTAATCAGCACGATTAAGGCTATAAGCCAGCGAGGTGGGCGATTAGACACAAAAAATCCTTTGAAAATATTAGTGTAGAGTAAGTAGAGTAAATAACAGAAGGGCGTGTATGACACGCCCTATATTGCATAGCAAATTAAACTTATTTCAAACCAGCTTCTTCAATAAGTTTATTTGCGTTGTCTTTGTCTTCAGCGGTGGTTGCTGAAACAACTGGCGCTTCTAATTTTGCATAAGGTTCCATGTTAAATGGAGAAACCACATCGGTACGAAGTGGGTATTCTGCACGTACTGAAACAAATGCTTCTTGTCCTTCTTTACTTGCTAAGAAATCAACGAATTTTTTCGCTTCTTCTTTATTTTTAGAGCCTTTTAATACAGCCGCACCAGAATAAGTCACTAATGCACCAGGATCTTGATGACGAATAAAGTAAAGGCGTGTTTTGAGGTTATCAGCACCTTTTTCTTTTGCAAGTGTATACCAGTAATAGTTGTTGATTAAGGCTGCTGGTACTTCACCATTTTCAACCGCTTGAAGAGCAACGCTGTTTTTCGCATAAAGTTTACCGTTTTCTTTTAAGCCTTTTAACCATTTAAGAGCGGCATCTTTACCTTTTAATTTGGTAATCGCAACAACTTGCTCTAAGAATGCGCCTGAAGTTGGAACGTAACCAATTTTATCTTTCCATTTTGGTGTTGCATAATCTAACACGGATTTTTCCATGTCTTTTTCAGATAATTTAGTGTGATCGTAAACCACAACACGAGAACGACCGCTTAATGCGACCCAGTCTTTTTTCGGTGCAAGAGGAACGCCCTTGTGTGCAGTTTGTTTAATAGTATCTGCAGAAAGCGGTTCTAATAAGCCTGCATCAGACAGGGCAGCGAAAGGTGCAGTTTGTTCAGAAAAGAATACGTCAGCAGGGGTTTTATCGCCCTCTTCTTTTAATTGACCTGCAAGTTGATCACTTTTAGCACTGTTTAAGGTCACTTTAATGCCCGTTGCTTTTGTAAATGCATCAGCAACAGCTTGAGAACCTTCTTTGTGCTGTCCATTGTAAACAGTAATATCTGCAGAAGCGAATCCTGCAAACGCCATTAAGCCAGTTAGTGCGGCAATTTGGAAGTGCTTAATTTTCATGAAAACTCCTTTATGTTATCGGGCAAATCGCCCATTTTCTGAAAATAAAATTCGTCCCATTCTAATATATTTAAAAGAGATAATGCAAATAATTCTCAGATGTTTTTCTCTTATATCAAAATTTCATATCCCATTCTATTTTTTTACTTCGTCCTATGTTGATTTTTCTCCATAATGTCTAGTAGAAATTTCTAATAAGGACGGATATGAATATTCAGCAAATCATTAAACAACATCATTTAGAGCTCTTATTCCAGCAAGGGTCGTTTGGGATTGAAAAGGAAAGTCAACGGGTATATGCAGATGGTTCAATTGTGACGTCACCGCATCCTAAAGCTTTTGGTAATCGTCGTTTTCACCCTTATATTCAAACTGATTTTGCAGAAAGTCAGTTGGAATTGGTAACCCCTCCGATGAAAAAATTAGAGGATACATTACGTTGGCTTTCAGCCATTCATGAAGTGACTTTGCGAACTTTACCGGAGGATGAATTTATTTTTCCTTTTAGTATGCCTGCAGGGTTACCACCAGAAGAGCAAATTAAGGTTGCACAATTAGATAATCAGGAAGATGTGGCTTATCGGGAGCATTTAGTCCAGTCTTACGGTAAATATAAGCAAATGGTCAGTGGTATTCATTACAATTTTCAAATTGACCCTAAGTTTATTGATGCCTTATTTCATGCACAAAATGAAACACAAAGTGCGGTTGATTTTCGAAATAATTTTTACCTAAAAATAGCCAAAAACTTCTTACGCTATCAATGGATTCTGCTTTATCTGTTTTCTGCGACACCGACGGTAGAGGAAAAATATTTCAGAGGTCATTCACCACTTAAATCGCATCAATATGTTCGCAGTTTACGTTCAGGGAAATATGGTTATGTGAATGATCCGAAGATCCACGTTTCTTATGACAGTTTGCAAGAGTATGTTGAGACGCTAGAACACTGGGTGAAATCGGGTGATTTGATTGCGGAAAAAGAGTTTTACTCGAGTGTACGTTTGCGAGGTGCTAAAAAAGCGCGAGATTTACTTGAAAAAGGAATTCAATATTTAGAATTTCGTTTGTTTGATCTCAATCCGTTTGCACCTTATGGAATGGAACTCGCTGACGCGAAATTCATTCATTATTTTATTTTGTTAATGGCATGGCTTGACGATACTGCTGATCAAGAGGGCATAAAATTAGGTAAAGCACGTCTTGCTGAAGTGGCATGGGAAGACCCAAGACAGCAAAGTGCTTATGCGGTAGAAGGGGAATTAGTCCTCCTTGAAATGCTCAAAATGCTTGAGCAACTCAATGTGAGTGATGAGATTAAAACGATTGTTAAAGACAAATTAGGACAATTTGCGGATCCAAGCCAAACGCTTTGTGCAAAAGTAGTCGCGGCAATTGAACAGGTCGACAGTTACCAACAATTAGGGGCGGATATCGCGCAATCCAATAAAGCAAAAGCCTTTGAACGTTTTTATGCATTAACTGCGTTTGATAATATGGAACTGTCCACACAAGCGTTATTGTTTGATGCAATCCAAAAAGGGCTAAAGATTGAGATTTTAGATGAACGCGATCAATTTATCAGTCTTCAATTTGGCGACCATTTGGAATATGTGAAAAACGGTAATATGACTTCTCACGATAGCTATATTTCTCCACTCATCATGGAAAATAAAGTAGTGACGAAGAAAGTGTTAGCGAAAGCCGGATTTAATGTACCGCAAAGCCTTGAGTTTACCGATGTGAAAAGTGCGGTCGAAAATTTCCCACTTTTTGAGAATCGAGCTGTCGTGATTAAGCCAAAATCAACGAATTTTGGTTTAGGGATCAGTATTTTCCAACAAGGTGTAACGGATAGAGATGATTTTGCAAAAGCAGTAGAGATTGCTTTCCGCGAAGATAAAGAGATCATGGTTGAAGATTATCTACTTGGCACTGAATATCGTTTCTTTGTGCTGGGGGATCAAACGTTAGCCGTCTTATTACGTGTTCCAGCAAATGTAATTGGAGATGGCGTACATACCGTTGCTGAATTAGTTGCCGCTAAAAATGATCATCCTTTACGGGGCGATGGCAGTCGTACACCATTGAAAAAAATAGCATTGGGGGATATTGAGCAGTTGCAGCTTAAGGAACAAGGATTAACCGTGAATTCTATTCCTGCAAAAGATCAACTTGTTCAATTACGTGCGAATTCTAATATTAGTACCGGCGGCGATTCTATTGACATGACGGATGAAATGCATGCCAGTTACAAAGAGATTGCGGTAGGGATTAGCAAGGCAATGGGGGCGGCAGTTTGTGGTGTAGATTTAATTATTCCTGATTTGAAACAGCCGGCAGAACCGAGTTTACGTTCGTGGGGTGTGATTGAGGCAAACTTTAATCCTATGATGATGATGCATATTTTCCCATTTAGTGGACAATCTCGACGATTGACAATGAATGTGATTAAGATGCTTTTCCCTGAATTGCCTTAATTTAGTTATCGGGCTTCATCAGTTGGTGAAGCCCGTTTTACATTCATCCTAATTAGGCTAAAATGGAGACAGTATTCACAATTCTAAAATGAAATTTAATGACAACTTTTACCTTAGAACCTCAAGAAAATGATCGTCTGCAATCCCTTTGCGGTGCATTCGATGAAAATATCAAACTGATTGAAAAAGAATTTAACCTCAATATTTTCCGCAATAATTTTACTTTCACGGTGAAATCTAACGATGAAAGTCCGAAACCACATCATGAGCAATTAATTGAGCGTGCGGCTAAATTAATCCAGGCATTATATGTAGAGACAGCACCAATTAAGGGGAAAGTGAAAGAACTTGATTTGGAAGATGTGCATATTGCCTTGCAAGAGAGCAGAATGTTATCGCAAGAAGGCAGTGAGTCACACAGTAAAAATCACGTCTATAGCACCACAATTAGAACCAAGCGAGGTTTGATTAAACCGCGTGGTGAAAATCAAATTCAGTATTTACATAATATTCTTACGCACGATATTAGTTTTGGGATTGGACCCGCTGGCACAGGGAAAACCTTTTTAGCCGTAGCAGCGGCTGTTGAGGCATTAGAACGTCAAGAAATTCGTCGCATTTTGCTGACTCGTCCTGCGGTGGAAGCGGGCGAAAAATTAGGTTTCTTGCCGGGTGATTTAGGCCAAAAAATTGAACCTTATTTACGACCACTTTATGATGCGTTATTTGAAATGCTTGGCTTTGAACGTGTACAAAAATTAATGGAGCGTAATGTGATTGAAATCGCACCATTGGCTTATATGCGTGGTCGCACACTCAATGACAGTTTTATCATTCTAGATGAAAGCCAAAATACGACGGTCGAACAAATGAAAATGTTTTTGACTCGTATTGGTTTTAATTCCAAAGCCGTGATTACAGGGGATGTGACTCAAATCGATTTACCACGTAGTACAAAATCAGGTTTACGCCACGCCATGGAAGTGTTAAGCAAAGTGTCGGAATTAAGCTTTAACTACTTTGAAAGTAAAGATATTGTGCGGCATCCTGTGGTAGCAAAAGTGGTGCAAGCTTACGAAGAATGGGAAGCCCAAGATGAAATCCGCCGTCAAGAAATTGCAGCGCAGCGTCGAGCTGAACGTGAGCAAAAAGTGCGGTCAGAAAATGAAACGAATTTAGGAGAATAACATGGGCAATATGATTATCGATTTGCAACTGGCCTGTGAAAATACAGAAGGCTTGCCATCAGAAGCGCAAATTCTGCAATGGGCAACCGCTGCAGTGCAACCAGAAAGTGATAATGTGGAAATGACGGTGCGCATTGTGGATGAAGCGGAAAGCCATGACTTGAATTTGACTTATCGTGGAAAAGATCGTCCAACCAATGTGTTGTCTTTCCCTTTTGAATGCCCTGATGAAGTGGAGTTGCCATTGTTGGGCGATTTGGTGATTTGCCGTCAAGTGGTGGAGCGTGAAGCTATCGAGCAAGAAAAGCCTTTAATGGCACATTGGGCGCATATGATTGTGCATGGCAGCTTACATTTGTTGGGGTACGATCACATTGAAGATGATGAAGCCGAAGAAATGGAAAGTTTAGAAACTGAAATTATGCAGGGTTTGGGCTTTGCCGATCCTTACCTTTCCGAAAAATAATAACTATTTGGAGCAATTATGTATAAAGCCGTATTCAGTGATTTTGATGGTACCTTATTAACGTCGGATCATCGAATTTCGCCTAAAACCTTAGATGCACTTCAACGCATTACAAAACAAGGTATTCCATTTACACCAATCTCTGCTCGTTCGCCGCTTGGTATTTGGCCTTATGCGAAACTTATTGAAAATTACAACATCATTGTGGCATTCAGTGGTGCCTTGATTTTAGATAAAAACGCTACGCCTATTTATTCGGTACAAATTGATTCTGCTGATATCCAAGCCATTAACCAAGTATTAGCAGATCATCCTGCGTTAGGTGTCAATTATTATACCTATGATGATTGCGTCGCTCGCGATTTGGATAATAAATGGGTGATTTATGAACGTAGCGTGACAGGCATTCAGATTGATCCTTATGATGAAAGTGCGGTCTATTCTCCACATAAAATTCAAATCATTGGTGAAACAGATGAAGTGATTGCTATTGAGCAAATCTTGAAAGAGAAATTCCCGCATTTAAGTATTTGCCGTTCTCATGCGAATTTCCTTGAAGTGATGCATAAATCCGCGACAAAAGGTAACGCGGTACGTTTTCTTGAAGATTATTTTCATGTGAAGATGGAAGAATGTGTCGCTTTCGGTGATAACTTTAACGATTTAGATATGTTAGAAAGCGTGGGATTAGGCGTGGCAATGGGCAATGCTCCCGATGAGATTAAAAAAGCCGCCAATCGCGTCACCGCTTCGCATAATGATGATGGGATTGCATTGATATTGAATGAGATTTTCCCTGAATAAATAAAAAGGCGCTTTCTCGTTAAAAGAAAGCGCCTTATTTTTATTTTCCTAAATTCAGCACTTTAACGAGTGCAGTAAAAAATTTGTCATTTTCTTGTGGTAAGCCAATACTGATACGTAAGTGATTTGGCATGCCATAGCCTGCAATTGGGCGAACAATGACGCCTTCACGTAATAATGCATCATAAATTGGTGCGGCTGGTTGTTTAAAATCAATGGTAATAAAGTTACCTTTAGATGGAATAAAGTCTAAACCATATTGTTGGCAGAAGGCCTCATAACGTTTCATTTCTTGGCGATTGTTCTCCGCCACTTTTTCGACAAAGGCATCATCGTTCATCACCGCAATCGCACTGGTTAAAGCAAGGCTATTACAGTTAAACGGTTGACGAACACGGTTTAATAAGTCTGCGATTTCAGGATTAGAGACTGCGTAACCAATGCGTAAACCCGCCAATCCATAAGCTTTTGATAGGGAGCGAGAAACGATAAGGTTTGGGTATTTTTCCAGTAACGCAAAAGAATTAACCCGTTCGCTTGGATGGGTAAATTCAGTATAAGCTTCATCTAATACCACAATCACATTTTCAGGTACTTTTGCCAAGAAAGCATCCAATTCTGCTTCCGTTAAGAAATTCCCCGTTGGATTGTTTGGATTGGCAATAAAAATCAGCTTGGTTTTATCTGAAAGTGCGGTCAAAAATCCGTTTAAATCGTGTCCCCAATCTTTAGCAGGAATTTCTTTTGCAACGGCGTTAATGGCTTTGGTCACTAAAGGGTAAACAATAAAGGCGTATTGTGAATAAATCACTTCATCATGCTCACCAGCAAAGGTATGAGCAAAGAGCTCTAATAAATCGTTAGAACCATTGCCAAGGGTGATTTGGTTTGGTTGCACACCAAATTTCTTCGCAATAGCCGCTTTAAGTTCAAAACCATTCGCATCAGGGTAGCGAGTTAAATAATCAAGTTGGGCTTGAATGGCTTTTTTCGCACTTTCAGGAAAGCCGAAAGGGTTTTCATTTGAGGCCAGTTTAACGATATCAGTAATGCCTAATTCACGTTCAAGTTCTTCGATGGGTTTTCCGGCTTGGTAAGGTGAAAGAGATTTTACGCCTTGATTGGCAACGTTGATGTATTGCATATGCTTTCCTTATAAAGACGAGCGGGCCTTTCAGCCCGCACGTTGAGTTTAATTAACCAGATAATTAGCTGTTTTCAGCTTCAAATTTTCTCATGAATTCAATGAGCGCTTGTACACCTTCTAATGGCATTGCATTGTAGATAGATGCACGCATACCACCTAACACTTTGTGACCTTTTAAGGCTTGAAGGCCAGCAGCTGTCGATTCTGCAACAAATTTAGCATCAAGTTCAGGGTTGCCTGTCACAAATGTGACATTCATGGTTGAGCGGTTTTCTTTAGCTACCACGTTACGATAGAGTTTGCTGCTATCAATGTAGTCATAAAGAGTTTGCGCTTTCACTGCGTTACGTTTGGCAATTTCTTTTAAGCCGCCAATTGCTTGAATGTGTTTGAAGACCAATGAACAGAGATACCAAGCAAATGTTGGCGGGGTATTGATCATAGAATCAGCATCACGTTGTGTGGCGTAATTCCAAATTGATGGTGTTGCTTGGCGAGCATGACCAATTAAATCATCGCGAATAATTACAAGTGTAATCCCTGCTGGACCAAGATTTTTTTGTGCACCAGCGTAAATGACACCAAATTTGCTAATATCAATTTCGCGAGAGAGCACATTAGATGACATATCGGCTACAAGTACCGCATTGCCCACATTCGGTACACCAAAAATTTCAACACCGCTGATGGTTTCATTTGGGCAATAGTGAACGTAATCGTATTGTTCCGCAATGTCGCTGAAATCAAGGTTGGTAATGCGTGTGTGCTCACCATTTTCCACAATGGTAATTTCATCAATTTCAGCAAAGTTACGCGCTTCTTTTGCTGCGGTTGCAGACCAGTGACCGCTATTTAAGTAAAGTGCTTTACCTTTCTCACCAATTAGGTTCATCGGTAATGCTGCAAATTGACCACGTGCACCACCTTGTAGGAATAACACGCGATAATTATCTGGAATGTTATACACTTCACGCAGATCTTTTTCTGCTTGGGTAATCAATTCCATAAAATATTTGCCACGGTGGCTGACTTCCATCACAGACACACCTTGACCAAGCCAGTTAGTTAGCTCAGCTTGTGCTTTGTGTAGTACCTCAGGGAAAATCATGGCTGGACCAGCACTAAAATTAAAGACTTTTGACATTGTGTTTCCTTATTTTATTTTGAATAGATTCTTCATTTTTACCACTACCGAATAGGATAATCAACTAAATCAAACAGTTTTTTGATCTAATCCATCAATTTAAATTTAAGCTTTTGACGGGGACGAAAAAAAAGGCTACATTACCCGAAGTTTATTTTTAACTTTGAGAGAGTCGATCATGGGAAATGTAAATAAATCCTTCCAAGAAGTATTAGAGTATGTGCGTTTATATCGTTTAAAAAATAAACTTAAGCGCGACATTGAAGACAACAACCGCAAAATTCGTGATAACCAAAAACGTGTCTTATTATTAGATAACTTAAATCAATATATTCGTGATGATATGAGCATTGAAGATGTTCGTGCGATTATCGAAAATATGCGTGATGACTATGAAGGTCGTGTAGATGATTACAACATTCGCAATGCTGAACTTTCTACTCAACGCCGTGAAACGAGCAATAAGATGAAAGAACAGAAAAAAGCACATGCGAAATTAGTGCAAGACGCGAATAAAATCACGTTATAAAGTCCTAAAAGAAATGACCGCACTTTGTTGAAGTGCGGTCATTTTTTATGGTGTTTTTAGGATGAACTATAAATGATTAAACATCATAAGTGCCCATCACCACGGCTTGATCCAATATATGCCCTTGCATCGCAAAATGTAGATCATTAAAACGGAATCCCGGTTTCAGGTTAAGTTTGGTATCGAGCGCATATACAATAAGCTCGTAACGATGCAAGCAGTTTGGTGGTGCCATACCACCATAGAATGAGGCTTCTTCAATATCAAATTGACCTAATTTACTCGCCCAAGTATTTGCACCTTGTACATAATCTGTTGCGGTTTGGCTTTCATTTTCTTGGATAACGGTACGTTCAAGATCCACAATAAGCCAATGAATCCACACAAAGCCACTTGCCGTAATTGCATCTTTATCTTCTAAGACAACTGCAAAGGATTTAGTGCCTTGAGGGGCATCGTGAATTTCAAATGGAATAGAGTAGGTCGGCATACCATTTGGGCTAAATTGTGAGCCGCGTTTGCCATATTTGTCTTCAAAAGCACCATTTTGAATGGCTGAACTGGTTACAAACATTGTTTTCTCCTTAATTTCTCACGGAATACACTTTAAATTTGGTGGTTTGAGCAAGGACTTCAAACTTACCGAAATGTTGCGCTAATAAATCGGGATAGGGCAGAAATGCATTAGCAACAATACGAAGTTCGCCACCTGCCGTCAAATGCCATTTTGCTTGTTGAATAAGTTCTTTCGCCGCACGATAAGCGGTATCGATTCCATCGTGGAAAGGCGGGTTTGAAATAATCAGATCAAATTTTCCCTCAATATGGGAAAACACATCACTTGCGATAACCTGACCTTCAAGCTGATTTTCTGCCAGTGTTTGACGAGCAGATTGAATAGCCATCGCATGAATATCAGTCATAGTCACATCTGCTTTAGGGTGATGTTTTTTAATCATTGAACCAATGACACCCGCACCACAACCAACGTCTAATACTTTGCCTTGAACAGGTGAGGTTAAAGTGGAAAGCAGAAGTGACGTTCCACTATCAAGTTCATTGGCACTGAATACACCCGGCAAGCTGTAAATACGGAGATCGCCTAATGCATCATTTTGGTAGCATTTCCAATAAGATTGAAGATCAAAGTGCGGTTGTTTTTGTAAGGAAAAATGATATAAACCGCAACGACGCGCTGAGTCAATTTTGCCAATTTCACCATAAGGTTCAAGCAGCTTTTCAGCTGAACGGACGCCACAACGATTTTCACCGATAATCAATACTTCTTGACCAATTTTACTTTTGGCGAGTAGTTGCATCAGCTGAAAATTCACTTCTTGTTTGTTTTTTGTCCAATAATAAATAATCAACTCGGCTTGCGGTTGAAATTCAACCTCAAAATTGACCGCACTTTGGGTTTTAGCATAATCAAAATACCAGCTCCAAATTTGTACGGATTGACAATGTTTTTGCAATATTTGAGGAAAATCATCATTAATGCCACCGGCAAGAAGAATTGATTTACCGTTAAAAAGGGGAAGATGGCGTTGTAAAACTTCGCTTTCGAGAGAAATCACGCTTTAAATCCTGTAGTTTATTAGTTAAAATTACGTGTTATTCTAACAAAAGATAACGATTTAGACGTATTTATTAAGGAATTATTTATGAAAAAAATCATCACTGCAGTGGCAATGGCAAGTTTATTGTCCGGCTGTCAATTAATCGAACAAATTCAAGGTAGCAAACAACAACCTTCAACCTTACCAACTAGCTCAACAGTTGAATTACCTGCGGCACAAGCACAAAGCTTAGATGCACAGTTTGAGCGTATCAAAAAAGGTAACCAAGAAGTCACTTTCAACGGCGAAAAATTCTATAAACAAACGAAAGCTTTTGATAAATCAGAAGATCCGCGTTTCTTAAGTGGCGCGGCTAATATAGATCGTAGCAATCGTAAATTCATTATGAGTGAAACCTATTATCTAAAAGATGTTTCGCATGTTCCTGCATTAACGACAAAATATCTTGATGCAAACAAAAAAGTATGTGAGTTAAAAACAATTGGTAGCGCTTCAGATGTTTACTATGCTTGTGATGGTAAAGATTTCCAACGTTTTATCGCCGTGGTTTATCAAGCGAAAAATATTCTTTCTTTCCGTAGCTTAAAAGCATATCAAGAAAAACCAACCGAAGCGCAAGAACAAGCAATTGTTAAAGGTTTAAGAGATTATCCGCTAGATACTATCGCTCGTTAATCTATGGATAGACGCAATCTTCTTTTAAATGAAATGGGGATAACCCGTTGGCAGCTCTATCGCCCGGAAGTATTACAAGGGGTGGTCGGTGTGAGTGTTTCTGAACAAGTGAAATTTATTGTGGTGGCAAAAGATAATGTATCGAACTCCCCACTTTTTTCAGATGTTCGACTCGCACTCGAGTTAAATAAAGAAGATTGCCTTTGCCTGAATTTCGATCAAATTCAACATATCACATTACAACATTCTGTGCGGTATTGGTTATTAGCTGAAAATGCAGATGAAATCGACCGCACTTTGCCTTATTGCTTAAATGCAGAGCGTGTTTATCGCTCTGTTGATTGGCAACAATTCCAGCAAGATAGTCAAGCTAAGCGTGAGCTTTGGCAACAAATCCAACAAATTTAATCATTATGCCTTCTCTTTTTCCTATTGAAGAATGCGATATGGATCGCTTATATGAAATTGAACAAGCTGCACACCTTGTGCCTTGGTCATTGGGAACATTGAAAAATAATGTCGGAGAGCGTTATCTCAATTTGAAATTAGTGGAGAAGGAGCGAGTGTTTGGTTTTGCTATTTGCCACACGGTATTAGATGAAGCCACATTATTCAATATTGCGATAGATCCAGCTCAACAAGGAAATGGCTACGGCTCGTTTTTATTGCAAGGTTTAATGGATAAGCTGAAAGAGAAAGGCATTCAAACCCTTTGGCTGGAAGTACGTGAATCGAATCCCGCTCGTTTCCTTTATGAAAAGTTGGGATTTAATGAGGTTGATATTCGTAAGAATTATTATCCGAAACCGGATGGTGGACGAGAAAATGCTGTTGTGATGGCATGTTATCTCTAGAATGCAAAAGTGCGGTCAATTTTGACCGCACTTTGTTTATCTGAAAAGTAAGACATTACACTTCTTCTGCTGGGAAGACAAATGGATTTAATCCACTGCGTGCGAAGCCTTTTTCTTCCATTTCAATATCTAAGAAAATAGATGCCAAATCATCCGCTACCGCTTCAACGTTCGGATCTTTTTCTTGGAACATAATTTTTAAGTAGCTTTGGCAATCACCACAGGTTTCAGCACGAATGAGTGCAAGCTCTTCATTTAATGACCACAATTCAAGATTTTTGTGTTCATTGCAGTTAGTACATTGAGCACGCACTAAATTCCATTCGCTTTCACAAAGGCTACAGTGTAAATAACGTAAACCTTGTGATGTGCCGATATGTACAACACTTGCCACTGGTGCAGAACCACAAACAGGGCAGTAATGTAGATTGTCAGTCCCTTCTTGGCGGCTGTTATGAGGAATTTGTTGAGCCAATTGTAACCAATAAAGAGAAAGTGCTGCCCAGATAAAGACAGCTTTATCAGTGCTCACTAAATTAAATTCTTGGCTTAAAAGATGAGTAGCCATCTCTTCAAGCTCTTTATCAGAGGCTTTTTCAAGATTTTCAATGGTAGCAATAACCTGTTCATTCGCTTTTGGTTTAATGCTATGCAAAATTTCTTTGAGATATTCAATCCAAATACTTGAGCGTTTAAATGTTTTAGCATTTAACGGCTCGATTTCATTTAAGTTATCGAATTGCTGTGTTTCTAATGGATTTTTTTCAAATACGTTTAATTGGCTTTCCACAACATCTGCAGCAAAGAGTAAATAATCAGCCAGTGGATGATCTTTTGCTAATTCTCTTAAACGTTTTGCACGACGTTGATAAAGATTTTTAGGGTTAGCAAACAAAACAGGTGGAATATCGTATGAATTCTTTTTTTGTTTGATTTCGTCTGCAGATAAGATTTTGATACTCATAATAGTCTCTTAAGTATTGATAAGAAAAAGTGCGGTCAATTTTAACCGCACTTTTTGATTTTAGCCATTGATACCTTTGAACAATGCTTTGGTTTTTACTTTTTTACCTTCAGCTTCATTTTCAAGGTCTTCTTCTAGCTTAGGAAGTACTTCATCTCGATACCATTTCGGGTGGTGTTTTTTCGCCCAGCGAACGGTTACCCAACCTTCTACGATACCGCGAATAGATCCTTTAATCCAGAATGCCATGTACATGTGTACCAAAATACCGGTGAACAACATGAATGCACTTAAAGAGTGAAGGAAAATCGCAAAACGCAATACCGGAATAGAGAAGTAGTGCGAGAAATATTGACGCCACATAATGATACCGGTTACAAGTAAAGTGACCATCGCCAAGTTTAATGTCCAGAATAACATTTTTTGACCAAGGTTATACTTGCCGTTATCTGCAACAGCGTGCTCATTCCCTTTTAATACTTCAACGATGCCTTTTAACCAACGAATATCGTTTTTCTCTGGAATGTTGTGATCCCAGTAAAGATAGCCGAGGAAAATAAAGGCAACGAACATAATGATACCGGTGAACGGGTGAATTGCTCGAGCCAGTTGCGGAGTACCTAAAATCTCAGTTAACCACGCAAAATCTGGGAAGAAGAATGCCACACCAGTGAACATTGTCATAAAGAAGCAGATTACGAGTAACCAGTGGCTAAAACGAGCAGGCGTTCTATGACGAATGATTCGAGTATCATTGCTAATCTCAATCTTACTCATCTTTGCCCCCTTTTTTATCTTCTTCTTCAAATTCATGGTGATGATCTTCTACGTCTTCTTCAACGTTTGGACCCACAGCTAAGTAGTGAGCGATTTCAGCAAGTGCTAGACCACCCATTGCTACAGCCGCTACTGGTTTCAAGACATCTTTCCAAAGGGTGACGGTGAGGTCAACTTTTGGATCTTTTGGAAGACCAGAATAAAGCTCAGGTTTATCTGCATGGTGTAATACATACATTACGTGTGTACCACCTACGCCTTCAGGGTCGTAGATACCCGCATTTTCGTAACCACGTGCTTTTAAGTCAGCAACACGTTGTTCTGCGTAGAGTTTCATCTCTTCTTTAGAACCGAAACGAATTGCACCGGTTGGACAGGTTTTCACGCAAGCCGGTTCTTGGCCCACAGATACACGATCCACACAAAGGGTACATTTGTACACACGGTTGTCTTCTGGGTTCATACGTGGAATGTTGAACGGACAACCTGCGATACAGTAACCACAACCGATACATTTATCAGATTGGAAATCCACGATACCGTTCGCATATTGGATAATTGCGCCTGGTGCAGGACAAGCTTTTAAACAGCCAGGTTCTGAACAGTGCATACAACCATCTTTACGGATTAACCATTCTAAACGATCATTTTCTTCAACTTCGTTAAAGCGCATTACCGTCCATGCTTTTGCATTGAGATCTACTGGGTTATCGTAAATTCCCACACACTGAGCATTAACATCAGAACGGATGTCATTCCACTCTGAACAGCCCACCTGACAGGCTTTACAACCGATACAGGTGGATACGTCGATTAATTTTGCAACTTCAACTTTATGATCACGCGCTTGAGGTGCTGGCGTTAAACCAGACGTAGCGGAGACCTTGATAATGTCTTGCGATTGAACGCCTTGACCACTTCCTGCCATATTATGCCTCCGCTTTCTCAATGTTTACCAAGAATGTTTTATATTCTGGTGTTTGAGTGACTGCTTCACCCCAAGATGGTGTTAAGGTGTTGGTGGAGAAACCACGATTACCTTTACCATTTAAGGCTTTCATATTCCAGTGAATTGGAATACCCACGTGATGTACGGTACGTCCGTCGACTTCTAAATCTTTCAAACGTTTTGTTACCACTGCAACGGCTTTAATGTAGCCACGGCGAGAAGTAATTTTCACCATATCACCTTTTTGGATGCCTTTTTCTGCTGCTAATTTCTCACCAATTTCCACGAATTGTTGTGGTTGAGCGATGATATTTAACGCAGATTGAGCTGTCCAACTGTGGAAGTGCTCGGTCAAACGATAAGTCGTTGCCACATAAGGGAAGTCTTTGTTTGAACCGATAAATTCACGGTCTTCTTTATAAATACGAACAGTCGGATCAGAGACGACACTTGGGTGTAGTGGGTTAGTGTCAATCGGACTTTCAATTGGTTCATAGTGCTCAGGCATAGGGCCATTCGCAATTTTATCTACAGCGAATAGACGACCCACACCTTCTGCAGACATAATAAATGGACCTGCATCAGAACCTGGTGGTTGTGTGCCATAGTCAGCGACATCTAACCAGTTCCAGTTTTTACCGTTCCATTTGATTAATTGACGGTGTTTATCCCAAGGATTACCGTTAATATCAAGTGAAGCACGGCTATAAAGAATACGACGGTTTGCTGGCCATGCGAAGCCCCAACCTAATGTACAACCTAAACCTGATGGGTCAGAGTTGTCACGGTTTGCGGTTTGGTTACCTTTTTCAGTCCATTGACCCACATAGATCCAGTTACCTGACGAGGTTGTACCATCATCACGTAAGTGAGCGAATCCGTTAAGTAATTGACCTTTTTTATACATGACGTTGCCATCAGCATCGAGAAGATCAGCAAGCGCGTAGCCGTTTAATTCTTTCGCTAATTCTACAGAACTTGGTGAATGCGGCTGAGCATAGTTCCAAGTCATCGCTTCGAAAGATTCGATACCACGACCACCTTCTTTTTGATAAAGGTGATGCATTTCTTCACGAATCATAGAAAGAATTTCAACATCTGGCAACGCTTCACCTGGTTGGTCACAGCCTTTCCAGTGCCATTGAGCCCAACGACCAGAGTTAGCAATAGAACCATCTTCTTCTGCGAAACAGGTGGTTGGTAAACGGAATACTTCAGTTTGAATATCTGCTGGATTCACATTGTTTGATTCACCAAAGTTTTTCCAGAATTCAGAAGATTCAGTTTGAAGCGGATCCATCACGATTAAGAATTTCAATTTGCTCATACCTGCAACAGTTTTGTTTTTGTTAGGTAATGAGTTTAATACGTTGAAACCTTGTAAAATCCAACCGTTTAATTTGCCATCATTCATTAACTTAACATGAGTGATAGGGTCGTATAAGCGGTCTGCTTTTGGTAAGAAATCGAAACCCCAACCATTTTCTTTGGTTGCTTTATCACCATAGAACGTTTTCATCATACTCACGAAGAATTTCGAGGTATTACGATAGTAGTTCACTTGGTTTGGTACGATATCTTTTGGCGTAATCGCATTAATGTATTGTTCGTAAGACGTATCTTTGTCATTCGGTAAACGCATATAACCAGGTAAAGACATCGGCAATAAGCCCATATCTGTTGTACCTTGTACGTTTGAGTGTCCACGTAATGCATTAATACCGCCTCCTGGCATCCCCATATTACCTAAGAGTAATTGGATCATAGCCATTGAACGAATATTTTGAGTACCGATTGTATGTTCAGTAAAGCCTAACGCATATAAGTGCGTCATGGTTTTATTCGGTGCAGAGGTTTTACCAATTTCTTCACAGATTTGTAAGAAGAGTTTTTGCTTAACACCGGTAATACGTTCAACTATTTCTGGGGTATAGCGAGAAACGTGATCTTTCAAGATATTAATCACACAACGTGGATCTTGTAAGGTCATGTCACGTTTAGCATTACCATTTTCATCAAATTGGTAATTCCATTTAGATTTATCGTAAGTACGTTTTTCTTCATCAAAGCCTACGAATAAACCATCTTCAAATTTGAAACCTTCATCAACTAAGAATGAAGCATTGGTATAGTGTTTAACGTATTCGTGTTGAATTTGGTTAGTTTCCAATAAGTAACGGATCACACCCATTAAGAATGCGATATCAGAACCGGAACGAATTGGTGCATGAAGGTCAGCTACAGAAGCTGTACGGTTAAAGCGAGGGTCAACCACGATGATTTTCGCACCGTTTTTCTTCGCTTCGATCGCCCAACGGAAGCCAACAGGGTGAGCTTCAGCAGGGTTACCACCTTGAACAATAATAAGATTGGCGTTTTTGATGTCAACCCAGTTGTTTGTCATGGCACCGCGACCAAATGATGGAGCAAGACTTGCTACCGTTGGTCCGTGTCAAGTATTCGCTTGGTTACACATCGGCACTATGCCCAACATTCGAACCCATTTATGAGTAAGAAGTGCGGCCTCGTTGCTCATGGCGGAGGCGGTCATAATACCAGTAGAGGTCCAACGGTTAACGGTTTTGCCACTTGCGTCTTTTTCAACGAAGTTCGCATCACGGTCATCTTTTAATAAACGAGAAACGCGTTTGATCGCTTCTTCCCAAGAAAGACGAACCCATTTGTCCGAACCCGGTGCTCGATATTCAGGGTATAATGCACGGCTTTCACTATTAACATAGTCTAACGCGCCCGCACCTTTAGGACATAATGCCCCACGGCTTACCGGATGGTCTGGGTCACCTTCAAGGTGGAATAATTTAGAACGGGTATTGGTGCCTGTATGGCTGCTTAAAGCATCGTAAGGTTTGCCTGTGCTATATAACAACATACCACAGCTCACTGCACAATATGTACAGGTGTTACGGGATTCAAAAGCCCGTAATAATTTGTATTCACGTGGTGCCGCTAAGACAGATGATGGTGCAAAACCCAACATTGCCGCAGACGTCCCCGCCATACCACCTGCACAGATCTTAAAGAACTTACGTCTAGAGACCTGCATAATCACTCCTTCATAACGGCGAACCGTTAAGATATTTCGATAGTATAAATTCGTATAGATAATTTATTTGATTTCGTTAAAATAACGTATCAACCATTAAATTGATTATAACAATGACCAATTTAAACGGAGTCGATTTTAACTATTTTTTAACCGAAAATCTATAATCAAAACTTGTTATAATCGCTTTAAAACTTGAGCTAGATCACAAAACAAACATTTTTTGTTAAAAAAAAGTAACATTTTTACAACAGTCATTTTATTGGGAAAAAATAATGCACTGGATAATCCAAAAAACAATTAATTTTTTTAAAAAAACATCTGAAAATCCGACCTCACTTTTAGTGGAAAAACAAGATAGTTTGGCTGCGGAAGTCCCTGTTTCACTTGTCTATAATGGTATTGCACATACCGTCATGATGTGTTCTCCCCAAGATTTAGAGGATTTTGCTTTAGGCTTTTCATTAGCGGAAGGTATTATTGAGAAAAAAGCGGATATTTATGGCATAGATGTGGTGGAAGTATGCAATGGCATTGAAGTGCAAATTGAATTATCTAGCCGTCAATTTGTAGCATTAAAAGATCATCGCCGTACATTAACAGGTAGAACAGGATGTGGCATTTGCGGCACAGAACAAATCTCACAAGTTTATAAAAAATTGCCGAAATTAGACCGCACTTTCCAATTTAATTTAAATTTATTAGATGGCTGTTTAGAACAATTACAAGCTAATCAAACACTCGGAAAAGAAACAGGGGCGACACATGCCGCCGCCTTTTTTGATTTATCGGGTAATTTACTGGCGATTCGAGAAGATGTTGGGCGACATGTGGCACTAGATAAATTAATCGGCTGGCATGCTAAACAGAATCAACCACAAGGATTTGTGCTGGTTTCAAGCCGAGCCAGTTATGAAATGGTCCAAAAATCGGTAGCTTGTGGCATCGAATTACTTGTTGCAATTTCTGCAGCAACAGATCTTGCCGTCAATATGGCTGAACAACACAATCTTTCCCTTATCGGCTTTGCTCGCCCTGGAAAAGCTAATATCTATGCGGGTAAAGAGCGGTTGGTTTTAGCTTAGTTTATCTATATAAAAACGAGTGCGGTCAAAAACATTCTTATTTTGACCGCACTTTTTGTTTATTCCTTTTATTCTTTTGGCGATTTACTCTCTAAGAGCACTTCAGAAACCCAACGTTGGGTGAGGCGTTTACCTTCTTGATCTGTACCAAATTTCATAAAATCAATATCCACCAGTTTTAATTTACCAGCCGGTAGGAAACCTGGTGCAGGTTCTGCATGGATATTGGTTGGAAGTTGGTAAGAGTCTGATTCTTTCCATGGAATTTCTTGTGCTTCTTTGCTTAGCACGAAATCCATAAATAGCTTGGCATTATCAAGGTTTCTAGCTCCTTTAATAATGCTTGCCCCGCCTAAAGAATAGCCTACGCCTTCGCATGGTAAAATGCCTTCAACTGGCGCACCATTTTTCTTCTCACGCGGATAAACCAACATAAAACCTAAATCAATCGCTACAGTACCGTTAGCCAAATAGTTGCTCGCAAGGCCTGTTTTGGTATGTTGCATGAGATTTGGCTCTAATTTTTTCAAATAATCAAAAGCTTTTTCTTCTCCCCATAATGTGGAAAAAGTACTGATAAGTGAATACCCCGTACCTGAAACGCGTGAATCCGGATATTGAATTTGCCCTTGATATTCGGGTTTTATCAGATCCGCATAACATTTTGGCGCAGGAATATTCAATTCTTTTAATTTTTTAGTATTTACCCCAATGCCAAGTTCCATTAAGTAAATAACAGAGGTGAAATTACCACGTTGATCCATCAGAGATTTAAATTGAGGCATGATATCTTTTTGTAATGGGGAGCGATAGGATTCAAGTAAGCCTAATTCTGCGGCTTGAAGATGTGGTTCAATGGTGCCTCCAAACCAGAAATCAGCTTGTGGGTTTTCTTTTTCAGCTTTAATTTTGCCTAATACAACGCCTGTACTATTACGTACAAATTGCGCATCTACATTGTATTTTTTACTAAAGGCTTGCGTGACTTTTTCGCATACTACGTTTTGTACACTGCAATATACGGTGAGTTTGCCTTCAGCCTGTGCGTGAGAAGTGTACGCGAGGGCGGTTAGGGCTGAAAGTGCGGTTAATTTTAACGTGGTTTTTATTGACATTATGTCTCCTTTTTCTTCGTCAATATTTAGTAATTATTTGATATTGGTAATATAAGCGGGCAGAGGAAATTTGTAAATATTGGGATTGTTTAAACGCATAATTCCCACTATAATCCCCTGTAAATTTAACCAGATTAAAATAAGAGCAATGGATATTTCAGAATTACTTGATGGCTTGAATGATAAACAACGTGAAGCAGTGGCAGCACCGCTTGGCAATTACCTTGTGCTTGCGGGTGCTGGAAGTGGTAAAACTCGCGTACTGACTCACCGTATTGCTTGGTTGATTGCTGTAGAAAATATTTCTGAAGGCAGCATTATGGCAGTAACCTTCACCAATAAAGCCGCCGCTGAAATGCGTCATCGTATTCAAGATACCTTATCCAAACATGCTCAACCAAATTTATTTGGCATGTGGATTGGCACATTCCATAGCATTGCTCATCGATTATTACGCTCTCACCATTTAGATGTGAACTTGCCACAAGATTTCCAAATTTTGGATTCTGAAGACCAACTTCGTTTAGTAAAACGCTTAATGAAATTGCACAATTATGATGATAAAGCGTTTCCACCAAAGCAAGCGTGCTGGTATATCAATAATAAAAAAGATGAAGGTTTAAGACCACAAGATATTGATGATTTTGGTGATCGTCAGGAAAAAGAGTGGATTAAGATTTATCAAATTTATCAAGATACTTGTGATCGTGCGGGCTTGGTGGATTTTGCTGAATTATTAATTCGTGCGTATGAGTTATTTGCTAAAAAGCCGGTGATTTTGCAACGCTATCAGCAACGTTTTCAGCATATTTTAGTGGATGAGTTTCAAGATACCAATAAAATTCAATATGCCTGGATCAAAATTCTTGCCGGCAATACGGGCAAAGTGATGATCGTGGGCGATGATGACCAATCCATTTATGGATGGCGTGGTGCACAAGTCGAAAATATTCAAAAATTCCTAAAAGATTTCAACGCTGAAACTATTCGTTTGGAACAAAATTATCGTTCTACCGGCAATATTCTGAAAAGTGCCAACCAACTTATTTCGAATAATAGTGATCGCCTCGGTAAGAATTTATGGACCGACGGTGAAATGGGGGAGCCAGTAGGTATTTATGCAGCATTTAATGAATTAGATGAGGCAAAATTTGTGGCTTCTCAGATTCAAAACTGGGTAGATGACGGTGGAAAATTAGATGATTGCGCCGTTTTATATCGTAGTAATAGCCAATCTCGTGTTATTGAAGAAGCGTTGATTCGTTGCCAAATTCCTTATCGGATTTATGGCGGGATGCGATTCTTCGAACGCCAAGAAATTAAAGATGCATTGGCGTATTTACGCTTAATTAATAATCGTCAAGATGATGCCGCGTTTGAACGTGTGATTAATACGCCTACGCGTGGTATTGGCGATCGTACTTTAGATGTGTTACGAAATTTAACCCGTGAGCGTCAAATTACCTTATGGCAAGCAGTGCAAGTGGCCACACAAGAAAATATGCTAACAGGACGAGCTTCAACTTCATTACTGCGTTTCCAAGAGTTAATTAATTCTTTACAAGTTGATACAGCCGAAATGCCATTATTTGCACAAACTGATTTTGTGATTAAACATTCCGGCTTATACGATATGTATAAACAGGAAAAAGGCGAGAAAGGTGAAGTACGTATTGAAAACTTAGAAGAATTGGTGACGGCAACCCGAGAATTTATCAAACCTGATGAAGCAGAGGATATGACCGATCTTACCGCCTTTTTAACTCATGCTTCTTTAGAAGCGGGAGAAGAGCAGGCTTCGCCACATCAATCTTGTGTGGAAATGATGACTTTGCATTCTGCAAAAGGCTTGGAATTCCCACGCGTGTTTATGGTTGGGGTAGAAGAGGGCATATTTCCAAGTTTTCGTTCATTTGAAGAGCCTGGTCGTTTGGAGGAAGAACGCCGTCTTGCTTATGTGGGCATTACTCGAGCTAAGCAAAAACTCACCATTTGTTATGCTGAAAGTCGTCGTGTTTACACGAAAGAAGAACGCCATTTACCTTCGCGTTTTATTACAGAATTGCCACCAGAGTGTATTCAAGAAATCCGTTTGCGCGGAACGGTGACTCGAGCATTAAACCAAGCGAAAGTAGGAAGTTTAAGCACGAGTTTGCCAGAAAATGAATGGAAAATGGGGCAAAAAGTGAAACATGAAAAGTTTGGTTTCGGTACAGTTATAAACGTTGAAGGCTCAGATAACAACACCCGTTTACAAATCGCTTTCCAAGCTCAAGGTATTAAGTGGTTGATTGCGCATTTGGCAAAATTAGAAAAAGTGCGGTAGAATCGGGAGGATTTTATTGCAGCGGGCATGAATATTGATGTTTGTGCTCAAAGTGCCAAGTGCGAAAGCGTTCGAAGAAATGACCGCACTTTTATCATGTGGGAAGTAGATGTTTAAATTTATTTTAAAACGTATTTTAATGGTGATTCCTACCTTTATTGCCATTACTTTTGTGACTTTTGCGCTCATTCATTTTATTCCAGGCGATCCTGTGGAGATTATGATGGGAGAGCGAGGTTTAACGCCCGAAGTTCATCAACAAATGATGAAACAACTTGGTCTTGATTTACCATTGTATCAGCAATATTTCAATTATATTGGTAATGTAATACAAGGCGATTTCGGTGAATCATTCCGCACCCAACAACCTGTTCTGAGAGAGTTTTTCACTCTTTTCCCTGCTACCTTTGAATTGGCTTTCTTTGCGCTATTTTGGTCTTTAATTGCCGGCATTACGCTAGGAACGATTGCGGCCGTCAAGAAAGATAGCTGGATTTCCCATAGCGTGACAGCTATGTCATTAACGGGTTATTCCATGCCGATTTTCTGGTGGGGATTAATTTTGATCTTATATGTTTCACCTTGGTTAGATTTACCACAAGGGGGACGTCTAGAAGACAGTTTCTGGATCGATACACCAACGGGTTTTATGTTAATCGATACTTGGCTTTCAGGCGTACCAGGAGCTTTCTGGAATGCCATTAAGTCATTGATTCTACCTGCTATTGTGTTAGGTACCATTCCACTTGCGGTAATTACCCGAATGACACGTTCTTCAATGTTGGAAGTGTTAGGTGAAGATTATATTCGTACCGCAAAAGCGAAAGGCTTAAGTTATACCCGAATTGTGATTGTACATGCCCTACGTAATGCACTCATCCCTGTTGTGACCGTGGTGGGATTGATTGTAGGGCAGCTATTATCCGGTGCAGTTTTAACTGAGACGATTTTCTCATGGCCGGGTATTGGTAAATGGATTATTGATGCGATTTCCAACCGTGATTATCCTGTCTTACAAGGCGCCGTGTTGATTATTGCTACAATTATTATTGTGGTGAATTTGACGATCGATTTACTTTATGGCGTGGTAAACCCACGTATTCGCCATCAATAAGGAGCCTTATTAATGACGGAACAAACTTTATCTATTGAAACCTTTGCTCCTCGAACACCGTTGCAGGAGTTTTGGTTTTATTTCAAACAAAATAAAGGGGCGGTGATTGGGCTCACTTTTATTCTTGTCGTCGCATTAATCAGTGTTTTTGCGCCTTGGATTGCACCTTTTGATCCTATCGAACAAAATCGTTCAGCCTTATTGTTACCACCAGCTTGGTATGAAGGTGGTAATTCAGCTTATTTACTGGGTACAGATGATATTGGGCGAGATATTCTTTCTCGTATTATTTATGGTACGCGCATTTCTGTTTTTGCGGGTTTCATTATTGTGATTTTATCTTGCATTTTAGGAACGAGTCTTGGCTTACTTGCCGGCTATTATGGCGGGGCATTAGATACATTAATTGTTCGTTTTATTGACATTATGTTGGCTATTCCAAACTTGCTTTTAACTATTGTGGTGGTGTCAATTTTAGAGCCTTCTTTAACGAATGCGACGTTGGCGATTGCCGTGGTTTCGATTCCAAGTTATGTACGCTTAACACGTGCAGCAGTATTAAACGAGAAAAACAGAGATTATGTCACCTCTTCACGAGTGGCTGGAGCAAGCGTATTACGTTTAATGTTTATTGTCATTTTACCGAATTGCCTTGCGCCTCTCATTGTGCAAATGACAATGGGGATATCTAATGCCATTTTAGAGTTAGCAACCTTAGGTTTCTTAGGTATTGGGGCAAAACCACCAACACCGGAATTGGGGACTATGTTGTCTGAATCGCGTAGTTTTATGCAGGCGGCCAACTGGTTGGTTACGATTCCAGGTTTAGTGATTTTATCGCTTGTTTTAGCATTTAACTTAATGGGCGACGGGTTGCGTGATGCGCTCGATCCAAAATTAAAACAATAGGGGGCAGAATGGCATTATTAGATGTAAAAGAACTTTCTGTTCACTTTGGTGATGAAAAAGCACCTTTTAAAGCAGTGGATCGCATTAGCTATCAAGTTAATCAAGGTGAAGTACTAGGTATTGTTGGCGAGTCTGGCTCAGGGAAATCAGTGAGTTCCCTTGCCGTGATGGGCTTAATTGATTTTCCTGGTCGTGTTTCAGCGAAAGGCTTATCGTTTGAAGGAAAAGATCTTTTAAGTTTAGCACCAAAAGAAAAACAAGAATTGATTGGCGCAGATATTGCCATGATCTTCCAAGACCCAATGACAAGCTTAAATCCCGCTTATACAGTCGGTTTTCAAATTATGGAAGCCATTAAAGCGCATCAAGGAGGTAGCAAAAAAGAACGCCGTGAGCGCACTTTAGAGCTATTGCGTCTAGTGGGTATTCCTGATCCAGAATCGAGAATTGATGTCTATCCGCATCAGCTTTCTGGCGGGATGAGCCAACGCGTTATGATTGCTATGGCGATAGCTTGTAAACCGAGATTGCTGATTGCAGATGAACCAACCACTGCACTGGATGTAACCATTCAAGCACAAATTGTAGATTTGTTGCTTGAGTTACAGCAAAAAGAATGTATGTCGTTGATTCTGATTACGCACGATCTTGCGTTAGTCGCAGAGGCGGCGCATCGTATTATTGTGATGTATGCGGGACAAGTAGTAGAAGAAGGACGAGCAGAAGATATTTTCCGTGAACCAAAACATCCTTATACTCAAGCATTATTACGTTCTTTACCGGAGTTTGCAGAAGGTAAATCTCGGTTACAATCGTTGCCCGGTGTAGTGCCAGGTAAATACGATCGCCCACAAGGTTGCTTGTTAAATCCACGTTGTCCGTATGCGACCGATCTTTGTCGAACTGTTGAACCTGAATTACGTCACGTAGGAAATCGACAAGTTAAATGTCATACCCCATTAAATGCCCAAGGAGAACCAAGCAATGTCTAATGTCGCGCAAGAAAATGCACCATTGCTCAATGCTATTGGGCTGAAAAAATATTATCCTGTGAAAAAAGGAATGTTTGCGAAAACACAGCAAGTGAAAGCATTAGATGGTGTGTCTTTTTCTCTAGAACGAGGCAAAACGCTTGCCGTGGTGGGGGAGTCAGGTTGTGGGAAATCGACACTTGGTCGTCTTTTGACGATGATAGAAGAGCCGACTGAAGGTGAGTTGTATTACAACGGGCAAAATTTCTTAGAGAATGATCACGAAACGAAAGCATTGCGCCGTCAGAAAATCCAAATCGTGTTTCAAAACCCTTATGCATCACTGAACCCGCGTAAGAAAATTGGCACAATTTTGGAAGAACCTTTAGTCATTAATACCAATTTATCGGCAAAAGAGCGTAAAGAAAAAGTATTGGCCATGATGGCAAAAGTGGGACTGCGTGCAGAGTTTTATAATCGCTATCCACATATGTTTTCGGGAGGACAGCGTCAACGTATCGCGATTGCCCGTGGTTTAATGCTTGAACCTGATGTGGTTGTGGCGGATGAACCCGTTTCTGCATTAGATGTGTCCGTTCGTGCGCAAGTGCTGAATTTGATGATGGATTTGCAAGCTGAGCTTGGTTTATCTTATGTATTTATTTCCCATGATCTTTCGGTGGTTGAGCATATTGCAGATGAGGTGATGGTAATGTATTTAGGTCGCTGTGTTGAAATGGGCACAAAAGAGCAGATCTTTAATAATCCTCAGCATCCTTATACACAAGCGTTACTTTCGGCGACACCGAGATTATCGCCTGAATTACGTCGTCAGCGGATTAAATTAAAGGGCGAATTGCCAAGCCCGATTAATCCACCAAAAGGTTGTGCATTTAATCCGCGTTGTTGGAAAGCGACCGATAAATGTCGAAATGAGCGACCGAAATTGGAAAAATATCCTGATGGTAAGCTAATCGCTTGTTTCCATCTCGATTAGAAAAGAAAAAAGAAAATGACCGCACTTATTGAGTAAGTGCGGTCATTTTTTTAGACGTTTTGAGCTCGATAGCGGAAATTGAAGAAGACAAAGATGCCGAGTGCAATAACCGCTAATGATGCACCGCTAAATCCAATATATTCAAGACCAATATGGCGAGCGATTTGGTTACCAAACAGTGCACCTGCACCAATACCAGCATTGAAAATACCGGAATAAATGGCACTTGCTACGTCCGTTGCATCAGGCGCAAGTTGTAGTACGCGCATTTGTAAGGCGAGCCCGATACAAGAGATGCCAATACCCCAAATAAAAGCAAGGGTAAACATCGTGGCGGTATAACTCGCAGAGGCAAGCATAAATGTTAAAGATATAGCCAGTAAAATTATAGCCCCACTGATAAATTGAGTTGGACCGAAACGGTATAAGCGGTTAAAGATCACACTTGCGGTAATGCCAGACACCCCAAAAACTAACAAAATTATCGTTGCAAGATTTGGATCGAGTTCACCGATTTGAACCATAAAGGGTTCAATGTAGGTATAAGCGGTAAAGTGTGCTGAAACAATGATTACCGTTGTGGCATAAAGTCCAATCAGTAATGGACGTTTTGCTAAAATCGGCAGACTAGATAACGAGCCTGCATTTTTACTTGGTAGATTTGGTAATAAACGCATAATAAATACCATCACAACCAAAGCTAATGCGGCAATGATTGCGAAAGTAATACGCCAACCAACTAATTGACCGACTAAACGGCCTAATGGTAAGCCTAAAATAGTCGCAAGGGATGTACCGATAGCGAGCATACCAATTGCTTGTGTTTTCTTATTCTTCGGTGCTACACGCATCACTAATGATGCGGTAATTGCCCAGAAGAGTGAATGCGCTACCGCAATACACATACGAGCAATGAGAAGAATCCAATAATTCCACGCAATGACAGAGATAATATGGCCGATGATAAAAATGACGAAAAGCTTCAGTAACAAGCCTTTACGTTCCATATCGCCTGTCGCGAGCATGGCAGGTAAAGACATAATCATAACCGTCCAAGCATAAACGGTCATCATTAAACCCACATCGGAGCTTTGCATATCAAAACTTTGTCCGATATCGGTGAGTAACGCAACTGGCACAAATTCCGTGGTATTAAAAATAAAAGCGGCGCAAGCCATGATGACTACGCGCCAATATTGGGTTCTTTCTGCTTTCTGATAAAATGACATTATTTTAATTTCTCTTTAATTAATTCTTTCAATTGATGACGAAAGTTTTGGTCAATATTTACCTTATACTGTGGTGAGTAGCAACTATCGAAAAAGCGAATAGGCAATGCCAGCTTTTTGTATTTTTCGTTAGTGGATCTTAAGGTTAAATTGACGTCGCATTGTACATTATCTAAATCAATGGCTCCAGCACCTTCAGCTAAAAGTGCGGTTGTTTTTAAGTTTATTTTATCGACTTTAAGCAAATGATTTTCGAATGAAAGGCTTGATTCAAAACGCTCATAAGGCGTGTTCATATTTCTACTCGCGGTTAAATCACTGTTGTAATTAATCGGTAAATACTGTGCTGCCATATCCAATAAGTTCAATCCTAAAATTTCACCATTTTGAGCATCGAAATAGAATTCCCCTTTGGTGAGTTCTGAATTAGTTAGGGCGAGCTGGATATTAAAATCAGCATTACCTGTTAATGTATTAGGGAAGTTTAGCAAGGCGATAAGTTGCGCCATTGGGAAATTTTTACCAGAAAAATTGACCGCACTTTGTTGCTCTTTATGACTAAATTTAAAGGTGGCTAAACAATTCTGGCAATCAGGTTGCAAATAGGCATTGACGGTTTTAACTGGTTTTGAAAAATCAACGTAAGTTTCAATGTAACCCAGTGGTTGTTGATTTAAACGGGCATTGACAAATTGAATCAGATTTTTGTCTTGGTGGTTTAGGTTAATATTTCCCTTGCTGAACGCAAATTGATATTTTGTGTTTGTACCATAAATCGGTTTATCAAGAGAAAGCGTTATGGCACTTTCACCTTTAAACGCAATGTTTTGGTTAAAAATATTTTTAAGTGAAAAATCAGTAAAGCGACCATGAATATTGGTATGGTTTAAGGCTTGTTCACTGAGTTTAAAATGCGTGATTTGAAATTCTTCTAAAATCGGATTACCTGAAAAAAGCGGGAAGAGCGCAAATTTAGCTTCAATGTTTTCAGCTGAAAGTTGATGATATTTCAAACCCGATAAATTTACCGTTGGTTGAGGTAGAAGGCTTAGTGAAAAATCATTTACTTGAATATCATATTGCGCTAAATGATCGGCTATGCTGTTTTTCAGCTGATTGAGTTGGATATAGAAAAAAGCAAAGATCGCAAACAGCACGATCAACAGGCTAATTGCGATCTTTTTCATGGATTAATCCTCATTAATTCGGCTCGCTACCGCATTTTGCTGATGTTTATATTTCGCATCTTTACGGCTGATGTAAGGACGAGCAGCTGGACCACTTAAAACTTCAAAACTTAAAGCACCAATTACCATATTAGGACGTAATGCTAAAGGTAATTTGCCAGAGTTGTAGAATTCCAACACAATTTTGCCTTCCCAACCTGGATCGATACGATGTGCGGTTACATGTACCATTAAACCTAAACGAGCAAGTGAAGAACGACCATCTAACCAACCGATAATATTGGCAGGGAGTTTCACAGATTCTAATGTGGTTGCTAACGCCAACATACCAGGATGTAAGAAGAAGGCTTCATCATCACCGATAATAATTTCGTCACTCATCACTGATTCAAGTTGAGCTGAGACTTCTTCTTTCGGGCCACTTAAATCAATATAAGGTGCGGAATGTTCACGAAATACGCGAAATGAATTGCCTAAACGCACATCAATGGTTGCTCCATTTATTTTGTCATTTTCAGGACGAGGCGTTAAAGAAATAATGCCATCATCTAGATAGCGTTCGATATCGGTATCGCAAAGACGCATGATTTTTCCTATTTTTGGTTTAATAAATGAAGAATTTGAGCTTTTAACATATTAATCGCAATACGGTTTTTACCACCGCGCGGAATCACGATATCCGCATATTGTTTTGATGGCTCAATAAATTGCAAGAACATTGGACGAACAGTCGCACGATATTGGTCAATGACAGATTGTAATGAACGACCACGTTCTTCCATATCACGTTGTAAACGGCGGATAAAACAAATATCTAATGGCGTATCCACGAACACAGAAATATCGGCTAATTGGCGAACTCGCTCATCAGTAAGCAATAAGATCCCTTCTAAAATTACAATTTTTTTCGGTGTGAAGTGCTTGGTTTCGCCTGTTCGGGTGTGATCAACATAACTGTAGACAGGAATATCAACGGCAGTTCCGTTTTTTAAGTCTTTTAAGTGTTGTATGAGTAAATCTCTGTCCATTGAACTTGGATGGTCATAGTTGGTTTTTACTCGCTCACTCATCTCTAAATGGCTTTGATCTTTATAGTAGCTATCTTCAGCAATAATCCCAATTTCTTCACAACCTAAGTCGTTGCAAAGTTCTTTATGAACGGTGGAAGCAATGGAGCTTTTGCCTGAAGCGGATGCCCCCGTGATAGCGATGATAATACAAGATGAGTCTGACATAGAACGTCCTCAAAAACGGAAGGTAAAAATTACAAAGATTATAAAGAAAAATCAGTTTAAATTCATCTTTCTTTTTTATTTAAATTTTTTAAATTTGTGAAGTAGTTCACGGAATTTTTTTTCGTTTTCGCTTACGATGTGCTCGTTTTTATTATTTCATCAGTGTTATTTATGAGGAGTGTACGATGAAAATGAATAAAATTTCTCTCTCCATTTCAACCGCACTTTTAGCTGCAGGCTTCATGACATCATCAGCTGTTAATGCTCAAGGGCGTTTAGTGGTGTATTGTAGTGCGACCAATATTCTTTGTGAAACGACAACAAAAGCCTTTGGCGAAAAATATGATGTGAAAACCTCATTTATTCGCAACGGTTCAGGCAGTACGTTTGCAAAAGTTGAAGCGGAAAAAAATAACCCACAAGCAGACGTTTGGTTTGGTGGTACATTCGACCCTCAAGCACAAGCAGCAGAGTTGGGTTTAATCGAACCTTATAAATCTAAACACATTGATGAAATTGTTGAACGTTTCCGTGATCCAGCGAAAACCAAAGGACATTATGTATCCGCTATTTACATGGGTATCTTAGGTTTTGGTGTGAATACCGAGCGTTTAGCAAAATTAGGTATTAAAGAAGTACCAAAATGCTGGAAAGATTTAACCGATCCTCGCTTAAAAGGCGAAGTGCAAATTGCTGACCCACAAAGTGCTGGTACAGCATACACTGCATTGGCTACTTTCGTTCAACTTTGGGGCGAAGAAAAAGCCTTTGATTTCTTAAAAGCGTTACATCCAAACGTATCTCAATATACTAAATCAGGTGTCACTCCGTCTCGTAATGCAGCACGTGGTGAAACTGCGGTAGGTATCGGCTTCTTACACGATTACGCACTTGAAAAACGTCAAGGTGCGCCGTTGGAATTAGTGGTGCCTTGTGAAGGTACTGGTTACGAGTTAGGTGGCGTAAGTATCTTAAAAGGTGCGCGTAACATTGATAACGCAAAATTATTCGTGGATTGGGCATTATCTAAAGAAGGTCAAGAGTTAGCGTGGAAACAAGGTGATTCTTTACAAATCTTAACCAACACCACAGCGGAACAATCGCCAACTGCGTTTGATCCAAATAAACTTAACCTGATCAATTATGACTTTGAAAAATACGGTGCAACTGAACAACGCAAAGCCTTAATTGAAAAATGGGTTCAAGACGTTAAATTAGCGAAATAATGTTTAAAGTGCGGTTGAAAAACATGAGATTTTTTGACCGCACTTTTACCATTTTAGCCCCACTAGATAGATTTTTACGTGGGTTTCTACGATGAGCGTATTAGCTCATCTTATTTTATAAACACAGGAGTGGACCAATGAAAATGTCTAACGTTGCTTTAGCACTTTCTGGTGTTGTATTTGGTGGCGTGTTGCTAAGCTCTCACGCATCTGCTGCAGAAGGTCGTTTAGTGGTTTATTGTAGTGCACAAAATACGATGTGCGAGCAAGAAACCATGGCTTTTGAGAAAAAATACGGAATCAAAACTAGTTTTATCCGTGGTGGTACAGGCACAATTTTAGCCAAAATTGATGCTGAGAAAGACAACCCTCAAGGGGATGTGTGGTATGGCGGTACGCTTGATCCGCATTCTCAAGCGGGTGAAATGGGCTTACTTGAAGCGTATAAGTCACCAAATCTTGCACAAATTCCTGAACAGTTTAGAGACCCAGCTAAAATTAAAGGCAACTATTCCTCCGCGATTTATCTCGGTGTATTAGGCTTCGGTATTAACCCAGAACGTTTGAAAAAACTCAATTTGCCGACACCAAAATGTTGGAAAGATCTAACCGATCCTGCGTACCGTAATGAGATCCAAGCAGCTGATCCACAAAGTTCTGGAACAGGTTATACACAATTAGCCACCTATATCCAACTTTGGGGCGAGGATGAAGCATTCAAATATCTCAAAGAACTCAATAAAAACGTTTCCCAATATACCAAATCCGGTAACACCGCAACCCGTAATACAGCGCGTGGTGAAACCGCAATCGGAATTGGTTTTTTACATGAATATTCTTTAGAGAAAGCAAAAGGCGCACCAGTTGAATTAGTTGTTCCTTGCGAAGGTACAGGCTATGAAATTGGTGGCGTGAGCATTATTAAAGGTGCAAGAAACCTTGAAAATGCGAAATTATTTGTGGATTGGGCGTTATCAAAAGAAGCGCAAGAGTTAACCTGGAAAAAAGGGGAAGCGTATTCTATTTTAACCAATAGCACCGCTGAGCAATCGCCTTATGCGCTCGATTTTAAATCCATCAATTTAATTAATTATGATTTTGACAAATACGGCTCAAGTGATTTACGTAAACGTTTGATCACAAAATGGGTTGATGATGTTAAATTAGCAAAATAATGATGTATACATAGCGAAATAATAGCTATTATATTATTTCGCTTTTTTTCTTTTATGCGAGGTTGTATGAACGCAAATAAACTTCCTATTATCCAATCCGCTAACTTTTGGATAATTCTTGCAGTGATTGCATTTCTTCTTCTGCCTTCCCACGCTTTAGATTATGGCTTGTTTGAAAGCACAAGCGATGAATACCTAGGTGCAATGGGGTGGTCTTCATTAAATATTACGGCATTATGGTTTTTACCGGTTCTTTTATACGGTTTGATGCCGCTTCTTAAATTACCGAAGGATACACAAGCGAAAGCAGAGCTGTATCTTATTGCAGCAGCGACATTATTTATCTTTGTCAGTGCAACAATTTGTAAAGTCAGCATGGGTTATTCAGTGATTGTATTAATCGCGAGTTTAACCGCATTGGCGACGTTTTCTTTCGCTAAATTGAAAGTGATGCAAGGGGATAAATTTATTATCGCCTCTTTACTTTGCATTATCTTATTAATTTTCTTCTTCATCGTTTACCCGACATTGGCGATCTTTGTCTCCATGTTCTATGACGGTGATACTTTTGCACCACAACAAGTAATGCGAATCCTAACTCAAAGCTATATTGTACGTGTTATTAGTAACTCGCTATTCTTATCAGGCTTTGTAGGCATTGTATCAACGATTTTCGGTTTGGCATTTGCGCTTTATACCACCCGTATTGCACGTAGAACGGCATTCATTGGTAAGATTTTCTCTATTTTGCCAATTGTTACACCACCGTTTGTTGTGGGTTTAGGGGTAACATTGATGCTTGGTCGTTCTGGTTATGTGACTGAGTTCTTAGCTTCAACATTTGGATTTGAGAACCACAACTGGTTATACGGTTTTAACGGGATTGCCATTGCGCAGATTCTTGCATTTGCACCGATTTCATTCATGATTTTAGATGGGGCATTAAAATCGGTTCACCCATCAATTGAAGAAGCGTCTTACACCTTACGTGCAAATCGTTACCAAACTTTCTTCAATATCATCTTCCCATTACTACGTCCGGCATTGGCAAACTCATTCTTAATCGTGTTTATCCAATCCTTAGCGGACTTTAGTAACCCGTTAGTATTGGGCGGTAGCTTTGACGTCATCGCGACACAAATCTACTTCTATATTGCTGGCTCACAATTAGATTATGCTTCAGCAAGTACCTTAGGTTCGATGCTTTTAATCTTCTCATTGGCCGTATTTATCATCCAATATATTTGGATTGGTAACCGTTCTTATGTAACCGTTTCAGGTAAATCCTATCGCGGTGACGTGCAAGATTTACCAACCGGCTTGAAATATACCATCATCGGTATGCTTGGTTTCTGGGTGCTCTTTAACTTAGCGTTATACGGCAGTATTTTCTATGGTAGTTTCACCGTAAACTGGGGTGTGGATTACACCTTAACCTTGAAAAACTATGCGATGTTATTCGGACAAGGCTTAAGCGATGGGGCATGGCCATCATTGATTAATACCTTAATTTACGCAGGAATTGCCGCACCATTGACCGCACTTTTCGGTTTATTAATTGCGTATATCGTAGTGCGTAAAGATTTCCAAGGTAAAAAATCCCTTGAGTTCTTAACTATGCTTTGCTTCGCCGTACCAGGAACCGTTGCAGGGGTATCTTATATTTTAGCCTTTAACAATGCGCCACTTTACATTACAGGTACCAGCATTATCGTGATCATTTCAATGGTGATGCGTGATTTACCAATCGGTATGCGTGCAGCCATTGCTGGTCTTGGTCAATTAGATAAATCACTTGATGAAGCGTCTCTTTCTTTAAAAGGTAGCTCATGGAAAACCTTGTGGTTTATTGTTTTACCATTGTTAAAACCAGCGTTACTTTCTGCATTGGTCACCAGCTTCGTTCGTGCGATGACTACCGTGAGTGCGATTATCTTCTTAGTCACCGCTGATACACGTGTGGCAACAGCCTATATTTTAAACCGTGTAGAAGATGGTGAATATGGTGTTGCTATCGCATACGGTTCGATTTTAATCATCGTGATGATGGCCATTATTTTATTCTTTGACTGGATTGTGGGTGATACCCGAATTTCCCGTTCTAAAGCGAAAAAAATGAATTAACTCGTTAAGTTGTAGGTAAATATTATGAGTAATAATGATTTCTTAGTATTAAAAAATATCACTAAATCTTTTGGTAAATCCACAGTCATTGATAATTTAGATTTAACCATTAAACGTGGCACTATGGTGACCTTATTAGGGCCATCTGGTTGTGGTAAAACCACTGTGTTACGTTTGGTGGCAGGCTTAGAAAATCCAACTTCAGGTCAAATTTTTATCGATGGTGAAGATGTAACCAAATCGTCTATTCAAAATCGTGATATTTGTATCGTATTCCAATCTTACGCATTGTTCCCGCATATGAGTATCGGTGATAACGTAGGCTATGGTTTGCGTATGCAAGGCGTGGGTAAAGAAGAACGCGCTAAACGTGTAAAGGAAGCGTTAGAGTTGGTTGACTTAGCGGGTTTCGAAGATCGTTTCGTGGATCAAATTTCAGGTGGTCAACAACAACGTGTGGCATTAGCACGTGCGTTAGTATTAAAACCAAAAGTATTACTTTTTGATGAACCATTAAGTAACTTGGATGCAAACTTACGTCGTTCTATGCGTGAAAAAATCCGTGAATTACAACAAAGTTTAGGTATTACCTCACTTTATGTGACTCATGACCAAACTGAAGCATTTGCGGTATCCGATGAAGTTATCGTCATGAATAAAGGTAAAATCATGCAAAAAGCACCTGCAAAAGAGCTTTATTTGCGTCCAAACTCTTTATTCCTAGCAAACTTCATGGGCGAATCGAGTATCTTTGAAGCTAAATTGGAAAATAACACTATTGATGTTAATGGTTACAAATTACCATTAAGTAATGCCGCGCAATTTAATTTACCAGATGGCGAATGCTTAGTGGGCGTGCGTCCTGAAGCGATTTATTTAAAAGCCGAAGGTGAAGCTGCACAACACTGTGAAATCAAGAGTGCAGTCTATATGGGTAACCACTGGGAAGTGGTGGCAATTTGGGCAGGCAAAGAATTGCTCATTAACACCAAACCAGAAGACTTCAATGCTGATCTCAAACAAGCTTATGTGAACTTCTCTGAACAAGGTATTTTCTTGTTGAAGAAAGAGAAATAATATCAATTTAAGGGCGTATGGAAGCATACGCCTTTTCTTTTAAAATCCTTTCAAAATTGACCGCACTTTTCCGCTCATTTTACTTTATCTAACAGAGCTGTATAATGTCTCGCTTTTGAATATAAACGATAGAAGGGGGAAAGCTCATGATTAAAACCGATACCTTACCGCAATTTTTGCGTAATAAAGTCGAGGAAAACGATGCCTTTGGTCTTGTGGAAGGGCTGTGTCAATTATTACGTAGTAGCCCTACAGAAAAAATTTCTCCAACCTTGCATTTGTTTAAGTTTATCTTAAAGAACGATAAAGAATTAGGCTGTTCTGTTTCGAAATTATTATGTGATTGGTTATGTGGTTTACGTCTTTACCCATTGTTTATTAGTAGTGGTATTCTTACGCGTGGTGGTTTTGGGCAAGAAATGAAAACGCGTATTTATGAGCGTTTTAACCCGTCTTTTAAAGATATTAATGATTTACGTGATATTTTTTATTTATTGTTCAGTGATAAAAATGATGCACGTTGGATTGATGCCGTTCCCTTAAAAACGTGGCGAGGCGTATTTGGTGTTTTAACCCGTTATACAGAACAAAAAGATCGCGAACGGTTAAAAAATCATATTGAAAGTGAAGGGCTATTTGCCATTGAAATGCTTTCAATTTGGATTGCAGCTGAAGATATGGATCCTGAGCTGATGCGAATGGAGCCCTCTCTGTTGAATGCGGATTCACCTTTTGTGGCATTGCATCATGAAGTGGTTGATTGGGTAGAGGCGCGTCGCCAATCAAAGGTTTTTGATGATAGCCATTTACAGGTAATGTTTGATCAATGTAAGGCATTGATTATTGGCTTACAGAAACGTGGGGCGGTAGTGGGATCATCCTTAAATACGGCATATTTATTGGAACGTCTTTCCCAGACTTTAGAACGATTAGAAACCTTGATGGCGATTTTTGTTTCAAATCGCTATTTACCGCGTCGAATCTTATTATTAACCGGTTGTTTTGCTCGTGCAGCAGCAGAACGACATAGTATTTCGCGTCTATGGAAACAAAGCTCAGGATTGATGGCTCGTAGTGTTACGCAGAATGCCGGCGATCATGGTGAGCATTACATTACTCGAGATAAAAAAGAGTATTGGGCAATGTTTTATTCTGCAGCTGGTGGTGGTGTATTAATTGCACTGATGGCGTTATTTAAAACCTATCTAGGTAGCATCATTGATGACAAAGTCTGGAAAGGGATTGCCGAAGGCTTAAATTACGGCTTAGGTTTCATGGTGATCTTTATGTTGCATTTCACAGTTGCAACTAAACAGCCAGCCATGACAGCCGCTCGCTTTGCTGAGGCTGTTGAGAAAACGCCTCAAGGTAAAACCGTCAATGTGAAATTAGCCCAATTATTAGTGGATGTATTTCGTTCTCAAAGTATTGCTGTGCTAGGTAATGTGCTCATTGCGATGGGCTTAGCCGCATTGATTGCGTTTGGTTACCAATATAAAACGGGTGAGCCATTGATGAATGCCGATCAAATCGCGTATCAGTTGCATAGCATTGATCCTTTCGCAGGAACCTTATGGTTTGCAGCCATTGCAGGTGTATGGTTATTTTGCTCAGGGATTATTTCGGGCTATTTTGATAACCGCAGCAATTATTTGAATATGCGCATGCGTTTAGCCCAACATCCGTTATTGAAAAAATTAATGTCTGAGAAGACTCGCGTGAAATTTGCTAATTATATGCATGAGAATTATGGTTCGCTTATCGGTAACCTTTGCTTTGGTATGTTGCTTGGGATTACCGGTGTGGTGGGGTACTTAACGCATCTTCCGTTAGATATTCGTCATGTGGCATTTTCATCTGCAAATGTGGGTTATATTGCAGTGAGCGGACAATTCACCTATTCATTACTTTTACAATGTATTGGTTTTGTATTGTTGATTGGTTTAGTGAATTTAATTGTCAGTTTTTCATTAACGCTTTGGGTTGCATTGCGTTCTTTGAATGCGGAAATTGATAGCTGGTGGCCAATTTGGCATGAAGTTTGTCAAATTGTGAAAAAACGTCCATTAAGTTTATTTCTTCCCGTTCAATTAGATAAATAATCATTCTAAGTGCGGTCAAAAATATCAACGTTTTTGACCGCACTTTCTTTTCGACAAATTTAATTTGCGTTATCATGTTGCTCATCTAATGCGATAACTTTATGAATTATTCTAATGAAACCCACATTTCTTGAACTTCGTCACCTAAGAACCTTGCTTGCGTTAAAGGAAACGGGCAGCGTTTCAATGGCGGCAAAACGTGTTTATTTAACACAATCGGCACTTTCTCACCAAATTAAGTTAATGGAAGAACAATTCGGTTTACCTCTTTTTGAGCGTAAAAGTAATCCGTTGCGTTTTACCGCAGCTGGAGATCGTTTGATTCGTCTTGCCAATGAAATTCTTCCGAAAGTGGTAGATGCAGAACGTGAGCTCGCACGCGTAAAACACGGTGATGCAGGACAGTTAAGAATTGCAGTAGAGTGTCATACCTGCTTCGACTGGTTAATGCCGGCAATGGATGAATTTCGTCAACATTGGAGTTTGGTAGAATTGGATATTGTGTCTGGTTTCCACACGGATCCGGTTGGATTGTTATTATCTCATCGTGCAGATTGGGCGATTGTGTCTGAGGTTGAACAAAATGATGATGTTTTGTTTAAGCCGTTATTTTCTTATGAAATGGTGGGAATCTGTTCTAAAGATCATCCATTAGCCAATAAAGAGGTTTGGCAGGCGGAAGATTTTGCAGAGGAAACTTGGGTAACCTATCCCGTGCCTGATGATATGTTAGACTTATATCGTCAAGTGTTGAAACCGAAGGGCATTAATCCGCCACGTCGTACAACAGAGCTAACGATCGCCTTGATCCAGTTAGTGGCGAGTCGTCGTGGCATTGCTACCGTACCTTATTGGGCGGCATTACCTTATTTAGAAAAAGGGTATGTGGTGGCGCGTAAAATTACAGAAGAAGGGTTGTACAGTAACCTCTATGCCGCGATTCGTAAAGAAGATGCTAATTTAGCTTATATCGAAGATTTCCATCAAACAGTAAAAGCACAAAGTTTTTCGACCTTACCTGGTTTGTCTGTTTTAGAGTTGTAGTAGGTCAATATGTCAGAAGTCGTGACAGAAAATCCCATCAAAGCCGCGGCAAAAGCGGCATTTCCTTACAGTATGCCAATGCTTGCCGGCTTTTTATTTTTAGGCATTGCATACGGCATTTACATGAAAGCACTTGGATTCGGTGTTTGGTTCCCCGTTGCAATGGCTGCACTCATTTATGCGGGCTCAGTGGAATTTATTGCCGCTGCCGCCTTAGTTATGCCTTTTTCGCCTTTAAGTGTTGCGTTGGTTACGCTGATGGTAAGTGGTCGTCAGATTTTTTATGCCATTTCCATGCTAGAAAAATATGGTGCTCAAATTGGGAAAAAACGTTGGTATTTAATTAGTACTCTAGTAGATGAAAGTTTTTCCCTGAACTATATGGCGAAAATCCCCGATCATTTAGATAAAGGCTGGTACATGTTCTTTGTTAGTCTTTATCTGCACGTTTATTGGGTCGTCGGTGCGGGATTAGGTAATCTATTTGGTTCAATCATTCCTTTTGATTTAAAAGGGGTAGAGTTTGGTATGACAGCGCTTTTCCTGGTGATTTTTGCTGAAAACTGGCTCAAAGAGAAGTCTCATGAAAGCTCATTATTAGGTTTAGGTGTGGCTTTTGCATCGCTGTTAATTGTTGGGAAAGAGCATTTTTTAGTGCCAACACTCATTAGTATTTGGATTCTGTTAACCGTAAGACGACCTAAACTTTCATCTAAATTGGAGGCACTAAAATGACATTGATGGAACAAATTATCACCATTGCGATTTGTATTCTGTGCGTGCAATTTACTCGATTATTGCCATTCTGGATTTTTCCCGCCAATCGCCCGATTCCAGACTATATTCGTTATCTTGGCAAAGTATTGCCTGCGGCGATGTTTGGGATGTTAGTGGTGTATTGCTATAAAAATGTGGATGTATTGAGTGGTTATCACGGCTTACCCGATTTCATTGCGGGTGCGTTGGTATTGGGGTTACATTTCTGGAAAAAGAATATGTTTCTTTCTATCTCGGCAGGCACAATTTTTTATATGTTTTTAGTGCAAAAAGTCTTTATCTAAACGAATGTTGAGCGAAATAAAAATTTCTTGATATTGCAATCGGTTGCCTTTATTTCGCCTCTTTTCCTCAATTCCAAAATCTTTTATGATGCCGCCTCAATCATTGTTGACGGAGAGATTTATGGAATTTAATTTCATCGAATTATTAGGTTATTTGGCAACATTCTTTGTGGCTGCGTCTTTTTTATTTAAATCGATTGTTCACTTGAGAGTTGTTAATGCAATTGGAGCGGTACTTTTTGTCGTTTACAGTTTGATCATCAAATCTTACCCAGTTGCGCTTCTAAACGCATTCTTAGTTTTCGTTAACTTATATCAACTTTATCGTTTGAAAAAAGAGCAGCCGGCATCAAAAGTACTAAAATAATTGACCGCATTTTTCCACGATTTACCCCCACATTTGATATAACGCAATCACCAGTGGCATAGTAAACATACAAAGCAGCGTCGTTACACCATAAATGGCGCTGGCTTTCTGTGGATTGTTGTTATAAATCACCGCCATTTGTGTCACAGTTGAAGCAGATGGGCTCGTGGTTGCTAAAAAGCTAATCAACACAATAATTTCCCCTTTTTCAGCCCAATGTACAAAACCAATCAACTTTATTAATACCAATAATGCAATCGGAATAAGTAACAAGCGCAAAAGTGTGACTAAATAAATGCGTTTGGATGATACGATGCTCCGTAAAGGAATTGCCGCAATCAGCATACCCGCAACAAGCATGGCATTCGGACCAATAAACAAGCCAATCGAAGAGAGTGTACCATTGATAATACTTGGTAATTTTATTTGAAAAGCAAATAAAAATGCTCCGACGAGAATTGACCAAATATTGATGTTTTTGGCAATCATCTTCAAGGATAAATTTCCTTTTCCTACAATAATCAAACGGCAATGCGTCCAAAATAGAAAGGTTTGCACCACAATAAAACAGCTGGCGTAAATGACCCATTCTTTGCCAAATAACGACATCACAATCGGAATAATTAAGTTACCAGAATTGGAATAAATGGAAGTGGCATGTTCAATAGGATCAAGGTTTAATAGGCGCTTTAACAGACCGCCAATAATAATCAGAATAACCTGAAGAAACACCGCCATAAGCAGTGAAAGTTGTAAACCTTGCAAGATTTCAGGCGTGTAATCAATTTGAAAGGCTTCAATCATCACTGCAGGACTGATGACATAAAGCCCAATAACGGAAAGCGTCTTGCTATCTTCTGATTTTAATAATTTTGATTTAACCAACCCATAGCCAATAAGTACAATGAGTGTAAGTTCAATAATTTTAGTGCCGAGTAAAAAAGTGATATCCATAGTGAATCTTGATGAGAAAAGTTTTGTTTATTAAACGATAGATAAAAGAAAAAACAAAATAACTTTTGTAATTATTCGTCACATAGCATTGTGTTTTAGATGTAAGTATTTAGTCGTTTTAAATCCAATAGAGAATATTGAAAATGTTTGATGAAAGCAATAAAAGGAAAAAATAAAAAAGTGCGGTTAAATGGAACCGCACTTTGAACTATTACTAATACATCAATTTAGAAGTCAATGCTTGCGTTTAAGCTAAATGTGCGAGGTGCTCCAGAAACTAAATATCCATAATTAGGATAGCCGCCAACAGATTCCCAATATTTTTTGTTGGTGAGATTATCAATTCGCGCTCTTAGTGTGATAGGAGTGTTACCAATCATTGCGATATAACGAGCTCCCACATCTACTTTCGTCCAGCCTTTAACTTTCAGTGTATTTTGTGAATCTGCATAGCTTGAACCTGTGTAGGTAATACGAGATTCTAAGGTAAGTCCTTCTAATGCTCTCACATCATATTCTAGCCCTAGATTGCCTTGAAATTTTGGTACACCAATCGTGTATTTGCCTTCTGTTGTGTTAGAACCTGTTTTACGTTGTTTGGCTTGTAAGAATGTTACACCGCCTAATAAACGAATATTCGATGTGATTTGCCCGTAAACATTTATTTCTGCCCCATTATGGCGATCTTTGCCTTTTGTTGTGTAGTAATTATTGCTATCTAAATAACCACGCGGTTTCTCAGTGCTAAAGAGTGCGATGCTTGTGCCAAATCCACTTTGTGACTCATATTTAATGCCAATTTCTTTTTGTTTAGAAATATAAGGTTTTTGTGTTTCACCTTGATTCACTGCAGTGCTTGGAGCGGTATCTCCTTGAGCAAGGCTTTCGATATAGTTTCCATAAATGGATAGTTCGGGTAGGATTCGGTAAACAACTCCAACACTTGGACTAATTCGTGAATCGTTATAGTAACCGCCTTCAACTCCTGTATTGTATGCGAAATCTCTTGAAACAATTTGTTGCCAACGAGCACCTAAGGTCACTTGAAGTTTTTTATCTAATACCGACAACGTATCGCCAATAGCAACGCTATTTAAGGTTGCTCGATGTTGTAGTGCAGGTGATGAAAGATCATTGCCTTTTAGTGCATTCGCAGAATAAGCAATACTAGAAATGAATGTTGGGTGATAAAGATTGGTTGCAAACGTATTTTGCCAGTCCATGACATAGGCATTTTTACGTTTTTCTTGATAACGATTGGCGGATAAGACCACGTCATGTTCCACTTCATTTGTTGTAAAATGACCTTTTAATCCTATTTCGCTCGTGTGAATAATGTTGCGTCGAGTATTATCAAAACGGTATTCAGTGCCATTACCATTAATATTGCTCACGCGTAAATTAGCCAATACATTCGCTTCTTTGCCATATCGATAGCCATAAGCGGCATAAGCCGTTAAGTTTGGATGAAAATCATATTCTGCACGAAATGTGCCGAAAATATCTCTTTCTTCAGAATAAGTCCATCCTTGTCCCCAATTGCTACGAGGGTTAGGAGTCGAAGGAACTATGGTTACATCAGATAGTGTAACACTTGGACGTGGGCTGCCTAAGTAGTTTTTCTGATAGCCTAAATCTGCAGATAAACGTACTTTTTCAACTTCCCAGTCTAGTCCTAAATGGAAGACTGTATTGCGAGCATTGTCATTATCAATGGCACTTTCTCCTTCCGTATGAGCGGCATTTAAACGCACACCGAATTCTCTATTTTCACCCAGACGGCGAGAAATATCTGTAGAGAAATTTGCTCTTTCATTGCTGGAGTAGCCTAAATTTAAGCGGTTAAGGTCTTCAGCTTGTGCACGTTTTGGCATTAATGCAATGGTTCCGCCAATTGAACCACCTCCTGGTGCCATACCGTTTAAGAAGGCCGAAGAACCACGTTGAACTTCTACACGTTCAAACATTTCAGAGGCGATATATTGACGTGGCAATAAACCATATAAACCGTTATATAGAATATCGTCGGAATTGGTAATGAAACCTCGCATAAAATAGGACTCTTGGAAATTACCAAAACCACGAGCAACACGGACATTTGGATCGTTTTTTAGTACATCTGCCACACTACGAGCTTGTTTATCTTGAATGAACTTGTTAGTGTAGCTTGTTTATCTTGAATGAACTTGTTAGTGTAGCTTGTTGTCGCAAATGAACTTTCTAAGTTCGATTTATTTCCTAGAATACCAATACGGCTACCACTTGCAACTTGGCCACCTGCGAATTCTTTGCTTAATCCAGTTTGCGAGGCATCAGCACTCACTTCAATGGTATCCAGTTGCTCAACATTTTCTTCCGCATAAGCGGTGTTCATTGCAAGTAAAATGCTACTTGCGACAGTAGTTAAAAGAAAGGATTTTTTCATTGTAAAGTTCCTTTTGTGTTGATAAAAATGATATTTTCTCGGTTATTATGTGCGAATGTCGCACAAATCCAGTTTGGATAATTAAATTTTTCGCATCATCACTAAAAAATAGCTTCCTCCTAACAAAGTGGCGATAAGGCCAGCAGGAATTTCATAAGGGAATAAAACTTGTCGTCCAACCCAATCCGCTAAAACCATAATAGTTGTCCCGAGAAGTGCAGAAATAAGTAACTGATTTCTAGCTTTGTGAACGCCTAAAAAATTCGTTAAATGTGGTACTAAAAGACCGATAAAGCTCAACGGTCCGATCATTAATGTGGCGATGGCTGTTAGTGCTGCACTGAATAAAATCAGTATCCAGCGGGTGAGTTTTAAATTTAGCCCTAAAGCTTTTGCTATGGGGGCTTGTAGGCTTAAGAGTTCTAGCCAACGACTAAAAATTAAACTGATAAGTAAAAGTCCAAGGCTTAGTATGAAAAATGGCACAGCAAGCTTTGGATCGGTATTTTGTGTAGAGCCTGATGTCCATGAAATTAATTGATTTGCACGCGGGTCACCACTTGCAATAGCAAGGCGTTGCGCCGTATCAAATAAGGCAGAAAGACTAATTCCTGTAAGAAGAATTTTCTCGGGGAGCATTCCGTTACGTTGATTGATCGCTGCCAAAATGGCTAGTGCGATAAATGCTCCGACAATACCAGAGATCCAAAATAGTATCGTTTGTTGTGTGGGAAAAACAAAGAGCAACACTAAAATACCCATGCCAGCTCCAGATGAGACTCCTAATAATTCGGGACTTGCCATTGGGTTTAAGGTTAAGCGTTGCAACAGCACCCCTGCAACTGAAAGTAAAATGCCTGCGCAAATTGCAATAAATATACGTGGATAACGCAATTCAAGTAATTCTAGATTAAAAGAATTATCGAAGGTGGTAATTTTAATGTAAGGATAAAACTGCATTTTCCCCACAAATAAGGCTAGCATCACACTTATCACTAATAAAACGATAATAAAGATTGTAAAGAGCGGTCGATATTGGCGAGATTTTTGCAGTGAATTTTCGGTTAATCGTCCTGTGTTTGGCAAGGCTTTAAACATTAACCACAGTAGCAACGGTGTGCCGAGTAGGGCCGTCACCGCACCTGTTGGCAGACTGATTTGATAGTAAAGATTGATAAATTGTAAAATCAAATCCGTGATAGCAAGTAATAATGCTCCCATTGCAAAAGAGCCGATAAGTTGCCATTTTAATGTGCGAATCCCCATTTGTCGGATAATCGTTGCTGCCGCTAATCCCACAAATCCCAACATTCCTACTTTGCTGACTACGGATGAAATTAAATAAGCACTAGTTACCACGCCAATAAAGCGAAGTTTGCCTACAGGCACACCGAGACTTTTGGCGTTATTGTCATTTAACGTCAAAATACTAAATGGGCGAATAAGGGCAAAAACAATGGCAAAACAGACCGCACTTTGTAGACTTAATAGTTGGCTATCTCGCCAGCTTTCTTGTACCAGTGAGCCAGCTCCCCACAAGGCTAAACCACGAGATTCTTCAGGATAGAACAACATCATCATACCCGTAAATGAACCAAAATACAGATTGACAACAAGGCCTGCTAAAATCAATAAAAGTGGTGACATGGTTTTTCGTATGGCAAGGGTCATTACTAATAGCAAACTCAATCCTGCCCCCAATAAGGCAATAAAACTTGCACCCATTTCGAGCAATTTGGGAGCAAAAATTGTCGCTAAGAATAATGTCATTTGCGAGCCACTGCTGATACCAAGCGTATTGTCAGAGGCTAGTGGATTGCTCATTACTTGTTGTAATAATAAACTGGCAAAGGCTAAGGCTCCACCTGCTAGTAACGCCATTGCAATGCGTGGCAGACTGTAAGATTGCACAAGTAATAGATCCAAGTTATCAGTATGTTGAAATACTAACCAGATTGATGTATTTTCAGGTACTTGAGCATGGAGCAAGGAAAAGGTCAATCCAACAAAAAGTGTGACCAATAATGCAAAGAAAATTCTAGTGCGATTTACCATGCCTCACCTCCATGAATTAAGCTTTCTGTTAGAATCTGTGCGAAACGTTCGGCAGAAGGAATACCACCAAAAGACCAAACAGCAGGTAATACAAGAGCATCCTTGGCTAAGGGTAAATGTTGCCATAAGGTGTTATGTGTTAGGGCTTGGGCGATATTATTCGGATAAGGTTTTACGACAATAAATCGCGTATTTTGTGGCAGGTGAGCAAGCTCGGTAATCTCAATATTTTGAAAGCCCCAAATATTAACCTCAGGCAAATACGCATTCTGAAAACCGAGTTGTTTGGCGACTGCGCCGAAAAGGCTATTTTCACCATAAATCCGTAAATGACGCGTATCAATAAATTGCACGATAGCAAGTGGACGTTCCGCGAACTGCGATTGATGTTGGAGAAGTCTTTCTCTTAATTTTTCAATGTTAGAGGTGTAACGAGTAATTAATTTTTTAGCAGCTTGTGGTCTATTGATAATTTGGGCAATTTCTTGTGTGGCGGCTAAGATGTTTTGCCAAAGATCACCTGCTTGATAAAAATTCACGTTATATACTCTTCCATAAGGCGACAGTTTTTCATTTAATCCTGCATAGAATTGGCTATGAATAAAACGTAATGGCTGGGATTTTACGTCATGGGATAACATTGAAATGACTTCAAAATTCGGTTGTAATCGAATGCCTAAATCAATGGTATCTTCGGGAAGTTTCGGTTCCATTACCCAAGTTCGATAACTGTGTATATCACCGACAGCGATTGGATTTTCACCGAGTGCCAATAAGGTCTCAGTAACTGTCCAATCCACAGTGGCTATATTTTGTTGTCCTTCATCAGCTTGGACATAAATGCTAAAAAGTGCGGTCAATATGAATAAGATTTTTTTCATATTATGTTCCAATTAATAAAAGCTTACAGGACGATGAGCTTCAGGATGGTCGAGCACATTTAATTCAATGCCGTAAATAGCTTGAAGTGATGACGTATTGACAATTTCATGGGCATTGCCTTGGACCAGCAGTTTCCCACTATGTAGAGCAACTAAATGATCGCAAAAACGAGATGCTAAGTTAATATCGTGAATAACGATAATCACGCCTAAATTTAACTCGCGACTTAATTGGTAGACAAGCTGCATTACTTCTACTTGGTGGGCTATATCTAATGCCGCAAGAGGCTCGTCTAGTAATAAGTATTGGCTTTGTTGTGCTAAAAGCATCGCCAACCAAATACGTGAACGTTCGCCACCTGAAAGTGTATCCACAATCTGATTGGCAAATTTTTCTGTATGGGTGAGTTCAAGAGCACGCTGAATGGCTTGTTTATCAACACTTGTTTGCCGCCCGAATAAACCATTCCACGCATAACGCCCCATTGCAATAAGTTCTTTTGCTGTCATATTGGTGGTTTGTGGTAAATGTTGCGGCAAATAAGCCACACGTTTGGCAAATTCACGGCTGTTCCAGTGATTAAGTTTTTTTCCATCCAACAAAATTTCACCACTTGAAATAGGGTGCTGGCGAGCCATTAATTTAATTAATGTGGATTTGCCTGAGCCATTATGCCCAATTAAGCCATAGACATAGCCCGCTTCAAAATTAAGTGAAGTTGGTTGGAGCAAAGTGCGTTGGAGAATAGAAAAAGAAACTTGATTAAGCTGAAACACAAACTTTCCATATAAAAAATCTAAAAGTATTGCATATTGTATGTGATAATCATTTTCGTTTCATTTTTTTTGGAGTGCTTTAAAAGTTAATTACTCCATTTCTAAAAACAAATCTTGAGGTAACGCTAAATAATTTTGAGTTATGAAAATAAATTAAAAATCTTGAATTTTTTTCAATTGTTTGTCAAAAATACCGTCATAATTAAGAAATGGATAGAGAAGACTAGAAATGAGATGAAATAAATAAAGCCTTGATATACAAGGCTTTATTTGAGTTATTGAAATAATTAGAAAGTATTTGAAAAAGTGATTTTTTATTCCCATTCGATAGTTGCTGGGGGTTTTCCGCTAATGTCATATACGACGCGGGAAATACCATTCACTTCGTTGATGATGCGGTTAGACACTTTGCCTAATAAATCATAAGGTAAATGAGCCCAATGTGCGGTCATAAAATCGATGGTTTCTACTGCACGTAGCGAGATCACCCAATCGTATTTACGGCCATCTCCCATCACACCTACAGATTTTACTGGTAAGAATACACTGAAGGCTTGGCTAGTTTTTTTATACCAACCACTATTACGTAATTCTTCGATAAAGATTGCATCCGCACGGCGCAATAAATCGCAGTATTCTTTTTTCACTTCGCCTAATACACGCACACCTAAGCCTGGACCAGGGAATGGGTGGCGGTTGATCATTTCAGCCGGTAAGCCTAATGCTAAACCGATTTTACGTACTTCGTCTTTAAACAATTCACGTAACGGTTCAACTAAGCCGAGTTTCATATAATCCGGTAAGCCACCTACGTTGTGGTGTGATTTAATCACATGCGCTTTACCGGTTTTGCTTGCTGCCGATTCAATCACATCAGGGTAGATCGTACCTTGTGCCAACCATTTCACGTTGGTGAGTTTTTTCGATTCATCATCGAATACATCCACGAACACTTTACCGATAATTTTACGTTTTGCTTCAGGATCTGATACGCCTGCAAGTTCACCTAAGAAACGGCTTTCAGCATCAACACGGGTAATATTTAAACCGAATTTATCACCGAACATCTCCATGACTTGATCGCCTTCGTGTAAGCGGAGTAAGCCGTTATCCACGAATACGCAGTGTAAGTTTTTACCGATAGCACGGTGTAAAAGTAATGCAACCACAGAAGAGTCAACACCACCAGATAAACCTAAAATCACTTCATCATCGCCCACTTGTGCTTTAATGCGAGCAACGGCATCTTCGATAATGTTTTCGGCAGTCCATTTGGTTTCACAGCCACAAATGTTCACCACGAAATTCATTAATAATTCCAAACCTTTTTTAGTATGGGTTACTTCAGGGTGGAATTGTACGCCGTAGAAACGACGGCTTTCATCAGACATCGCGGCAATTGGGCAGGTTGGAGTCGTACCAGTAACTTGGAAGTTTTCAGGTAAGCGAGTTACTTTGTCACCATGGCTCATCCATACATCTAATTTGCTGTCACCATCATTTAAATGAGCGAAAAGTGCGGTTGGATTATCCATTAAAACAGAGGCATAGCCGAATTCACGATGATCAGAGGTTTCAGTTAAACCGCCAAGTTGCATCGCCATGGTTTGCATACCGTAACAAATACCCAATACAGGCACGCCGGCATTAAATACATATTCAGGTGCACGTGGGCTGTTTTCTTCAGTGGTACTTTCTGGACCACCAGAAAGAATGATACCGTCTGGATTAAATTCACGGATTTGTTCTTCAGTTACATCCCACGCCCAAAGTTCGCAGTAAACACCAATTTCACGCACACGACGCGCGATCAATTGAGTGTATTGTGAACCGAAGTCGAGGATCAGGATTTTATGGTTGTGGATATTTGTCATTTTTTACCCTGTTTAAAATAATATTTATTAGTATTCACATGCTTTTGCTTTTTGTGAATGTTGAGGTTTATTAATCATTTCATTTGAAATATCAAATAAATAAGCATTGTAATAAATTCTATCAATATCTATACGCTCTGAGAATATAATTTGGTATGTTTCACCTTTTTGTGGAACAAATGTAATTCCATATGTCGAGAAACTACCATCTGTACGTCTAATGGTATCTATAAAGTTAGTTACGATACTATGGGCATTCATTTTAGCAAAAATTGTAATGGGCTCTCCTGCTTTTAATAAATGTTCCGTTGCTGAAAAGCCATCATCAGCTAATAAAAATCCTTTTTTTAAAGATTCAAGAGGGATTGATTTAATCTTTAACTCGTTTGTTTCTTTAACCTGGTTGGGATAGATATTTCTTAGATTTACTACTTTTTCAGATACTTTAATACAGGTTCCATTAGGAATTGCATAAACAGTTTTTATATTGGTGATTAACTTTAATTTAGCTACATTTTCTCCTTTAGGATTTGAATAATTCTGTTCAGTAGAAAAACGCTCCATCGGAGTACAAGCAAAAGCAGAGATTTGAGCTAAAAATATAAATAATATCTTTAATGATTTATTCATACAATTTTCTTATTTATTTGATAAAAATATAGAAACTGACCGCACTTTAAAACAACAAAAGGTGAGCTAAAGCCCACCTTACGGATTAGCCCATACGATAGTTTGGCGCTTCTTTTGTGATAGTTACATCGTGAACATGGCTTTCTTTAATACCTGCACCACTGATGCGAACGAATTCTGCTTTTGTACGTAATTCTTCGATGGTTGCGCAGCCAGTTAAGCCCATGCAAGAACGTAAGCCACCCATTTGTTGGTGGATGATTTCTTTTAAGTAACCTTTGTATGGAATACGGCCTTCAATACCTTCTGGTACGAGTTTGTCTGCAGCGTTATCAGATTGGAAGTAACGGTCTGATGAGCCTTTCGCCATGGCACCTAATGAGCCCATACCACGGTAAGATTTAAATGCACGACCTTGGTAAAGTTCGATTTCACCCGGTGCTTCTTCAGTACCAGCAAACATAGAACCAACCATTACACAGCTTGCGCCTGCAGCGATAGCTTTTGCAATATCACCAGAGAAACGAATACCACCGTCAGCGATAACTGGAATACCACGATCTTTTAATGCCGCCGCTGCATCTGCGATAGCGGTGATTTGTGGAACACCTACACCGGTCACGATACGAGTAGTACAAATAGAACCTGGTCCGATACCTACTTTCACTGCGCTTGCGCCTGCGTCTGCAAGTGCGATAGCACCTTCAGCCGTTGCTACGTTACCCGCAACGATAGGTAAATTTGGATATTTTGCACGAGTTTCACGAACACGTTGTAATACGCCTTCTGAATGACCGTGAGAAGAGTCGATTAACAATACATCTACGCCCGCTTTTACTAATGCGTCGATACGTTCTTCGTTACCAGGGCCTGCACCTACTGCTGCACCTACGCGTAAACGACCGAATTCATCTTTGCATGCATTTGGTTTTTGTTCCGCTTTTTGGAAGTCTTTAACGGTGATCATGCCTTTTAATTTGAAAGCATCATCTACAACAAGTACTTTCTCTACGCGGTTTTGATGCATTAATTCTAAAATTGTTTCACGGCTTGCACCTTCTTTTACGGTGACTAAGTCTTCTTTTTTCGTCATTAATTGTGAAACAGTTTTGCTTAAATCTTTTACGAAACGTGTGTCGCGGCCGGTGATGATACCGATTAAGTTATTTTCATCATCGACAACAGGGTAGCCTGCGAAACCGTTTTTCTTCACCATTTCGGCAAGTGCTGCAAGGGTTAAATCGGGTGAAACAGTCACAGGTTCAGATACAATACCACTTTCAAATTTTTTCACTTTACGAACACGATCCGCTTGGCGTTCGATCGTCATGTTTTTATGAATAAAGCCGATGCCACCTTCTTGTGCTAAAGAGATTGCTAATTTGGTTTCTGTGACAGTATCCATTGCAGCAGAAAGCATAGGAATATTTAAGCGAATTTCTTTGGTTAGATGAGTTGATAGGTTGGCAGTGTTCGGAAGAACAGTTGAATGAGCGGGGACGAGTAGAACGTCGTCAAAAGTCAGAGCTTCTTGTTTGATTCTAAGCATGGCAATATCTCGCTGTTAAAAGTTGTGTCAAAAAATATTGCGCCGGGATTATACAGATTTTTCATGTGGTTGAAAATGAATTTTTTCGCTTTTATGGTAAGATTTGGCAAGGTTTTTATGAGAAGGAATGAATATGCCATCGTTATTGGAGTGTTTATCGGATTGCCAACCTAAAGTGCGGTCAGATTTGATGTCGTTTTTAAATATTACGTCAAATGAATTGGCGCAAGAAATGGCATTATTGCGAGAAGCAGGATTGAATATTCGAGAAGAAAATGAGGTTTATCTGCTTGTGCCAGAAATGCCCTTGTTAAATCCGCAAGCAATTTCGACCGCACTTTTCCCTTATTCCGTGCATTATCATCGAACTATTTCTTCAACAAATGAATTTATAACGAATCAAATTAATCAATTAAAAAAAGGTGATTTGAGCTTGGCAGAATATCAAACGGCAGGACGGGGACGTCGTGGTCGCCAATGGCTTTCACCGTTTGCAGGGCAGTTAATTTTCAGTTTTTATTGGACGATAGATCCTAAAAAAGCATTGGATGGATTAAGTTTAGTGATTGGTTTGGCTATTGCAGAAGCGTTAAATGTGAAAGTGAAATGGCCAAATGATATTTTGCTTTCAGGGCGAAAACTAGGTGGCATATTAGTAGAAATTATTAATAATAAGAATGGTTTATTAAACTTAGTGATTGGTATTGGAATTAATGTGAAGTTAACCCAATCAACCGAAATTAGTCAGCCGTATGCGCAGCTAACCGAACAGGATCCAAATATAGATCGTGAGACGATCCTTATTAAAGTAATTCAGCGCATTTATTCTCGATTAGCTAAATTTGAAGAAAAGGGCATTGATGAGGAATTCATGCAACAATGGATAAACCATAATGAATTTTTTGGTGATGAAGTGAATGTCTTTACTGAACAAGGTGCGATTTCAGGTATAGAGCAGGGAATTGATAAACGTGGTTATTTAAAAGTCATAACTGATGAAGGCGAGCGGTATTTTAATGCCGGAGAAGTTTCTTTAAGAAGGAAGTAACAAAAAGTAACAATAAGTGCGGTCAAAATTAACCGCACTTTTATATGTGTACTAAACCACTTTCTGAATAAGCGATGAAATGTCGTCTGCAAATTTTTCATCTCTTGCCATTTTCTCAATTTCCTCTGCAGAATATTTTTCACCGTTATACACGACAACAATACTGAGATCATTAGGTTGCAAGAAATGCGTTTCACCGAACTCGGTATAACGAGTGGCGCCGATACTAATAATAGCTTGTTTCGGATAGTTTGCTTGCGCTAATAAAGAGGCAATATGATTCATCGGTCCTTCATCGGGTTGATTGTTCATTCTATCCACGATCCAATCTAATAATTGTTGGTGGAAATAGCTATAACCAATCGCTGGGCTGTCAATGCCGTAAGTATTGAGTTCATCATTGCGTTTATGGAAGCAAGCGATACGATATTGATCAATTTCACTTCCTTTAACAAAGGAGGAAAGTGGAATTAGTTTGGAAGAAATACCTTTACTTGCCGCGCCCCAGTTTTTCTTTTCACAGATTTTTTTCGCATTAGGACGACGAATAGAGCAGTCATTATAAGCTGCAAAATAACGCGGAATAATTTTCTCAACTTGATTTCCTTCATAGATAAGCTCACAAATAAGTGCAATTTCAGGTTCAATTTGCAGATTATCTGCGTCTTGTGGAAAATTAATTTGATTGTGACTTAAAGGATAGGTAGAAAGAAAGCCCGCTTTTTCGCTTGGCACATAAAACGGGAAAATCGCTTTCGGTTGAATGGCATTTTCTGTTTTAACTTGAGTGAAATCAGCTGCTTCACCGGCTTGTTCTAAATGTCCCGCAAAATTGCCTGCTACACCGAAACCAATCATTTGCTCAAAATTCATAACTACCTCATTAAAATGCTTACTCTTTGGTGGTAATTTACCTTGAATATTGAACAAAGACAATTCACTTTGATGATTAAATCATCAGACAAGAAAAAAATTGAATTTTTTTGTAAAAAAGCACTTGCAAAGAATTCTGAAAGTCCTATAATACGCCCCACACAACGACGCGCTGTTGTGACTCTTAAGAAAAACCGGTGCGTCGTTGTTTTTTGCTCTTTAACAATATATCAGACAATCTGTGTGGGCACTTGTTGATTGACTTGTTTTAAAAATATTTTTTAATTTTGAAGTCTTAATAGGTGCTAACTAGAAATTCATAATACTTTTTTAAGTAGTGACATTTTATGTCAGCAGTATTGAGCGATTGAACTTGAATTGAAGAGTTTGATCATGGCTCAGATTGAACGCTGGCGGCAGGCTTAACACATGCAAGTCGAACGGTAACATAAAG